>NZ_QNRV01000015.1 GCF_003315195.1 Sutterella wadsworthensis | reverse complement strand
ATTCCGAACAGGACAGTGAAACGCCTCTGCGCCGATGATAGTTGGTTGTATTTCCAGTGAAAGTAGGTCATCGCCAGGCTCCCTATACGAACCCCCGCAGATTTCGGTCTGCGGGGGTTTTCGCTACTTGGAGCTGGTGAAGTGGTTTGGTTTTCATGGGCACATGCAGAGTCCAGATCCTCCATATAACGCAAGAATTATCTCGATGCAGTCTGCAGAAGGCTGCTGGCATCGCCTTAACCATGCATGTCGCTCGGTTGTTGAACAGTGCTAAAACTAACTCTTTATGAGTAGGAGTTTATCCGGTTAAACAAAATGATGTAGAGGAAGTATTATTCATTTAACGAATTGCGGAACAACGTCCCGTAATTCGGAATTCATAAACAAACAGCTTCCAGCTACAAGGAGAATTTCATGAGCTTCAAGCGTGTCATCAACTGTGTGGAGACACATTCGGGAGAGCCGATGCGTGTCGTCACGGGCGGCGTGGCTCCCCTTAAGGGCAACAGCGTTTATGAGCAGATGGTCTATCTGCGTGAACACGACGATGCTCTGCGCAAGTTTCTTCTTCGCGAACCGCGCGGTTACCCGCCCCTTTGTTGCAATATTCTTGTTCCGCCGAAAGATCCAAAAGCCGCTGCCGGCTACATCATCATGGAGCAGGTTGAGTATCCGCTCATGTCGGGCGGCAATACGATCTCCGTTGCAACTGTGCTCCTTGAGACCGGCATTATTCCGATGGTCGAACCTGTTACGGAATTCATTCTCGAAGCACCAGCCGGCCTGATCGGAATTAAGGCCGAGTGCCACAATGGCAAGGTGACTCAGGTCACTTTTAAGAATGTTCCGGCTTTTGCTGCTTATGTAGACAAAGAAATAGATGTTCCGCATCTCGGTAAAGTGAAAGTAGATGTGGCTTGGGGTGGCATGTGGTACGTGATTGCCGATGTGCGTCAGTTCAAGGGGCTTGAACTCAAGCCCGAAATGGGACGTGAAATAACCCGTGTTTCCTCTCTTATCCTGCGAGCTGCTCAGGACCAGCTTCCTGTTCATCATCCGGACTATCCAGATGTAGGAATCACGATCTCGCAGCTTTCCGGACCGACGACAAATCCAAATGCGGACTGGAAGAACGCAGTAACGGTTGCTTCTGGGAACGTCGATTTTGATAATCCTTCTACTTGGATCGGTGCACTTGACCGCTGCCCCTGCGGCACGGGTACATGTGCAAAGATGGCCACGCTTTATGCCAAGGGCGAACTGAAACTGAACGAGAAGTTCCGCCATGAAGGACTGCTTGGCATCGTCTATACGGGCGAACTCGTCGAAAAGGTGAAGGTTGGTGAATACGACGCAGTTGTTCCCACAGTCGGCGGTCAGTCCTGGATCTATGGTTATAGCAATCTAGTGCTTGACCCGACGGACCCGCTCACTGAAGGCTACACAATCGGTGATCTTTGGGCCTGATTGAACAGCCTGAATTCTGGCAGGGGAGGTTTATTAGGGCTCAAATCCCGAGTATCTTCCCCTCTGAAAGATGCTTCGGGAGGATCACGGTCGGGTTGCAATCCTGTTCTCCTGTCTGCCCGAGCCGGTTTCTTCCACTATTGAAGAGCGTCGATACATAATTTTCTCTCCTGGTATCGGAGAAAAGAATATGTACATCCGTATCAAGTCTGCACTTCGAAAAATGGAGGGAGTGCGGCGGTATAGGACAGTCGAACGATCTCTTCTATTTTTTTATCGAAAATAAACGGTATTTAATACCATAATGCGGAATTAAATAGTTATGCAATCCGTGAAAATCTATCCCGCCGAACTCGGCGTGAGCGGCTGGCTAGAAACCTCAACCTATAAAAACCACCAGTTCAACCACGAGGACGAAATCCTTGACGAGTACGACTACGTTGTTGTGGGGGCCGGATATGGTGGTCTTGGAGCTGCAACACGGCTCAAGGAACTCTATCCGAATGCGAAAATAGCTGTTTTTGAGGCGCTCCGCATCGGATCGAATGATTCTGGTAAAAACGCTGGATTCCTGATCGATGTGCCTCATAAGTTCGGTGATGACGTCCTTACGCCCGAGGACGAGAAATGGACGGTACGCCTTAATGTCTTCGCGATCAACAAGATGCGTGAGGCAGTGAAGGCAAACAAGCTCGACGTCGACTGGAGTGAACACGGCAAGTATTTAGCTGCCCGCGAAAAGCGCTTTTGGAAGATTCTCGACCATGACCGAGAGATCCTCGACCGTATGAACATGAAGTACGACGACTTTGACCGCAGGCAGCTCGCCGAGCGGCTCGGCACAGGCTACTATAGCCGAGCGATCTTCAATCCTGGTTCAGTTCTCATCAATCCGGCTGAAGTCGTGCGTGCCCTTTTTACGACGCTCGGGCCCAATGTGCATATCTTTGAAAAAACTCCGGTGATGCAGATTGCCGGTAGCGAGACGAACCCTGTCGTGATCTTGCTCAACGGCAAGAAGGTGCGCTGCCGCGCTGCGATTGTCACTACCGGTCCTTTCCTGCAGGAACTTGGCCTCTCGGATCACCGCTTCTGTCCGATCATTTCGTACGGTGCGCTTTCGCGCCAGCTGTCGGCAGAAGAGATGGAGGACTTCCGCGGCATCGAACCCTGGGGAGTTACTGCTGCCAACTCTGCGGGTACTACGGTTCGCTTCACCAAAGACAACCGTCTCTTCGTCCGCAACGGCTTGCTTTACGGCACTTACTATACGTGTTCACCTGAGCAGATCCGACACTCGCAGAAATTGCTGCGTAAGGCCTTTGATAACCGCTTCCCTGATCATTCGCACGTTAACTTCGAATACGTCTGGGGCGGCATGATTCATCTCACGATGAATTCCAAGCCTGTTTTCGGTCGCCGCGGCAATGTCTTCTTTGCTGGTGTCGGCGAGGGAGCAGGCATCGCCAAGGTCTACACCATGGGTCACTTTCTCGCTGAATGGGCTAACGGCATCGAAAGCGAGGAGCTGTCCTACATGCAAAATGATGAAAAACCTTCATGGCTGCCGCCCGAACCGATCTGTACGCTCGGTGCCACAGTGCGATTGATCTACGAAGGCTTCAACGCTCAGGGTGAGGTTTGAAGAAGTCAAACTCGAAACAATCCCCACCAGGGGCAAGATGACTGATGGGAGCTCTAAGCTCCGCATTCATTGACAGATTGCTCCTTGGTTCCTCAAGCACGAATTTTGGCCGTTTGTCGAGACTGCCGCAGTTGATGACATACCTTTCAGGTTTATCGGCAAGGGATTTGTTGTTAGGGACGTAAAAGCGCAGCCGGCAAACCTTAACGAAGCGGTTAACTGCATGCGTTCCTGAAACGGCAGGATCTTACTTACACCGTGGAGCGTGTCGACAACGCCTGCGTGTGCGGAGAGTTGTCTTAAAAGTCCCTCGGTGGGGCGTTCTTGAATTTGCCCGCACGATCTCCAAGACCGTTGGGCGAAAAGTTTTATCAATTTTCCCGAAGTGGGACTGGGCGCTATGCGTCTGAAACCTTCTTCGGTCATTGGAAGGAATTCTTACCATGTCATTCACTACTATCAATGCTCCTGATGCGCCCAAAGCACTCGGTTCGTATTCGCACGGCATCAAGTCGGGCAGCATGATCCTCACCTCGGGCCAGATCGCGCTCGATCCGAAGACCGGAGTGCTTGAGAAGGAAACCTGCGCCTCGACGCGTCAGGTTCTCGCTAATCTCCTTGCCATTGTGCGTGCAGGCGGGGGTGATCTTGAAAGCATCGCTCGCGTTGACATTGCACTCACAGATGCTGTTGACTTATCTGTCTTCAATGACGAATACGCACACTTCTTTGGCACACATAAACCTGCACGCTTTACATACTTTGTCAAGGCACTGCCTGCAGGCGCAACAATGGAGCTTTCCGTCGCAGCATTTATTTAAGGCGATGCGCCTTACCTTGACGGGGGTTGTTTCGGACGCCTTGTGAAGCTTCGCTCTCTTGGTGGGGTAAATTCGGCTTTTTCATGTCCAAAGAGTGCTTTAGCGTACAAAGGAATGCGGGTTATTCCTAAGGTACGAGACTAGAACTAAATATCTAAACTCTAAATATTTAGAATTACATTCCGCAATGCGGTACAGATGAGTAATGCTGATGCCCTTAGTTCTCTCCCCCAAGCAAATTAATTTTCGTACGCTTTTGCCAGCGCTCACCTTTACGCTCGGCTTCATCATTGTTGGCGCAGCGGGGACGGAGCGCCTCGCCAGCAGTCTTGAGTGGCTGCTCGCCTTTCTTTCGGACAACTTCGGTGCGTTCCTGCTGCTTTTCGGGCTCAGCATTCTCTTCATCGTTATTGGCCTCACCTTCACTCGCGTGGGCGATCTCCGCCTCGGCGGAACGAACGCAAAACCTGACTTTTCTTACAGTACTTGGTTTGCGATCGCACTCAACGGCTGCATCGGCACGGGGATTCTCTTCTGGGCCATGGGCGAGCCGATCTTTCACATGGCGAAACCTCCTGCCGCAGCCAGTGCTGGACCTTTTACGCGTGAAGCTGCGATATTTGCCGTGGCTCAAACCTTTACACATTGGACATTGGTTCAATATGGGCTTTACACGTTCTGCGCTGTGGTGGTCGGCATCCTTGCTTGGAACTTTCACCGTGCGCTAGGCATTACTACATTCCTTGAGGAGTTTGTGAGTCCGCGCGTGTACCTCATCATCAAGGACTTTACCCATACTGCCTGCATTTGCTGCATTGCCGGTGCCGTCTCCTGCTCGATGGGAGTGGGCATTATGCAGATCAGTTCAGGTCTCGGATTCCTCAACATCATCGATCCCTCACCGATGGTTTGGTTCGTGATCGTGTCGATGCTAGCTTTTGTCTACACTATTTCAGCGCTTCTTGGTATCAAGCGCGGCCTCAATATACTCTCAAAGATCTGTACGGCGATTTTCGCCTCTCTGATGATCTATGCTGTGGTGGTCGGTCCTACGCAGTTCATCATGAATCTCTCAGTCACAGCTTTCGGTGACTATCTCAACAACTTTGTTGAACATTCGCTTATCCTGCCGACGCTAGCGCCAGGTGAAACTTGGTCGCGTGATTGGGATGTACAGTTCACTGCCTCCTTCTTTGTTTACGCTCCCATTCTTGGGCTGTTCCTTGCGCGCCTTGGGAAGGGTAGGACCATTCGTGAATTCGTTTGGATGAATATCTTTGCGCCCTCTGTTTTCTGCATCCTTTGGATTGGTGCATGGGCGAGCATGGCAGTATGGTGTCAATGGAGCGGAACTTTCGATATCTGGGCGCATGTTCAGGCAAGCGGCATGGAAAGTACGATCTTCGCGCTGCTCTCTACGCTTCCACAGGGCAGAATGCTGAGTGCTTTTTTTCTTTTTGCAGTCTTCTTCTCCTTCGCAACGCTTGCCGACGCGATCACAGGCACCATGGCCGTGCTTTCAACGAAAAATGCGAGTGTGGGCGAGGAACCGCCGGTGCTGATCAAGGCTCTCTGGGGCATTGTGATCGCCATGATTTCCTATGTGCTCATTATTTCTGGAGGACAGGATGCGATCCGCAGTCTCTTCACTCTGATAGGGCTGCCGATGGCTTTCGTCGTGATGCTTTACCTTTGGTACATCGTGCGCTACTCGAGCTATATCTTTGGGCAGACTGACAGGTTTGAACGCTGGCGCGCAAGCGGTGAAGCCGAACGCTGGCGCTCTTTGCGAGACCATAAGCCCGCGCCAATGCCTGAGCTCAACTGACCACGCTGTCCTTTCAACCCTCAATTCATCGACGCCGGCCGGATCCAAACACTGGCCCGTGAGGAGCTCTATCCCCACTCAGTACTTATACAGTTTTATATCTAATACGCGGAATTTAATCCCATAATATGGGACAACTAAACGGGTAACAACATGACAGTTTTCAAGAAAAAAACCGAACTTGCTAAAGGTGTTTTCTGGCCGAGCTACCTGATTGGCATTGCGGTGATCGTGCTCGGAATCGCAAATCAAAAGCTCTTCGGTTCAATCCTCGATGCTGGGCTCAATTGGGTGAGTGACAACTTCGGATGGTGGCTTGTGCTCTTCGCGCTTATCCTGGTATTGCTGGTTTTCGGCCTCGCTTTTTCCAAGGCGGGCGACGTGGTGATCGGCGGGGCAGGCGCGAAGCCTGAATACACGATGTGGCAGTGGTTCTCGATGAGTCTCAAGGGGGGTATTGGCACGGGTATCCTCTTCTGGGCGATGGGCGAGCCGATCTTCCACATGGCCGCACCCCCTGCAGCTGCAGGAGCGCAGCCCTTCACACGTGAGGCGGGTCTTTTCGCAATTTCCCAGACGATGCTGCACTGGACGATCGCCCAGTATGCGATGTATTCGCTCTGCGCCGTGGGCGTGGCGCTCATGGCCTACAATCGGCGCCGTACGATTTCAGTGTCCTCAATCTTCGAACCCTACCTTTCGAGTTCAGTTTACGGCGTCGTGAAAACCGTCGTTCCAATGGTGAGTCTGTTTTGCATCGTGGGCGCGCTCGCTTGTTCGATGGCCGTCGGACTTATGCAGATCAATTCGGGACTGAACTTTTTCTTCGGTCTGCCGATTGACGGGGTCACGGTCTTCGCGATTGCGGCCATCATGGTCACCGTTTATGTTGTCTCATGCCTCACAGGCATAAAGAAGGGCATGCGTGTTCTCTCGAGCTTCTGCACGATCGTCTTCATCGGCCTAATGGTTTATGTGCTTTGTCTTGGTCCGACGCGCTTTATTGTTGATGCAGGCACTGAGTCTCTCGGTGTGTTTTTCAACCGATTCTTCGAACACAGCGTGATTTTGCCAACGATGGCTGAGAACGAGACTTGGTCTAAGTCATGGATCATTATGTTCATGGCTTCCTTCTTTGTCTACGCACCTATCATCGGTCTTTTCCTCGCTCGTCTTGGCAAAGGCCGCACCGTACGTGAATTCATTTTCATGAATATCGGCGCTCCTACGCTCTTCTGTATCGTCTGGATCGCGATCTGGGGCGGCACAACTGTATGGCTTCAGTACACCGGTATTATGGATGTTTGGCAGAGTGTCAACGAAAAGGGGCTTGAAGTGACGATCTTCACGATTCTCTCGACACTGCCCTTCGCGAAGATTCTTGCAGCCTTCTTCATAATTGCCGTCTTTTTTTCCTTCTCGACAATGGCTGATTCGATTACGGGTACCATGGCGACTTTGTCGACGAAGAATCTTTCCGTCGATGACGAGGCGCCGCGCTGGTTAAAGATTATCTGGGGCGTAAGTTTTGGTGTGATCGGCTACCTGCTTGTCGCCACGGGGGGCGTCGATTCTGTGCGCGGCATGTTCACGATTGTGGGGCTGCCCATCTCCTTCATTGTCCTTGCCTATGCTTACTGTGTCATTCGGGAATGCGGCCGTATCGCGGCTGAAACTTTGAGACACTGATCCGCAGGATTTTCTTTATGCCGCATCTCTAGGATACCATTCCGGGATGCGGCATAATTATTTGTAAATAATGCAGAGCAGCGCTCTGTTCCCGAGCGCTGCAACATACAGGAACTGGAAGCTCCACCATGGATGAAGGCAAGAAGTACTATACGATCGGTTCGGTTGAAAAGGTCTGTGATTTGCTCGACACACTCTCAAAAAAGAGTTCTTGGGAACTTAACGAACTAGCCACAGAGATTGGGCTGCCTAAGACGAGTGTGCATCGGTTCCTGCTCACGCTCGCTGACAAGGGTTTCGTCGTCCAGGAAAAGCGCCGCGGCCGCTACTCGCTCTCCTATAAACTTTTTTCGATCGGCAGCAAGGTGGTTGAAAAGACCGGACTCCTCAAGATAGCTCGTCCTTATTTGGAACGTATTCTGACTGAGATCGATGAGACTGTGAATCTCGCGGTACCTTCGGGCACGGAGATGCTCGTGATTGACAAGCAGGTTTCGAGTCACGCGCTGCGGCAAGAAGTGCGTCTCGGAAGTACGTTCCCAATGATAAACAGCGCTTCAGGCCGAATTTTCCTTGCTTTTTCCGAAGAAGAGGAGCGTAAGCGACTCCTTTCACAGATCGCCGCAGAAGGGGGTGAGACGGTTCAGTCCAAAATAGAACTTTTCCGAGAGCGGTTCGCCTTGATCCGCTCCACTGGTGTTGAGGAGGATGACGAGGAGCAGTATGAGGGGATCCGCTGCATCGCAGTGCCAGTACTCGACGGCGAGAATGTCGCCTGCGGCGCCGTTTCGGTTTCAATTCCAACACTGCGTTACCGCGATGAGCTCGTGCACAGGGCTCGCGAAATCGCAGTAGAACAGGCATCACTCATATCTCGACGCATGGGGGCAGGTTAATCCTGAATCTAGAAGCTGTTGGTTCGAGTGATACTCCAGGGCGATGAGAAGCCTGCTCGCAGGATCAGCAAATTAAGTATTCATTTATAGAATGACCAGTTAACCGAAGAGATTATTTATTTAAAATAAAGAAATCAAGAATTGATCTCTGAGGCAATGAATGCTTATTGTCTTAAGAAATATATAGTTTCTGCGTCATATGCTTAATGCTGTTTAAACTGTGCTGTTTGTAAATAAAATCGAATTTTATTTTATCAATTTTATTATTGAATTTGCGGTTATTTTTAATGGTTTAAACATTAAGATCATTAAAAGTTTCTTTATAAAACAGGCGGACGCATTGACTTAAATCAAGATGCTGTTGATATTTTAATATATCAATTTGCTAATTGTTTTGGCGATCAGTATTTTTTCTCGTGCCTCATTAAGAATGAAGATCGTTTCATTGCTCTGTGTGAACGGGAAAATTATTTTTTGCTGGAGAGCGTTTTCTGAGTGCATCGTCTACCCGCATACAGTCGGCCAGCAACGCCATCTTGTGTGTGTATGGGGGGTATGGGTGAAGCAAAGGGACCAGTGTTACTGCTCGGTGTTGCTGCGGCAGCTGCTGGAGCACCGCTTCCTTCACAGCTGTGCAAAAACCCGACTGAACCTCAAGCGCGGGTCTTTCACAAAGCTGCATTTATCTTGGCAGCAGCTGGGGTAGGGGCTGGATCGTCTGGGAAATCATGGTGATAACTTGTCTCATTGACCAAAGTCTTTTCCAGGCTGAAACAAAAGGCTCTTTGGGCGTACTGAGGAAATTTGGCAGTGGTATTGATGATGGAATCGGCTGCAAAGCAGACGACATTTTTGCGGACCAAGCATTAGGATTTCTTGGTGATCTGATCCCGTGATGTTTGATATGCGAAGATGCAGCACAAAGCCTCGGCATTGGGTTCCTTGATGGCATAAAACTTGTCGCTAGATTTTTACATCACTAAAGCACAAAAAGATACGAATTAAGATGAGAGATAACATTTTAAAAAAGAAGCCTTTCAAAATTTATTTGTTCATTTTTATGGGGCTGACATAGCAAAACCGCAGATCGTTAACCTCACTTACTCGAGTTCGGGATCTGTTATTCGGGAGTTCAGGCTTTGATGAGTGTGATTTTGCTGCTCTCTGAATGGAGCCGTATCCAGTTGTAGCACTCACCTCGTATTCAAATATTTAGTTGTATTAAAGATACATTTGGCGAAGCGGTAAAGCGGGGCGAGTTGTCTATAACACTTTGAAATTCAAATAAAAACAAAGGCGAGTTAAGTGAAAACCCTGTGGCGGGGGGGGGGGTAATGAAAGAATGCCGTTTGAGTTCAGGCGCAAGCCTGAGCTCCTTAAGCAGTCAGAAGCCACCGGCGGTCATTCTTTGGACGGAGCGGCCGCCGGTTTTACTTCGGCTGCCTAACGCAAGCCTGCTCCGCCCCTCCCCGCAGAGCAGGATAACTCAAACATATTGAATAAGGCTCTGAAAATGAAAAAGACACTCGCTGCTCTGGCTGTCCTGGGCGCTTTTGCTGGTAGCGCTGCTGCCGCTGACGTTACGCTTTACGGCGTCGTTGACCTTGGTCTTAACTATCAGTACTCCAAGGTTGGTGATGCTGATGCTGTGAATACCTTTAAAGAACAGGCTGGTCAGAATTCCGGTTCCCGTTTCGGCTTGAAGGGTACGGAAGATCTTGGCAACGGCGTTAAGGTTGGTTTTATTCTGGAAAACGGCTTCGCTGCTGATGACGGCACGATGTCGCAGGGCGGCCGTCTCTTTGGCCGTGAAGCCAATCTCTTCGTGACAGGTGATTTCGGTACGCTCTCTATGGGCCGGGTCGGCGCGCTCTCTGCCGGCGTTGGTTCCTACAATGTGGTTTATGGCTACACCGTTTTCGGCACGGGCTGGGGCGATACGGCCGGCGCCAAGAGTCTCTTTAATCTCTCCGACCGCGATCGTATGGACAACACCGTGACCTATGTCACGCCGTCCTTCGCCGGCGTCAAGGTTTATGCTCAGTACTCCTTCAACCGCAATGGTCAGGAAGCTGCCGGCAACGAACGCAACAACGACCGTTATGCCGGTCTTGGTGCCAAGTATGAGCTCGGCGCTTTCAGCACGGGCCTCGTCGTGGATACCGTTTTGAACGCGGCTAATACTCCAGCGAATTCCGAAGACTCTCTCGGCGTGACATGGGGCGCTTCCTATGACTTCGGCGTTGCCAAGGTCTACGGCATGGCTCAGTACGGCAAGAACGAGAACAAGATGGGCGGCTACAGTGTTACCGACATCAAGGGAAACCAGACAGGATTTGCCGCTGTTGATGGCGAAGGTCTTGAAGGTTACGCTTTGACACTTGGTGCGACTGCTCCGGTTCTTGGCGGCACCGTTTATGCTCAGGCTAACTATGTCGACGGTGAAACGAGTGCTGATGTCACCTCAACCCTCGCCACAGCGGTTAAGGCTGTGAAGACGGCTGACTTCGATCGTTGGGGTCTTTCTGCTGCTTATTCTTATCCGTTCAGCAAGCGCACAATGGTTTACACATTTGCGGCATACAGCGAAGGTACTCTCAAGGTTACCGACGTTGTGAGCGGAGCTGTTGACAAGACGAAGACCAAGAAGGGTGAATTTGGTCTTGGCCTCGTTCACAAGTTCTAATTGCACCAGCAGCTGCAAGCGCTGACTTCAGCCTTTGTGAGTTAGGAAACCGGCATTCCTTGGGGATGCCGGTTTTTTGTTTTTAAACCGCATTCAAATGAACGCAGTCGGAGCGTCAGCAGGCCGCCTGACCGCCGCCGCGGTCCTTGTGCGGGCTCTCGGATGCATCAACCGCAATATTGGCTGACGGCGTGATGGGGATGATGCGGTGCGCCGTCGGCACCGGCTCGTCAACAGCAATTCCCCGCTCGAAGTTTTCTCTTGCTTGTGCGAGAAAAAGCTTCAGGCGGTTGGAGACATTGGTTTTAGAGGTGCCGGCTTCAAAGTCGATGGCGCAGATATTGGCGAGGGGATTTTCTTCGCGGAGCCGCCGGATGACGCCTTTCCCGGTAACGTGGTTGGGCAGGCACCCAAAGGGCTGCAGACACACGACGTTGGGCGTTCCGGAGTGAATAAACTCCACCATTTCGGCGGTCAAGAGCCACCCTTCGCCGGCTTCCTGACCGGCGGACACAAGTCCGTCAATGCGCTCGAGGTCTTCCGCGAGGGTCGACACGCCTGCCACTGGTGTTCCGTCAAGTGCTTTGCGCATGATGCCGCGGAGATGCTCAAACCAGCGGATCATCAGCCAGGCTCCCATGGCTTTCAGGCGCGGTCCGCCGAAGACCTTGGCCTGATTGATGTGGTCATAGAGGCAGTAGAGGAAGAATGCGGCCAGGTCACCGAGCACCGGTTCCGCGCCTTCATCAATGATCTCCTGCACGATGCCGAGATTGGCGGCGGGATGGTACTTAAGTAGAATTTCGCCGACGATGCCCACCCGAATCTTCTCTGTGCCGTCCATCGGCACAGCGAAGAAGTCGCGCACCATGGCACGGGCGTCGTCAGCAAAGCGTCGGGCATCTCCGGCGGCCGCGGCTTGAGCGGCTCTGGCGGTCCAGCGGTCAACGAGACGCTGCGCATCGCCCGGATGAAGCTCATGGGAGCGAACATGAAGCGAGAGGCGCTGCAGCATGTCGCCGTAGAGCGTTGCGAGCATGAGGCGTCTGAGGCCGCCGAGCCCCACGTTAAGGGTCTGCGCGCCTTCAATGCTTCCGCCCGAGAGACACACAACGGGCACCCTCTCCAGGTGAAGGTCTTTGAGTGCCCATCGCAGCAGCGTCGGGTAGTTTGTGGCACGGCAGGGGCCGCACGTCTGAGCGAGTAGCAGCGCACTGTGGTCGGGATCAACGGCATGCGTCTTCAAAGCGTCGAGAAGCTGCCCGATCACGACGATTGCCGGGTAGCAGGCATCGTTGTTCACGTGCTTTAAGCCTTCTTCGATCGCCTGAGGACGTACTTCGGGCAAAAGCTCCACGCGCCAGCCGACTGCGCCTAATGCGGCGCAAATCACCGGGAAGTGGATCGGTGCCATTTGCGGCGCATAGATCACGCGGTCGGCGAGCATTTTGTCGAGCGGCACCGGAGTGTCCGTAGACTTTGTCATGTCTTCGAGGCTCTCCGCCGCCGCTTTCTGGTCGCTGCGCCGGCGATCTGCGAGCGCGGCCAGGAGCGACTTCAGTCGAATGCGTGCTGCGCCGAGCGTATCGCCCTCATCAATTTTGAGGGTGGTAGCGATTCTTCCGCGCTGAGCGAGAAGGCGTTCAATCTGCTCGGAGGTGACGGCGTCGATGCCACAGCCAAAACTCATGAGCTGCACGAGCTCTGCGGATCGGCTCTCCCGTACGAGCGCTGCTGCACGGTAGAGGCGCGAGTGGAAGGTCCATTGATTGACGACCTCGATGTCGCTTGGAACCGCTGCGAGGTGCGCTACGGCGTCTTCCGTGACGACTTCAGCGCCCATGGATTCAATCAAGGCGGGGAGTCCGTGATTAATGAGCGGGTCAAGATGGTAAGGCCGCCCGGCGAGCACGATGAGCGGTTCGCCCGAGGTTTCATGCCGGCGCCACAGTGCTTCGCCCGCTTGACGCAATGCTGCGCGGTAGTCTTCGAGCGCTGCGTGAGCGGCATCGACCGCCTGACGCACTTTTTTGGGGGAAAGGGCAGGCCACGCGGATGTGACCGCGCGAACGACGCTTTCGGGGAACTCAAGATCTACGAAAGGCGTGAGGATGCGGGCGTTCGGGAGCGTGGAGGCGAGCGAGAGGCGCATGGCTTCCGGATAGCCGCCCGCCACGGGACAGGCAAAGCGCCCGTCGATATGCTTTTCGCCCGAATGTCTGGGGCCCTCGAGCGGCACGCAGGGCATCCAGATGTCTGCAATGCCTTTGCGGGCGAGGTCAGCGGCGTGGCCGTGAGCGAGTTTCGCCGGGAAGCACAGGCTCTGCGACGGCACGGTTTCGGAGGCGCTCGAGGCGAGGGCATGGTCGGACGGGCGCGAGAGCTCCACGCGAAAGCCTAGGCAGCTGAAAAGTTTGAACCAGTAGGGGTAGTGTTCGTAGGTATTGAGTGCGCGCGGGATTCCGACAACGCCCATGGCGGCCGCTTCCAAAGGGAGCGGTTCGCCCGCAAAGAGCCGTTCGAGCTTCCAGTCAATGAAGGACGCTTTCTTCCGTCGGCCCGCACCCGCGCTTTTCTGTGCGAAGTCACAGCGATTCCCCGAAAAGAACTTGTCGCCCGAAGGGAAACGGTTCATCGTGAGGCGGCAGTGATTGCCGCAGCCGCGGCAAAGCAGTTCTCGCTGAATGACTTTGCCCGCATCGAGCTTTGCCGGATCGAGGTCGATTTCCGGCACTGCCGCGCTGGTGCGTTCCATGGCAATCAGCGCTGCGCCGTAGGCGCCCATCAGTCCGGCGATGTCCGGCCGAATAACGGGGCGGCCGATCTGCTCCTCAAAAGCACGCAGAACGGCGTCATTGAGAAACGTGCCGCCCTGAACGACGACGTGTTCGCCGAGCTCTGCCGGATCGTGAATGCGCAGCACTTTGTAGAGCGCATTTCTGACAATTGAACGGCATAAGCCCGCGGCGATGTCTTCGAGCGATGCGCCGTCGCGCTGGGCTTGGCGCACCTTGGAATTCATGAAAACCGTGCAGCGGGTGCCGAGGTCGCAGGGTTCCTTCGAAGCGAGCGCAGCCTCAACGAATTGAGGGAGCGTGAGCGAGAGCTGCTTGGCAAACGTCTGCAGAAAAGAGCCGCAGCCCGATGAGCAGGCTTCATTAAGCTTCACGCTGCGGATGAGGCCGTGCTCAACCTCCAGACATTTCATGTCCTGGCCGCCGATGTCGATGACATAGCTCACATTGGGTTCAAAGGCGGCGGCAGCGCGTTCGTGCGCGAGCGTTTCGACTTCGCTGAATGCGGCGCCGAGCGCCGCTCGGGCGAGGTCTGCGCCGTATCCGGTGGTACAGGCCTGCCGAATGTGTGCTTTGGCGGGCACGACACAGAGGAGCGCCTTTACGGCACGATAGAGGCGTTCGAGCGGCTGCCCTTCATTTTGTTCGTACCAGCTGTAAAGGAGGCGCCCCTGAGCATCGAGCACGACGCCCTTGACGGTGGTTGAACCAAGGTCGGCCCCGAGAAAGAGGTCGCCCTCTGCATTTTCGATGGGCGAACGCTCAACGCACTCTCGGCGGTGGCGCTCGGTGAAGGCTTCCCGTTCTGCCGGATTTTTGAATAACGGCGGCAGCCCCGAGCCGCGGTTCTCCGGCGCTGCGGAGAGGATCTCACGGACTAAATCGTCAATCGAATGCCAGACGCGGGAGCGATGCGCTCGGGAGGCCGGATCCATGCCTTCCATGGCAGCGCCGATGGCCACGGCGCAGTGCGCATCGCAAAAGGAAGCAAAGGTTGTCCCCGTCGACGAGAGACGCCGTTCAAAGGCGGCGCGAAGCTCTGAAAGAAAAGTGAGCGGTCCGCCGAGAAAAGCAATTTTGCCTCTGACAGGACGCCCGCAGGCGAGGCCGCTCACGGTTTGTTCAGCGACTGCGTCAAGCACCGACCGGGCCACTTCGGACTTCGGCACGCCGCCGTTCAAGAGCGCTACCAAATCGGTTTTGGCAAACACGCCGCAGCGCGATGCCATCGGATGCGAGATCTCGGCCTCACTCGCGAGTTTGTTGAGTCCGGCTGCATCAACATCCAAGAGCGATGCCATTTGATCGATAAAAGCGCCTGTGCCGCCTGCACAGGCTTCGTTCATGCGCAGTTCAACGCCGTTGGATAAATAGAGGAGCTTAGCGTCCTCTCCGCCCAATTCAATGGCGGCATCCAAATCGGGCGCTCGGTGTTTGAGGTAGCGCGAAGCGGCGATGACCTCCTGCACGAAGCCCGCACCGAGCGCATCCGCCAGCCCCAAAGCTCCGGAACCCGAAAAAAGCACATGGACGGGCGCGTCATGCGTTCTGAGCGCGAGTGCGCGAAGCACCTTTTCAAGCGTCTGTTTGACCGCACTGCCATGCCGAACATAGTCGTGAGAGAGCAGTACGCCCGATTCCGACAAAAGTGCGTATTTGACCGTGGTCGAACCGAGGTCGATGCCGATGGTGAGCATGTTGCGAACAAATTCCTCAGACTTCAATCAGAAGCGGGTTTGCAGGGCGTCTTTCGTGTACGGTACGTCCTGTCGGACAGGACGAATTGACATTGCTGATGTGACAAATTTAATTGTATTCAATGACTGACCGGTCAGTATAAAAAGAAGGGTTTCCAAATTTTTATGATCTCTCACTCATAATTTAGCTAACTTAAAAACGAATAATACGTCGTTACAAATAAGTGTTAACCCTGATTTATTCGTATGAGGGGGAGAGCGGCAAACGCAAACGAAGGCATGACTGCTCTTGCCCTGTTTATCGGTGTGGGAGGCGTGACAGAATACTGCGGCGGATTTCGGCTCTCTTCGCCGTCTCGAGTAAGGTTCAGAAACATGCCCGACTTATCACGTCACAGGATCCCCCGACGCGGATACTGAGCCAGTGTCTGACTTTCGGCAGCAACGAAAAACGCCTGCCGGGAGTTGGGATGAATCTCTTGACAGGCGCTTGGACGTTAGTTGCTGCCGGTCTGGAATCGCTGGGAGCTGAGTTTGACACCATGTCTTGACAGGAGGCTGAACGGTGTCTGAGCTCTCTTAACAGACTTCTTTTCTACAGCAAGGAACGGAGAATTTCTGCCGAGTCTTCACGAGCTTTGAAGCGCGTGAAGATCTCTTAAACAGATTGCAGATTATTGAATGACTCGGCTTTTCTGAGTCGTTTAATTCACTTATGGCTGTTTGGCGACTGCTTTTTCGGCTTCCTGCGCAGCAATGCGGCCGAAGACGATGTTTCCGGCTACAGCATTGCCGCCGTAGCGGTCATCGCCGTGCCATTCGCCAACGACTTCGCCGGCAGCAAGGAGTCCCGGAATTACTTCGCCGCGTTGATTGAGTACATGAGTGCGTGCATCCGTTCGAAGCCCGCCCAGTGTTCCGCCGACAGCCAGCACGACGTCAATGGCATACAGCTTGCCTTTGTTTAGCGGTTCAGGCAGTTCTTTGCGGCCGAAGTCTTCATCTTTGCCGTTCTTGACGAATTCCGCGTAGCGCTTCATCGTTTGAGCAAAGGCTGCTTCCGGAAGACCGAGTTTTTGAGCCAGTGCTTCGGGCGTATCGGCTTCAACCACTACACCGAGTTTCACGTAGCCTTGGTGAACCTTCGGACGCTTAGCCACGACACCGTCGTCATAGATAAGCCAGACTTTCTGGGCAGGCTGCTTCAGCATTGCGGCGCCGAGTTCATTGCGAGGCGCATTGTCATTGAAGAAACGTTTGCCTTGATTGTTGATGAGAATACCGCCGTTCGTGCGCATGGCGAGCGTAATCATTAGGCTTGTGCCTGATGCAATATTCGGGTGCACCTGAACACGCTCGAGGTGCGTGACATTGGCTCCGACCTCTTGGCCAAGATAAATGCCGTCACCGTGCGAACCAGGCTGTGCTGAGGTCACCATGCCGAAGAACTCAGGATGGTATTTACTGACGAGCTGGCTGTTGTTGGCATAGCTCCCGGTCGCAAGAAGTACGGTTGGAGCTTCAATGCGGTAAAGCCCCGTGTTTTTGCCTTTCACTAAAACGCCGGTAACGCGTCCGGAGGCGTTATGTTCAATGCGGACCACCTGAGAGTTGACTCGCACATCTGCACCGGATTTTTCCAGCACGGGCTTCATGGTTGCCACCATATAGCGTCCAATGCCGCCCGACTTTGTATAGTGCATGCGCGGAACCGTGCAGCCGCCGTAGACGCCGTGGTCAAGGTCAAGGTGGCCGCCCATCGCCTCAAACCATTCCAACGCGCTGTTGCTTTGCTGAGCCAATGTGCTGAGGAGCACTTTGTCGTTCGTGCCTTTGCCGACCTTGAGCGTATCTTTGACAAAAATTTCTGGTGAATCCTTGAAGCCGGCTTCTTTTTGCTGTTTCGAACCGGCAACGTTCATTCCGCCTGTTGATAAAAGAGAGGAGCCGCCGATGATGGGCATCTTCTCGAGCATTACGACATTCAGCCCGTTTCGGGCAGCATCAATGGCCGCTGCCATACCGGCTCCGCCGCCGCCAACGATGACAAAGTCGGCTTTTTCCGTTCGATTCGGTACCGCATCCTTATAGATGGATAGGTCTTGCGGTTCGTAAGCTATCTTTTGTCGACCGAATTTCATCGGCATATCAAAGACATGGCAGTTGTTGCAGTATGAGAACGAAGCTTCGTGTCCACCATGACACGTCGTGCAGGAGTCAATTGAAAGGTGTCCGGCATGCGCGCTGATAGTCTTGCCGGCGGCATGGTCTTTCTTGCCTAACGCATCATAGGTGCCGTGACAGGCAGTGCAGTTCTTGTCAATTTCGGATTGACTGTCGGAAACTGCATCCGTCGGGTGGCAGGCAGAGCAGTTCGCCGTAAGCTTGTTCTGCATATGGTAGCCGGCCAGATAGTCGGCTTTGGCACCGTGTGAATAAACCTGATGAGCGGCTGCTGTATCCATGCTTTCGGCTGCTGAACTTGGAGGCGAAATTCCGCTCAGGGCTAAGGCGATGACCGCAGCCAATGCAGAGGTCCATTTTGGGGTCATGATATTTCTCCGTTTAATCTCAAGCTCTTTTTTTAATGTCAGAGTCTTGAGATCTCTCATTTTGTTGAGCCGTCAATGGCACTTCTATCTGGAGAAACGCGAGCCTTGAAAGTAGACATTTTGCTATTGAGGTCAATGTTGATGCAGCGCATGGATTTCGTTTGCTGTCAACGATCGATCTTTGGTCTGAAGGAAGCAGCTGTGAAGTTATGAAAAACGCCTGCCGAAAGACGGAGGAGCAGTCTTTCAGCAGGCGCTTGAGGGGGAGGGGTTTTGCCAACAGTCTTAAACCAGCAGACCGTTGGCCGGAGATGCATCAGCCGATAAAGATTTCGTTGGCAATGATGGCTGTGATGATGCCGAGAATCATTGGAATCCAGGTACGGCGGACAATCGCCATCGGGGAGACGCCGGCGGCGCCGGCCACAGCGATGATCACGCCGGCAACCGGGCTCATGGCGCGCAGCAGGCCGGAGGCAAACTGCATCGGCGTGACCAGTTCGGCAACCGAGCCGCCCAGACCGGCAGCGACGTCAGGCGCGAGCGTGGCAAAGGACGAGTAAGCGCCCACACCGGAACCCGTGAGGAAGGTCACGATCGAGACGATGGCTGTCAGAATCACTGTCATCGCACCCATGCCCGCGCCGACGCCCTGCGCGGAATTGATGAGGATGTCGATGAGGCCGGAGACTTTGAGGCCGGTGGCGAAGAATTCCGCACAGATAATCAGTGCGACGATGCCGGCGAACATCTTGCCCATCGACTGGAACATCGCGAGACCGTCCTTAAAGACCTTCTTCACGTCACGGGACCGGATGATTTCAATGATGACGACGCCGATCCAAACCATAAAGAGCGCGCTCACCGTGTCAAGCTTGATGGAAGCAACGACGAGTTTGGAGAAGATGATGAGCAGTGCAATCGGCAAAATGGGGAAGACGGCGTACCACTTCGGAGCAGCCGGCTGATCCGCGGCTTTGGCTGCGGAAACATCGGTATAAACGTCATCGTTCTTCTTGTCATAGAAACGCTGCACGAAGTAGTGGGCGGCGGCAATGACAATCAAGGTCGGGACGGCAACGGGAAGCTGATATTGGACCAGATAAATCACCGGATCAAGGCTGCCGACCTGTGCGGCGAGATTGGCCGTGCCGGCCGTCGGCGCAAAGGTCACGCCGGCCGATGTGCCGATGACCGCGGCAGCGGCGGCAGCAGAAGTGCCCACGGCCTTAAGGATCGGAAAGAGAGCGACGAGGAGCAGCATTGCGAGGCCGGCGGCGGACGGGATCACCATGACCAGAATCTGACCGACGAAATAGCCGCCGACGAGCACGAGGTACGGTGCGCGCAGCATGCTGAGGGGTTTCACGGCGATGTCAACCAAGGCCTTGGCGGCGCCGATGCGGTCCATATAGGCAGCAAAGCCGCCGGCCGTCATAATCAGAAAGCCGATGCCGGCGCTCTGCTTGGTGGCAATGGATTTGAGCGTATTGAAGATGTCAAAGAGCACGAATCCTGAGGGCTTCACGCCTTTGGGAAGGAAGTTCGGGTCGCCGAGAACGACCGCGCAAAGCAAAATCGCGAGACCGGCGAAGAGCAGAACCATGTGGGTGGAGTAGCGCTTAATCAGCGCCCAGCCGGCCAGTGCGGTGACGATCACCGCAATCCAAGGCATCAGGGCATACATAGTCGTCTTTCCTTAGGGTGGTTTGATGGAGAGTTAGAGGAAGTGCTTGAATTCGGCTTCAAGCGCTGCGAGCGCATCGTTCGTACGCTTTTCGGCTTCAGCGGTGACGGCGCTCAATTGGGCGAGCGCCGCACGGTCTTCACGGATCATGGCGTCAACTTCCGCGGGTGCTGCGCTTCCGGCAGTGCGGCGGTTTTCAATGATTTTGCGCGGGTCCAGTGCATCTTTGAATTCGGTTTCGCTCATCGGAAGCACAGGGTCGGTCTCGGGAAATTCCTCTTCGATTTCTTCGCGGTAGATCGCCTGCATCTGGGCGTAGGGAAAGTCGAGCGGAAGCACGTTGTTGGCGCGGGCCCACGACACCATGCGGCTCGCCATGTGGTGGCCGATGCGGAACGGCAGCCCATGATCCTTCATCAATCGGTCAGCGATTTCCTGCGAAGCTGTCCAGTCGCTGTTGAGTTCTTCGAGCGCGCGGTCGGGATTGATGCGCAGTGCGCAGAGCACTTTGAGGAATCGGCTGAACATGCCGACGGCAGCATCCATCATTCGGCCGTTCTTGGCGACGTTTTTGCCGTCGACCATGCCCGGAACGAGATTGTGGATACGGGCGGCGGCGGCCGCCATTTCACCCACCACGTCCGAAGCGTCGGCGCGGCAGTTGTTCATCAGGCCGGGATTGCGCTTTTGCGGCATAGCGGACGAGACGTAGGTGTTCTCTCCGCCTTCCTGCAGAAGGATCCAAGGGCGCGGCTGAGCGTACTGCACCATCACGTCAGAAATGAAGCTGCCGACGTGCAGAGCGGCGGACGCATTGATGCTCGCGAGTTCGAAAGGCATATCTGCGGGCGACATGCAGGTGGCATCAAAGGCGTTGCGGCGCGGCGCAGGAAAGCCGAGGCGCACGGCCATCGCCTCGCGGTTCAGGGGCCAGCCCGTGCCGTTCAGTACCGTGGAGCCCATCGCGCAGGCGTTATAGCGGGTGAGACACTCGTTGAGACGTTCGCGGTCGCGCAGGAACGCGGCGGTAATGCCGAGGAGATAGTGCGCATAGCTGTTGGGCTGAGCGGCTACGCCGTTGGTGTAGTTGGGCACAATCGTATGACGGTTGGCCTCTGCGAGATCGAGGAGCTTCCCGATTACTGCGTCAAAGGCTTTGGCAACCTGCACGGTGCGGTCGCGGAGAATGGCCGTCCGCTGGGTGGAGAGAATGTCCTGACTCGAACGGCCGGCGTGGATAAGGGTTACCGCAGGCGAAGTTTCTGCGATGAGGAGCGGCTCATAGGCAATGTAGCTTTTCACGCGCAGCGCCGGATCCTTTTCGGCCTTGGCTTCAAGACGAGCGACGCCGCCCGCGGCCTCCCGTGCAGCTTCGTTTGAAAGGAGGCCCTCAGCCGCATTGACGACAATGGTCGCCTTGTTGATGGTGCTGGTCCAGAAAAATTCATCGCGCTGCATGTCTTGCTGCCTATTGGTGAATGGGTTTGAGGCTTGGTAGTTTGAATCGAGGGATGAAGGGTTGGCCCAAAGGCTTTTCCCTTGATATGCAGGCAGTCTGAAGCGCTGAGTGCATGGATTCAATAGCGCTTGGAGCAATTTAAATTTGCGTAGAGTGCAAAATATGCGGCTGGAGTCGTGCCGCTTCAGGCACTAACATCATGAAAAGACGCGGCGGCGGCAAAGCGGTTGGGCTTTGGGGTGCCTTCGTGCAGGAGAAAATGCTGCGTGCAGTAGAGCAGGGAGGCTTTAATGGCAAAAACAGATGATCTGCAGGCTTGGCGCTCTTTCATTGTTTTTGCCAGAAGCGGCACGCTGACGGCAGCGGCAAAAGCGCTGGAAACAGAACCCTCGAGTATTTCCCGCGCCATTTCTGGGCTCGAGCGCACCCTCGGCGTTGAGCTTATCCGCCACGGCGTGCGCCCATTGGTCCTCACGGATGCAGGCCGCATGGCGCACAAACGCATGGAAACGATTCTGAGGGCGCACGACTCTCTGATGGACGCTCTGAAGGATGACAACCGCACGCTCGAAGGCAAGATCCGTCTTTCGTCGGCGCCGGGTTTTGCGGCGAGGCATCTCACGACGCTGCTCCAGCGCTTTCAAATCGAGCATCCGGGCATTACGGTTGAGATCCTGGCCGGCTTGAAAGAGGCTGACGTACAAAAAGGGCTCTGTGAAGTGGCCACGCTCACGGGGATTCCCACGCTGCCGAATCTGGTCTATATGAGCCGCGGGCGAAATGTCTACGTAGCTGCGGCCAGTCCGGACTACATTGCTCGGTGCGGCATGCCCGTGAGGCCCGCGGATCTGCGCCGTCATTCGGGCTACATCTACTGCGGACCGGTACGCCCGGAGACGAAGGTGCTTCAGCGCGGCAGTGAAACGGAGGCTGTCCAGTATGCTTCAGCCGTACGGTCCACCGACATCCTGGCTATCCGCGCGGCGGTATTGAAAGGCATGGGCTGCGCGGCGGATCTGCCGCTCGTGCAGATTGCAGACGATCTGAAGGCGGGGCGTTTGGTGCCGATTCTCCCGGGCTGGTCACATCCGCCCGTTGAGTGCTTTATCGTGACTTCGCGGTCAGCTTGGCACACCAAGCGCGTGCGCATTTTCCTTGAATGGTATGCGCGCGCCATGCAGGCGCTCTTCGCGGGGTTTGAACGCGAAGCCTCTCCCTATGTGGGGCTGCCCGCCGACATGCCGGCGGTAGACCGCAGCCAAATTTTCATGACCTGATACAAATCGGGCACAGACTGCAGCGGAAGAGCCTCCCTTCGGGCATAAACTCGACCTCCGACCTCTTATTCTTGACGGACACGAGTGTTTCGCGCTCGTGACCGTAACTGCGAGACCTCATGCCGGTTCTTCAGCCTATTATTGACCGCATCGCCCGGAACGAAACGATCTCCCGCGATGAAGCACTTGCTTTTGCTTCTGATCCTGCGCTTCGGGCAGATCTTTTTGATACCGCCGCAGAAGCGACGAAACGCTTTGCATCGCGCATTTTTAATATCTGCGGCATTGTCAGCATCAAAACAGGAGCCTGCTCCTGCGATTGCAGATGGTGCGCACAGTCTGCGCACTGGCCATCTTCTAGCATTCCGATTCATCCCATTTTGCCTGTCAGTGAAGTGGATGCGGCAGCCGAGCACGCTGCGGCGGGCGGCATCACTCGTTTTTCACTGGTGGCGAGCGGCCGCAAACCTTCTGCGCGGGAAACCCGGATGTATGCGGAGCACCTTAAAAAGCTGCGCAGCACCAACCCCAAGCTCGAGCTCTGCGCTTCGCTCGGGCTCCTTAACGAAAAGGATCTTGCGCTTCTCAAGGAAGCCGGCCTTGTGCGGGTGCACTGCAATTTGGAAACCTCCGAGCGGTTTTTCCCGCAGGTGTGCTCATCACACACCTGGGAGGATAAAGTGAAGACCATTCGCGCCGCTAAGGCGGCAGGACTGGAGGTCTGCTCGGGCGGGCTCTTCGGCATGGGTGAGACAGCGGAAGACCGCATTGACCTGGCGTTTGCGCTTCGCGAACTCGAAGTCCCGTCTATTCCGCTTAATCTTTTGGATCCTCGTCCCGGCACGCCTTTGGAGCATGCCCCGAAGTTGTCCGAAGACCATTTCCTCACGACCGTCGCCCTCTACAGACTCATTAACCCGCAGGCAGAGCTCCGCTTTGCGGGCGGCCGGCTGCAGCTTTCCGAATATGCCGTGCGGGAAGCCATGCGGATCGGCGTCAATTCGGCGATCTGCGGGAGTCTCCTCACGACGGATACCATGGGGCCGACCGCTGAAGCCGAGCGCTTCATGGCGGCCGGATACGAGGCTGATGAGGCGATGGCTGAGGTTCTTGAGCGTTCCGGCGGGACAGATTGCGAGGAAGACGCTGTATGCGCGGCCTGCGCGAGCTGACGCTTCGCGCAGAAGACGTTTCAATCCTTACTTGGCGCCGCACGCCTCTTCAGCTTCTGCGGCGCCCTGACGGCGTCCGAGGCGCCAAATGCCTCGGACACTGCTCAGGCTCAATGCTGATGCGCCTTCTTTAAGCTGAGAGAACGCAGACCGCAAAAACAAAACGCCCGGGAGTTTCGACTGCCGGGCGTTTGGGTCTGGATGGATTGGACTGGCGGTTTATGCCTTAAGCTCAACCAAAGGCTTGCCGGTCATCTCGGGCGGCACGGGAACGCCCATAAGCGTCAGCACGGTCGGTGCGACATCAGCGAGAACGCCGTTATGAACGGCCTTTGCTCTCGGACTCACGACGATGATCGGCACGGGGTTAAGTGAATGTGCCGTATTGGGTGAGCCGTCGGCATTGCGGGCATGGTCAGCATTGCCGTGGTCGGCAATGATGACGACGTCGGTTCCCGAAGCCTGGGCGGCCTCAATTACCTGCTTCACGCAGTCGTCCACTGTCCTCACGGCCTTTTCAATGGCGCTCCAGACGCCCGTATGCCCAACCATGTCGCCGTTGGCGAAATTCAGACAGATAAAGTCGTACTGACCGCTCAGAAGGGCCGCAGAAAGCTTCTGAGCGACTTCCGGAGCGCTCATCTCTGGCTGCAGGTCGTAGGTGGCGACTTTGGGCGAGGGGACGAGAATGCGGTCTTCGTTGGCAAAGGGCTCTTCGCGGCCGCCGTTCAGGAAGAATGTGACGTGGGCGTATTTTTCCGTTTCAGCGATGCGCAGCTGCTTAAGCCCCAGGCTTGACACATATTCGCCGATCGGATTGACGACATTTTCCTTGGCAAAGAGCACATGCAGGCCCTTAAAGGCTGCGTCGTAGGGCGTCATCGTCGCAAACCAGAGCGGCAGCGGGTGCATGCTGCCCTGCGGCGCCTGGGTGAGAACCGAGGTGAGTTCGCGTGCGCGGTCATTGCGGAAATTGATAAAGAGCACCGCATCATCGGCTTGGAGCGTGCCGAAGGGACGGTCAGCCTCATCCGTTTTCACGACGGGCTTGATAAATTCGTCGGTGACGCCGGCGGCGTAGGACGCACGCACCGATTTGGCAAGGTCTCGAGAATGCGTTCCTTTGCCGTTCACGAGCTGCTGCCAGGCTTCTTCAATGCGCTCCCAGCGCTTGTCGCGGTCCATGGCGTAGTAGCGGCCAATGAGGCTTACGAGCTGAGCCCTTTCCCCGGGCTCGGAAAGCTTGCGCTCGAGCGCTTCCACAAATCCCAGGCCGCTCTTGGGATCGGTGTCGCGGCCGTCCATGAAAGCGTGAACGTAGACATGCTCAATGCCTTCGCGGCGGGCAAGGTCGATGAAGGCCAGAAGATGGTCAAAACTCGCATGCACGCCGCCGTCGGAAAAGAGTCCCATCAGGTGAAGCGCTTTGCCGGAAGCTTTGAGGTACTCAAACATCGCGCGGCATTCGGGCTGCTCAAGGAGCTTATCCTGCGCACAGGCGCGGTTGATGCGCACAAGATCCTGATAGACCACGCGGCCGGCGCCGATGTTGAGGTGGCCGACTTCGGAATTGCCCATCTGACCTTCGGGCAGGCCTACGTTTTCGCCGTAGGTGCGAAGCTCCGCGTGAGGGTACCGGGCGGCAAGGCTTTCAATGAAGGCCGGGTGCGCCGCGCTGATGGCGTCGGCCGGGTCTGCAGCACCGCCGCCGATGCCCCAGCCGTCGAGAATCATGAGAAGAACTTTGGTCATTGCTTAATAACGCAGATGCAGCGGAGCGGCGCCCGGCTTTGTCGGATAAAAACTGGCGGCGCTCCGAAAAAACTGCCCGTAAGCATAAAGGATCTGCGTGTCGGGATCGAGCTCCAAAAAGCCCGATGACGACATTAAGGCTTCTAATTTATGAAAGCGGCTGAAGCGGTGACGCGGCGGCCGTTCGGCGGGTTTGGGCGGCGCGCCGTACGGCAAAGATCGCAAAAAGGGCGGCAGCAGCGATGCCGCCGTAAGTCCAGAGGGTGATGCCGGTAAGGCTGCCGATAAGCCCTCCCAGGCCGCCCGCGGCGGCCCCAATAGTCCAGAGCTTGGGATCCGCGTGTCGGGCGCGGCCGGCGACGAGGACGAGGAGCGGCACGGCAACGCCCGGGACGAAGAGCGCGTAGCCCTTGAGGAGCCACCCGATGATGTCTCCCGAGGTATAGGCGGCCAGTGCGGCCAAAATGCCGACGGCGGCAGCCCAGAGACGCACGGCACGTGCACGGGCGCCGCCAAAGAGATCCTTCTCAATGATGCCGGCCGCGGAGAGCAGAATCGTATCGGCCGAGCCGGCAAGCGCACTGATAAGCCCCATGGAAAGCGCTGCGGCCGCAGCGGCTGGGAGCGGACTTCCGACAGCGAGCCAGTCAGAAATCGGCTGCTCAGCCTTGATGTTGAGGAGCGCGAGCATCGTCACGATTACGCCGAAGAAAACGAGGAGCGGCGCAGCTGTCCAGGCCGCGCGGCGCGCGGTCTGCGCATTCTTGGCCGCGAAGGTGCGCGAGAACATGTCTGGGCCGATCAGGTAAGTGATGCCGACGAGGAGCATCATCTTCACCCAGTCGCCGAGCCCGAAGGTCTCCGTAAAGGGCATCACAGGAAGCGCCGCGATGTCAGCGCTCCGCTCCATGACGCACCAGAGCGCTGCGGCGGAGAAGCCTCCCAGCAGCAAAATCGTGTGTAGAAAGTCGGCCCGCAGAATGCCGCGCTGTCCGCCTAAAGCCGTATGAAGCACAATGCCGGCCGCGAGAAGCACATAGAGCACCTCAGCTGTCATGCCGCCCGAAATGGAATGAAGGAGTGCGCGCAGTGCAGTGAACTGCGCGGCCGTCACCGCTGCCCAGGAGAGCGCGATAATGGCGCCCGCCCATTTTTCTGCCGCCGGGCCCGCAAGGTGTCTGAGCACATCCGGGAGCGTCACGACGGGGAGCTTGCGGATAACGGGCGCAATGATGAGACCGTGGAGAAAAAGTCCGACAGCGCCGACGCCGAGCCACCAAAAAGCCGCCGGGCCGACCTTCTGAGCGAGTGCGCCCATGCCGAGCGTGGCTGAGCCGCCGATGATCGTACTCACAAGCGAGAAGGCGCAGAGCAGCGCGCCGGCCGATCCGCCGGCCGTCAGAAACGCGTTGAGTTCACGTTCGCGAGTCCCGCCTCGGATGCCGAACCAGAGGAGTGCCGCGAGGTAGGCCAGAACAAGCAGAGTGAGATAGTTCATCGAAAGGCTCTGAGAAGAATTCGAAAGTTCATGATCTTACGCGCCTGCCGCAGCCGATTTAGGGTTTACGCTTGATCTTTCGGCTGAACACTATCCCGCGAAAAGGACCTGTGCCGATGTTTTTCTGCAGTTCCGATTTGGGCACATCTTTGAGAGAAATGGATATTTCCTTTGTTGACAGGAATGGTGAAAATAAATCGGTCAACACGGCTGCAGGAACGTTTAAGCCGTTGTCCTCTGACGAACTGCACTGATTGAAGGGCGGCAGTTCATTCAAACGCATTAGGAGAACCGTTGTGAACATGACTCGGAAAGACTTCTTGAAAACGGCCGGTGCTTGTGCGCTCGGTGCCGTCGGGACGGCAGCGGGCGCCTCAGCGCCCGCTGCAGGCACAGAAACCGGGCGAGCCAAAGTGTATTTTTCACCCGTGATCGACTCGGATCACTTGAATAAACTCTACGACCTGATCAAGGACAATTTGTCGGGCAAGATCGCCATTAAGCTCCATACCGGCGAGCGTCACGGTCCCAACATCCTGCCGCGCGAAATGGTGAAGTCCCTGCAGGCACGCATCCCTGAGAGCACGATTGTCGAAACGAACACCCTCTATCACGGCGACCGCTACACCACCGAGGATCACCTCAAGACCCTTGAAATCAACGGCTGGACCTTCTGCCCGGTTGACATCATGGACGCTGAGGGAACGGTGAATCTGCCAGTTAAAGGCGGCAAGCACTTCAAGGAAGTTTCGATGGGCGGCCATATCGTCAATTACGATTCGATGCTGGTCCTCACGCACTTTAAGGGGCATGCGATGGGCGGTTTCGGCGGCTCAATGAAGAATATCGCCATTGGCTGCGCCGACGGCCGCATCGGCAAGCAGCAGGTTCATGCCGTTTCGGATGTGAATCTGCCGTGGGATCAGTGGCCCGGCAAGGAAATGCTGATGGAGACGATGGCAGAATCCGCCAAAGCCGTCTGTGATTACTTTGGGAAGAAGATTGTCTTTATCAATGTGCTGCGCCGTATGTCGGTTGACTGCGACTGCGCGGGCACGTCTGCCGCGGAACCCACGATCCCAGACATTGGCATTCTCGCTTCCACAGATATTCTGGCCATTGATCAGGCTTCGGTCGATTTGGTCTATGGCCGTCCTGACGCTGAGAAGCATGATCTGGTCGAACGTATCGAAAGCCGACGCGGCCTGCATCAGCTCACTGCCATGAAGGCGCTCGGGATGGGCAATGACCAGTACGATTTGATTACGGTGCCATAATTCATGCAGAGCAGAAACAAATCGGCCTCAGGCGGCGCGGGTTCGTCTGAGGCCGTTGCTTTTTGAGGGAGGTTGTGTTGATCAAAGCGTCGAAGACCTTTGGATTGCTTTCATTTAGAAAACCGGCATTCAAACTTAGGCATAACTTTTTTGATGCCGGAGTTTCTATGCTGTTGTCACCGGTGATTGCTTGACGAAGACGATTGAATTCAGTAAAGTCAACTAAACAGAAAACGACTGTTTCTGTCATTGCGCATGCAATAAAAATTTACACGGGGGGGGGGTAAACAGCCCTCTCCAGTGTTGAGAAATCAGCACTTTCTTTCCGATGAACTTCGTGTTTCGAGTCTTTGGACTTGGATGCGAAGTTTTTTATTTCTCTCCAGCTTCAAAGACACTAGCGTGGAGAGAATCTATGACGAAAGGAAAACTCACACCGTTGGCGCTGGCCATCGGATTCGCATTATCGGGCCCTATTTTGGGCGCAGAAGTGACCGGTCCCTATATTCATTCCAGTCAAACGTTTGATGAGGACACGGTTTATACGGTCACAAATACCGTTGCTGTAATCGGTTCGGATTACACCAATCCCGTTGAAATAACGATCGGTGCGGGGAAAACGCTGACCTTACAAAACTCGTATGTCAATACGCAGACCAAGATTTTAGATGGCACCTACCGCGGTGGTTTGACCTTTACCGGAGGCAATTTGGTCTTACGGATGGACGACACCAGCATATCGACCACCACGTTGGACGATGGCACCGTAGTGCCCTATACCGAGCAATGGTTTTTCCGGGCTACCAACTATGAAAATACCGGAACAACGACCTTTAACACGGACAGTCCTGTGCTGATGGAAGGAAGCGTGCCGGAGGGGGTGGCGTACCACGGGAAGGTTTTTTTCAACAGCGGTTTGGTGATGAATATTGACCGCTCCGGGGTGGACGTAGCACGCGACATCATGGCTGTGTTGGGTCAAATCGGTGGCACCTTCTCCGCGACTTCGGCGGAAATCAATATCACCGCCGGGGCGAACGACACTACGATCGGGGCGTTTCGACTGGGATATGGAGCCAATCTTGAGGTGGGTAGTCTGAACCTGCAGCTCAATGGCAACAATGCGGAGAGCATGACAGAGGTGGAGGGTTTGTACGTTTGGGATCATAAGAACTATCCACAATACACCGCATATGGAAAAGACATCGCGATCACCGGCCCGGTGACGATCGCCATTTCAAAGGCACCTCAAGCGACCGCATACGCGTTGGATTTGGTCTCCAAGCGCAATTATTCCTTCGGCGATCAAATGAGTATCTCCATTCACGATACGAACCACGCCTACGGTCTTTATACCGACCAAACAGTGGGGTTCTCGGGCGATCTCACGATGGATTTTGCGGATAACAATGCTGCTTGGGGTATTTTTGGCTATAACGACGCCCATGTGACGGCGAAGACCGCCACAATCACCATGAAGGGCGATTACACCACTGGTGTCCGGCTGCACGGCACTTCCATCGCTACGATTTCCGATTCTTTGACCACTGATGCAAAGGATGCGTTGTTTGGGCAAGACAGCTCCGAGATCGACATCCAGAAAGATTTCATTACCACGGCAGAATCGAGTTTGGCAGCCAAAAATGATGCGCAGATCCGCATCAACAGTACCGGAGCCGGCAAAGTGCAGTTCTCAGGGTTTACGGAAATCACTGACAACGGACAGATCTCATTGACGGTCGGTTCCGGAGCTGCAGGCGAAGATTCCTATTGGAACGTGACCGATTTTTCGGCGCTTACCGGGTTGACGGTGGCCGCCAACGCGAGCTTGAACTTCCTGCTGACTCCCGAACTCTTGGGCAATTTGGCCGCAGACGGGGCGATTGTTACGGTGACGGGCACTCCCGTCCTGCTGCACTCGGCAACCCAGGGGGCAAGCACCATCACGCTTACGGGCACCGGACTGGCATTGAACGCGGGTGATGAGGTGCGCTTGATCAACAGCGAGAAAGGCATCGCGTTGGACGAAGTGAACAATCTCTTGGCCGCGGGCGATTCTTTGGACGAGCTCAAGGGTGATCTCAAGGTGGAGCACATTGCGTCTCTCTCTCGCGTACAGGAAAGCGATCTCACCAAGGACGATTACGATCTCCTGATGAAGAGTGACCAAATGCTGGTGGCCACGATCAAGGAAAAACGTCCGAGCAGCGACAAGGTAAATGACCAGACGAACGCGCTGATGCAGTCGAGCATCGCATCCGCCGCTACGATGTATGCGGCCGATGAGCTCTTAATTGACTCCACGATGAAGTCCCGTCAGGGTGTGCGTCAAACCGGCCCCTTTGCGGCGGCTCGTGTGGGCAAGTACGACCTCGACGTCACCGGGGACGCGGACACCACGGTAATTTCGGGCCTTTTGGGCTACGCCTTCAACGTGCAGGATTCCGAAGTCGGAATCTTTATGGAAATGGGCCACGGTACCTACGACACCCGCACCGCCACGACCGCTCCGGTCGGTGAGACCAAGGGCGACGGCAAGCACAACTATGTGGGTTTCGGTGTCTACGGCAACTATGCGACGCCGATTGACTGGCTGCATGTCACCGGATACGTGAAGGGCGGTTGGCTTCGCAATGAGTTCTCCGCGCCTATTGCCGGCGTTTCCGTAGATTTTGACCGCACGAGCAATTATTGGGGCGCTCATTTAGGCATGTACGGTGAATTCCAAGCTGCTGGGAAGATCAAGAACAGAACATTCTTGAATTACTTCTACGACGGCCGCGAGAGCGAGTCCTACACCGCCTCGGGTTCTTCGGACGTGGCAGGAGCGGATTTCCATTTCAATTCGCTCAATTCACACCGAGCACAATTGGGATCGGTGTTTGAATACGCCTATACGTCCGCCCTGCGTCCCTATGCGGCGTTGACCTACGAATACGCCTTCAAGGCGGATGCCAAGGGCCGAGCCTCCGATCAATTTGGTGATCTGGGTTTGAACGGTACTGACCTCGAAGGCAGCACGGGCATCGTGTCGCTCGGCTGGACGTATCAGAACGAAGCCAAGCACTTCGAATTCGATCTGGGCGTGAACGGTTACACGGGCAAGCGTCAGGGTGTGAGCGCGCAGCTGCAGGCCGCCTGGAAGTTCTAAACGTTATCGTCTGAGAACCGGTACGCTGCGGCCCAAGCAGCGTACCTTCCCCGATGATTTTTGGATCTGCTCTAGTGAAGCCTGCGTTCGAGGTGACGAGAGCTTATGCCTCAGTTTGAGGTGCGCAGAAACGAACGGATACCCCTCGAGAGCTCTTCGACCGCGTTTTCGAGCTGAACCTCTGAAAAGCCCGCGAAACCGAGGATCAGACCGTACTCTTTGGGCGCATCGGCAAAGCAGGGCGAAAGAGCGCGTGTCTCGAGGCGGTGTTCCCGACGCAGGTAGTCCGCAAGATGCACGTCGTCGAGCGCTTTTTCAAAACAAAAGCACAGGTGCGTGCCTTGGTTGTCGATCGTGAGGTGACCAATGTCGCCAAGAAAGCGGCCGATGGCGCGGATGGCTGCATTGCGCCGCTTGGCATAGAGCACTTTCAGACGCCGCACATGTGCGTCGTAAAAACCTCCGCTGATGAATTCGGTGAGAATGGTTTGGTGCACTTCGGACTCATGTCGGTCTGATAAGAGCTTGGCGCCCTCGAAGGCCTTCGCAGCACTTTTGGGGGCAACCAAGTATCCGAGGCCGAAGCCCGGGTAGATCATTTTCGAAAAGCTGCCGAGGTATACCACGGAAGATTGAATCTCTGCGATAGCAGCGAGCGCCGTCGTTGGTGAGCCGGCGTAAGAGAGTTCATTGTCGTAGTCGTCCTCTATGATCCAAGCCTTGTGCGCTGATGCCCAGCGGATTAGAGCTTCTCTTCGCTGCCGCGACATGAGCATTCCGAGCGGGTACTGGTGACTCGGCGTGACCAAAACGCCTCGGACTTCAGGGAAAGCAGAAAGCTGCTCGACGCAGAGCCCTTCAGCGTCAACGGGAACAGGTGCGGGACGAAGGCCCCAGTAGCGAAGTGTGCTGCGGTGGACTTCAAAGCCTGGATCTTCGTGTGCGACGGCATCACCAGGATTAAAGAGGATTTGCGCGCACAGAGCGAGGCCTTGCTGAATACCCGAGGTAATGATGATCTGTTCGGGGTCACAGGAAATCCCTCGAGCAGAGCGCAGATGATCTGCGAGGACGCGGCGAAAAGGCCCCCAGCCTCCCGGATGGCAGTAGCTGTTGTGCATCCAGGGACTTTTAGAGATGCGCGCAACAATCTGAGTCCATTTTTTCCCCGGCAGGCTGTCGTAGTCTGGTGCGGCAACCGCCAGCGGTTCTTCGGTCTGAACATGGAACTGCGCAGCGCAGAGCGCCAGTTGCGCGCGTTCTGAGAGTTCTGGAAGGCTGGAAGTCTCTGTGGGCGGCCTGCCTGTGCGGGGGTCTCTCCGTTCACGCAGCGGCAGATGCTCCGCAACGCACGTGCCGCTGCCCACTCTGGCATCGCACCATCCTTCATCTACTAAGCGTTTGTAGGCGGCCGTTACGGTATTGCGCGAGATGCCGAGGCATTCGGCCAGAATGCGCGAGGCAGGCAGCCTGTCGCCGGGTTGGAGCCGGTGTCTGATCTCCTCCTGCAGGGCCTTAGTGAGCTGCTCGTTAAGCGGCACGACTGAAGTCTGATCGAGTTTGATGGAGAACGGATGGGGCGTCATGGAGAGACCTCTAGTGCGGCGTAGCTGTGCAGACCCGCAAAGAAAATGTTAACGCCGACGTAAGTGAAGATTAGTACGGCGAAAGCCGCAAGTGTCGCTGCGGCGAGTTTTCGCGGGGGAAGCTCGCGGCGGTGATCAAAATGAAGAATAGCGAGGAAGGCGCACCAAGTGATAAATGCCCAGGTCTCTTTGGGATCCCACGCCCAAAAGCGTCCCCAGGAGTGATGCGCCCAGATTGCCCCGAAGAAGAGCCCCCCGATCGTGAAGATTACGAGTCCGAGGAGGTTCAGACGGCGGATGAGCGGTGCTGCTGTTTCCGCAGAGGCGCCGCCGCAGAGAAGTGCGGCTCCGGCGCAGGCAGAAAGGCCAAAGAGTGCGTAGGCTGTAAAGGAAAGCGTGACATGTGCAACCAGCCAATAGCTTTGAAGGGCGGGCAAAAAGAGCACTGGAGCAGTCGGCACCGCATAGAGATTCAATGCCAGCAGCACAATGCCGCTCAGCATGATGCCTCCGCCGAAAAGCTGCGGGCTGCGGCGCACGGAGGAACATGCGGCAGATGCCAATGCAGTGAGAAAGGCGCAAAAGACTGCCGACTCATAGAAAGTGGCGGTCGGAAAGGAGAGAAACCAGTCCGTATTCATCTGCCACATGTACCAACGCCACCGATCCAGAAGTCCCCAGCCGAGGCCAATTAAAGCAAGAAGCGCTGCGGCAAGACTGAAAACTCGAAGTGCTTTGCCTCCGGATGAAAGCGGCTGGCGTGAATTGGGCTGAGTCTGAGCCGCACTGGCCGGAACCCTCCGAGCCGTAAATGCAAGCGAGAGCCAGGACAGCAGAGCGCCGATGACCAAACCTGTTCCAGACAGGGTGAAGAGTTCTTCAATATTCATGGCTGGCCTCGGAAAAAGATCGTGAACCGAAAGTGATGAAGGTGTAGAGCAGCAGGCTCAGTCCGGCGACAAGACCGCCGGCATAGAAAAGCCAGGCAAAGGGGGTTTTGGCAACGGAAAGAACGGTGTATTCGAGGTTTTTGAAGTCGCCGACTTCGATGACGAGATCGTCTTCGATCCATGTCGCGTTCTGATACGGCATCACCCAGTGGCTCAGATCTTCCCCGGAAGGTCTGACAAGCCGAATCAGATAGCCGGGATTGCGCATCTGATCGGCGTCGATGGTTTGGGGACGTCCTTTGACAAAAGTGATGGTCGGCGAAAAGTCTTCGATAAGGAGGAATGTGCCGTCGGTGAGCTGGATCGGTTCGCCAATGGCGATGAGGTAACTCATCTCGCGGTCGCGAACGGCAGCTTTCACTTCCACGGCGCTGTCTTTTCGAGGTGCAAGGCCGCAGTCCTGCTGATAAAACGTGACGCCTTGATAGGATTGGGGACTGTTCACCGCCAGAAGCAGGCTTGAGGCGGGAACAGTGTCATCCCGCGATGAAGAGAACCGAATGGTTGAGGCATAACGTTCGGGGCGCGTAGTGCCGGGATAGACGTCGAGTTTGAAATTAAGGCATTCGACTAAGAAGCCCAGAGGCCGCTCGTTGCCCGCATCGTCAAACCAGGTGGCTGCGCTCTCGCCCTCACGAATGTAGACGAAGCCCTTGAAGCCTAAGGCAAAGTCCAGCCCCATGCTGACCACCATCGCGAGCAGTCCGGCATGAAGACCGATCATTGCCAGCGATTGCCGCGTGAAGGGCGCTCGAGTGCGGCGGATCAGGTAGAGGACCAGTGAGAGGGCTGCCGCGGTGCTGCCGAGGATCTTCAGTACAGCCAGAATGTCAGCTATATACGGCCGGGACACAAAGTTCTTGAGGGTCTCCATCCCGGAAGACCCGACCAAAAGGACGCCGCCGATGAAAGCAAGCAGTACGCTCAAAGGGATGCAGCGCAGGTTGGTGAAGAGATGGGACATGGCAAAAGCGTGCAGGAATAGAGGCTGGAGAACCTCAGCTGGGACCAGTCTATGAAGCCATTTCCGCTGGCGCAGAGCCAATTGGAGACCTTTTGATGGTGCCAATATGAAGGAGGCATCCAAATCTCTAATGAATTGGATGGCAGGGGATAAGCTCTTGTGGGTAGATCCGCAAGGCAAGGAGGGGTATTGCCGCGAATCATTTTTCTTCCTTTGCAGCTTTGAGCTGAGCGTCACCTAAATGATGAAATCTCCTAACCGCTTGCCAGCAGCGCTGCGCCGCTGCCAGCGATACAGCATTCCTGCAGCATTCATCTTTGCGCTTATGTTTCATGGCTTGCTGCCTTCCGGCGGATGGTGCTTCGAAGTACGTGAACTGCTGACCTGGACGGGACAGGCGTTTATTTGGGGATTGACTTTGGCGGCTCCTCTTTTAGTTGCGGCATCGACGTCGACCGCTGTCGGCGGGATTCAATGCAGCGGGTTTTGCCGAGTCGGGCGCGTTTTTCTGGCCTTCATACTCTCAACGTTCCTCTGCGCAATGGCGGGAGCGCTGGCCGCTGGAAGCGTCGAAATGACCTATCCTGATCTGAGCGCAGAACTGGGGGTGCGGCAGGATCCGACAGCGGCTGCGGGGTGGAGTCAGATGCTGCCGGTTTTGCAGGTGATGCCGAAACTGCTGATGCCTGGCGCAGTTGCGGCAGCACTGGGAATTGGTCTGCTGCTGCGCTGGGCGGGTTCTCAAAACGTGCGCGCTCTCGTCGAATCCGCAGGCATACGACTGATGGCTGCTCTGCGCTGCTATCTGAAGCTGCTTCCGGCGGCGGTCTTCTGTCTGACAGTGGGGGCACTCACTCGCGGAGGATTTTCTTCATTAGGACAATTCGGCGCTGTCGCGCTTTTAGTGTCGGGCGTCACGCTTACCGGTCTGTTGGTCATTAATCCTATTGTCTACAAATTATTTGCACGACGCCCCGTGCGCGGCGTACTGCTTGATCTTCTGGAGCACAGCGCCTACCCGGCGTTTCTCTCGCGAAGCTCGCTCGCAAACATTCCAATGAACCTTGCGTTCTGCCGGCGTTACGGGGTGCCTGACAAAGTCGCGTCGATCACGATTCCTCTGGGCGCGGCCTTTAACATGCCAGGCGCCGCTGTGACGCTTTCCGTCTATGTGAGCCTTGCACTTATCGGAACAGGCATGGGCGATTGGGGAACGCTGGCAGCGGCCGCAATGTGCTCGGCGCTTTTTTCCATGGCGGCAGCCGGCATCCCGAACGGTTCGTCCGTTCTTTTGCCGACGCTTCTCGGTCTCTTTGGGTGCGGTGATTCAACTGCAGCAGTGATGACGGCATATTTTGTGATCTCTGTCCTGCAGGATTCTGTCGGCACTGCACTCAATTCCTCTTCGGATGCGTTCCTTACAGTGGCCTCGGCGGGCGGACACTCTAAGGCGGATAGGGCGGCAAACCTTATGCGAAACTGAAGTGGCTCTGCCATTGAGCAGGAAAGTGGCTCCGAAAACTGGCTGAACGACGGGAAGAATCTCCTTCATCAAGACTGCACCGCTTTGACCGCGGTGCAGCACCTCAAAGGAGATCCATCCATGCACCCAAAAAAAACAACACGCATAACCATGCTGATTGCTGCGGCCTTAATCAGCTTGCCGACGGCCGCATCAGCTCTCGGAACCGGCCGTGCCGCCGGTACGCCCCTTACGCCGCCCCCTCAGGCGCTCGATGCGCAGACCTGTCTGTCATGCCATACCACCATCAGCAAGCTTCACACCCGCGGAGCGCACAAGGACGTTAACTGCGGGTCGTGCCATACGGTGAAGGCTGAACACTTTTCTAAGCCCTCCGCTGCGAACCGTCCGACGACGCGCTTTGACTACGAATCTTGCTCTCAATGCCACACCTCGGAACATCAGGACCTGATGAATCCGAAATACCATTATGCGTGGGCAAAAATGGGCGGGAATCCCGCCTACTCGTTCATCCGTGATCAGGACGATGGTTGGCCGCGGTCGCTGCAGTACCGCTTCCCTCGTTTCCATTCAAGCTTGATGGCTGATTTTGTGGCGAACCGCGCGAACGGACGCTTCCAGTACGATGACAAGACGGGACAGGGGAAACCTCAAGAAAAGCACTGGGATGTCATCAAGGACATGCATCCGGAAAACGGCGATCAGATGATGGGCGACGTTATCGGCATCGGCTGGCGTCCGCACAAGGGGCGTGAAGGACAGCAAGACTCCCGCTGCCTGCTTTGCAAAACGTCCGAGACCATGATGGAGTACTCATACGATCTGATGTCGGCGAATCCCAAGGGTTATGACTTTTCAAGTCCGGTGGTCCCGATGCTGAAAAAGATTCAGACGGGCTTCAACTGCAATTTCTGCCATGACCCGCATTCCGCAGAGCCCCGCATCATTTTTGCGCCTTTGATTGAATCCATGACCGGCGAAAACGGCAGGGAGAACTTCTATCAGAAGACCGTCGGCAGCAAAGCCTCCACTCCGATTGAGGTCATCGACATGGGTTTGCGCGGCTTCACACGGAAGATCGGCATTCTGAAGGACTACAACGCTAATTTCCAATGCGGTCAGTGTCACAACGCTGCGAATCGCTATCTGACTTATAAATGGCTCAATGACGATAAGCCGGTTAGACCGGAGGACCTGCAGAAGGCCGGCGTAAGCCCCTACGCGACGGAGTTTTTTAAGGATCCCCTCGAATCCTGGGCCTGGTTCAAGTCGAAGGGATGGCACCAAGGCGTCAACGGCACGACCGGTGTCCATTACGTCAATGGATCGGATCATCCGCATGTTGAAATCATGCTTCAGAGCAAGCACGGTCAGGCCGGGGTGACCTGTACGGACTGTCACTTCGCCCGCAAAGCGGACGGCAAGGCTGAACATCAGCCCAGTCTCGTGAAGCTCAAGGTTGAGAACACCTGTATGCGCAGTGCCTGCCATGGTCCGGGCTCAAAGAGCAATTGGACCGATCCGGGACAGGCGCTTTATACGATTGAAGCGATTCAGCAGGAATACCGCATCCGTGTGCAGAAGATGGAGATGGCTGCTAAAGACGCACAGCGGATCTTCATGAAGCTCAAGGCGGGCGAGGCGAGTCTTCCGCAAGAGGTTAAGGAGAAGCTGGAAACGGCCTATGAGAAATACCTCTCCGCACGAGATTGGTACCTCACCGACCTTTCTTCCGGTTTCCATGATCCTGAAGGATTTAACCGCACGGTTTCGGTGGTGACATGGGAGCTGCGCAAAACGAACGCAGCGGCGCAGAGTGCTCTGAAGAAAACGCCGGTCAAGCAATAGCATCCGTCGTTTTTCAAAACTAGGGACGAACATTGCACGAGGGGCCAGAGCCTTTTGGCTCCTCGGTGCGGCAATGAATAATGCCTCAATAAACATCAAAGAAAAAAGAGCCCATGAAGACAGCAAGTCTTCATGGGCAGTCAAGTCCCGTGCGAAGACCTCGCGTTTGGATCGGCAGGTCTGCGCTTCGGATAAAGAGAGATCAATCAGCTGTTAGTCGCGGAAGGCCTTCAGAATCTGACGGCCGGCGATGTAGATCATGATTTCGTCGGTGCCGCCGCCGATGCGTTCGCAGCGGACGTCGCGCCACAGACGCGAGACGCGGGCATCGTTGGTGTAGCCGAGGCCGCCCATGATCTGGATGGCGTCGTCGATCACCTCGAGGGCCGTGCGGGCGCAGTAGAGCTTGGCGAGCGCGGCGGTTTCACGCATGGATTCCTTGCGGTCGGCCTGAACGGCGCAGCTCAGGACGAGGTGGCGCATGTTCATGCACTTAACCTTCATCAGCGCGAGCTTTTCCTGAATCATCTGGTTAAAGCCGATGGGCTTGCCGAAAGCAATGCGCTGATTGGCGTAGCGGGCGGCGTCTTCAAAGGCGCATTCCGCAAAGCCCGTGCAGCGCGAGGCGTTGATCAGGCGTTCCATTTCGAAGTTGTACATGACGTTGAGGAAGCCCTTGCCTTCTTCGCCGACCATGTCTTTTTCTTCAACGACGACATTGTCGAGATACACCTCGCAGGTGCTCACGAGATGCCAGCCGATCTTGTGGAGCGGGTTGATCTTGACGCCGGGGGCCTTGGCATCGACCCAGAAGAGCGAGAAGGCGAGCTTGGGATCTTCGCACTTCGGATCGCGGGCGAGAACGAGCATGTAGGGATATTCGGCAGCGCCCGTGATGAAGGTCTTCTGACCGTTGATCACGATCTTGCCGTCTTTGCGTTCCCAGGTCGTGGTCGCGGCGTTGTTGTCCGAACCGGCGCCCGGCTCCGTCAGAGCGAGGGAGTAGGCGGGGTCGCCCGTGGTGGACGTGCTTTCGGCCGTGAGGCGAAGCTGCTCGGGCGAGCCAAAGTGGATCATCGAGTGCATGCACTGGCCGTTAGTCATCAGGAAGGCCGGCGCGCCGCACTTGGCGATTTCCATAATGGCGAGCATCTGCGTGACGTAGTCGGCCGGGATGCCGCCGTGCTCTTCCGGAACGCCCAGCAGCGAAATGCCGTTTTCGGCGAGGGCCTTCACGAATTCACGCGGATACTTGCCTTCTTCGTCATGCGTGCGGAAATATTCTTCCGGGAATTCGTTGTTGATGAGTTCGCGGATGCTCGAAAGAAGGAGCTCCTGCTCTTCGGTCATGGTGAAATCGATTGCCATGATGCGTATTCCTTGAGTAATGAATTCGAAAAAAAGTTATTCGCCGTCGGGGAGCTTGAAGCCCATCACAGCGTCCGTGAAGAGGCACGGATCCATCGTCTTGAGGTTTTCGTCGATGATCGGACGGAAGGCCATCTTCGAGCAGACATCGCGTTCGATATCCACGCCCGGAGCGACTTCGATCAAGTGCAGACCATCTTCCTTGAGCGTGAAGACAGCGCGTTCGGTGATGTAGCGGACATCGAGACCGCGTTCGAGAGCGACCTTGCCGCTGAACGTGATTTCGGGAAGGCTTTCGACGAACTTCGTGACGCGGCCTTCCTGGGTGATGCGCAGGCTGCCTTCGCCCACTTCAGTCTTCAGACCGCCCGCGGTCAGCGTGCCGCAGAAGACAATCTTGCGCGACGTGGCGGAAATGTCGATGAAGCCGCCCGTACCCATGATCTTGCCGTTGAACTTGTGGACGTTCACGTTGCCGTGCTGGTCGACTTCAGCGAAGGAGAGGTAGCAGACGTCAAGGCCGCCGCCGTGGTAGAAGTCGAACTGCGCGGTCATGTCGAGGATGGCGCGGGTATTCACGTTGGCGCCGAAAGCGACGCCCTGCGTGGTGATGCCGCCGATCGGACCGGTTTCGACCGTCAGCACGAAGTCTTCGTCGCAGCCTTCTTCGCGGGCGACGAGACCAATGCCGTCAGCAATGCCGACGCCCACGTTGCCGATGGCGCCCTTCTTCATTTCATAAAGTGCGCGGCGGGCGACAACCTTGCGCTGGTTGAGCGGGATCTTGACGCGTTCGCTGTCGTCGAGCGTGAAGTCGCCCGAGATGAAGCGGTTGACCGGCGCGCCGCCGTAGAGCTGCGTCTGGGCGGGATCAACGACCACGATGTCAACGAGGTAGCCCGGAATGCGGACAGCCTTCGGGTGCAGCGTAGCCTTCTTCACCATTTTCTGAACCTGCATCATCACGATGCCGCCGTTGTTGTGGACGGCTTCGGCGATGACGAGGGCGTCGAGGTACATCACTTCGTCTTCGAAGGTGGCGTAGCCTTCGCTGTCGCAGGTCGTGGCGCGGATGAAGGCCACATTAGGCGCAACGGTCTTGTAGTAGAGGTATTCCTTGCCTTCGAGATTTACGAGGCTGATCAGGTCCTTTTTGGTGATGTCGTTTAACTTGCCGCCCTGATTGCGCGGGTCAACGAAGGTGCCCAGACCGATTTCACTCAGAATGCCGGGCTGATGGGCGGCCGAAGCGCGCAGCATCTGCGTGAGGACGCCCTGGGGGTAGTTGTAGGCAAAAATCTTATTTTGTTCGGCCAGTTCGGAGATGCGCGGAGACTGACCCCAGTGGCCGCAGAGCGCCCACTTGACGAGGCCTTCCTGAGCGATCGGACTGATGCCGCGTTCAGCGCGGTCGCCGAGCCCCGTCGGGCTGATGATGCCGATGTTCTTCGGCGTCTGCGTGGTCTTATAGCGTTCAGCAAGGGCTTCAATGAGCTTCGTGGCTTCAAGGATGCCGCCGCCGGCGCCGAGGACGCAGAGGGTGGATTCATCGGGAATGTACTTGACAGCTTCTTCGGCCGTGAGAACGGGAACTCGGCCGTTGATGCGCTTCGGGCGTGCAAACGTCATGGGGGATGTCTCCGGAGTGACCGCGCGTGGCGAAAGCAGCGCGGCAAAGGAACGTAACGGGGGATTGGGGGGCGGCGATTGGAGCGACAATGCAGCCCCCGGCGGCTGCCGCAAAGGCGGCAGTCGTTCCTAAAAAAAGGGGGCGGAAGTTCGAGTCGGCGGACCGAGCGAACTTCCAGGCTGGCCCGATTAGGCCTTATTGATGATCGTGAGGACCGTGCGCAGGTCGGACACAGAGATCTGGCCCGGGGCGGAAGCGGTCTTCACGGCGCCGAAGGTGGCAGCGGAGCCAAAGGCTTCGCCCGTGAGACGGCTCGTCACGCCGGTCTTGCCCATGCTCATCGTGATGATCGGGCGGTCAGCGTATTTTTCGGACATGTCGACGGTCGCAGAAAGCACCGTGAGGACGTCCTGGCGGCAGGTGGGCATCAGCGCAATCTTGGGGATGTCAGCGCCGAGCTCCTGCATGCGGCGCAGGCGATAGATGATTTCGTCCTTGGCCGGCGTCTTGTGGAAGTCGTGGTTGGACATGATCACCTTCACGCCGCGGGCGTGGGCGGCGGCGATGGCATTCTTAACGAGCTCGTCGCCCGTGAAGAGCTCGAGGTCGATCAGATCGACCAGGCCCGTTTCCGCAACGGCGATATTGAGGGCGATGTAGTCGTCGGCCGTCAGTTCGGCTTCGCCGCCTTCGTGCTTGGAGCGGAAGGTGAAGAGAATGGGCTTTTCGGGGAAAGCGGCGCGCAGCGTCTTGAGCGCTTCGAGAACGGCGGCGGAATCGGTGACGGCAGCAAAGTGGTCGCCGCGCCATTCGAGAATGTCGAAGTCTGCAGCGGCGTAGGCGGCAGCTTCGGACTTCACGGCGGCGAGATTCTTGGCCATAAGCGAAACGATGATCTTGGGGGCGCCTTCGCCCACGGTGATGTTCTTGATCTGAACGGTCTTCATGACGATATTGATGAATGCAGCGGGGGATGAGCGGAGCGAGCACAGACGCTCGGGCTGCTCGAATGGAGTGGGAGCGGCGGGCCTCCGAAAGCAGTTTCCCACATTGAGAGGCTGCTTCGGAGACATCCGCGGATTGGAGAGCTGATCTGGATTACTTGAATCCCATCTTTTCCTTCACGTATTCGATCGGGAAGTCTTCGCCCGTCCAGAGCTTGAACTGTTCCCAGCCCTGCCAAAGGAGCATGGCGTAGCCGTCGACCGTGGTGCAGCCGGCTTCCTTGGCCTGCGTGAGGAGCTTGGTGATATGCGGGTTGTAGACGCATTCCGAGACGACGAGGCCCGGACGCAGCCAGGAGGCATCGCCCACGACGGAGAGTTCGTGCAGGGGCTTCATGCCGACCTTGGTGGCGTTGGTGAGCACGTCGGCGGAATCAATGGCAGCGCGGAAGGCGGCCGTGTCGTCGAGGTCGTGAACGGTAACGACGCAGTCGGTCTTTTCATTGACGCGCTTGGCAAAGGCATGAGCGCCTTCCCAGAATTCGTCCTTGCGGTTGAAGAGCTTGACTTCCTTGAAGCCTTCGACAGCGGCGCGGGCGCCGATGGCCGTGGCAGCGCCGCCGGCGCCGACGAGAACCATGGTCTTGCCCTTCGGGTCAAAGCCCGTTTCCTTGATGCCGTGGAGGTGGCCCGTACCGTCGGTGTTGTAGCCGATCAGGCGGCCGTCCTTATTGACGATCGTGTTGATGGCGCCGGCGAGTTCAGCGGCCGGATCGAGTTCGTCAACGTATTCGATGGCGAGCTGCTTGTTGGGTATGGAAACGCCCGTGCCGCGCATCTTCAGAGCACGAAGACCCTTGATGGCGTCGGGGAAGCTTGCATTGTCAACCTCGAAGGCCATGTAGCAGATCGGCAGGCCCATCTTTTCGAGGGCGCAGTTCTGCATCGTCGGCGAGAGGCTGTGGCGAATGGGGTAGGCCATGAGGCCGATCAGTTCATACTTAGCAGTAACTTCCATTTTGATTGCTCCTGGATAGAGAGGTGATTGGATGTCGCACCGGGCGTCAGGCAGCAAGCTTCTGACGAGGGTGTCCGGCGTCGCCCGAGCGCGGCATTCGTTAGGCGTTTAGCCTGGAAAAGATGTTGACGGGGGGTTATTTGTTCGCGACGGCGCGTTCGCCCCAGCGCAGATCGTTTTGCGGAATTCGGAAGACCGCGTAGTAGCGCTTGAAGAGGTAAATGGCCGAGAGGAATGTAAGGACCGCGAGACCGAAGTCGAGCAGAATCACGTAGCGGATGCTGATCTGCGAGAGGTAGCCCGTTGCGAGCGGGATGACGAAGTTTGCGAGGCCGCCCATCATCATGTAGACAGAGGTCACCTTGGCTTTGCTGTCCGGGAAGAATTCCGCCATCACAGCCACGCCGAGCTGCAGGATGCCGCCAGCGGCTGAGAAGCCGATCAGGAAAGCGCCGGCCGTGCACACGAAGGGCGAGGGGTAGAGGTACAGAACCGCAGATGCGACGCAGGCGATGAGGCCGTTGAGCGTCATGGCCCAGACGGAGCGCACCTTGCTCTTCAGAAGGTAGGCAAAGGCGAAGACGCAGACGAGCGAGCCGATGGAGTAGTAGGAGATCGTGGTGAGCGATTCGGCTTCCGTCATGCCGCCGAAGGCTGCGGCGTAGCGCGGCATCCAGACGGCGACAACGTAGAAAGTGGAGAAGGCGCAGACGCCGAAGACAACCGCCACCAAACCTTCGAGCATCATCTTGGGCTTGGCGCGCATCTGCGGAACATCCGCACCGGCAGCGCCCGAGCCGCTCGTGCCGGGGAAGCGGCACTTGATGATGAAGAGCGAGAGCACGATCAGGATGGCGCCCGGGACAATAAAGGCCCAGCCGTACCAGAGGCCCGAAACCATGAGAAAGCTCACGCACATCGGATAGAGCATCTGACCGAAGGACACCATGGCCTTGAGCAGAATGACTGCGGAACTCGAAGCCTTCGGGAAGCATTCGATCATGGCCGGATAGCCGCCGGTGTCAATGGCTGAATTGGCCGCACCGACGCAGAAAGCCAGAATGAAGGCAATGGTGAGATTCGGGCTGTAGGGGATGCCGAGGAAAAAGAGAACGTAGAGGACGAGCCCGAGGAGGATCATCGAGCGGCGGCCAAACTTGTCTGAGAGTGCACCAAAGAAAAGGATGGTGACGAGACGGCCGAGGCCGATGCCGGAAATCAGGTAGGCGATGCCCGCGCTGTCGGTTGCGAATTTTTCTGCAAGAGCCGACATGTTCTGCGCGAGTGCGATGACGCTTGCACCGTGCAGGAAGTACGCGACGTAGATGCCGATCGCCGCGACGAGAAACGATGTGCTTCCCGCTGCGGAATTGGGTTTAGTCATAAAAGCGTTCTCCGGTTTTATTGAAGAGAAAATTAAAGGGTGTCTGCTTCAATACATTTGTATTGTTTAATCCGCGGCGGTTTTAAAAGTCATTTTTAATTGGCTTTATTCGCCGGTCGGATTACTTCCTTTGGACAGGAGAAATTATCAAAATGTGCAAAGCCTTTGGATAGGCAAGAAAATGTTTTGTTTGCCAATATTTCTGCACAGCCGAAACGCCGGCTGACGAGTTAAAAGGCTTTTAATGCTATGAAAATTAAGGAAAACAGTATCGGCGCAGGAACGATCGAAAATGACTTGAATAGCTCGAATCGTGCATGGAGGACTGGACAATCTTGCTTGGCCGAGGGGTGACCAGCCGGGACCCAAGCCTGATGAGGGGCTTCAGAACCGGCGGGAGGGCCTCCTTTGGGCTCGAGCGGCGCAGGGCTGTTCAAATCGGACGGGTCGTCCCTAATTCACTGAAAACTCGTTGGTTTACCTTATCTATCTTCGATTTGATGAGGATGCTGCCAGCAGCAGTGAGGGATGTTCGTACGTCTTATAGGTTCTAAAGAGGGCGGGATGGCGCCCTCTGGAGCTGCATCTCTATATAGAGGGAGGGGCGAAGTGAATCCAAAGACTCCAGGGCCTCAGGCAGCCGACAGAATGACGCTGCTTGATTCGTAAACGACTGAGAGGCTCGATTCCTGCACGGAAGGCGAAAGTGCTCAGCAGGCTGAAATTCTGTTAATTAATTGAAAAATAAACAAAATACGAAGAAACTATATTGCAGGCGCCGATGGCTATCTTGCACGGAGGATGGAATTGAGCTGCCCTTCAAAGTGAAATGGGCTCTTCTGAAGGAGGGGAGGACGCGCTTGGAGCGCCTTCGGACGAGTGTTTGAAAATGCCTGAAATCCGCCCCAATTAACTAGTACTGCAGGGGAATTGACACTAGATCGGCGGGATGACGGTACTGCGCCTTTGGGGGAACTGGAACGTGCTTGGCAGTGGTCGGCGGCTTGAACCGCATGGATCCCTAACCGGTGAGGGAGATCGGAGGCGAGCTGACGTATTTTGCTCCCTGAATAAAGGTTTCGTCTGGCGAAAACCTAGGTAAAACAAAGGAATACTCTCATTTCACCGAATGTCAGCGGGGATGAAGCATGCCATCGCGTGCAAGATAATTTAAACGAAAAACAAATATGGCTCTCGTCAAGATTGTTTTTGAAGAGCACTATTTGCATCGATCGAAATGCGGTGCGAGCAAAAACTGCTCAATCCTTAAATGATCTAGTTTATTTAGCGGCGGCAAAAGCTTCAGATCTCACCATGATGCTCTGGGGTAAAGCTGCGTAATTTCTGAACCCCAAGGAGTCATTATGCATATCGTCTCGTGCTTCAAGGTCGTTCCCGAAGAGCAGGACATTGTTGTGACGCCCGATCAAAAACTCAGTTTTGATCGTGCGGATTTCAAAATCAGCCAGTTCGATCTGAACGGCATTGAAGCTGCTGTACAGCTTGCCGGTGAAGGCGACGTGGTGACGGCGCTCTCCGTCGGCGGCAAGATCCTCGAAAACTCCAAGCTTAAAAAGGACGTGCTTTCGCGCGGTCCTTCCGAACTGTGTCTGGTCAAGGATGACGCTGCGTTTGAAGGCGCGCTTGCTGAAACGACCGCCTCGGCGATTGCCGCCGCCGCCCGCACGACCGGTTTTGATCTGCTGGTGTTCGGTGAAGGGTCCGGAGACCTCTACGCTCAGCAGACCGGTCTTCTGGCCGCCCGTATCCTCGGCGTGCCCTGTGTGAATGCCGTGAGCAGCATTGAAAAGACCGATGCAGGCATCCGCGTAGAGCGCTCGCTTGAAAATGAAGTCGAAGTCATTGAACTCCCGCTTCCGGCCGCCGTCTGCGTCACGAGCGACATCAATGTTCCCCGCATCCCCACGATGAAGGCCATTCTCGGCGCCGGCAAGAAGCCCGCCAAGACCCTTTCGACGGCTGACATCGGCTGGAGCGCTCCGGCGAAGACCGTTGAGCTCGATGCTATTGAAGTGCCTCCGCGCAAAGAACGTGCTCACGAGGTCCTCGAAGGCGATTCCGCTGTGGCCGATTTCGCTGCCCGCATCAAGTCCGCCCTCAAGTAATAAGTCATCACGGAGATAAGAGTCATGAGCAAAATTCAAACTGTCTGGGTCTACGCGGATGCTGCTGAACGTTATGCGGATCTGATCGCCGGCGCGCGCCGCTTCGGCGCCGTGGTGAATGCTGTTGTGCCGTGCGAAAGCTGCGCTGCTGAACTTCGTGCCTGCGGTCCGGCGGCCGTCTATAACCTTGGCCTTGCCGAAGGCGAAGCCATTGAGAACTACGCGGAAACGATCGCTTCGCTCGCGCAGGGCGAAGGCAATCTGTTCCTTTTTGATGCCACTCGCCGCAGCAAGGCGCTTGCTGCCGGCGTAGCTGCTAAGCGCGGCGCCGGTCTCGTCAACGATGCGCTGAGCCTCGAAGCCGGTGACGCTGTGAAGGCCACCTTCCGCACCTACGGCGGTCTCGCTGCCGCGGCTGTCCGTATCGTTTCCGCTGACGCCGTGGTAACGGTCGGCGCGGGCGTCTTTGAACCCGAACCGGCAGATGCGTCGGCCGACATCCCTGTCATTGCGGTCGAGAAGGTCGCTCCGGCGGCCGCGATCGTCGTCAAGGAACGCCGTGCGAAGGCTGCCGCGAGCGTTGACCTCACGAAGGCCAAGCGCGTCATCGGCATCGGCCGCGGCATTGCCAAGCAGGAAGACATTGCGATGATCGAAGCCTTTGCCAAGGCTATCGGCGCCGAAATCGGCTGCTCCCGTCCGATCGCCGAAGGCGAGCACTGGATGGAACGCGAACGCTATATCGGTGTTTCCGGCACGCAGCTCAAAGCTGACATCTACATTGCGCTCGGCATTTCCGGCCAGATTCAGCATATGGTCGGCGCCGCCGACTGCGGCGTGATCCTCGCGGTCAACAAGGATAAGAACGCGCCGATTTTCAAGGATGCCGATGCCGGCATCGTGGGCGACCTCTACAAGATCGTTCCGGAACTCACCCGCGCGCTTTCCTAAGCGGCGCTGAGTTCACCGCAAAGGGCACCCCGCCGCGGGGTGCCCGCGACCCCACCTGCAACCCCTAATTTAAGGCGCCGGGCGTCTGCACTCGATGCCGGCAGCTCTCAAGTGCTCAGCACTGCCTGAGCTGCTGCCCAACAGCATCCGTCCGCGCTGTATCAACCATGTCCGAAGAAAAATTCGACGCCATCGTAGTCGGCGCCGGCGTAGCCGGCTGCGTGGCCGCCTACGTTCTTGCCAAGGAAGGGCTTGACGTTCTCGTGATTGAGCGCGGCAATTATGCCGGCAGCAAAAACATGACGGGCGGCCGTCTCTACGCCCACAGCCTCGAGCGCGTCATGCCGGGCTTCGCTGAGGAAGCGCCCGTTGAGCGCCTTGTGACCCGTGAGAAGATCTCCTTTATTACCGACGATGACTCGGTGACGCTTGACTATCACACGGGCGAAGCGTTCTCCGCGGAGGCGGCATCCTACACCGTGCTGCGCGGCAAATTTGACCAGTGGCTTCAGGAAAAGGCCGAGTCCGAGGGCGCCCAGTTCATTCCGGGTATTCGCGTCGATCGGCTGCTTCAGGATGAAACCGGCCGCGTGACCGGCGTTCAGGCGGGCGAGGACGAGCTCCTCGCCGAATGCGTGATTCTTGCCGACGGCGTTAATTCTCTTCTGGCCCAGTCGATCGGTCTGCTGCCGAAATATCACGCTCACCAGTACGCCGTCGGCGCTAAAGAAGTCATTGGCCTCTCTAAGCAGGTCATCAATGACCGCTTTGGTCTGAGCGACGGTGAAGGCGCTGCCTGGCTCTTTGCGGGCTCTGCTTCGGCCGGTCTGATGGGCGGCGGCTTCCTCTATACCAATGAAGACTCCATTTCACTCGGTGTGGTCTGCGGACTGGGCGATATTGAAAAGTCGCCCAAGACCGTGCCGCAGATGCTCGAGGATCTGAAGAATCATCCGTCGGTTAAGCCCTTGATTGAGGGCGGCGAACTGCTCGAATATTCCGGTCATCTCGTCCCCGAAGGCGGCTACGACATGGTGCCTGAAAAGCTCGCCGCAGACGGCGTGCTGATTACGGGCGATGCTGCGGCCTTGTGCATCAATCTGGGCTTCATTGTGCGCGGCATGGATTTGGCCGTCGCCTCTGGCGAATGCGCGGCTCGGGCCGTGATCGACGCCAAGAAGGCGGGAGATTTTTCTGCTGCCGGACTGGCCGGCTACCGGCGTCGTCTCGAAGAGAGCTTTGTGCTTCGCGATATGAAGCAGTACCGCAATGTGCCGCACCTGATGGAGAATCCGCGTCTTTTCTCGGACTACCCGAAGATGACCGCGGGCATCATGCGCGACCTTTTCCGCTACGACGGTTCGCCGGTCCCGCCGGTTCGCAAGAGCCTCTGGCAGCGCGTTAAGGCTGCCGGCGTTATGAATCTCCTTAAAGACGGCTACGGTTGGGGGAAAGCACTGTGAGCACGAAGGAAATTAAGTTCGTCAACGTGGACGAAAAGCTCGGCAAAGACAAGTTCTTTGTGGATGAGGAAAATGCGCACATCGTGCTCTGCGATGAGCCCGACCGCAAAGAATTCCGCAAGCTCGTGAAGGCTTGCCCGGCCAATCTCTATAAAGAGGCCGACGACGGCACGATCAGCTTTGACTGCGCCGGCTGCCTTGAATGCGGCACCTGCCGCGTCCTCTGCGGCGACACGATCCTCAAGAAATGGGAATTCCCGCAGGGAACCTTCGGCGTCGAATTCCGCTTCGGCTAAGCCGGCGTCTCCGGGGCTGAGCCTCGATTCTCCTAGCCGCCCGGCCTGCGGATTCCTCGGCGCAGGCCGGGCCGGTTTCTTCTCCAAGCCTTCCATTTGCATACCGCTCAAGTCATGCGTCCTGAATACACGATTAATCCCGAACGCCGGGCGCTCTATCGCCGTCAGGGCTTTTGGGGCGACGCCACGCTCGCTGATTATTGGCATCAGTCCGTGCGTGCTGTGCCCGACCGTACCTGTGTTGTTGACAGCCAGGGCGGCCGATACACCTACGCTCAACTCGACAAGAAGGCGCAGCGTCTGGCCGGCTGGATGCGCACGATCGGCGTCGGCCGCGGCGACGTGGTGGCGCTTAATCTGCCGGGCTGGGCGGAATTCACCATCGCTTATGTTGCGGCCTTAAAGCTCGGTGCCATCGCGATGCCGCTTCTGCCCGCATGGCGCGAGGCGGAACTCTCCTGGGCGCTCGATTGGTGTGAAGCCAAGGTGGTCTTTACCGCTACGGCTTTCCGCAAAAGCCGCCCGATTGAAATGCTTGCCAAACTCGCGCAGCACCTGCCGAGGCTTTCTGCTGTTGTGGCCGTGGAAAAAATGGCCCCGCTTGCCCCATCGCTGCGTTCGCAGGAGGGTGTTTACGCGTTCGAGGATGTCATTGCCGGCGCGGAACCGCTCCTCACGCCGATTCCCGCTGATGCCGATGAAGTCGCAGCAGTGCTCTTCACTTCAGGCACGGAAGGACGCCCCAAGGGGGTGATGCTCACGCACAACAACATTCTCGCGAGCGAACGCGCCTATGCCGACCGCCTCAATCTCACGTGGCGGGATGCTTTTCTGATGCCCGCTCCGCTCGGGCATGCGACCGGGTTTCTCCACGGGGTGACGCTGCCCTTCATTCTGGGCGGCAAGAGTCTGCTTCTCGATATTTTCCGCGCAGATGACTGCATGAATCTCTTTGAGGCCGAGAAAGCGACCTGCGTCTTGGGGGCGACGCCATTTGTCTTCGATATCCTCGAAGAGCTCCGGCAGCATCCGCGGGATTTGTCCTCGCTGCGCTTTTTCCTCTGCGGCGGCACCACCATTCCGCCAAAGCTCTTTGAGGACTGCCGGCCTTTCGGCATTCGGCTCTTATCCATTTACGGCTCGACCGAGTCTTCGCCGCATTCGCTGGTGCGGCTCAACGACACGCGCGAGCATACGGAAGAAACGGACGGGTGCGCAGTCGACGGCGTGGAGATCCGCGTTGTGGACGACAACCGGCATGAAGTGCCGCACGGCCAAGAGGGCGAAGAGGCGTCCCGCGGTCCGCAGGTCTTTGTGGGGTATTGGGGAGAGCCTGAGATGACCGCACGGGCGCTTGACGCGGACGGCTGGTACTATTCCGGCGACTATTGCCGCACGGATTCAGAGGGCCGCTACATCCGCATCACCGGCCGCAAGAAGGACATTATTGTGCGCGGCGGCGAGAATATTTCGAGCCGCGAAGTCGAAGACATTGTGCTCGAATATCCCGGCGTGCGGGAGGCCGCCGTAGTGGCTATGCCCGACGAACGTCTGGGCGAGCGCAGCTGTGCGTGCGTGAGCATGCGGCCCGGCGCCCCCGCCATGCATCTGACGGACCTCGTCGCTTTCTTTGACGGCCGGCGGGTGGCCAAATATAAGTTCCCGGAATATCTCGTGGTGCTCGATGCGCTGCCCCGGACGTCTTCGGGTAAGCTACAGAAATTTGCCCTGGCTCGAATGGTTCGTGAGCGTGTGGCAGCCGGTCAGCCCTCGGATTAGTCGGCCGCACTGTCACCGCCCTGATGATGAAAGTGAGGCATAACGAAGGCAAACCCATTCCGCCTTTGTGAGCAAAAGACTTGGAGCCTCTCAATGACTTGAGAGGCTAAGTTGAGCCGCTTCTTGGCCTGCGATTCTCCCGAAGACGACGCAGGCCAAAACGCCGTTCCCGCCGGGACGGCTTTTGCCGTGAAGATTCCCGACGGTCTCGCCGGCCGCAAAAAGACCCAAGAGGGGCTCCTCGGATTGATCCAGAACGCGGGCCTGCGTGTCAATGGCAACGCCGCCCTCGGTTGAATGGATGTTGAGCCGTTCTTCGCCGTAATAAAAGGGCGGTTCATCAAGCGCTTTAAGCATCGTCGTTTTGCCAAAGGCCTCATCGCGTCCAATGTGAACCGAATGGTTGTATTGCCTGACGGTCTCTTCCAATACCGCAGGATTGCAGCCAATGCCTTTGGCAGCCTCATCGAGCGTCGCGGCTTCGCGCACCGCGCCGGTCATCAGTTTGAGCGAAAAGTCGTTGTTTTTCACTGTTCCGGAGTCCGTGAGCACCCACATCTTTCCGTCGGGGAGGTTTTGCAGGGCTTGGCGCAGCGCGAGCCAGGACGCTCCTTCATCGATGAAGCGTCTGCCTTCTTTGGTGAGATAGATGTCGCCGCCGACATAACCCGTCACTCGGCCGCCGTTATAGGGAACGAGCAGAACGGAGTCCATATTGACGATCTTTGCTCCGACGGCGCGTGCCATGAGAATGCCGTCGCCGGCCGCACCGTCGGTCAGAATGCCGCGCGTATTGGCCGAACTGCGCAGCGTTGCCGCATAAGGGCCAAGCGCATTTTCAAGCAGGGCTGTATTGGCGGCAAAGCCGCCCGTAGCCAGAATCACGGCATGCGCTCTGGCTTCGAAAGCCTGACGGCCCCGGCAAACTCCCGCAGCACCGACAATATGGCCGTTTTCAGTGATGAGGCGTTCGGCACGATGCCCAAGCAGAATCTTCACATCCAGCCGGTGCGCACACTCGAGGAGCGCCATCACATAGTCATATCCGGCCCGCACAGGGCTTGAAATGTGACCCCTGCGCTGAAAGGATGAATAGGATTCGAAGACTTGGTCGCTCCAATGCACGCCGTGCGCTTCGAGCCACTGAAGCACCTCTGAAGAGGATTCGGCAAGCCGCCGCATCAGAATGGGGGAGGCGGTGTCTCCTCCTACCTGCAGCGACTGCTTCTCCATCAGCGCCGGCGAATCAATGATGCCAAGCGGTTTCTGCCGCTTGGGATCGACGGCATTGAAGTAGCCGCTTGACATGATTGAATGTCCGCCGATCATCACATCTTTTTCGAGAATTAGCACCCGTCGGGCGCCGGCTTCACGCGCAGAAACCGCTGCGCTCAAGCCTGCTAATCCCGCCCCGACGACAATTACATCGGCTGCGGCGAGGATTTCCTGAGGCCCGCACCAGGAGGGGCCGGCTGTTAATCCCAAAATGCCGGCAAAGAGCTGACGTCTGGTGATCATGCTCACTGCTCCAAGGAGTTTTCCGCACGCGCAAGAAACTGCGACGCAGTCAAAATCGTATTGACGCCAAGTTTTTGAAAAGCATTGGCGCGGTACATCTTCACGGTCGTCACGGAGATGCCGAGAAGATCCGCAATTTCTTTGTTTTGCATTCCTTTGACCGCAAGATCAATGACTTCACGTTCTCTTCCGGTGAGTGACAGCACCTGGCGTTCCATACGGCGGCGGTCATGCTCACGCTTAAAGGCATCAAGAGACCATGCGACGGCAGTACGAACTTTGGCGAGCAGCGCTTCAGGTTCAACGGGTTTTTCCAGAAAGTCGACCGCGCCGTTCCTCATGGCATGTACGGCGGTGCCGATGTCGCCATGGGCGCTCAAAAAAATGATCGGCAGCATTGGTTTGCGTCTCAGAAGCAGTGCGCGCTGAACTTCCAGGCCTGATCGGTCCGGCATGCGGTAGTCCAGAATAAGGCATCCCGGAGCGCTTAGATCCTCTTCATCGAGATAACGCTTTGCGCACGGCCATACGCGGACTTCAGGGAAAAATGTTTCGAAGAAAAATTTCTGTGAAGCCAGAAAAACTTCATCGTCATCAACGATTCGAATGACTGGACGGGTCGTTTCAATTTCAGCGGTTTGCATCATGATTCGCGCTCCTCGAATGCAGTGCCGCTGAGAGAGAGCTTCAGCGGAAAGCGCACGATGGCGAGCAGGCCGCGGTCAGGCTTGCGCTCAAAGACGAGCATGGCATCGGATCGTGCGGCGATGGAACGGGTTATTTCAAGGCCCAGACCCAGACCGTCCGGTTTCATGCTCGTTTGTGCATGTGAGAGTTTGAGAAATTGAGCATCGCTCAGCGCAGGACCGTTGTCTTCCACCGTGAGCTGAACTTCAGATGCTGAGCGTTCAATGCGGATGCGGATGTAGGGCGTCTCTACGCGCGTCTGTGCCTGCGCCGCGTTCCGGATGAGGTTGAGCACGAGGAGTTCGAGTTCAAGTTCATCGGCCACCACCCAGACATTTTCCGTTTCGGTCACCTCCACCGGAATACGCCCGCCTTCGCCGTTTCGATAAACAAGCACTGCTTTGCGGACAGCTGCCGACAAGGAACACGGCGCGGCAGACACCGGTCGATGCTTAGCATATTGCCGCACGCGGGAGATGATCTCTGAGATGCGTTCGGATTCCGCTCGAATGGTGCAAAGTCCGGCTGCGCATTCCGGGTGCGCTTTAAGCAGGCCGCCCAAACGGACGGAAAGCGCCGCCGAGAAGTTGATGATGGAGGCAACGGGCTGCTTCAGTTCATGGGCAATCATGCTCGAAAGCTGAGAAACCGCCCCGACACGCTCGACCTCGCCCAATTGTTTTTGCAGTTCGCGGATGGACTGCGCGTTGGCGTCACGCTCCATAAGCGCGTCCGAAAGCTCCTTTGTTCGCCTTCTGACGAGCACATGCACACGCAGTTCATTGAGGAGGAAGAGCACCATCAGCGCAGCAGCGAAGAGAAGCGGCCCTTTGTACCGCTCAATCACTGCGTGAACTGAAAAATCCCGAAGAAAAGCGTAGGGGCCGAGCCGCAGCGTACGGTAGAGCTCATTAAGCGCGCGAAAATCTCCGGCCGCCCACCATTCGAAGTCATTTGTGTTCGGCATGGTGAGCAGACCGATGGATACCTGACGGACGTCTTCGGGCGAAGCGGTTCCCATGGATGCCACAACCCAATCCGGATAGAGTGCGCTTGAGCGCCGGCAGGCAAGTTCGGGCGAAGTCTGCTCATGAACTACCCGCAGGAGCCCCTTCTCCAGTGCGCCGACTGATTCAAGCCGCTCGAGCATGCACGCAGGAATAACGCCGACATCAGCGCTGCCCTTCATGAGACTGCGGACGATGTCAGGAAAAGGAAACTGAAGAAAGATCGTCTCGCTGAAGAAATGCTCCGGGTCGTATCCTCGGGCCTGAATCTCGCCAAGTGCGGCAAGCCACCCGTCCACTGAGTAGGGTGTTCCGGCTGCAATGCGGACACCTTCGAGATCCGCAAGGGACTGAAGATCTGTGCGGTCTTCACGAACGACGAACGCGGCTGCCACGCCTCGAGACGGGTCTGCAGCTTCCGAGCGCTTGCGCGTGGCGAGGAGCCTCAGGTCATTCGTTTGGGCAAGCGTAAGGTAGAGCCCGCTCGGAAGGATCAGGAAGTCTGGATGCAGGCGTTTAACGTCGCGTGCAGCGTTGATGGCGGAGATGGTCTCAAAGGCAATGTTCCGTCCGGGGAGCGCTTGGCGGATAACGGCTCCTGTCGCAACAAAAAGGTGATCGCGCAGCCCGGGCTCGAGCGTTTCAGCCATGGCAATGACGATGGTCTTCTCTTCAGCCTCGGCATATCCGGGACGAGGAAGATTGGCCAAAAAGAAGGCTGCCGTGAAAACGGAAACGGTAAGGAAGCGACTGAGCATCAGGCAATGATAGTGGACTCATGCAGGTTTCCTCACCTCCGCCGGTACGTGAGGAAAACCTCACCTCACGCGGGAGATGCCTCTCGTTCAGGGCTCTCCATAGACTGCTTGGCAAATGCAGAGCGAAGCGCTTCCGTCAGGATGAAGCAAAAAAACGCTCAGCAGTATGGAGAAAGGAGAAACACCATGCAATCAACTCGACGCCATCTCTTCAAACTCGCCGGCGGTGCGGCGCTTCTGTCCGGTCTTTCTGCTGTGCAGGCCGCGGTTCCCCGCAGCAGCATTGAAAAATTCGATGAGCAATACGATGTCGTTATCGTTGGCTCGGGCTTTGCGGGACTCACCTGTGCGCTTCGGTGCGCCGAGAAGAATTACTCGGTGCTGCTGATTGAGAAAATGACGATCCTCGGCGGCAATTCGCTCATCTGCGGCGGCAACTTTGCCTGTCCGGGCAACCCCAATCAAAAGAAGCTCGGGATCAAGGATTCCCGTGAAATCTTTATCGGCGACTGCACCAGAGACGGCCTTGGAATCAACCATGTCGAACTGCTCGATGTCATCTATGACCGCTGCAACGATGTCGTGGCGCTCCTGCGCAAATACGGCTGCACGGTAGATGATTCCCATCTTGGCATCAGCAGCGGTCATACTGCGGCCCGAATCATTGAGTCAACGACAAGCGACGGTTCCTGCTATGTCCTGCCGATGCTCAAAGCGCTCAAAGGCATGAAGAATGTCACGATCATGAACCGCACGAAAATGGATTCCTTTGTGATCGATGATGCCGGCCGAGTGGCGGGCATCGCTGCGCGCACCAAATACAGCTTCAACTCCAAACTTGCGAGCGACGATGCAGACAATACGTCCGGTGAGCAAAAGTTCTACGGTGCCAAGCGCGGCGTGATGCTTGCCGCAGGCGGTTTCTCCCGCGATACGTGGTTCCGTCAGATGCAGGATCCGCGCGTGCAGCCGACCATGGATTCAACCAATCAGCCCGGCGCAACTGCAGGGGCGCTCACTGCCGCTTTGGACATTGGTGCCGCCCCGATTCAGATTTCTTGGCTGCAGTTCCTCCCGTCATGCAATCCTGATGAGCCCGGGTACGGCATTTCGGCAAACTTCATCGAACACGCCTGCTACCGCTACGGCATCATCGTGAATCCCAAGACGGGCAAGCGTTTCGTTAACGAGCTCGCGGGCCGCCAGCCTAAAACGGAAGCCATGTTCGCCGTCATCGGCAACGATGAAAACTATCCGGTGGCGATCGGTGACTCTGCGGCGGCTAAGGCCGTGAATCCTGCCTTCCTCATGGCTCCGCTCGAAAAGAAGACCGTAAAGGTATTTAACTCTATTGATGAACTCGCTGATTTTTATAAGATTGACCGCAAAGCGCTGCGTGACACGATTGAGCAGTACAACGCTGCCGTTAAGAGCGGGAAGGATGAAGCCTTCGGCAAACCGATGAATGTGACGAATGGAATTGATGTATCCAAACCGCCTTTCTATGCCGGCCGCGTTTGTCCGAAGATCCATCACACGATGGGCGGCGTTCTGATTTCGCCCAAAGGCGAAGTCATCCACATGCGCACGCATAAACCCATCCCCGGTCTTTATGCCGGCGGCGAAGTCACGGGCGGGGTTCATGGAGCGAGCCGTCTCGGTACCGTCGGCATCATCGATGCTCTGACATTCGGCATGGTGGCGGGCGAAAACATTTAAATGGCCGCTCAGCGGAGGCCGAAACTTTAACCTAAAGGATGGATGCATCCGGACCGCCAACGGTCGGCTCCATAGGAGGCGCATAAAAGAATGGGAGGCAGCGTTTTGTCAGTCAGCGCTGTCTCCCATTTGCAGGGTGAAAATAATGCGTCAGATAGGGGCGCAAAGCCTATTGCTTTCCAAACGATCAGTCTTCGGACGCTTCGTCGGGATGCTCTCCCGAACTCTTGCCAAAGCGCCGACGGTACTCCGAAGGCGAGCAGCCGACGTGGCGCTGGAAGAGTTTGGAGAAGTGATAAGTATTTTCGTAGCCGATATGCCAGGCGATTTGGTTGAGACTCTGCGTAGTTGTAGTGAGCGCAAATTTTGCTTCGGTAATGCGCCGTTCAATAACGTAGTTGATCGGCGAAACCCCGTATTCGCGTGCAAATTCATGAGCGATATAGCTCACTGACGCGCGAAAGCGTTTGGAGAGCGCCTCAAGGGTGATCTTTTCTCGATAGTTTTCGTTGAGGTAAACAAGCACCTCTCGGATCAAGGCGTTCTTGAGCTGCTTGTCTTTCCCGGGACGAGCTGCAAGTTTGAAGTTTTCGCGGAAAAGAACGGTTAGCAGCGTGGCAATCAGATTGCCGAGAATGTCAACGAGAGGATTGGCCTGGGTTACAAGCGTGTCAAATTCGCGAAAGAGCGTGCGGATGGTATCTACGCCGAGTGCTGCGTGAACGACCGGAACAGAGTCCGGTTCAAGAATGAGGGACTCTCCTCGAACGTCGTGAAATTTGAAGCCGTAGACGGCGCAGGTGAATGTTTTTGCCGGATCAGCGTCACTTGAGGCAAGCATATGGAACTTGCCGTGCTCCAAGGCGATGATGTCGCCGGCATGAGCCACGTATTTGTTGGCATTGACCATCACCTCTACCGTGCCTCGTTCGACCCAGATAAGCTCTGTTTCGTTTTCATGCATGTGGTAGCCCGAAGCCCAATGCGGATCGTCACTGACAACATAGCGCATAACGCGGGGCGTTTTGCCGCTTTCAAAATGCATGACGCCTTGAGTCTGGAAGACATGTTGATACATGGTTCTGATGGCCGATGAAATTGAGATGTGTTTAGCCTACAGGGAAGAGAACGGTAAACCGTGTATACCGTTGCTCTGCACTTAATTCAAATCAATAGCCTGCGCATGACGACTTCTCCAGGCAATAAAGACGGCGAGCAAGATGCCGCATCCGGAGATGATGACGTCAAATTTGAAGATCTCATGGATAGACCATTCGCGGACGATCCAGGCCGTGATGAGCGGCATGGTGAAATTGGAGATGCTCCCCGCACTGTAATAGATGCCTGTGGCCCGGCCTCTGGCCCGAGGAAACTGAGCTGCCATCATGGCGAGGCCAAGCTGAACAACGCCGCCGGCGGCAGCAAAGCCGAAAATAAATGAGAAGCCGAACATCACGGTCGGCGACGGGAAAAAGCAGGCGACGGCGAGCGCGAGCGTTGAGACAGTGGTGCAGCCGAGCAGCATCATCTGCGGAGACAAAAATGTCCGCAGTGCGAGCGATGAGCAGAACACCCCGGCAAGTGATCCGGTGGTGTATATCGAGAGCAGTTTGAGCGCCTCAGAATAAGGCATTCCGGCAACGGATTCCCCGTACTGCGCGAGCCACTGACTCACAATGTAAAAAGTGGCCATCGCGGTGTACCCAAAGAGGGTGTAGCTGATGAGTTCGGGCATCGCGATGCGGCTGCTGCGCTTCAATTTGAGCTTCGTTTCGGGGTCATTGAGCTGCGCGAGCTCAGCGGCAAGAGGCTCGCCGAGGCGTGTGGGCTGATCGGGAACCTTAATGGGCATCCAGAAGAGCACGCAGAAGTTGAGTGCAAGGATGGCGGCTGCAATGAGAAGACTCCAGCCAAACCACAATTCATGAGCGACCAAAAAACTCAGAATGAGCGGGAGCGAAAACTGCCCCGCTGCGACAAACGCTTTGACCAGAATGACTGCCGGTCCCGGTGCCTTCGGGAAGAGTTCCATCAGACGAGGATAGGTGCCGGCATCGAGCAGACTGTTGGCTGCGCCGGCCAAGAGTCCGAAGAAATAAGCCGTTCCGACATCATGCGTAAAAAGCAGGCCGATGAAGAAAGCGAGATAAGTGACAGTGCCGAGCAGCACGAAGGGACGCCGGCCGTATTTGTCTGAAAGCGAACCCGCCAAAACCAGGAGCGCAAGACGGCCCAGACCCAGCGAGGAAATCACGACAGATACGCCTGCAGCATCGGTCTGCCACTGCACTTCGAATTCGTGAACGTTGAGGCTCATCACGAGAACGCCGATGCCGTGTACCAAGTAGTTGAGGTACAGACAGAAAGCGCCGAAGTATTTTTTCGCAGACATTAAGACGATCTCCTCTCTGGGCCTGCGAATGCTGCCGGCTTGGGTGCCGTTTTCGCTTCCCGCCCGAGGGGGAGGTACGGTCTGAATAGTTTGGTTTGAGCAAAGGCCGGAAACACCGCCTTGAGCTGTGTTCCTGCGCTTTGTCTCTATCCAAAGTTGATCCGGTATGTCGTTCGTAAGCCGGAGGAAATTGTCGACTGCAGAGCAGGTGTGCCTCTACCTCGAGCTGTGCATGCCGGCACAACAAAACTGCACGATGCATAACGAGGGGAACGGATGCTCGACGGCGATTAAATCACGACGAGACTGCGCATTTTATTGAAAAATAGGTAAGTATACAAATAGGGCTGAAAGGATCGTGTTTGCCCTCCGGCGGGAGGTAATCTCAAAAGTGAAAGGGGGTATGCTGCAGAATAGTTCAACAATGCGGCGTAGTCCGGAGTGCGGGAGGTGCAAAGGAGTGCTCTCCTTTTGCCGAAAGGAGAGACCTTAGACCGTGTTAGTTCGGATGACCTAGCAGGGTCAAAAGAGTGCTTCGCGTCGGCATTTGAAAAATCAGCATGACTCGCCATGCAGCAAGCCTCCGACATAAAGAAACCCGCATCCCATTTCGAGAGGCGGGTTTGGGCTGGGCGGCAGGCTTCGAGGCTGCCGCCGGCAGAGGCGCTGCGGAATCAACGCCAGGCAGAATCCAAAATCGATACGGTGTCTTCAAAAGTGAGTGCAACGGCATCCTGCTCAAAGAGCGCGGCTCCGACGCTTCGCGCTTTGGCGGCAAGCTTCGGGATGTCGTCGCGCGTAATGCCGTAGTCGCTCATCTTCAGGTCGGCTACGCCGCAGGCGATCTGAAGGTCATGGAGGGCGCGCAGGAAGTCATCCGGATGAACGGCATCCTTGACGCCGAGTGCATGAGCGAGCTCGATAAAGCGCATCGAGTTGGCTCCGGTCTTGATCATGTGACTGAAATAGGCGATCGACAGCATAATGAGGCCGGCGCCGTGCTGCATTTCGGGGCATTCGCCTGAGAGGGCATGCTCGAGAGCGTGCTGGCTTGTCAGCCGGCAGCAGGCCATGACATAGCCGCCGAGGGTATTGGCGATGGAAACATGCTCGCGGGCTTCGAGGTCATGGCCGTCCTTCACCGCACGGGCAAGACCCGATGCGATGTGGCGCACGGCCTCAAGCGCAAACATATCGGACATGTAGTTGGGACGCTTCGTGAGGTAGCCTTCAACGGCATGAAAGAGCGCGTCAAATCCCTGATAGGCCGTGAGCTTGGGCGGCACTGAGAGCGTGAGTTCGGGATCTACCACGGCGAGTACGGGGTAAAGGCCGGGATGGCCGCCAAAACCGATTTTTTCTTTGGTTTCGGGGTTGGAAATAACGCCGCCGCCGTCGACTTCGCTGCCGGTGCCTGCAGTGGTGGAAATGGCCACGATGGGGAGCGGAGCAATTTCAATGCGCTTGCGCCCGCCGGTCCCCTGAGGCACATAGTCCCAGAAGTCGCCGGGGTTGGTCGCCATCATGGCCACGGCTTTGCCGCAGTCCATGACGGAGCCGCCGCCCAACGCAATGACAAAGTCGCACTCGGCTTCACGGGCGGCAAGCGCGGCTTTCATGACGTTGTCAACAACGGGATTGGACTCCACCATCGGGCAGTACACATATTGAGCGCCTGCGCGCTCAAGCGCTTTCATGGTGCGCTCAAGTGCACCGGTGCGTTCAGCGGATTTCCCGCGAGACGTGAGCAGAAGCGCCTTCTTGCCGGGAAGCTTTTCGTCACCCAAGGCGTCAAGCCGGCCGGAGCCGAAAATAAGACGAGTGGGCGTCTGGAATGTGAACTTCATATGAAAGGCCTCCAATGGAATCGATTCTGAGTGTTGGGCAATCTTTCCCGCGGGGCGGCAGCTGTTTGAGGGAGCCGCTCAGGCGAATATACAAATAATAGTGAAGCCGCCGTCGATCGGCGTCACGCAAAACGGCGGGTTGTCAGTTTGGACGTCTGAATCAAGCGGTGGCTGCGGCAGCTGCCGGCAACGGCTGTGCATATCACTTTAGGCATAAGCCAGCAGAACAAATGGGAGGGGGACAGAGGTAGGTAAAGGATTATATGTAAGGGTAACCCATACACCTAATTCAATTATATACAAGCATTATTGATCCGATATGCGTCCTGACTGGACGTATCTATTTTTTGGCAATATCTCAAACGTATACTTAGACAGGCGTTTCCAAGGGGGTATGCAGTTGAAAATTCGGATTTACCCTTGTAATATTCGCGTCACAAATGCGAATGATTCGCATAAGTATATTTATTTAGCTGCAACCTCCCTCGAAATTGTTTATGAAATAAACAATAGTGACTCGGGAGAGGGGGCCTAACGATTGAATCCCATGAAAATCTCTCAGTCCCTTCGCAAGTTTGCCGCTGATGAAAGCGGCGTTACCGCTATCGAATACGGCATTCTGGCTGCAGCGATGGCTGCGGCCGTCGGCTACATCTTCTCGTCGGACGGCGCATTCATCTCCGCGCTGCGCGACAAGTTCCAGCAGATTGCAGACGATATCTCCGGTGCCGGCAAGAACGTCAGCATTAAGTAACTAAGCGGCAGGCTGCACTGCAAAATGAACGCGCTGGGCGTATGGGGGCAGTTCTTCAGCATGGCCATTCTGGGGTTGGTTCTCTGGGCGGCTGTGTCGGATCTGCTTTTCCGACGCATACCGAATGCGGCAGTCGTCTCTATCGTCCTTGTCGAGGCAGCGGCGCTCGCGGCAGCTTCGCTCGCGGGAAATGGAACTGCGGCGCTCGGTCTTCTGCAAAGCGGTTCAGTTTGGGCTGTAGGCGTGCTTATTGCGGGATTTCTTCTTTATCTCACCGGAAGGATGGGAGCGGGCGACGTAAAGCCGGAACTCCCGGATAACTGATCCCTAATTTTTCAGCACCCGGGGCGGATTTTCTAAGCCAAGCAGCGCGAGCATATCGCGCTGCTTTTTCGTAATGGTGCGGGTCACCCATGCGTTGGCCGTTTGGCGCTTGTCAGCCTGAATCTGCTTCAAGATCGTGAAAAGACAATCGATGGAGTTATTGGGGATTTTGCGATTGCCTTGCTCACGGTCGTGGGCTCCCTTAATGGCCAT
>NZ_QNRV01000014.1 GCF_003315195.1 Sutterella wadsworthensis | reverse complement strand
TCGAGAATGGCTTCGGAGAGCACGTCGCGGCGGCCGAGCTCTTCAACGAAGCGCTTGCCTTCCTGGTTAAGCATGATGGCGCCGTCAAAGCGGGCGTCCGCGATCAGTTCAATCACGCCAGAGATCGGGTCACAGATTGGGTAGGTCTGGATGTACTGCATGTTGACGAGTTCAGCACCCGCGCGTTGAGCCATGTAAAGCACTTCACCGGTTGTGCCCGGCGCGTCTGTGGTCTTAAAGCGTTCGTCAATCTTCGGGTTGTACTTTTTCACCATCGCGGGGTTCGCGCCAAAGCCGCCCGTGGCCAGCACCACGCCGCCCTTGGCATTGAACGTGTATTCGGTGCCGTTCATCGTCGCCTTGACGCCCACAACGCGGCCGGCCTTATCTTTGATGAGTTCCTCAGCCTTCATGTTGGTGATGACGGGAATCCCGAGCTCATCGGCCTTCGCCAGGAATTTCGTGATGAATTCCGTACCGGTGTGGCCGACCGGGATCAGGGCGCGCTTGCGGCTGTGACCGCCGAAGAAAAAGAGATTGTCCGGTTCAAAACGAATGCCCAGATAGTCGCGGCACCATTCCGCGCCGGCCAAAGCGTTGCGGGTCATTACATTGATAACATTCATGTCGCCCTTTTTATCGCCGCCCAGATACGTATCCTTGGCATGCAGTTCGGGGGAGTCGTCTGTAATGCCGAGCTTAGGCTGCACCCAGTTTCTGGCAACATTCATTTCCGCGCCGGAAATGAGGGAGTTGCCGCCCACCTGCGGCATCTTTTCGAGGAGCACTACAGTGGCGCCGGCGTTCTTGGCTTCAATGGCAGCAGAGAAGCCTGCACCGCCCGCACCAATCACTACGACGTCATAGGAAGCATTCTTCGGCAGATCCTTGACTATCACGTTTAAAGCATTTTTATCGGCCTTGCCGAGCGTTACACCGGCCTTCTTGGCGGCATCTTCAATGGCGTCGAGCATACCTTTCGACGTGAAAGTGGCGCCCGAGACGATGTCGACCTGCACGGAGCTGGCGGCAGCGACCTGATCCTTTAAATCCGTGAAAACTTTTTTGGAGAGAACAGGGTTTTCGGCATTCTTCAGAATGTCAATTTTCTGGATCTTGCCGTTGTCAAAAGTCACAGCAACTCGGATGTCGCCGTGTTTGCCCACGCCGACGCCTTCAGTGGTGATAGGGGCTGCGAAAAGAGTAGTCGAAGCGGCGCCAAAAGCAAGGGCGGCAGCAATCGTGATCAAGTTTTTTTGGAACTGCATGATGAAATAGATCCTGTACCTGCTATGTAGGATTGAGGGAATAAGCTGCGGGGCATTATATGCAAAACAGACCATATGGTTTGTTTTTTGAAGATTTAGTCATTATAGGTATCCCTAATGAATGAAGATCGATACGAATTAAAATTCAATAAAAATATATAGATAAATAGAATATAAGTGTTATTACCACTCTCAGCAGAGTGATGGTAAAGAACCGTCTGGTCGGTTTTGAGAATTAAATTTCATCTCGATCGAGACAGATTCACCCTGCGGACTGATTGGATCGCCTCGAGCAGCGGTTAGGGTCAATCGGGCAATCTCAAAATGCGTCTTAATGCTCTTGCAATCACCGCTGGTTTTGCCGTCATGTTTGCTTCCGCCTATCCTGCCGTTAACGGCGAAGCGGTCATCATCACGCCTGAGGGCACGGATTCCTGCACCCTTGCTGCCCGTCAAGGCGTTGAAATTTACGGTCTTACTGCAGGCTTCAGTCTAAATAAAGACCATCATCAGGCGCCGTTTGTTGACAAAGACCGCATCTTCTCGGGTGATTTGGAAGAAGGCATCAACATTTTGAAGAATTGGCGCTAAACCGTCAGGCTTCTTGCAGCTAAGCCAAGGAACCGCTGAAACCATGCGGTTCTTTGGATTTATCTCTTTTGAGCGGTCAATAAAAAGGTTTCATGATTTTTTGGGGCTGTCCGGAAGAAACGTGCCTGCGGACCGCACTGCCCACAAGAAGGCAGGGCTTTTGAACGGCAGCGAGCACATCCATTACGTCATATGAACGTCATGAAATTATCGCTGTCGTGAAATCTTTCCAACCTACACTACCAATCAACGCGCCGGAAGAGAGTCATAGAGAGAGCTCCGAGCGTGGGTTCTGGACAAATAAAGAGCGGAGCGCTCGAAGAAGCGCTTTTCTCCGGAGTCCGAGTCCATCAGCTCAAAAGGAACTTTTAAATGACTCATTGTGCCCAAGCTGGAACATTGTCTCCGCGTACGACAGAGCCCCCAGTCGTACACAAAGAGCTTGCGGAAGTGCTTGCGAATCCCGTAATAGCGGTTGTTCGCAGCGCGGAGGAGCTTGCTGAGGCGCTCACGAGCCGAGTGTCTGCCATCGAAATACGATCCGGCGACCTTGCTTCGCTCCCGGCATTGATCGACCGAGTTCGTGCCGCTCGCAAAAGCGTGCTGCTATATCCTGAACTTATTGCCGGCCTTGGCCGAGATCCTGCAGCGATTGATTTTCTCTGCGGATACGCTCGTCCCACCGCGATTGTTTCAACGAAAAAGCAGATTTTGCAGAAGGCTCGCGCCTGCGGTTTGATCACCATTTTCCAAATCTTCATGATCGATACCCAAGCCTTCGAGACGGGTATTCAGACCGCCCGCAGGCTCGACTGCGACGCCGTAGAGATCATGCCCGGCGCGATTCCGCACATTATCCGGGAGGTTTCCAGTCAGCTGCCTTTGCCGGTGCTTTGCGCCGGACTGGTTAAAACCGAAGCTGAAATTCACGAAGTTCTTAAAGCCGGAGCTCAGGCTGTTGCGACAAGCCGCCGTCCCCTCTGGTTTGCCAGCTCACTGCGGGAGGTCGCGGCATGACTGCAGCGCTTGAACTCCAAGGCATAACAAAATCCTACGATACGGTGCAGGTACTTCAGAAAATCAATCTCACCGTGGAGGAAGGAGAGTTCATCTGCCTGCTGGGCCCCTCTGGCTGCGGGAAAACCACTTTGCTCAGAATCATTGCAGGGCTTCTTGATCCTACCGACGGAGACATCGTGATCCGAGGACGCAAGGTGACAGCGCTCAGCCCGTCTGAGCGCAATATTGCGATGGTTTTCCAGTCGTACGCACTCTATCCGCATAAGACGGTTTGGGAAAACATCGCCTTTCCTTTGCGAATGCGGGCCCCCGCCTCGACGAAAATTCCGTTTCTCGGTCGCTTTCTGCCAGCCGGCAAGAAACTGACCGCAGAACTGAGCAGACAAGTGCCGCAAGCCGCTGCGATGGTCGGACTTCAAAAACTCCTCGCACGCCGCCCCTCGGAACTCTCTGGCGGCCAAAAGCAGCGTGTTGCGCTTGCCCGCGCTCTCGTACGAGATCCGTCGTTATTTTTGATGGACGAACCGCTCTCAAATCTCGATGCAAAACTCCGAACGGATACACGGCGAGAAATTGTGGAACTCCACAAGGTCACGAAGCGCACCTTTATTTATGTCACGCATGATCAGACTGAAGCGATGACAATGGCGGGTCGGATTGTCCTCTTGAATGGGGGCAGGGTGGAGCAGGTCGGAGCTCCGCTCACCCTTTATGACGATCCGGATAATCTTTTCACCGCTTCTTTCATCGGCACCCCGACCATTAATCAGCTTCCTTTGGAAGTATCGGATTCAAAAGCTCGGCTCCTCGGCCAGCTAAGCCAATCGGCTTTGCTGCTGAAGGCAATGCCGCTTTTGGGGGCGGGACATTTTACGGCAGCCTTGCGTCCCGAGGCGCTGCATCCCGCCGCAGCGGAAGATCCGGAGGCGATTCCCGTTCAGCCCGACTTCATCGAAGAAATGGGAGCAGAGTCAATTGCGTGGTTCTGGGCGGGCGAAAGAGAGACCCATCGACAGATCGCCGTTCGACTCTCACGCGAACATGCACGGGATTTCACAGCCATTCAAGCATTGCGGCCAGACTGGAGCCGGGCTTTTATTTTTGATGAAAACGGCCGGCGGATTCGCCTGTCATCACTCTCGGCACTGCTGCAAGAGGCTCCTTTATGAAGAAAGCTTGGCTTAGTTTCTTTTCCGGCGAAGCGTGGGTCGCCAATCCGCTGATGCTCTCTCCGGCGATGGGATGCCTCCTGATTTTCTTCATTTTCCCGATGATCGCTACCGTCGTGGTGAGCTTTACGGATTGGGAATTGGGCGGAACGAACTCGGTTCACTTCATTGGCTGGGACAACTATATCGGTCTCTGGGAGAGTGATGACTTTCGAAAAAGCGTGGGGAATACGCTTTTCATGACGATGTTGGTTGTTCCGACCTCTTTCGTGCTTTCCCTTCTCCTCGCACTTGCTGTTCATGCAAGCGGCCGTTTGGCGCAGTTTTGGCAAAGCATCTATTTCCTGCCGGTAACCGCTTCGCTCGTAGCCATGGCAGTGGTCTGGCAGTGGATTCTGCATCCCGAAGTGGGCATTGTGGCTGCGGTGCTACCTTATTTCGGCATTACGCAGAAGGTGAATTTCTTAAATGACGCCCGCTTTGTGCTTTGGACACTGTCCTTCATCACCGTTTGGCAAATGACGGGCTACTTCATGGTGATCTTTCTGACCGGACTCGTACAGATTCCTCAGGATCTCTATGAAGCGGCGAGAGTCGACGGGGCAAAAAGTACTTGGTCACTCTTTGCCAACATCACTTGGCCGCTTCTCAGTGCAACGTCATTTTTTGTCCTCATTCTCACGATTATCAAGACGTTCCAAGTATTTGACATTGTCAAGGTACTCACACGCGGCGGTCCCGAGAAGGCAAGTGAAATTCTCTTGTACACGATGTATCAAGAAGGGTTTTCGTTCTTCCGTATGGGAACAGCTGCGGCAGTCGCGGCTATTTATCTCGCTGTCATGCTGCTGCTGACTTGGGCCAACAATGCCGTGATCGGCCGGAGGGTTCACTATGGCTTCGAATAAGCTGTGGAGGTCAATCGCCCTTAACGTGCTGCTGGCACTGGGTGCAGTCGTCGTGCTCCTGCCTTTTGTTTGGATGCTCTCGCTTTCTGCGAAGCCTGAGAATGAGATTTACACCCCAACCATTCACTTTCTGCCGCATGCATGGGATTGGGCGAATTATGCGGAGGCGTTCGAGTTTGGCGAAGTCGGAACTTTCATCCGCAACGGCATCATCGTGACAGGCGCCATTCTGTGCATTCAGCTCCTCACCGTGATCCCTTGCGCCTACGTACTGGCCCGAAAACGCTTCCGGCTGGAGGGGCTGGCTTTTGGCATGGTTTTGACGGGTCTCATTGTGCCTCCTCAAGTGGTGGTCATTCCGCTCGTCCTGATGATCGGCAGGCTGGGTCTTTTAAATACCTACACCGCCCTCATCATTCCATTTATGACGAGCGCTCTGGGGATCTTTCTCATCCGGCAGTCTCTGAAGGCTGTTCCGCAGGATTTGATCGATGCAGCCCGCGTTGACGGTGCCAATGAAACAACGATACTTTGGACAATCCTCGTTCCTCAGGTCAAACCCGCCATTGCTGCTTTTGCGGTCTTCTCGATCGTCAGTCATTGGAACGATTTCCTCTGGCCATTGCTCGTGGTGAACGATATGTCGCTGGCTACGCCGCCTTTGGGTGTTTCCATTTTTGCTTCTGACGAAGGCGGCAACGACGTAGGACCAATGATGGCCTCAGCAACGATGATCGTGCTGCCGCTCCTTTTGATATTCCTTTTTGCTCGCCGCTGGTTCATTCAAGGCGTAACGATGTCAGGACTCAAATAGGCGGGTGTCATGCGATTTGCTGTGATTTCCGATCTCCATGTGCGCATCGACGGGCTGCTCTATGGCCTGGACACACAAAAACGGCTCGACGATGTTTTGTCGGATATAGACCGCGAGGCTCCGGATTTAGTGGTGGTTACGGGTGATCTCGCAGACTGCGCGGATTTAGGCTCCTATCGGCTGATCAAGGAGCGGCTTGAATCACTCTCGCGGCCTGTATATGTCCTTCCGGGCAATCATGACGATCCCGTACAAATGCGACAGATTTTCCCCGCAGCCCCAGCCGTCAGTGTTTTTTCACCGGGCGCTTACTTCACGGATGCCGTGGAAACCGACGAAGCCATTCTCTTATTTCTCACTACAACCATCCCAAACACAGCTGCCGGGAGAGTTTCTCCAGAAGCTCTGCAGCAGATACGGCATATGAGACGTAAGGCGATCTGCTCCCAGCGGGCGCTGCTGGTTTTCCTGCATCACCCGCCTTTTCGGTCGGGCTATATCGTCATGGATGCTTGCGCACTAGAGAACCGAAGAGAATTTCTCGCCGCATTCGGCAATGTCAGCCCTACGGGCAAAACACCGTCACAAAAGGGATCTGAAGTGACGGCAGGCATTTTTTGCGGACACCTCCATCGGCCGATGGCATCCCTCGTTGAGGGCTTGCCTTGCTGGACAGTACCTTCGGTCGCTCATTCGCTCGCCGCTTTTGAACGCAGCGGAGCAGTCCGTGCGGCAGCCACCCCGCCAGGGTGGCTGCGAGGCACGTTAACCAAAGATTCGCTCGTTTGTGAGTTTGTCGAAATCTCGGCGCAGCCGGTGTTCCCCATTCCTTTTATTCCCCTTCGAGCCAGAGTTGAAGAGCAAGCTCTGAAGGTGCTTTCACCTGCTAACGACCATATGTCACTCAGAAAGGATTAAGTACCATGAATTCGCTTTCCCGCAAGCATTTCCTTCGCCTCGCTCTAGCCGTCGCCGCCGTTGCGGCCGCCGGTTCCGCTCCTAATGTTTTTGCCGCGGAGGATGTCGTCGAAATCACTGTCGCCCATCCGTACGGCAAGATCTTCCGCCCAATTCACCAGAAGATCATTAAGGAATTCAATAAGATTCATCCCAACGTTAAAGTGCGGCTTGAGACGCCGTTCCCTGATTATGAAGAGCTCACGCAGCGCACTTTGGCCGGCATCGCTCAGGGCAATGCCCCGGTGCTCTCCTTCCAGGGCATCAATCAGATTCGCCAATATATTGAAATGGGTGCGGCCTACGATCTTTCGGAGTTCGTCAAAAACGATCCGCGCTGGAAGGACGGCAGCGGCTACTATCCCACGATGATGAAACTCGGCAATTTCAACGGCAAGCAGTACGCGGTGCCGTTTGCTATCTCGACGCCGATTGTCTACTTCAACGAAACGCTGCTTAAAAAAGCAGGCATCGACACCTCGAAGGGTTTTGAAACTTGGCCCGCTCTTATCGAAGCGGCGAAGAAAGTTCAGGCGCTCGGTCCGGAGTATTCCGGTCTTTTCTACGATTACCAAGCGACAGGCAATTGGATGTGGCAGGCCCTGCTTTTCTGCGAGGGCGGCACGATGATGGACGAAAAAGAAACGCGGGTCACTTTTGCCGATGAACCGGGTTTGCGCGCAGCGCGTATTTTGCGAAGCTTTGTCGATCAAGGCGTGATGAAGGACTGGACTCGTCTGCAGGGCGAGCAGGCCTTTATTTCGGGCCGCGTGGGTTTTTATGCGGCTTCGACTTCGTGGTTGAAAGGCGTGCAGGATAAGACCTCAGGCTTTGCAATGAAAACGAGCCTCTTCCCAGTTGGAACGACGGGCAAACGCATTCTGCCCAACGGCGGCAACGGCGCCATGATTATCACCAAGGATCCGAAAAAAGCCCGTGCTGCTTATGAGTACGCTATGTTTGCGGCAGGTCCGGTCGGTACGGCAATTCAAGTTCAGGGGTCCGGCTACATGCCGATGCATGAAAAAGGAACCGAAGCGCTCAAGGATTTCTACAACGCCAATCCGAACTTCAAAACCTCACTGGCACAAATCCCGACTATCGTGCGGTGGTACTCCTTCCCAGGCACGAATACGCTCAAAATCATTGACGTCATCAAGGACGATCTGCAGGCGATCGTCAATAAACGCGTCACGGCAGACGAAGGCATCAAGGCTGCTGCTGACGAAGTTTCGAAACTCGTGAAGTAAGTCAGGCCATAAACACCCGAAAGGCATTTGGTTCCTATTCGGGGGCTGACCATACAACTTGAAAGGCGGTCCGGAGATCTCACAACACTGGATCTTCAGACTGCTTTTCGTTTTTTTCTAAGCCTGATCATGCGAAGTGCCATTTATCAAAGTCATGGGCTCACATCAGCCAAGGCAGTTCTTGCGCAAGCCAGATTTGTCATCAGCGATATTGACGGCGTTCTCTTTGACCCAACGGGGTGCCCGGTTGTGGGAGCTGCCAAGCTCTTCGCTAGCCGCCCCTGCGCACTGGTGTCCAATAATTCAACCCTGACCGCCAAAACGATTGCCAAGCGGTTTGCCGATGGAGGAGCCTATATCTCGCAAGAGCGTATTTTTCTTGCCGGAGAGTATGCGGTCGGCATTGCGCTCAAGCGTTTCGGAAGCGCTCCCATGCTGTGGCTTGCAAGTGATGAAATAGGCGAACTGGCCGAAAAGATGCTCAATGAGGCAAGGTCTGTGGGTGAGACCGCGGGCATTCTCATCTGCCGCGACCGCACACTCACGATGGAGCATCTCGAGCGAATCGTAAATGCGGTTCGCTGCGGCGCAGAAGTCATTCTTGCAAATCCAGACTTCACGCATCCTGAGGGTGAAAATGTACGGATGGAAACAGGCGCTATTTGGAGTGCGGTGAGCTGTCAATTGGAAACGGCATGCTCGCCTGTATTAGTGGGGAAACCAGAAACACTGCTGGCGGAAGAAGCTTTGCGGATGTTGGGAGCAAATCGTCGTGAGGTGGTATTTCTTGGAGATAACCCAGATACGGACGGACTTACGGCGCAGCGCCTCGGCGTGAACTTCATTCATACGGGAGGCAGAAACGGCTTTCCCTTAGCAGCATTGATGTGATGGGCGATCCTTGCAAGGGCATAGTTAACAGAAAAAACAGCAGCCGGAATCAATTATTAGACGGAGGTATATGGCCAGATGAGCAAAGCAAGGGAGGTCGCCATACCAGTTTTCTGCTAGCGATGCCCCTTAGACACTTATCTATGCAGCCGTTCTTACTTTCGCTTAAGTTCGACTTGTTTCTGAAGGTGGTCGATCCCATTTTCCTTCATACAGAAACGGTGCAGTACCGGGTGGATTTTGAGGATGCGGCGTGCCGTAATCCGACATACCGCTTAGGACATTCGACGGTATCTCTTTGGCGGCTTTCATCAATCGGCAGAATTCCTGCGGCGAAAAGCTTACGCAGCCGTTAAGACGAAATCAGCGCTGTAGAGTGAAACCGAGGCCGCGGTATAGACGGTCAACAAATGGGAAGAAGAAATTCTGGGTCCGCCTCGGAAACGGATCGCAGCAGTCTTCTCGGATGGAAGCATCCGGCAGAAACACATCCACTCGCACGCCGCACGGACGAATGACTCGGTGCGCTCAAATCTTCGCGGCATACCGCATTGAGCGCGCGCGAGCCGTCATTCGAACCGTTCGATTTCTGAAGGAAGAAAAAAATGGCGCTTTGCTGCAAGAAAACGCTCGCGGCTCTCACTGCCGCGCTGATGCTCGCTGCCCCGGCCTGGGCAGAAACGGTTTTGAAGGTTGTGCCGCACGCCGACCTGAAAGTACTGGATCCGGTGTGGACGACCGCGTTCGTAACGCGTCACCACGGCTACATGATCTACGACACGCTCTTTGGCCTCACGAAAAAGGGCGAAATCAAACCGCAGCTCGTTGATACCTACACGGCGTCGCCCGACAATCTGCATTACAGCTTTACGCTGCGTGAAGGGCTGAAATTCTCTGACGGCACGCCGCTCACGACCAAAGACGTCATTGCATCCATTAAGCGCTGGGGTGCGCGTGACAATCTCGGTGCGAAGCTGCTTGCGGCTGCCGAGAAGCTCGAAGCCAAGGACGACCGCACCTTTACGCTCGACTTTAAAAAGCCCTTCGGCATGGTGCTCGATGCATTTTCCAAACCGTCGTCCATTCCGCTTTTTGTGATGCCCGAGAAGGTCGCTCAGACTGACCCCTTCAAGCAGATTACCGATATGACGGGCTCAGGCCCCTACATGTTTGCGGCAGACCGCTATCGTCCGGGCGAAAAGGTGGTCTACCTTAAGAACCCGTACTATGTGCCGCGCAACGAGCCCGCTGACGGCACGGCCGGCGGCAAGCACGTCTACGTCGATGAGCTCGACTGGGTGATCCTGCGCGATGCGCAGACGGTCGCCAATGCCATTGAAAAAGGCGAAGTCGACGTGGTTGAAATGGTGCCCAATGAACAGTATTCGGTGCTCAAAAAGAACCCCGATATTCAGCTCCTTAACCAGACGGGCAAGCAGTCGGCGATGCTGCATCTGAACCATGCCATTCCGCCCTTTAATAATCCGAAGATTGCGCAGGCCGCGCTCATGGCGATCAATCAGGCGGCGCTGCAGCGCGCACAGATCGTGCATAAGGAGCTCTGGAACACCTGCACGTCGATTTACCCGTGCGGCTCGCTTTATGCGTCCGACAAGACCGACTATTTCACCGGCAAGCCTCAGTTCAAGCGTGCTCAGGAGCTTTTGAAGGAAGCCGGCTATGACGGCACGCCCGTTGTCCTGATGCTGCCGGCCGATATGCCGAGCTTGAATAAATATCCGCCGGTGATGGCTGAACTGCTGCGCCGCGCAGGCTTCAAGGTCGATCTTCAGTCGATGGACTGGGCCACTTTGGTCACGCGCCGTACGAAGAGCTCCCCCGTATCTGAGGGCGGCTGGAACGGCTTCATCACCTTCTGGAATCAGGCCGATACGTTCAACCCGCTCTTCTTTGCGCCGCTCACCGGCAGCGGTCTGAAAGGGTGGTTCGGCTGGACGGACGATCCGAAGCTTGAAGCGCTTAAGGATGAGTTCGTCGGGACCTCGGACCTCGCCAAACGCAAAGAGCTTGCCGAAGGCATTCAGCTGCGCGTCATGGATTCTGGCGTCTACGGCATGCTCGGTGAAGCCAAGCCCATCATTGCGCTCAGAAAGAATATTTCCGGGCTGGTTGAGGCTCCGATCAGCGTCTTCTGGGGTCTGAAGAAGGACTAAGCGCCTCAAACGCACACACGGCTTTTCGGCCGGAGACATTCTGCGCCTCCGGCCGAAACGCTTTGTGTTCGATTCTGCCTCTATCGATAAAACAGACCCCTCGTTTTCTGCAGACTCCCGCTCTAAAAGAGAATAGGAGACCAGACATGTTCATTCTTCGAAGGTTCCTGGCCTTCATTCCAGTCGCACTGATCGTCGCGCTGATTGTTTTCCTGATGCTCCATTTGTCGCCGGGCGACCCGGTAGCGGCCATCGCGGGCGATTCCGCCACGGCTGCCGACATTGCCCGCATCCGCGCCGAGCTGGGACTGGACGATCCGCTGCCCGAACAGTTTGTGCGCTGGTGCATGGAACTCATTCAGGGCGACCTCGGCCGCTCCTACTTTCTCAACCGGCCGGTGGCGGATCTGATCGCCGACCGCGTTGGTCCGACATTGTCACTGGCGGGCTTCACGATCGTTCTCACCGTTCTCATTGCCGTTCCGCTCGGCGCTTGGGCGGCTTACCGCCAAGGCGGCTGGGTTGACCGTGCCTTGATGGGTTTTTCTGTCCTGGGTTTTTCCATTCCGTCCTTCGTGCTGGGCTACTGCTTCGTATGGCTTTTTGGGTTAAAGCTCAATTTGCTGCCGTCGCAGGGCTACGTCCGCTATGACGAAAGCATTGAGGGGTGGATCTCGCACCTGATCCTGCCGTCTCTCACGCTCTGCTGCATCTATGTGGCGCTCATCGCGCGCGTTACGCGCGCATCGGTGGCGGAGATGCTTACGGAAGACTTCATCCGTACAGCCCGCGCCAAGGGCATCACTGAAATGCAGGTGCTGCTCGGCCATGCGCTTCGCAATGCTGCGGTTCCCATTGTCACGGTCGTAGGCGTCGGCATCGCGATTCTGATCGGCGGCGTTGTGGTGACGGAGATTGTTTTCGCCATCCCCGGGCTCGGCAGTCTCACGATCGATGCGGTGATGTCGCGCGACTATCCGCTCATTCAGGGCGTCACGCTCTTTTTCTCGATGCTCTACATGTTCATCAACCTGCTGATCGATTTGAGCTACACGCTCTTTGATCCGCGGATCCGCGAGTGAGGAGACTGGGAATGTTTAAGAACGCTCTGCGCAAAGTCTTCGCCAACGGTTCCGTCCGTCTCGGCGGCGGCGTGCTGCTCCTTTTGATTTTGATGTCGATTTTTGCGCCCTGGCTCGGGACAATCGATCCGACGATGCTCGATCCGGGCAGTCAGAACCTGCTGCCCGGCACGACGAATATCTTTATGACGCTCGACGGCGACGAATTCGAGCACTTCTTCCTGATGGGATCAGACTCGCTTGGCCGAGATATCTGGAGCCGCACGCTCTACGGCGGCCGCGTTTCCATCACGCTCGGCATTTCAGTGGCGCTCCTCGCGGTTTTCTTCGGTACGGTTGCCGGCCTCCTTTCGGGCTATTTCCGCTGGGTGGATGCCGTGATGATGCGCGTGATGGATGGCTTTATGTCCATTCCGGCTATCCTCTTCGCGATCAGTTTGATCGCTATGTTCGGCAACGCTTTGGTCATTGTGGTGACCGCCATCGCCATTCCGAGTATTCCGCGCATTGCCCGACTGGTGCGCTCCGTTGTGCTGTCGGTGCGAGAGGAACCTTACGTTGAAGCGGCAATTGCCTTGGATACGCCGGTGTGGAAGATCCTTCTGCGTCACATTCTCCCCAATGCCACAGCGCCGCTCATCGTGCAGGGCACCTATGTTTGTGCCGAAGCCATTCTGGTCGAAGCCATTCTGTCCTTCCTGGGGGTCGGCATGCCGGTTGAGGCAGCGACTTGGGGGAACATCATGGCCGAAGGGCGCAGCCAATTTAATGCGTATCCGCACATGGTGCTGCTGCCCGGCATCTTCCTCGTTCTCACGATCCTTTCAGTCAATATTCTCGGTGACGGTCTGCGCGATTCACTGGACCCGAAGTTCTCGAAGCGGAGCGACAAATGACGGAATCTTCTCTCAGGGCTCAAAAGCTCCCAGTGCTTGAGGTCGAAGACCTTGCCGTAAGTCTGCCGCCGGGCGGCGATCGTCCGAATGCCGTTGAGCACGTCTCCTTCACGGTCAATGAGGGTGAGGTGACGTGTCTGATCGGCGAGTCGGGGTCTGGGAAATCTGTTATCGCTTCAACGGTTATGGGACTGCTGCCGAAGGGACTCGCACCGGCCGAGGGTTCGGTGAAGCTCCTCGGGATGGATCTCTTTCGCCGAACACCAGACGAAATACGCCGGCTGCGGGGCGCCAAGATGGCCATGGTTTTTCAGGAACCGATGACCGCTCTGAATCCGGTGATGACCTGCGGCGATCAAATGGATGAACTCCTCAGAGCACACGTCCCGATGGGACCATATGAACGCCGCATCCGTATTCTTGACCTCTTCGAGGAGGTGCGGCTTCCGGATCCGCCGAGAATTTTCCGCTCATATCCGCATCAGCTTTCGGGCGGACAGCGTCAGCGCATTGTGATTGCAATGGCTCTCTTGCTTAAGCCCGATCTGCTGATCTGCGACGAACCCACCACCGCGCTCGATGTGACGACGCAGGCGAGTATTTTGAAGCTCATTTTGGAACTTCAGAAGAAGAACGGCACGGCGGTCCTTTTCATTACGCACGACTTTGGCGTAGTGAGTGAAATTGCTGATCAGGTCGTGGTGCTCGAACTCGGCAAACAGATCGAAACGGGACCTGCCAACGCGGTTCTGCAGCATCCGAAAGAGCCGTATACCCAGAAGCTTATCAATGCGGTGCCGGAATTAAAACCCCGTCGCCGCCCGCCGGTTGACGGCAATCCGACCCTTCTGGAAGCGAAGAATGTGGTGAAGACCTATACGCTCGGAGGCTTTTTTACCGGGCGGGTCAAGGTGCGCGCACTAAAGGGCGTCTCGGTCCGTCTTCGCCGCGGTGAAACCATCGGCATTGTCGGCGAGTCGGGCTCGGGCAAATCGACTTTTGCCCGCTCAATTGCTCGTTTGATTGATCCGACTTCGGGTGAAGTGTGGGTGAATGGGGAGAATGTGGCCGCGGCTCCCAAGCGCAAGCTCCACGGTCTTCGCCGCCGGCTGCAGGTGGTCTTTCAGGATCCGTACCGTTCGCTCGATCCCCGTATGACGGTGGGTGAATCCATTGTGGAAGGTCCCGTCAACTTTGGGGTTCCCAAGGAAGAAGCTTGGAAGCGCGCGCAGGAATTTATGAAGATTGTTCGCCTGTCGCCCGACGCACTCAATCGTTATCCGAATCAATTCTCCGGCGGTCAGCGTCAGCGCATTTCGATCGCCCGCGCACTCGCCTGTGAGCCTGAAATTCTGATTTGCGACGAAGCCGTTTCCGCGCTCGACGTTTCTGTGCAGGCCGATATCCTGAAGCTCTTGGAAGAAATTCAGGTGAAGCTTGGCATCGGCATCCTCTTCGTCACACACGATCTGCGTGTAGCGAGTCAGATTTGTGACGATGTGATTGTCATTCGCCGCGGCGAATGCGTGGAATCGGGTCATGTGCAGGATGTCTTTTTCCACCCGCAGCACGAATACACCAAGTCTCTTATCGCTGCAGCACCGGGTACGAACTACCCGTTCGGCCGTACTGCGCATCTTTTCTGATTTTTCTTTTTCCTGAGGCGTTTAACCATGAACAAGATTTTGGAGACGCTCGAAGCTGAGCGTGAAGAGCTTGCCGATTGGCGGCATGATTTCCATATGCATCCCGAGCTCGGTCTTGAAGAAACGCGAACGGCCGGGATCGTGGCGCAAAAGCTTCGCTCCTGGGGTATTGAAGTGACTGAACACGTCGGCGTAACGGGGGTCGTCGGCGTGATTAACGGCGATCTGGGGCCGGGACGTTCGATCGGTCTGCGCTGCGATATGGATGCGCTTCCCATTACGGAGTGTTCGTCGCAGTCTTGGAAGTCGACCGTCAAGGGCAAAATGCATGCCTGCGGTCATGACGGCCACACGACGATGCTTTTGGCTGCCGCGCGTTACCTTTCGCAGCATCGGAACTTTCGCGGCCGCGTCGTTCTGGTGTTCCAGCCGGCCGAAGAAGGTACGGGCGGCGCCTTGGCCATGATTAAAGACGGCCTTTTTGAACGCTTCCCCATGGATGAGATCTATGGGATGCACAACTGGACGGATGTTGAGCCCGGTACTTTCTCCGTGAAGAGCGGCGCTGCTATGGCAGGGTCGGACTTTTTCACGATCAAGCTTCACGGCAAAGGGGCGCATGGTTCCGCTCCGCAGCTTTCGGCGGATGCGGCTTTGGCGGCATCTCTCGTCACCGTGGCCTTGCAGCAGATCGTTGCGCGTAATGTTGCGCCGCTTGATTCAGCGGTGGTGTCGGTCACCAAGATCCATACGGGATCAGCCTTCAACATCATTCCGCAGGAAGCTGAGCTCGGCGGCTGCACTCGATTCTTTTCAAGCGCAACCGGCGCGTTGCTTCGCCGCCGAATCGAAGAAGTGGCCGTATCGACTGCCGCCGCCTGCGGCGTTAAAGCGGAGGTGGAGTTTGAGTCCATTTATGCGGTTTTGGATAATGTCCCTCAGCTCGCTGAAGCCATGAAGAAGGCTGCTGCTGCAGTTGTTGGTGAAGCCAAAACTCAGTGGGCTGCGAATCCGCAGATGGGGAGTGAGGATTTCTCCTTTATGCTCGAAAAGGTGCCGGGCGCCTACTGCTTCTTGGGCGGTCAGGCTCCGCACGGCGCAACCAATCTGCACAATCCCTCCTTTGACTTCGACGACCGTGTTCTGCCGACCGGCGCAGCCATTTGGGTAGAACTCGCGATGGAGCGTTTGGCTGTCTGAAGGGTTTTAAGCAATACCAATCTGGACGGCGGATGTGCTCAGTAGACGACAAAGAGATAAGTGGAAGACCGTATGTCGACTGTAAGCTGTCGGTATGCCAACTATCTTTTTGAAATGGCAGGTTCCTCAGGTATCTATTAAACAGTCTTAGTCACTAACCATAAAGATTAGATCAATAATCCTTCTATATTGCAGCAATAGTTGTTGATTCATGTTTCTCGGATGTGTCATATGAAAGCAGCCTCGATCCCATGTAAGGACCGAGGCCGCAGCTGCAGATTAATTTAGATTAGTAAAGTTATTCACCCTTTGCGACCGCAATACCCGTCAAGCGCCCAAAAGTGAAAATATCGCAGATGGCATTGCCGCCGAGACGGTTGGTACCGTGGATACCGCCCGTTAATTCGCCGACCGCATGGAGATGCGGAATGATATGGCCTCGGCGATCAATGACCTGGGTCTTGGAGTTGATCACAATGCCGCCCATGGTGTGATGTACGCTCATGCCTGCATAGCCCGCGTAAAAAGGTGCACGTTCAATTTTTCGCAGCATCTTCGGAGCCTTGCCGAGTGCATCCTTTTGAGCGTCGACGCCGGCGTTAAAGTCATCGATCGTCTTCTTAAGAACTGCGGGATCTACCTTCATTTTCGCAGCGAGCTCTTCGATCGTGTCGGCTTTCCAGGCGTCTCCGGTTTCAAATCCTTTAAGGATGCCCGCTTGATGACCGGGATTCGTCTCATCAAAACCGTTTTGGTCAATGATAGAAAAGGCGGTCTGCTTTGGCAGTGAGAGGACTGCATCACGGATGACGTCGCGGCGGGAATCTTCAGCGACGAAGCGCTTGCCGGAAAGATCGACCATGATGAAGTTGCGCACGATGAGGTGCATGATGATGCGGTGCGAACGGCCCGGAGGGCAGCCAGGATTGCATTGGATGAAGTCCATGCCTGTTACTTCGGCCCCGATGTCCTGCAGAAGCGGGATGAGATCACCCGTCGCTCCGGGTTGATTCGTCGTCGTCAGGTTCAGCATACGCGGGTCGTGCAGAGCGCGCATTTGCGGATTGGCACCAAAGCCACCAGCTGCAGCTACGACGGAAAGGGTTGCTTCAATGACGTGCTTTTTACCGGATTTATCTACATATTCAACCCCCGTTACCTTACCTTCCAACGGCGATTCGCGCAGGACTCGAACGACTCGGGAGTTAGTGCGGATTTCAATACCTAGCTTGTCACACTGTGCTTTCAGTACCTTGATGTAGTCCGAACCGAGCGAACCGTAGGGGGCATGGCAACGCGGATAGAGACCGCCATAGATTTGGTAAACATTCGGTTTGAACTTCATGCCGATGGACTCAAGCCATTGAATGGCTGCGTAAGAGTTTTCCGTCATAGCGTGAACGAGTTCCGGATTGGCACGTCGGTCCCCACCGTCATAGGTGTTTTCGAAATGTAGTTCAGGAGAGTCCTTGATGCCCTGAGCTTGCTGTCGGGGCGGATCGTAACTGTTGAAGCCGCCGCCGGAGATGGCAGTGTTTCCGCCGAGGAATGCCATCTTTTCCAAAACGAGGATGCGCTTGACACCTTGTTGCTTCGCCATAACGGCCGACGAGAGACCTGCACCACCCGATCCAATCACAACGAGATCAAAGCTTTCATCGAATTTTGGCGCGGCACAGATGTTGAGATCTGAAGTGGTTGCTGCATGTGCAGTGGCGGCACCATACACAGCGGCGGCGCCAGCTGCTCCGGCGAGCAAATGGCGGCGGGAAACTTGAGTCATGGTCATCTCCTTTTCAGAGGTTTTCTTTCAAAACTGGAAAGAACCTGAATGAACACAAGAGTCATTCTCGGCAGTCTTGCCTGTAAAGTCCTCACTACATGGTTGCATTGACAAACTCAAAAAAAGCGAGAAGCAATTAGCCGCAAAGAGCGGCTTCTCTTCCCGCAATCGTGCCGAATACAAGTGCATCATTGATGCCATTTGCTCCCATTCGATTAATGCCGTGAATTCCGCTCGCAGCCTCTCCGGCCGCATAAAGTCCAGGAATGATCTGGTCTGCATCATCGAGCACCTGGGCCTGAGGAGAGATTTTCAGGCCGCCCATCGTATAGTGGATCGTCATCGCGGCATAGCAACCCCAAAAGGGCGGTTCGACAATGAGATGCCTGAGTTCCCGAGGAGATTTTCCAAAACGGTCACACTTTCTATGAACTCCATCGTTATAGTCTGCAACCGCAGAGACAACTGCTTTTGGCGGAAGCTTCATCATTTTGGCAAGTCCTTCCAAAGTGCTGCTGGACCAGGCGTCTCCCGTTTCAACACCAAGAACAGCTTCTTTTTGGATGAGAATGTCATAACTTCTTAGACCGGCAGCATCTGTAATGGAGTAAGCAATGCCTCCAGGGAGGGAAAGTACAGTGTCACGCAGGACATCGCGGCGTTCATCTTCTCGGCAGAATCGCCGACCGGACGGGTCAACGAAAATGAAGCGGCTCACATCGTTGTGAAGTCTTACGCGATGTTTGCGGTCTGCCGGGCAGCCGGGCAGGCATTGAATTTCTGCCATGTCAATGAGCTTTGCACGGCAGTCTCGTACGGCGATTTCTAGCATTTCGCCGGTAGATCCTGGAGTGTTGTCGGTAGTCAGCATGGCGAGTTTGGGTTGGTACCGAGCAACCATCTTTGTATTAGCTCCAAACCCGCCCGAGGCGATGATGACGGCGTTGGCGCGCATCTTATAAATCTTCTTGTGAGATGTGTATCGGACAGCAGAAACGTTTCCGGCGGGGTTGAGGATTAAGCCCGTCACCTGACAGTTTGTACGGATTTGAGCACCGCGTCTTAAGGCTTCGGAATGAAGTGCTTGAATGTACCCAACACCGTTCGGCATCATGGGCTTGTGACAACGCGGCCAGTGTGCACCGTAGATTTCAATGACATCGGGTTGAAAGCGCATTCCTAGAGATTCAAGCTGTTCGAGCATTGCGCCCGCGCCACGAGCCAGGATTTGTGCCAGTCGAGGATCGGATTTATCGCCGCCGCTTTCGAGAATATCGGCTGTGAAGCGCTCAATTGAATCCGAAATGCCTTGTGGAATCTGCCGCTTAGGATCTACTGCTGCATAGAACCCACCCGAGATCAGCGTATCGCCACCGACTGCGTTTTGCTTTTCTAAAACTGTGACTAAAGCACCGCACCTTGCTGCTTCAGCCGCTGCGGCGAGACCTGCGCCTCCCGCCCCAATGACGACAACATGCGGTTGTTTGGGTTGACGAGCCGCTTGAACACAGGGAAGTGCACAGGAACTGAGACCCGCTGCCAGCAATAATTTTCGGCGGTTTGGCATGTTCAGTCTCTGTGCGCAGTGATCGGGAAGATCACATTGGGGATGTTATCGAGCATTTTCAGAAATTCTGCGATTTCGATTGCTGAGCGTAGACCGAGTTTTTTCGAAAGGTTTGCGCGATGCGTTTTTACGGTTTGTTCGGAAATATTGAGATCTATTGCTGTCTGTTTATTGAGTGCTCCAGCGGCAATTCTTCGGCAGATTTCCTGCTCTTTCGGTGTGAGTGTGTTGAAGCGTTCGCGAGCTTTGCGACGCATATCCAGTTCTCTACAAAGCGAACAGTGCCAATGAACGAGATTTCTCACGCTTGATTGCAGAACTTCGGGTTCAATCGGTTTGGCGACAAAATCCGCTGCACCACGTTTAAGTGCCATTACTGCTGCAGCCATGTCGCCGTGTCCTGTGAGAAAAAGAATTGGAATCGTTGATCCCCGGTTTTTGAGTTCCAGTTGTAATTCGAGTCCGCTCATACCCGGCATACGAATGTCAAGTACGATGCAGCCGGGGCGCTCAAAGTCGGAAAATTTCAGAAAATCCTCCGCACTTTCATATTCTTCGGTTTGGTGTCCATCGATTTGAAGCACAAAAGCAACGGACTCTCGAACCCGGTCATCATCGTCGACAATGCGGATAACAGGCGAAAGTTGTGATGCAGCAGTCATTTCTGAGTTACTCCTGACGAGTTGACAGAACCGTTTGATCTTCTAATCCTGTGGCTGCTGTAGGCAATATGACTTCAGCACATAGACCGTCGGCGAGCCGCGTAAAGGAGATGCGACCTCCGTGTCGTTCGACGATCGCCTTTGCCAGAGATAATCCAAGACCAAGGCCGTCTTTTTTCATGCTGGTGAGTGGTTCGGTTAAATGCGCAAAGACAGCTTCAGAGAGTTGCGGACCGAAATCACGAATGGAGAATATGACCTTATTGTTTTGCTGATCGATAGAAAGATCAAGCTGTTTGGAGGGCGCATCTGCCATTGCGGCCGCACTGTTCTTCATTAAGTTAAAGAGCACAAGTTCGATTTCAAGTTTGTTCACTTCAATAAGCGGGTTGTGCTTGATGACAACTCTCGTGCGTACTTCTTCAGACGTTGATGAGTGTTGAAAGGTTTTGAGAGCGGCTTCAAGCGCTGTGGATGCTTTGAGACAGATGCGCGGAGAGTCTTCGTCTTTTGCATAGGAGCGGACGCGTTCCACGATGGCTGCGATCCGATGAGCTTCTTCGGAGATGGCTTCAGATGCTCGACATATGGCAGGGTCCTCTTGAAACCGTTGATTGACGCACATTCTTAAACCACCAGCGAAGTTGAGTATTGACGTTACAGGCTGGAGCATTTCATGGGCAAGCATGCCAGACAGTTGGGAGACAATGCCCGCACGCTCCATCTGAGAGAGTCTTGTTCGACTGATCCGCGCTTCCTTCTCTAAATCCAACTGACGGGCAAGCGTCTCACGTAACTGCCGTGTTCTTACGTTGACTAAAATTTTTGTATACACAGAATGAATGAGAAGGGCGGCGATGAGGCCAGCAAAACCAAGAAGATGGGGGAGATATTCTTCACGGACAGCCTGCCAATTGAGCTCTCTCAAATAGGCATAAGGTCCAAGCTTCAAGCTTCGGTAGAGTTGGTCAACGCCAACAAAATCTCCGGCGGCACCCCATGAGAATCCTTTATGAGATGGAGGTTGGTTAAGGAGCGCCATCGTAAGTTTTTTCAGAAACGAAGGATCTCCTCCCGAAGTCGAAGCAAATACGACGTTCGGATAGAGCGGGGCAGATCGGAGGCAAGCTAATCCATCAGTTTTTTGTGCTTCTATGACGCGTAAAGCTGAAGAACGGAAATTTCGAGAGGTCAGAAGCTGCTCAAAGTCACAGGCTTTAAGGATGCCGACATCTGCTTCGCCGGCTAGGACGAGCTCTGCAGCGTTTGGTGACCGGTATTCGGTGAAGAGACGCTTTCCCCAGAAATTTGTTGGGTTGAAGCCTTTGTCGGCAAGAACTGCCTGAATGATGAGCCAACCTTCAAAGCTCTTCGGTGATTCTGCAACAACAGTTGTACCTTTCAAATCCTCAAAGACCTTCAAATCGTGCCGATCCGCTCGAACAATCACAACGGAGCTGGATGCTTTTGAAGGATCTTTTGCTAATGGGCGTGTACGCACGGCTATGTCTTTGGCACCGTGCGTACGCGCTTCATAGGCGTAGAGGCCGCTGTCGGACATGAAGAAGTCAATGCGCTTTTCTCGGATGACTTCAGAGAGTGCTTCCATCGACAGGGTTTCTGTTTTGAATGCAACATTGGGAAAGACAGCTCGCAGGTGAGCCATCGTCGGCCCCATCGTTTCAACAAAAAACTCCGGATCCAATGTTTCTTCAATACCGATGCGAACAGTTTTTTGAATTGACTCTTCGCATGTACTGATTGCCGCATAGGTGGGCACAGAGATAGAGAGTAGCACTCCCAAAAGTGTGGATATTGCTGTTAGAAGGCGAGACAGGATGAGGGTGAATCCAATCATAGATGAGCGACAGTCAGTGCTGCGGTAGGTTCATTGGTGCCTCATGGCTCCGAAGTGAATTCCACATTCATCAGTTTGAAAAGTATTTTGGATTTGAATTCGTCTCAGCTAGAAGGAGGATTTCTCTAAGTACTCTACTGTAACAGCGATAGTGCTGCTTAAAGGATAAACTTTATTGGGTTGCTCAGCATCTCCATTACAGGACACTGCATCAACGGAAAATTTACTCTTGAAGCATTGTTAGCATCAAAAGACAATTACCTTGCTGTACCGTTATCTCTGTCAATTTAGCGGTTAATGTCCGCTCTAAAGCCTTGATGAGCTCCTGTCTAGGAACTACGCTTGAAGATATTTGATGATTACCATCTCGGATGCGTCAAGTATTATCGATTCAAAGCTGAGTGTCTCCGAGCTATTTTCAACCATTACTTGGTTGGCTCGTATCTTCTCGCTAGGACACATATCACAGGTCCATTGGGGCTGGAGTGAGAAAGGTTAGGCAAACTGTGGGTGCTGCATTTAGGGAAACTACGGACACTTTAAGTCACTCAAGATACATCGAAAACGGTGATTGCGTTATTTCCCTGACTATGCCGGGCGAAAGAGCTGAGATAGAATGACGTCATTATGTATAACAGCTTGTTTTTGAAGCAATAAAGAGAGACAGGCATCTGCAATAACAGGGATTTTCAGCTGGGAAACGCGCCGATTTTCGTCGGTGATTATGAGTAAACTAGATAGTTTCACTTAGCTGATGGGACCTGCAGAGGGAGTAGCCATGTTGGGCGAAATTTGGAAAATTGGAGATTGGTCGGTATTTCCGGCTGAGAATACCCTTCGTCGCGACGGGTCGGAGGTGAAAGTTCCGCCGCGTCTGATGGACGCTTTAATTTTCTTCGCTCGGCATCCCGACCATGTGATTTCGCGAACGGAATTGGTTGCGCATCTCTGGAACCGTTCTGTAGTGACGGATCAAACCGTCACGCAGAACATTTTCGAACTCCGCAAAGCGCTTCGCGATGGACGCGGCCGGCAAGAGGCGCCGGAATACATCGCGACAGTGCCGAAGCGCGGTTATCAGCTCGTCGTTGATGCAGAGCTTCTGCGCACTGCGCAGACCGAGGAGCCGCAGCCGGATGCCGTTTCTGTTGAAGGTGCTTCTGAAGCTAAATTAGGCCCGCCTGCACAAGCGGCTGCAGGACAAACCAAGTCTCAGGGGAAGCGTTCTAAATTCATGGATTTTGCTCGCTCCTTCCTCCTGGATGAAGTTGAACTTGGCTTCAAAAAATATCCTTATTGACTCGCTGACAGCCGACCTTTGAGCATGCCGTAATAGACCCAGCTGAGGCACACGAGTACGGTGCCGATTTTCATGGTGTCAAAGTTCAGACAGTAGAGTGAACCGAGCAGCATCACAATTGCCGCGGTGGCAATCGTATGAATCGTTTCCCGCCGTTTGGGCGATGTGCACTCGGCTTTGGCCAGTGCGAAGCTCCCGCTCATGCAGATCACGAACGCAAAGAGCGTGATGAAGACGGCAAGGTCGGTAAATTGCTCATAGATCGTGAAGGTCGAGGGGCTCAGGATCGGCAGGCAGAGAAGACTTTGCACGCCGGTAAGCAGAATGAGTCCCTTTACGGCGGCATCATGTTTATTCATTTGGCCGAAGATCGACGGGAAAAAGCCGGCATGAGCGGATGACGCAAAAACGCGTGCCATGGTGAACTGCCAGGAAACGAGAGATCCGGCGCATCCCAGCCAGAGCAGACAAGAAACGACAGCACCCGATGTTCCGCCGAAAAGTGCGGCATAAACCACGGCAAATGGCGCATCAGACTGAAGGATGACCGCATTGGGAACCAGACCAGCCGTCAGATTGGTGGTTGCGATATAGATGAAGGCCGTTAGAAGTGTGGCGCAGATAACGGCTTTAGGCACATTCTTTTCCGGATTTTCCACGGATTCAGCATTGGCACAGGCCGATTCCAAGCCAAGGAACGCCCAAAAGGTCATTGAAATGCCCGACGATACCGCATCGAGCGTTGGAATTTGATGGGGATTCCAATTGGCCGCATAGAGCGCCGGATCAAACCAAAAGCCGCCTACAACGACAAGCGTAATCAAGGGCAGCAAGAGCGCCCAGACGAAGATGCCGGTGATGCGGCCGGTGATGTACGGGGAGCGGAAGGTGAGAAGCGAGGCGATCCATAAAAGGAGCACGCAGCCGATGCAGGCAAAAACGGATGAAAATGGGAGATGGAACCAGCTCAGCCCATAGCTTACGGCTGCCAGAGAGATGGCAATGTTGCCGAAGACGAGGGAAATGGCATAAGCATAGTTGACGATAAAAGCGCCGGGCTCGCCAAAGGCATATTCGGCAAAGCCGCCCAATCCTCCCAATTTTTTCGACAGCATGCCGCATTGGGCGAATACGTAAGCCACTGCTCCCGAGGCGAGGGCAGTGACAATCCATGAAAGCATTGAAATGGCGCCGATTTCGGCAAATTTTGCCGGAAGCATGATGATGCCGGCTCCCATCATGCTTAGGGAGGTTAGAAGCGTGAGCTGCGTCACGCTCATTTTTCTTCTTGACATATGCACCCTCAAAATGTTTGGAAAGTCGGCAGCGCTCAAAACATACCGAAGCTCATCACTTCACGGAGCGATGGATGTTTTATTTGTATACGCGTGGAATATGTGAGCTTACGATTATTGCAGGAACTCGATCATAGCGTCTTTGATGACAAATGAAAATCACTGTGAGACAGTCAATGGACGGCTGCCACCCGCGAAATATCGAGGGTGGCAGCCTTCGTTTGAGAGGCATCGAAATCAGATGCTTCAATGGGTATTTAGAAATTAATCGTCAGCGGCAGCACTCAGCGTAACGTTGGACTTATGGTTGTGCTTGAAGAGCTTTTCAGCAGCCAGACCATAGAAGAACCAGCCGGCGAATGTGGCGAGTGCACCGTACATCATGGCTTCGAAGCCGGCAGCGTAGAGCGCGTAGAGGCTGTACACCGTGCCGATGAAGGCCATGATCTTGACCCATTTCGCCTGACTGCCCGTCACGCCTTCGGCCTTGAGCATCACGAACACGGCAGCCATCGAGAGAAGGTACGGCATGACGTTGGTGACCACAGCGAGGTCAACGAGCGTATTGAACTGGCGATAGAGGGAGGGGCTGATCGTCATGAAGGACATGAGCGTCTGAACCGAGACGATGATCGTCATGCCAAGAACCGGCGCGTCATCCTTTGTGACCTTGGAGAACCACTTCGGGAAGTAGCCTTCGTCGGCAGAGGACTTGAAGACGCGGGCGATCGTGAACTGCCAGGACAGAAGCGAACCGGAGCACGACAAGATCATCAGACCCATAACGATCTGGCCCACGGTGCCGTTGAACATGGTTGCGAACACCAGACCGAAGGGAGCGGTCGACTTCACGAGTTCAGCGTTGTCAACGATACCGGCAGCGACGTTGGTCGAAAGGATGTAGATCACGGCGACGCCGAGCGTTGCGCCAAGCACAGCCTTCGGAACGTTCTTTTCAGGATTGTCGACGGCTTCGGAGTTCGCGCAGGCAGATTCCAGACCGAGGAAGGACCACAACGTCATGGAAATCGAGGCGCTGACGGCATCGAAAGCGGGCAGATTATGCGGATTCCAAGCGGCAGTATACGTGTCAGGGTTGAACCAGAACCAACCGAATACAGAGATGCCGGCAACCGGAATGATGACGCCCCAAGCCGTGAAATTGGAGATGAGGCCGGTGATCTTGGCGCCCTTGAAGTTGAGAACCGTGCAGATCCAAAGAACCGCGATTGTCAAGAGGCAGGTTTCAAACGGCGTCGTATTGAGGCCGAAGAGTGCAACGGCATAACCGACGGCCGAAATGGCAATGGCGATGTTCGCAATCAGGAGCGAAACGCAATAGGCGTAGTTGGCCAGGAACGAGCCCGATTTGCCGAAAGCATATTCAGCATATCCGCCCATGCCGCCGCGATTGCGCGAAAGCATGCCGCATTTTGCGAAAGCGTAGGCGAGAGCCGTGGAGCCGCCGGCCGTGACCAGCCAGGAAATAATTGAGAAAGTACCGACTTCAGCAAGTTTCGTCGGGAGCATGATGATGCCGGAGCCCATCATGTTAAGGGCTGTTAGGAGCGTAAGCTGCGTTACGCTCATTTTGCTCGAGGAACCGGACATAAGTTGTCACCTCATTGTTGTTGGGATCAGATTTGGGCGGCCGCAGCGGCAGCCGCCCAAATTCGGCTGGTTAGTGATTAGCCTTCAATGCCGAGTTCGGCAGTGCGTTCTTTGGTCAGCACGTAGCCGTAGGCACGCTTGCGTCCATCCGGATCCTTCTGGATGTAGACGCCCTGGAGTTCAGGTGCAAAGCCCGGGCAGCGATTGATGCCTTCTTCAAGCGCGAGGAAGTACTGCAGGACGGAATTGCCCCAAACTTCACCCGGGACGCAGCAAAGCACACCCGGCGGGTAGGGCAGAGCGCCTTCTACAGCGATGCGGCCTTCGGCCTGTTCAAGCGGCACGAGCTCGGCGTTGCCGCGGATGAACTCGAAGTGAGCCTGCTGCGGATCGAGCGCACGGCGCGGGAAGTGCGAACGGCGGAACATTTCCTTTTGCAGCTGCTTGACGTTGCGGGACTTATAGAAGTCATGCATTTCCTGGCAGAGGCGGCGGATGGTGTAGCCGTGGTAGCGCTCTTCATTGGCGTAGTAGATGGAGGGCAGCACATCAACCAACGGCGCATCGGCGTCGAGGTATTCCTCAAAGCGAGCGATCTGGGTGATGAGGTGTTCCATCTTGGCCATGTCTTCGGCCGGCGTCATCAGGAAGAGAATCGAATTCAAGTCGCACTTTTCCGGAACGACAGCGTTTTCGCGCAGGAAGTTCGCAAGAATCGTGGCGGGAACGCCGAAGTCGGCATAGTGTCCCGTTTCGGCATCGATGCCCGGGGTGGTGAGCAGCAGCTTGCACGGATCGACGAAGTACTGACGATCGCCGTAACCTTCGAAGTTGTGCCACTTCGCTTCTGGTTCGAATTCGAAGAAGCGCAGGTTGTGCGCGATTTCCTCCGTGGGATATTCACCCCACGGCTTGCCGTCGATCAGTGCCGGGACGAAGGGCTTGATGTACTTGCAGGTCTTCATGAGCAGCTTGCGGGCTTCAATGCCCACGCGGACGCAGTCCGCCCAAAGGCGCTGACCGCTCATGCCTTCGTGCATCTTCGCATTGACGTCGAGCGCCGCAAAGAGCGGGTAGAAGGGCGAAGTGGACGCGTGCATCATGAAGGCGTTGTTGAGGCGCTTATGCGGGCAGTAGCGGCTTTGGCCCTTGATGTGGCTGTCCTTCTTGTGGATCTGCGAGGTCTGCGAGAAACCGGCCTGCTGCTTATGCACGGACTGCGTCACGAAGATGCCCGGATCTTCAGGTCCGAGATCGAGAAGCAGCGGCGAGCAGTCCTTCATCATCGGGATGAACTGTTCATAGCCCACCCAGGCAGAGTCAAAGAGGATGTAGTCGCAGAGGTGACCAATGCGGTCGACGACCTGACGAGCGTTATAGATCGTGCCGTCGTATGTGCCGAGCTGGATGATCGCAAGGCGGAACGGACGCTTGGCTTCTGCTTTTTCAGGACGCACTTCGCGGATCATGTCGCGCAGGTAGTGCTCTTCGAAGCAGTGTTCATCAATACCGCCGATGAAACCGTAGGCATTGCGGGCCGTTTCAAGATAAATGGGAGTGGCGCCGGCCTGCAGCAGGGCACCGTGGTGATTGGATTTGTGATTGTTGCGGTCAAAGAGCACCAGATCGCCCGGTGCAAGCAGAGCGTTGAGCACAACCTTGTTGGAGGCTGACGTGCCGTTGAGCACGAAATAAGTCTTGTCGGCGTTGTAAATACGGGCAGCTTTTTGCTGAGCAAGGCACGGTGCACCTTCATGAATCAGCAGATCGCCCATCGAAACGTCGGCGTTGCACAAGTCGGAGCGGAAGACGTTTTCGCCGAAGAATTCAGCAAATTCGCGGCCGGCAGGATGACGGCGGAAGAAGGCGCCGCCCTGATGTCCCGGGCAGTCAAACTGGGCATGGCCGTTGCCAACATATTCTTCGAGGCTGCCGAAGAACGGCGGGAGGACGGTGTCCTCATACTTCTGCGCAAGGGTGTCAATCTGACGGCCATAGAGCTTGGCATCGTCACTCTTGCGGTCAATGATGCTGGCTGCACGGCCAATCAGGCAAGGATCTACTTTGCCGCCTTCATTCAGGATAACAACAGGAATGCCGAAGGCGTTCGACTCAATCTGCTCAAGTTTGCCGGCGAGGGCCTCATCGGCCGTCATGACGGCGATGGAAACCTGGGTGAAGTTGGCGTTGTCGAAGTCGATGACTTCGCGTTCGCATTCAAAAGCTGAACGACTGGCTTCAGTGGCGGCAACATAGAGTTTGCGCATAGGAAAGTCCTCTTTAAGGGCTGTCTTTCTAATATTTTTTAGAAAAACGTATTAAGGCTTTTAAGTATTTTGCGATTGAATGAATTCAGGTGTTTGGAGAACGGGATTTGAAGGTTTCGTTCAATCGCTTAATGCTTGAGGTGAATCCTAGGCTTCCATCAGGAAAGAATCATTAGTGTAATTTCTGAGGAATTTCTTATTTACGTATTAATCCATAAAAATCAACATGTTGATGTGACAATATTTAATTTTAAAGTGCTGTTTAGAAGAATTAGTTTGATGGGATATTGTTCTTTATGAAGGTTTATGAGAAGGACTTTTAAAGTGTCAACGTGACATCATCAATGTATCAACATATTGATATATATGAAGTAAAATATAAATACAGGTGTCTTTAGGAGCGTGTTTGCTGCTGTGCGGCAAGGGCGGATCAGCAAGTGAATAGAAAATTTCCTTGTTTTCAATGGTGATTATATTTTCATTGATCTTGCGGGCTATATAAATATATTTTTATTGATCGTTAACCTTGATATTTTCTTGGTATTGGAGTTTGTAAGATGTGGGGGTCTCTCCTTTTGTGTGGATGGGCCAGCACTTTTTTATCACTATGAAAAACATCAACCCGAGCACTCTCTGATGTTGTAAATGTCTGGTGGTGAAATGTGCTGGCCTTTTTTTTAGGAGCTTCGCGTAATGGAGCCTTTTAATGCGGGTTGGTTGTCATTGCTGCCTCCCGCGGCTGCGATTGTGGCTGCGTTGATCAGCAGGGAAGTTATTTCTGCGCTGCTTGTCGGCATTCTTACAGGAGCGGTTATCTACACAAGCTCTACGGGGGGCGGCGTCATCATCGGCAGTCTGGATGCTGTTTTTTCGATGATGGTGGCGACGCTTGAATTCAAAATCCTCATATTCACGTCACTCTTAGGTGCGGTGGTTTATTTGGTCTCTCTGTCGGGCGGTTCAAAAGCCTATGGGGAATGGGCCGGGCGGCGAATGAAGACGAAGCGGAAGTCCTTGCTTTCGGCTTGCGGGCTTGGCTGTCTTGTGTTTATTGACGACTACTTCAGCTGCTTATTTGTCGGCACTGTGATGAAGCCTCTGACCGACCGCTGTCGAGTAGCTCGTGCCAAGCTGGCATGGATCGTTGACTCAACGGCAGCTCCCGTTTGCATCATTGCGCCGGTGTCCTCATGGGCAGCTGCGGTAGCGGCTTCGTTGAAAAGCACGCCGCTCGAGGATCAGTCCATGGCTGCGTTTATGGCGGCTATCCCATGGAACTTCTATGCGATTCTCACCATTGCGCTTGTGGTATTTCTGATTTGGCGGGGCAGAGATTTCGGTCCCATGCTGACCGCTGAAGCTGAGGCAGAGAAAGCGGAGAACCTCACGCAGGATGAAGAGCAGACCGAGTCGACTGGGAACGGCGGGCTTCTGGAAATGATTTTCCCGATTGCGCTGCTTCTCATCTTTTCCTTCGCTTCGCTTTTATATTCGGGCGGTTTTTGGTCAGATGGCCCGACAAAGTATCAATTCGGCGCGGCGATCGGCGCATCGTCATCTTCTTCGGCGCTCTGCTGGGCTGGGTTTGGCACGCTCGCTGCGACCATATTGCTCTACGTGCCGCGCCGCGTCCTTTCATTTACGAAGTGCATGGACGGCGCCGTGAACGGCATGAAGCTGATGCTGCCGGCCAACATCATCCTGGTGCTGGCGTGGACGCTCTCGGGGATATGCCGTGATCTATTAATGTCAGCGCAGTACGTTGAAGGGCTGGTTACAAGTTTTGGCGGCGATGTGATGCAGCTCTTCCCCTTCATCTGTTTTGCGGCAGCCTGCGTGCTTTCTTTTGCAACCGGTGCTTCCTGGGCGACTTTTGGCATCCTCGTTCCGATTTTGGTGCCGATTGCATATGCCGTGGATCCGTCAATGGTCTTTGTTGTGTTGGGTGCCGTGCTGGCTGGTTCTGTTTTCGGCGACCACTCCTCACCCATCTCAGATACTTCAGTGCTTTCGGCTGCAAGTTCAGGCTGTCCGGTAATGGAACATGCGGCAACGCAGCTGCCCTATGCGCTGCTCACGGCCTTTGCTGCCGGCGCCGGTTATTTAACGGCGGGATTGACGAATGGGAGTCTTTTGCTCTCCTGGAGCACTGCGGCTGCCGTGCTGAGCGGCGGACTGTGGCTCACCTTGAATCAGCGCAAAGCGGCTGTGCGGCCCATCGCAACGGTTGACGAGGTTTGATGGCAGAAATGATTTTGAGTCTGTGAAAGGCGGACGTGCGGATGGTTGGGACCCGCACGTCTGCCGCACAGCTTCTTCGGATGGGCGTTAATCGTGAGCTTTAGGTGCTCCATAAGGCTGAACGATTAACGTCCTTTTTTTCACTTTGCAGTCTAAGAACTCACACAGTCAATTCTGCGGCATCAATAATGCCGCAGCTGAAATTCTGCAAATTTAAGTCCGATCTCAACAGCAAAGATGATGATTGCGACCAGGGCAGATGGATTCGAGGGATATCCAGCTATCCGGCCTGTTGTGAAGAAGAGCTCTGCCCGCAGAACACCAGGCAAGCAGCTGCAGTGGAAACTTACCGCACTCAAAGACCATGCGGTTGAGCGGAAATATCAATTAATTTCACTGAAAATGAATCGATGAAGCACGATTTTTCAGCATCGTGCGGTATCTGCCTGCTCGGAAGAGGCGGGCATCGATCGAAATGGCTCGGCATCACTATCCAATTCCTTGTGTTGGAAGAGCATGATGACCGTTCTGCCTCTTGCGTTTGAATCAGCGGCCCCAGCGTTCTTGCCACAACGGCACGGCTTTTTGGAGAAAACTCGATACTGAATCGGCGCCCAATCGTTGAAATCCCAGATGTTCGAACGCTGCTTCGAGTGCAGGCAATGGTTCTTCATTATCAATGGGGGCTGCACCGGCCTGTTTGGACAGTTTTTCCCCGCGGTCATTGAGCACGAGTGGGATATGGAAATAGCGCAATGGTGCGGCGCCGAGCGCTTGGGTGAGCAATATTTGCCGCGGCGTGTTGTCTATCAGATCCGCACCGCGCACGATGTCGGTGACGCCTTGGTAAAGATCGTCAACGACGACGGCAAGCTGATAGGCCCAAAACCCGTCGGCGCGCTTCAGAACGAAATCTCCCACGGTTTTCTCAACATTTTGCAGATAGTCGCCTAAGCGACGGTCATGGAATCGGACATTGCCTGCGGGCACGCGGAATCGAAGTGCACGCACTGGGCGCTCCTGAGTGCCGTGTCGACAGGTGCCCGGATACACGCCAATCGGCAGACCCAATGCTTCGTCAGCGAGCTGAATTTCTTTGCGTGAGCAGGCGCAGCCGTAGATAAAGCCCTCAGCAGTCAGTTTGGCGAGCGCGTCCGCATAGGCCTTTAAGCGGTCATGCTGCCAGAGAATGGGCTCATCAGAGGTCATGCCAAAGCGTGCCAACGCTTTAATGATGGCTTCTCCGGCTCCGGGTACATCTCGCGGAGGGTCAATGTCTTCAATGCGCACGAGCCATATCCCGCCATGCGCACGAGCGTCAAGCCAACTGGCCAATGCCGCAGCAAGACTCCCGGCATGAAGCCGCCCGGTAGGAGACGGCGCGAATCGTCCTCGATAGGGAATTGAGGTGGGTGCCGGTGAAAGGTTGGCTGTCTGCATGAGGTTCGAGGCTTTGGAGATGAAGAAGGAACTTTATGCCTAAGGTCGTCAGTACTGCAAGTCTATGAAATTTATTTATTTTGAGCATTCATCACAGCAAAAATGATTTGGCTAATAAGTTAAAGAAATAAAGGCCTGTCTATTCTTTTTAGAAAAATGTTTTAAGGGTCAATTGGAATTGCGTTAATTGCAGTTTTACGGTCTTGGTGTTAACGCTTAATTGTTAACCCAAAAGGTCCTTTAATTGTCTATTGTAATGAATGAAAATATAAAGTTTGGGTGATGCATTCCTATTGTTTGGAATTAATCAGGAAGATATCTTTATCAATATGGCGTTAATTTAGTATCAATAATCTGTCTATTTCAGAAAAAGATAGGTTTTATGAGGACTGTTATATGAAATTGATATCAATTAACTAGTTGAAATATATGAAATATACATAACAATCGACAAATGTTTGTTATGTGATTGCTTTTTTATATTTCTATGAGGCTTTAAAGGCCCTAAAAGTTCAATATTGCTGCAACAGCTTCAGCATGGTTCGGCGAGAAGAAGGAAGCCGGTTCGTTTTGAAGATGTTGTTTCATCAACTTCTGGGGCACAAAATGTCATCTGGGAAAAAAATCGGACTATTTGCATGTACTGGCATTGTTGCCGGTAACATGATGGGTAGCGGCATCGCCCTGCTTCCCTCAAATCTCGCCAGTATTGGTTCTGTTGCACTGTTTGGTTGGCTGATTGCTATGTTTGGCGCGTTGGCGCTTGCATATGTATATGCCCGTCTATCTACAGTGAATCCGCAAAGCGGCGGTCCTGTCGCTTATGCGGGTGAAATTAGCCCGGCCTTCGGGTATCAAACCGGCGTGCTTTATTACCACGCCAACTGGATCGGCAACCTTGCAATTGCAATTACTGCTGTTTCCTATCTCTCAGTCTTCTTCCCAATTCTCAATCATCCCATTCCTGCCGGCATTGCCTGCGTCGCGGTGGTGTGGTTCTTCACGATCCTCAACTTCTTCGGCGGCTCAATGATCGGCAAGGTCACTACGTTCGGCGTTATTGCGCTCCTTATCCCTGTTGTCGGCACGGCAACTTTCGGCTGGTTCTGGTTTGATCCCCAGCTCTACATGGATAACTGGAATGTCTCTGGCACGACTGACTTGGATGCTACCTGCCGCAGCGTTCTGCTGTGCCTCTGGGCCTTCATCGGTATTGAATCGGCCTCTGTCTCGTCCGGTCTCGTTGACAATCCTCGCCGTACGGTTCCGCTCGCCACGATGCTTGGCGCCTTGCTCGCCGGTCTCGTCTACATCGGTTCGTCTCAGGCTATCGCCGGCATGTTCCCGGCCTCTGTGACGGCTGCCTCGGGTGCTCCGTTTGCTCTTTCGGCTTCGCTGATGGTCGGTGACTGGGCTGCTCCGGTTGTGTCTGCCATCACGGCTCTCGCCTGCCTCACCTCGCTCGGCTCTTGGATGATGCTTGTTACTCAGGCCGGTGCCCGTGCCGCTCAGGAAGGCTATATCCCCAAGATCTACGGTGAACTCGACAAGAACGGTCTGCCCCGCAAGGGTCTGATCCTCTCGGCCACGCAAATGACGGTGCTTATGGCGGTCATCACGGCCATGAACGCAAGCGGCGGCTCTGCTTCTGACCTCTTCGGCATGATCACCGGTATCGCGGTTCTTCTCACGATGCTCCCGTACTTCTACAGCTGCGTCAACCTGCTGCGCATCGAAGGCGCAACGACCCGCAACGTTATCAGCTGCATCGCATCGGTCCTCGGCAGCGGATTCTGCTTCATCGCCCTGGCCGGCGCCGGTTTCAACCAACTGATCGCTACCTTCATCGTCAGCCTGGTCATCATGATGTTCTTCTCCTGGAAGAAGGGCAAGCTCCAGGCGACTGTCAAGGCTACTGCTGCAGAAGCTTCCGACAAATCCGAAGCTGGCAAAGCTGCAGTGCTCGTCGGCGACAACTAATCAGTCAACACCTCTTTCATCAACTTCTTCCTCTGGCTGGGGCTGCTCACTTTATGTGACGGATTGAGAGGGCAGGCCCAGCCCCTTCTGGTTTCACCACCACATCTCCCTTTGTGAGGTTTCATTATGAACATCATCGTTGAGCTCGTCTCGCCTGGTCGTTTCTTTAAAGACGCCCCGATTCACAGCCTGAATGAGTGCTTAAAAAAACGCGGGTTCGAAGTCGTATTTGCCGCCGATCAGGCGGATCTTGTTCGCGTCGTCGAAAATAATGCCCGCCTTGCCGGTGTGGTGATCGACTGGGAAGATTCTCCTCAGGAACTCTGCCAGCAAATTCATGATTTCAATGAATATCTCCCCGTTTTTGCTTTCTCGAGCTCCAACAGTGTGACGGATGCTACGTTCCAGCAGCTCTCACTGAATGTTGAATTCTTCGAATATGAAATTTCGAACGCTGCGGACATCGCCGTTACGATCTCCCAGAAGGTCGAGGAATACGAAAAGGCTGTTACGCCTCCGCTGACACGCGCATTGATGAACTTTGCCAAAGAAGGCAAGTACACATTCTGCACGCCGGGCCATATGAGCGGCACGGCCTTCCAGCACAGCCCGGTCGGCGCATTGTTCTATGACTTCTTCGGCGCCAATACCTTCAAGGCTGACGTTTCGGTTTCCGTGGGTGAACTCGGCTCTCTGCTTGACCACTCCGGTCCTCATCGCGATGCTGAGAAATACATCGCTGAGACGTTCAATGCTGACCGCAGCTACATCGTTACGAACGGCACGTCGACCGCCAATAAGATCATCGGTCTGTACTCCGCTCCGGCCGGCAGCACTGTGCTGATTGACCGCAACTGCCACAAGTCGCTCACGCATCTGATGATGATGAGCAATGTGATCCCAATCTATCTGCGCCCGACCCGCAACGCCTACGGCATTCTGGGCGGTATCCCGCAGAGCGAATTTAAGCACGAAACCATTGAAAAGCGTGTGAAGGAAACGCCAAACGCCACGTGGCCGGTTCACGCTGTGGTGACCAACTCCACCTATGACGGTCTGTTCTACAACACCGGCTTCATCAAGAATACGCTGGATGTGAAGTCGATTCACTTCGACTCCGCGTGGGTGCCTTACACCAACTTCAGCCCGATTTATCAGGGCCTCGCCGGCATGAGCGGTGGCCGTACAGAGGGCAAGGTGATCTACGAAACCCAGTCGACGCATAAGCTGCTGGCTGCGTTCTCGCAGGCTTCCATGATCCATGTGAAGGGTGAAATCAATGAAGCGACGTTCAACGAAGCGTTCATGATGCACACCTCCACGTCGCCCTTCTATCCGATCGTGGCATCGACGGAAACTGCTGCCGCTATGATGCGCGGCAACGTCGGTCACCGTCTGATTGATGAATCCATCGATCGTGCGATTCGCTTCCGTAAGGAAATCAAGCGTCTTCGCGAAGAATCCGATTCTTGGTTCTTCGACGTGTGGCAGCCCGAAAACATCGGCACGAAGGAATGCTGGGAACTCAAGCCCGAAGACAAGTGGCATGGCTTCCGCAACATCGATCAAGAGCACATGTATCTTGACCCGATCAAGGTCACGCTCCTCACGCCGGGTCTCAATGGCGACGGCACGATGGCTGAGCGCGGCATTCCCGCTTCGATCGTTTCCAAGTACTTGGATGACCGCGGCGTGATCGTTGAAAAGACGGGTCCCTACAACCTGCTCTTCCTCTTCTCCTTCGGTATCGACAACACGAAGGCGATGGGGCTGCTGCGTGAACTCTGCAACTTCCGCCGCGACTACGACCGCAATCTTGAGATCAAGGAAGCGATCCCGTCGCTTTACAAGAAGGATCCGAGCTTCTACGACGGCATGCGTCTGCAGGAACTGGCCCAGGGCATCCATAAGCTCATCGTTGAACACGATCTGCCGAACATGATGTTCCACGCGTTTGAAACGCTGCCGAAGATGGTCATGACGCCGTTTGATGCCTTCCAGCGCGAACTCAACGGTGAGGTTGAGGAAGTCCGCATTCAGGATATGCAGGACAAGGTCAATGCCAACATGATTCTGCCGTATCCGCCGGGAGTTCCTCTGGTTATGCCGGGCGAAATGCTCACGGCCGACAACCGCGCGGTGCTGGACTTCATGCTCATGCTCTGCGAAATCGGCGAGCACTTCCCGGGCTTCGAAACCGATATCCACGGTGCCTATCGTCAGCCGGACGGTTCCTACACCGTCAAGGTTCTGAAGATGTAAGGCTTCTAGGTTAGGCAGAGATCTGCTGGTGGGGCGGCGGACACATTTGTTGGGTTCCAATGTGTCCGCCGCCTGCAGCCCCATACGAGCAGTGGGATGCTGGAAGATCTCTGCCGCTTTTCACTCCACCAGAACCCAATCCATCAATCCCAACTTACATTAGGTGGCTACATGACTAACGAGAACATCTCGGTCACAGAAGTACAAAATGAAAATTCGGTTATTGCGGAACGCCGCGCCAAGCTCCTTAAGCTTCGCGAACACGGCGTCGCCTATCCGAATGACTTTGTCCGCAAGGATTTGTTCGGTGACCTTAACGAAAAGTACGGCAACAAGACCGCTGAAGAGCTTGCAGCGCTCGCGCCGAAGGTCGCTTGTGCAGGCCGTGTGATGCTCAAGCGAGTCATGGGCCGACTCACTTTTGCGACCGTCCGCGACTATACGGGGACAATGCAGTATTTCGTCCAAGAAAGCACGGTGGGCGAAGCCGCTTACGCAGATTTCAAGACGCTCGACCTCGGCGACATCGTTGCTTGTGAAGGTACGCTGATGCGTACTCAGGCCGGCGATCTGGCCATTAAGGTGACGTCATTCCGCTTGATGGCCAAGAGCCTTCGGCCGATGCCCGATAAGCACAAGGGCCTGCAGGACCAGGAATTCTGCTATCGCCGCCGCTATGTGGATTTGATGGTCAATGCCGAATCACGCGAGCGCTTTATCAAGCGTTCGAAGGCAATTGCCTCCATTCGCAATTTCATGCTGGCCAACGACTTCCTGGAAGTGGAAACGCCGATGCTGCATCCGATTCCGGGCGGCGCCAATGCACGTCCCTTCATCACGCACCATAATGCGCTGAATACTGAAATGTACCTGCGCATTGCGCCGGAACTTTATCTGAAGCGTCTGGTGGTTGGCGGCTTTGAACGCGTATTCGAAATAAATCGAAACTTCCGCAATGAAGGCATTGATGCGCGTCACAACCCAGAATTCACCATGATGGAATTCTACGCCACCTATTGGACCTATAAGGACCAGATGGAATTTACCGAAGCGCTTCTGCGACATGTCGCGCGTGAAGTGACCGGTTCGGCCATCGTGACGTATCAGGGAATGACGATCAATTTCGAGGAGCCCTTCGACAAGCTCACGCCGAAGCAGGCCATCTTGAAGTACAGCCCCGAATACACTGAAAGTCAGCTCGTGGACGAAGATTTCCTGAAGAAGGAACTTAAGCGTCTCGGTGCCGACGAGCAGATTGATCCGACGCTCGGCTCGCTGCAGATGGCGCTTTTTGACGAAACCGTTGAAAAGAAGCTCATCAAGCCGACCTTCATCATTGACTATCCGACGGAAATTTCGCCTTTGGCCCGCGCCTCGGATGTGAATCCGGACATTACGGAACGCTTTGAACTCTTCATTGCCGGCCGAGAAACCGCTAACGGCTTCTCCGAACTTAACGATCCGGATGATCAGGCAGCTCGCTTCCGCGCTCAGGTTGAACGCAAGGGACACGGTGACGATGAAGCGATGTATTACGACGCAGATTACGTGACGGCACTTGAATATGGATTGCCGCCAACCGCCGGGTGCGGCATCGGCATCGATCGCTTTATGATGTTGCTTACGGACGCACCTACGATTCGTGACGTCTTGCTCTTCCCCGCGCTGAGACCGGAGAGCAAGAATTGATCATTGAGTTGATTTTGTAAACGCAATGGCAGCCGCGCAGGAAAGTTTCTCCTGCGGGGCTGCTCTTGTTTGCGGCCAGAGGGCAAAAAGGGGCCACAAATGACTAAATTCAAAATGAACAGAACGCAGTTCATGCTGCTGACTGCTTTGAACATGCTGGGATCGGGAATCCTGATGCTGCCGGCGAAAGTTGCTCAGGTGGGTGGGATCGGACTTTTATCCTGGTTTGTTGTTTGCCTTGCAGCTGTCGCGATGGCATACGCATTTGCCAACTGCGGGATTTACTCCAAATATCGTCTGGGCGGTTTAGGCGCTATCGCCGAAAATGCCTTCGGTATGCCCGGCTCTTTTTTGACCAACTATATTTACGCATTTTCTGTCGTCATCGCCAACGTTGCCATTGCTACCACCGCTGTCGGCTATCTGCTGGGTATTTTCGGCATTCAGGCCGATTTGGGCGTTGTGCAGTGCTTAACGATAGCGCTGCTTTGGCTCTCGACGCTGGTGAACTTCGCGGGCGTTAAAGCCATGGGGCGCCTCAGCGCGGTGACCATCTGGGGCATCTTGATCCCGCTCCTTTTTCTAATCTGTGCGGCGCCGTTCAGCTTTGACGCACAGTTGTTTGCACAGAATTGGAATCCTCGTGATTTGTCGATGCAGACCGCGGTGACGGCGACGGCCCCCATGATGTTCTGGGCCTTTTTGGGATTAGAGTCAGCTTGCGCTAACGACGACAGCGTCGATAACCCAGAAAAGTCTGTTCCTAAAGCTGTATTGGCCGCTACCCTTGCGGTGGCAGTCATTTATGTCGGATCAACAACTTTGACCGCAGGCTTGCTTCCAGAGTCAGAACTGGTGGATTCGGGAGCTCCGCTCTTTGTCATCTTCGTGAGTCTTTTTGGTTCGACGGCGAGCCGCATACTGGCAGTGCTGCTCTTTTTGGCCTGTGTCGGGTCACTCGTTACGTGGCAGTTTACGATGTACCGAGTCTTCATGACCTCCGCCAGGCTGGGATACTTCCCGGCGCTGTTTAAACGCGTTGGCAGAACGGGTGTTCCTTATATGGGACTATTCATCCTCTGCATCATCCAGACGCTGTTGGTGCCGTTTATGCCGGTCTCCAACTTGTTCAGTCAGTTTGATCTGCTGGTGGACATCTCGGTCATTACCAATGTCTTCCCGTATTTTCTCTGTATGGCCGCCACTTTTGTAGTTGTGCGCAGAGCCGGACTTCAAGGCGTCAAGAAGGTTTGTGTTGAAGCGGCAGCCTTGGGCTCACTCATCTTCATCGGGTGGTATTTCAGCCTCATGGACGGCGATGTCATGAAGTTTGCGACCATTGTCTTCTTCTTGGGCATTGCGTTTTATGGTCTCTTTGTTGCCAAGGATGGGAGCACAGAGCTCCCTGAGCAATAAAGATATTTTGGCTAAGCCCACGGGGCAGTATTTAACAGTTTAAGAGTTTACAGATGTAAATGCTTTGAGGAGACTTTGAATCCGCAGTGCGTATAAATACTGAGTTTATATGTTGACGCAGATAAGTGTGAGTACATCACAAATAAGTTGATAAACAACGATAAACGGTAAATATGCATTTTTCTTGCTATTCCAATAGGGTGATGTACTCAATCGAACTGATCAACTACAATGAGAAACAGTATAAGGACCGCGATAAATAACAATAGAAGATGGTCAAGATAGTTAATTCGAGAGGGAACAATGGAGAGTGCATTTTTTACTGTTGCCGATTGGGTAGCCAATCCTAGATCAAATTCAATTCGGCGAAAAAACCGTCGAAGCGTCCTGCCGCCGCGGCTGATGGATCTGTTGTTTTATTTTGCGCAGCATCCTATGGAGGTAGTTTCCAGACAAGAGATTATTGATAATTGCTGGGATCGGGATGTTGTAACAGATCAGGCTATCACTCAGGCCATTTTCGAATTACGAAAATTTTTAAAAGACGGCCGCAGTGCTAAAGAGGCACCGGAATATATTAAAACGGTACCAAAACGCGGCTATCGTTTATTGGCGCCGGTTCATCAGCTGACGGTGGAAGAATACATTGCCGCAACCTCTGAAAATGGGGCTCAAGGCACACAGGTGATCGACGATGAGGACGTTGCAGCTGAGAGGGAACTGCAGCAACCCGTCAGTGCGGCTGAGCCCGAGCACGAAGCGGCAACCTCGTTTGAAAGCAAGATTCTGGAGGAGACGGGTACAGCTGCGCTCGAACAGATACCTTCCCGGAGTGCCTCTATCAAGCAAGAGCGCCGAGGAAAAGTTACCCCCCCCCCCCCCCCCGCACAGAAGGGCGGCGCGGCCAAGAGAAATATTTTCAACAAAATATCCGACGCATTGTGGCTGGATCAAGTGACCTTAGGCTTTAAGAAAGGAGCCTATTAAAAGAACGCTGGGCGCTGCGTCTGTGAACGGCAGCTAGGCTGAGAAGCATCCAGTCTGACAGGGCGAGGCAAAGAGACCCAGCAGCAGAGAAAGCGGGCTGGCGCGGCGTTAGAAGCAAAAGAAAGGGGCTGAACCATTATCAGGTGCAGCCCCTTTATTTTGCTGATTCGCCGTCTAGGCGTTTTCGCGGTTTACCCATATTGTGATGCCTCTTAAAGATTAGTGCTGTTCGCTCGCGAACGGAACGCTGACAGAACGCATATTGCGGGAAACACCCAGACAGAAGGTATTCAAATACTCTTCTGCAAAGGCAGCGATGATGGAACCGATCGTATGAATAAGATGCATAGCCATTTTAAAACTCCTAAAGATTCAATGGTGTTGTTAAAAACTTGAGATCTTCCTGACCTCGAGACTTAGATTACCCCTCTCATAAAAGAGATGCAAGTCGATGATGAATTAAAAAAGAATGAATCGCTAAACTATCAATCCTATTAAGGGCTAATACCTAAAAATAAAATAGCCTTTAATTATGTCAGACGAAATGTAATAAGTGAAGATTTTTGAAAACAGATGAAGAAATATTAATTGAATACGATACACTCATAATGTAAGCTGATAAATAAAAGGGCTGTACTTGAAGTACAGCCCTTTTATTTGGGAGCTTCGTCAACTGGAGGTTTTCGATATTCCGGCATGTTGACTCCTATTGAATGAAAATAGACTTCAAGCGGTGCGAGTTGACGTCGAATTATCTTCTGCGGGGAACGGCGCACTGACTTCATGGAGGTCTCGGGAGATGCCCATGCAGAAGGTATTGATAAAGTCTTGGGCAAAAGCATCAAAAAGAGCACCGCAAATTCTAAGAATCGAAGAAAGCATTTCTGTAGTCCAAAATTACCGAATTGTTCTAAAAATGAGATATTCCTGATCTCGTGATTAGAGTACACCAGCTTTATTTCGGCTTGCAAGCAGATAAATCGAAAAACAAACATCAGGGAACCAAACCGACAATTGAGTTTAGGGTTAGTGCCTAGCATAGAAGATCCAGTCACGAAAACAGCATTCGCGGCAGAATCTTGATGTTTTGATGAAAACAGTTATAAAGAATGCGTTTCAGTCTCGTGAAGATGGGCAGGCAAAAGAAAGGGGCTGTACCCAATTACAGGTGCAGCCCCTTTATTTCGCAGGATCGTCCGGCGGACGTTTTCGAGATTTATTCATATTATTTACCTAAAAATCAAATTATTAGCTTCGCGGTGCGAAGAAGCAGAGACCGTGACGGTCAAAGCGGAAAAGGCGATCAGCATAAACAGAAGGAATCTGGGACATACCATGTTCCCAAGCAATGATCTGATGAGCAGAAACGCGCAGGATATCAGCGAGCTGTTCAACAGAGAGTTCGAGATGTTCGCGAATAGAACGAAAATTGCTGCCGGTCATACTAATTCTCCTATGACATGTATGAGCTGTTAAAAACTTGAGATCTACCTGATCTCGGGTTCAAGATTACGCGGTCTTTTAAGAAGTTGCAACTCAAACTGGAAAAATCAATTCATCGACACTAAATCATCAACACGTATTGGTATTAGTACCTATTTTGCAGAATTGAGCTGGATTCAGAAAAGAAATACAACGTGGCTATAAAGACATACTTTTATTCTTTTGGCTGGTTATGAATAAGATTGCGGTTTGAAATATCAAACAGGCCGTAAATATAGGCATATTGGTTATACAAAATAATTTTGTTTACTTTTCGAAAACAAAATTACGAGGATCCAGTCGTGTTCGGCGGATAGGGGCAAGGTTTGCTTTAGACTTCGCCGAGAAGTCTGATGAATATTGATGGGCTCACGCTGAATTACAAGCCCGTATCCCTATGTCCCTTGTACAAACACCTGCTGATGATCCGAAAATGGCTGCCGAAGAGGATCATGAGGTCGCAGCTGCGACAAAATCCGGCCGTCCTACGGCCAAAGATGCTGCGCTTCTCGCCTTTGTCTCTTCGATTGGCCCTTTTGCTGCGAATGCGTATGTCCCCGCCTTTGATGAAATAGGGCAGCATTACGGCGTTGGGCTTGTAACCGTGCAGCAGACGCTTTCGATCTATCTGGCCGCATTTGCCTGTACGTCGCTTCTGATAGGGGCGGCTTCAGATGCTTTCGGACGAAAGGCTGTGCTTGCCCTTTCAATGACGGTATTTGCTGTCTCGTCGCTGGGGCTTCTTTTTGCCGACTCGATGGAAGCGTTCTTTATCTGGCGGTTTGTAATGGGGATGGCAGCGGCTGCGGGGCCTGTTGTCACTCAGGCTATTGTTCGCGATCGCTGGAGCGGGGGTGATGCAGCAAAAATCATCGCGCTCATCGCGGTTATTTTTGGGCTGGCCCCGGCATTAGCTCCGGTTGTAGGCGGTGAACTGACCGTTCATCTGGGCTGGCGGTCCATTTTTATCTTTTTAGCCGTTTTAAGTGCGGCGATGGCATTTTGCTCAGCATGCGTTCTGAAAGAGTCGCTCCCCAGCGAACGCCGTGTTTCTTTTCGTCCGTGGGCGACATTGCTCCGTTATGGGGAGGTGCTCAAAGTCCCCGCATTCACGTCGGGCGTTGTTGCGCACGGCTTCATTTTCTTGGGCTTGATTGTTTATTCTGCAGGCGCGGCTGATTTCGTACTCAATGTGATGGGACTGGGGGTGGATGAATTCGGCTGGCTGATGATTCCGATGGTTGTTGCAGGCATGACGGGTTCTTGGGCCTGTTCTCATCTGCTGGCGATGTTTGGTCAGAATCGATTGCTTTTTTGGGGGGTAGGCTTTTTGGCGGCATCGGGCTTATTCGGCGTGGTATTTGATCATGGTCCTTTTGCCGTCTTCCCCTGGGTGCTGTTGGCGCCGGTTGTTTATAACTTTGCGGCAGCGGCCGTTCGTCCGGCACTCAACGTAATGAACCTCGACTATTTCCCCAAAAGCCGCGGTTTGGCCGCTTCAGTGCAGCAGTTTTTTCAGACGGGCGCTTTTGCGGTGTCATCGGCGCTCCTCATTCCCATCGTTTTGGGGGAGGCCTGGAAGTATGCTGCAGTGATGCTCGGTTCCGGACTGATTGCTCTGGTGCTGCTGCTCGTTGTGCGGCGGACGAGACCCGCTGCCCTGGCAGCGGCTGAAGCTGAGGAGCTGGCAGAAGACGAACTGAGGATTAAGCCGACAAAACTTTCCTAACGCCAGAGCATTCAGACTGCGGTAAAAAAAAGCCCGCGGTTTCATCGAGAAACCGCAGACTGACGGAAGGAAAAGCGAAGCGGAGCTGTTCGTGAGTTCTGAATCAACAGCCATGCAGCACACGGGACCATTTGTCCGTTGCGTGTGCTGCATCCCTGCGGCGGTTAATCGAGCTCCGCTTCGTAGTAGTCAAAGCCGGCATCAGGCTGAACGTAGAATTTCTTCAGGTTCTTAACCTTGGCCGAAACATTCTGTTCGTTGATGAGAAAGATCCACGGCGCATCGTTCCAAATGGCGTCCTGACCGGCGTTATAGAGCTTGGTCTTTTCAGCACGATCCGTCGTGAGCAGTGCTTTCGTAAAGCTGTCGTCAAGCACCTTGCTGGAATAAAAGCCGTAGTTGCCCGCCACCGGCGCCCAGCTTGCCGTAGCAAGCAGCGGACGGAGCGCCCAGTCAAGTTCGCCCGTGGAGCTCGACCAACCGGCATAGAGCATGTTGAGCTTGGCATCTTCAGGTTTTTTCAGCAGATATTCATTACGCTGACCGGCTTCCATGGCAAGGATCGAAACTTTGACGCCGACCTGAGCAAACTGCTGCTGCAGGAACTGAATGACTTTCTGTGCAGTGGTGTGGTTGTAGAGCGACCAGAGGGTTGCAGTGAAGCCGTTCGGGTAGCCCGCTTCCTTCAGGAGTTCGCGGGCTTTCTTGGGATCGTAAGGCCAGGGCTCATAGACCTTGGCATAGTCGACGCCTTCCGGTGCAGAGCCCGTGGCCGGAACGGCATAGCCGCTGAAGGCCACCTTGGCAAGGGCTTCTTTATTGACGGCGTAATTGAGCGCTTTGCGCACCCGTACGTCGTTGAAGGGCTTGGTTTTAGTGTTGAAAGCGACGTAACGCTCAATGATGGAGGGCGAAACAGTCACTTCAAGGTTGTCGCTGCCAGTCAAGGTCTTGGCCTGTTCGGGGGGAACAGGGAAGATGAACTGTGCTTCGCCCGTGCGCAGCATGGCTACACGCGTTGAATTTTCCGGCACCGGCTTGAAGTAAATGCCGTCAAGTTTGGGGAGCCCCTTCTGCCAGTAGTTGGGGTTCTTGACAACATGGAGAATTTCCGAGGGGTTGTAATCTTTCAGGATGTAAGGACCCGTGCCGCAGGGATGAAAAGCAATCTGCTTGCCCGGATATTTTTCAAGCGACTTCGGGCAAATCATCACGCCGGCCGGATGGGCAAGCTGATTGATGAAGGCCGAGAACGGCGTATGGAGCGTAATGCGCACCGTATAGTCATCAACGACTTCGGTTTTGGCAATGTTCATGTAGAGCGTGTAGCGTCGGAGCGCATTGTCCTTATTCGTCACGCGGTCGAAATTGGCTTTGACGGCATCGGCTTTGAATTCCGTACCGTCATGGAACATCACGCCTTTTCTGAGCGTCACCGTGTAGACCAGGCCGTCCTTACTCACTTCGTAGCCGGTTGCAAGGGCGTTCTTAAGCTTCATGTCCTTGTCGAGACCAAAAAGCCCTTCGTACATTGACTTGGCCGAGTTCTGTGAAAGCGTGTCGCCGGCATCGTAAGGATCCATCGTCGTGAAGGTTGAGGCGAGCGCGACGGTGATTTCCTTGGCGGCAGCGCCTGTGGAGACGGCAAAAGCTCCGGCGAGAGCGCCGGTGAGCATCAGCATGCGGAAGGTATTGGTCATGGCAATTCAACTCTTGAAATAATCTGAAAGGCGGCCGTCATTGAATCTGGCGTCTTGCCCGATTCAATAGGGAGGGACTGTAAAAAAATAATGAGCAAAGACAGTGCCAAACTCATTGGGATGCTTGCTCTTGCAGGCGCAAAGCAAGCCAGGAGCTGATCTGCGAAAGCGGAGTACTGGCGGGCTGCTGAGTTTGGATAACGGGGTCCATGCACGCGCGGGATGGACGAACCGCCCTTGAAGCACATAAAAAGGCGAAGGCGCACCACATCAGTGCGCCTTCGCCTGTAATCCATACTTTCCTGCGTCAATACTGATTTCACAGTTTCGGATGGACGACCAGCCGATCCACAAGATGGAAGAGTGCTTTGACGGCAGTTTTGATTTCAGAAACGCTGACGGATTCTTTGGGCGTATGTGCGAGCGGTCCGTCGCCAGGCCCAAAATAGAAGGCTGGAATGCCGAATTTCTGCATTGAACCGCCTTCACCCCAACCCGTCATTTCGGTCGTTTCAGGGATATGCCCAAGCGACTCGCCAAGCGCTGCAACGGCGGCCTGTGCCAAGGGCTGCGTCATGTCCGTGGAGAGTGCCGTCCAGTCGCCCGTTACCGTGAGTGAAGTCGAAACCGGAGGAAAGTCGGGGTCTGTTCGAACTTCGCAAAGAATCTTTTCAATGCGGTCACACTGCACTTGGGCGGACTCTACGCCTTGATAGCGAAAGTCAATGGTGACGGAAGCACTGGCCGGAACAACATTTTCCGCTGCGCCGCCCGAAACAAGATCAATAGAGGATGAGGCCGGACCTGCTGCGGCGTTTCCTGCGAGCAGTTCCGGAAGACGTTTTTTGGCGTGAACGATAAAGAGCGCCGCCGCTTCAATGGCATTGATGCCGAGATGCGGGCGGCTCGAGTGAGCGCTCTTGCCGGTAAAGTCCACGCGGATCCAGCAGTCTCCGCGATGTGCTGAACGTACGTACAGCCCCGTTGGTTCACAAATGACGCAGAGCTGAGGACGCGGAGCATCCGGGCAGCTCAAGGCTCTAACGACACCTTGGGCCGCGGTTTCCTCATCCGTAGAGAGAATGAGCCAAAGTACGCCGTCGACGCCTTGACGAGCGGCTTCACAAAATGTCGTGAGCGCACAGGCTGCGCCGCTCTTCATGTCCGTTGTGCCGCGTCCGTGCATGCGGTCACCCTCGATGCGGGCGCTCCAAGGATCTTCCATGCCGGCGGGCGGGACGACGTCGACGTGCCCCGAGAGCATGAGTTCCGGCACACCCGCCTTGCCGCGGCCGGTTCGGGCCAGCAGCACAGGGTTGGGCGCTTCAGGGAAGAGGATGCGGATGTCGGCCTCGACGCCTGTTGATTCAATAAGGTCTCGAGCGGTTTCCAGCACCTGCAGACAGGCGGGTGACCCAGAAACGCTTGGGACTCGGACGAGCGCCTGTGTCCAAAGAACGGCGCGTTGTTCCAATGTGTCCTGCGGCATGAAAATGTCCTTCAAGGAATGGTTATTCGTGTGATTGAGAATAGCGCGGTCTCCAGAGCTTTCAGGACAAGACAATCGCTCAAGTCCTGCGTCAAAGATCAAATAAACCGTCGCTCTGAATGGATTTTTTCGGCGCGGCACGAAGCAGGAGCGAATCCAAGGTCGATTGCCTTGCCTAGCAGGTTAAGACAAAGGATGATGCGTACAATGGTGGGTTGGAGCCCGGGATTGTGTTGTTGCTCGAAGGAGTGAGGAGATCCGTATGCGCGCAGCCAACTCGCATTTTGGAAAACATTACATTAACGGCGTCTGGACAACCCCTAAGGGCGCCATGATTGACGTTGAAAATCCGGCGACTCGCGAAATATTCGCGCGTGTTCCGGACGGTACGCCCGAAGAGGTGGATGCCGCCGTCGCAGCGGCTCAAAGCGCATTTCCCCGCTGGAGCAGTACGCCGCTCGCGCAGCGCATCGCGCTGATGGAAGGGATGCTCAGGCGTTTTTGCGAAAAAACGGAAGCCGTCATTGAATTGGAGGTCGCCGAACTCGGTGCCCCGGTTGCTTTCGCACGAAGCAAGCACTGCCTCTATCAGCAAAAACGTACGGCCGCATTTATTGCGGCCGCACGGTCGATTGCCGCAGAAGAAGCATTTCCCGCGTCCCTCGTCATGCGTGAACCAGTAGGTGTCGTCGCTGCCATTACGCCGTGGAATTACCCTTTGGGGCAGATCATTCAGAAGGTTGTTCCGGCGCTGCTTATGGGCTGCACGGTTGTGCTCAAGCCGAGCGAATGGACGCCGCTTACCGCCGTTTTGCTCATTGAAGCCTTTGAAGAGGCCGGATTTCCGCCCGGGGTTCTCAATCTTGTACAGGGATACGGTGAAACCGTAGGGGAGGCCATGACCGGGCACGCAGGGGTCGATTTGATTTCCTTTACGGGATCAACAGCCGTCGGCCGCCGAATTGCAGGCCGTGCCGCCCCGATGATGAAGCGCCTCATTTTGGAGCTCGGAGGCAAGTCAGCGGCGGTGTGGCTGCCGGAGCTCGAGGGGCATGAGGCCGGCCGGATGGCCGCGAAGAAAGTGCTGGATTCCTTGCTCCTCAATGCCGGACAGACCTGCACAGCGCTATCTCGATTTCTGGTTCCTGCTGAAAAGCTCCAAACCGCTGAAGCACTTCTCAAATCCGTTCTTGCAGACTACCCGATGGGAGACCCCACGGATCCGGCAACCCGTATGGGCCCCTTAATTTCCGGGGCGCAGTTTGAACGCGTTCGGGGATACATCGCTTCGGGCATCCGCGAGGGGGCTCGTCTGGTTGCCGGCGGGCTGCCGCCGGAACCGGGCGCCGATGACGGATGGTTCGTGCCGCCCGTTGTATTTTCGGATGTCCGGCCTGAGATGCGGATTGCTCAGGAAGAAATCTTTGGCCCTGTCCTGTCGGTGATGCCGTACAACACGCTCGAAGAAGCGCTGGCGATTGCCGACGGCACGCAGTACGGTCTGTGCGGCGCTGTCTTTGGTCCTCATGAGGCAGCGGTGAATTTTGCGCGTCGTATGCGCACGGGGAACGTCTACGTGAATGACGCGTCACGCGACCTTGCAGCTCCCTTCGGCGGCTTTAAATCGAGTGGCGTCGGTCGTGAAGGCGGCGTTTTCGGTCTGCTCGAATTTACAGAACCCAAGGCGATTTTCGAGCACGGTTCCTAAGCCGATAAGACGCCGCAACGGGCGAAAGTCATCCCAAGACGATCGCCCGTTTATGCTGTCAGCGCTTTAAGAAGAGGAGCATTAAGAGCCGGCAGCCGATGATGATATAGGCTGAGCTGCGAAACTCAGGCGGTTGGCTTGGACCGTTCCCATCCGCCACGAGTAGATCATCATCACGACCAAGCTCACGCCGATGGTGAGCATCAGGTTTGTTGCGCCTGCACCGGCAAGCGCTATGAAGCAGAATCCGCAGCCCAGAACCGCTGCGATGCAGGACAAACGCCCCTGCCGCGAGGTGCTTTCAATGCGAAGCAGATCAATGCAGCTGTAGAAATAAGGGAGCATCGTCAGCAAGACGGCAATCTCGGTGATCATCTCAAAAAGCGAGGCTGCGGAGCCGCCCTTGGCATTGAGTGCAGTGATGAGGAGCATCAGCCCCGTCATTTGACTGGCAGCCAAAATGAGGCCTTTGCGCGGCATGCCCCGATGATCCAGTTCACCATAGATTTTGGGAAAGTGCCCGTCTCGGGCAGCTCGAGCGCCGGCTTGAGTCACCAGAAGCATCCATGAGCCCAGAGAAGTCAGGCAGGCAATCACGGTGCATGCGGCAACAACCGGAGCAGCCCAGTCACCCACCATGAGTGCAACGCTCGCTGCGAATGGCGCGCCGGATTTAGCAATGACATCCGCAGGGAACATGCCGGCAATAGCTTGAAAGCTCAGAACATAAACAATGCCGGCCAGTCCCGTTCCCAGCAATGTCGCAAGCGGCACCGTTTTTCGGGGATTTTTCACCAGACCGGTGGATACGGAGGCCGATTCGATGCCGATGAATGCCCAGAGGCAGAGCAGTACGCTGCGGATGACCGCTTCGGAATCGGCGGCGCCTGAAGTATTCCAATTGGCGGTGTAGGTTTGGGGATCAAACCAGAACCAGCCGAAGATTGCTGTGCCGGCCACCGGAAGCAGCATGGCGACAAGACCAATGGTCGCCATGCGGCCGATAAAGGATCCGCCCATGAAGTTGAGGATGGTAAAGATCCAGACGATGGCGATGCAGACCAGACCGGCGGGAATCGGTTCCTGCAGGGCAGGAAAGAACATCGACAAATAAGAAACCGCTGTCACGCCGATGGCTAGGTTTCCAACCCAGTTGGCGTTGTAGTAAAGAATGCTCGATTGAAAGCCGAAGGCGGTGCTGACTTCGCCGGCGTAGGCGACAGGACCGCCGCTTTGCGGATTGACGGTGGAGAGTCTGGCGTAGACGTAGGCCAGCGACATTGCGCCGATGACTACGATGATCCAGCCGATAAGAGAGATGGAACCGATCGAGGCGAGGTTGGCTGGCAGCAGGGCAATTCCCTCGATCATGTTGCCGGCAACAATGCCGATGCAGACGATAAGCCCAAGTTTGTGTTTTTCGCTTTCATGGCCGGGAGGCTTCATGATGAACACCTTTGCTGCTGGAGCCCCAACCGACGCAGCGCTGAAGGCTGCGGCGGAAGAGGAACTCGAAAGAATCCGCTCGTTATTAAAAGTTTTAATCTCGGGCTTAAACAAAGTCCTCATGAATGCATCATTAATTGCTTTTCCGGTCAACGATTCTTCCCCGGAAATTCCCTAAATATTTATCAATAACAATATGTTGATGAATATGTGATTACTTTTGGCCTGGCGGGCAGCATCAATTTCGGCAGAGATCATGCCCGGATGAGCGGGCTGCGAAGATTGTTTTTTTAAATATCCGACGATGGAATGAAGCCCGCGCGAAGAGACATTCAACGGATTTGAGCTGGTGCGGATGCAGTAAGTCCAAACGTGTATGGAGGGGTGTTTGGGAGTGGTTATGATCAAATCTTTCCAAATACTGGGAATCCGCCGCCATGGAGCTCGATCTCATTACTTTTCTCATCGTTTGTCCGCTCGTTTTTTTGGGCGGCCTCGTTGATGCCGTGGCGGGCGGCGGCGGTCTGATTGCGCTGCCGGCTTATCTCATTGCCGGCGTGCCGGCACATTTGGCGCTGGGTACCAACAAGCTTTCGAGCGCCATGGGAACAGTGGTTTCGGCCTTTCGGCTTTGGCGTGCGGGATTTCTCAATATCCGCAAATCCCTGCCGGCCATTGTGTGTTCGCTTTTGGGCAGTGCTGCCGGTGCGCATCTGGCGCTGCTGGTGCCCGAGCGTGTCTTTGAACTCATTCTCGTGGGACTGCTGCCGATTGCTGCCTTTTTTGTGCTTTCAAAGCGGGCGGTGATGTCTAATGACGAAGGGATTATCACTGCGCGAAAGCAGCTTGTCATTCTCTGCATCTCGTCGCTCATCTGCGGCGTCTATGATGGGTTCTACGGGCCCGGAGCCGGCACCTTTATGCTGCTCGCTTTTACGCTTTGGGCAAAAATGGGCGTGCGGTCGGCCTCTGGGACCATGAAGGCGGTGAACCTCGCGAGCAATATCGCAGCATTTGCAACGTTTGCGCTTTCTGGTGAAGTGATTTGGCTTCTTGGTCTGACCGCAGGGATCTTCGGCATTGCCGGTCATTACATTGGCGCCGGGTTAGTGCTTCAAAACGGCACCAAAATTGTTCGGCCGATCATCGGCGCTGTGCTGGCGGTGCTTTTTGTGAAGACCGCTTGGGAGCTCTTAAGCTGAAGCTCCATCAGCCTTCATCGGCTGTTTCTTCCCAGAGCGATTTCGTGTCCAGAGTGCTGCCGCTCTGCAGGAATCGATTCTCCTTATAAAGGCGGTTCCAGTCGCGTACGGTATAAGCCGGCACGCCGAGCACAATGCTTGCACGCTTATAGCCGTAGCCTCGATTGAAGAGCTCAAGTGCTTCCCGCTTTTTTCGAGTGAGTAGCGCTGCCGGCCGTGATCGGACAAAGCCGTTTTTGCCGGAGGGCAATGGGCTTGCTGCTGAGGGGCAGCCTGCTGATCCCGTTCGTTCGTGTTGTCGCACTCAGCAAAGAGAGACGGTTCCTCCGGGGTCGCTTCAGCTGCCGTCTCGGCAGGTGATTCAAAGCAGATTTGGCATTGAAGCGGCGCATTGACCGAAGCTGGCTGCGGCAGATCGTCGGCAAATTTAAGTTTGGGCATGGCGGCTCACAACTGCATAAAGGAAAAGTGCTTTTAAGCCTAACGGCAGTTGAAAAAAACTGCCATAAAGCCATTCTGAGAAACGCTTTCTGTGCCGTTTATGAGTGTATTCAATATTGAACTGCACAAAAAATGAGCGTTAAACGTACGGCAAGTGGAGCACCTCATACCGACGTCTAACGCTCTTAGCGAGGAAGCTGGGCGGCGGACGTGCGATACCCAACATTTCGCACGTCCGCTTGCCACAGACTCAGAAAAACCCATGCATACAATCTATTTCGATACGGTCCATCCGTTCTGATGCCTTCGTCATCCAATGGGCGATTCATACGCTCAAATTCTGTTTACGATTGGTCGGAACGAATAAACTGCGTAAAGTTCAATAACCAGATAATTACGGCAAATTCATAAAATCAGTGTTCTTCTATTGGTGGCAAAAAAATACCGGCAACCATTCATATAGGAGGGTTTATTCACGCCAGAGTGCTCGGGAAGACGTTGGCCTCGTAATATTCGTGATGTGCCGGTTAAGTCACACAAAAGGAGAGACATAACTATGGTACGAGCATCCTTCTAGGAAGTCATAAACTTTATAGCAGTGAAAGTAAATTTAAATCTCAAGAGCACTCAGTAAATTATCATCTATTTGAAATATAACAAATATGACTATTTCAAAATGCCTAAAAAAATGATGCAGTGTACTTTCGACAGGAGAGGTTAAGTCAAAGTCTGCAGCGGCAGTTGGACTCATTTTTGATATTTTGCGAGCGTGTAGTTGTGCTTATTCAGAGTTTCTTGACAGGGGCATTATTCGTCAGGCGTTGAAGTATGAGGGATTTCATGTAGTTTGAGAAGTTGCTTTTGGTCAATCTTTGCCTGGTGTAAAATCTAACCCATCAGTCTGTTTTGTAATGGGTTAGGGGAACCGCAGAGATTTAATACGGTTTCTTATTAAGACGATTTTAGGTAAACCCCGACCTGTCCATTTCATTGTGTGATCGAATGACTCCCGCCCGCAAAAGTACCCGCAGAATTGCCGCCGTTCATGACCTTTCGGGGGTTGGGCGTGTGAGTTTGATGGTCGTGATCCCGATTCTTTCAACAATGGGATTTGATGTCTGTCCGCTGCCGACGGCCATTCTTTCCAACCATACGCAGTATCCGGAATACAGTTTTCTCGATCTGACCGACGAGATGCCGAAAATGATTGCCGGCTGGAAGAAGCTCGAAATCGAGTTTGATGCGATATACACGGGCTACCTGGGTTCGCCCAGGCAGATTCAGATCGTTTCGGGTTTCATTGATGATTTCCGCCGTGAGGACACGCTTATTGTTGTCGACCCGGTTTTGGGGGACAACGGCCGACTTTATGCCGGAATGACCAAGGAGATGGTGCTTGAAATGCGCGTTCTGGCGCGGCGTGCGGATGTGCTGACGCCCAATCTGACAGAACTCTTTGCGCTGCTCGATCGCCCTTATCAGCATGAGTGTTCGGACGAACTTTTAAAGGAAGCCCTTAAGGCGCTTTCCGCTCAGGGGCCCGATACGGTGATCATTACCGGCGTGCCGGTCGTCGGCCGGCCGGATCTGACCTCGGTTGTTGCGTCCAGCCGCTCCGACGGCCGGGCGTGGAAGGTCACGTGCCCTTACCTTCCGGCCCATTATCCGGGTACGGGCGATGCCTTTACGAGCGTCGTCACCGGGGCGCTTCTGCAGGGTGACAGCCTTCCGGTTGCGCTTGACCGAGCGGCCCAGTTCATTTTGCAGGGCATTCGCGCGACTTTCGGCTATCAGGGCGACAATCGCGAAGGCATTCTGCTCGAACGGGTACTGCCCAATCTCAATCTGCCGATTCAGTCGTCGACCTACGAGCTCCTTTGATTGGCGCCTTGGCAGCGGTTATGCAAAACGGCCGCCCGTGCGCAGAGCATCGGCGGCCGTGAAGGTTCTTTGAAGAGCATCCCGCTGTCGGCAGGATGCTCTTTTTTTGAGGGAGATTAGTACTTGTCAAAGTACTGCTGAACTTCCTTCCAGTCGGCGGTCTTCGTGAGCGAGAGCTGGAGAAGGACGCGAGCCTTCTGGGGATTAAGGGACTGAGCGGCAACCCAATGCATCTTCTCGTCGTCGACTTCAGCATCCTTCGTTGCAGAGCCGGTCGGCACACGCGAAGCACGAACCACCACTAGGCCGTCCTGCGCAGCCTTTTCAAGGACCGGCCAGACAGCCTTGTGGATGTTGCCGTTGCCGACGCCCGCAGAGACGATGCCTTTGTAGCCCGCCTTCACGAGTGCTTCAGCCTGATAGCCCTCGACGCCGGCGTGGTTGTAGACGATGCCGACTTTGGGCAGCTGATCGAGCTTCGTCACGTCAAACGGCGCTTTGAGCTGAGCGCGCAGACCGGCGGCTTCATAGGTGACCTTGTCGTTGAAGATCCAGCCCACTTTGCCGAAGTTCATGGCTTGGAACGTTTCAGGCTGCGTGGTATTTGACTTAAAGACGTCGCGGGCGCCGATGACAACATTGTCCATTGCAACGACGACGCCCTGTTTAGCCGTGTCAGGCGTGGCAGCCGTCAGTACGGCGTTGTAGAGGTTGCGCGGACCGTCAGCAGAAAGACCGGTGGAAGGGAGCATGGCGCCAACCAAAACCACAGGCTTCTTGCAGGCCGTGGTGAGCTGCAGGAAGTAGGCGGTTTCTTCCATCGTATCGGTGCCGTGCGTGATGACGAACCCGTCATATTTGCCGCAGTCGCTCGCAAGCGTCTTGGCGAGTTTGAGCCAAACTTCGTCAGACATATCCTGAGAGCCAATATTGGTCACCTGGATAGGCGTCACGTTCGCAATCTTGGCGAGCTGCGGAACAGCGTCCACGAGGTGGTTCACCGACACCGCACCGGCCTTGTAGGCCGAGCCGGTCGAAGATGCGCCGGCGCCGGCAATCGTGCCGCCCGTGGCGAGAACGGCGATATTGGGCAGAGCGAGCGCAGCGGTCGAGGCGGCAGCCAAAGAGAGCGCGAGAAGCGTTTGCTTGAACATGAAGATTGCTCCTATGTGGTTTTGGCGGCGCTTCCATTGGGTTTGAGGCGCCGTACTTTTATAGGCAGCAGCGGGCGGCGCCTCACTAGGCGCCGCCCTTTACTGCCGATTGGTCCTGACAAACTCACGGTCCGGTTTGTATCCGCAGCGCCCCGTCAATGCCGCTCTTGGTCCTGAGCGCAGTGACAGGAAAAGGGATTAACGCTAAAGATATTTCGTTTACCGAAAGCCCATCTGTTGGTTTTTGAAGTGTATGACGGCTGATTCAAAAGTAGGGGGTTGCGACGTAATCCATTGACCTGATAATGGTGGCGTGCACGAACTTAGTGTTGATACTGATGTGCAAATACATTCAGACGTGCACAATCAAATATTTCATCTTTCGCGCGGCCAAAACAACCGCACGTCATCCGTCTCCGCAGCTCGGCCGCCCGCTCAGCAGTGGGCTTAATGAAAAAAAACAACGATGACGATTTTTCATCCTCAGCTTGATGAAAACGGCGAACCCGTCGCCGTGTCTCGTCCGACAAGATCGAGTCATGTCTCTGCTTGGGGCGATTCTGGGGCAGCAGCTACTTTCTCCATAACCGATCCGACGCTTCTTCCAGCCGTGCTTAACGGCATTGCACTCACGCATGCGCCGTTTGAATGCTTGGATTGGGTGCGCTTTGCGCATGAACTGCCGGCCGTAGCGGAGCCGCCTTTCCCGGCAACGGATAAGCGCCGAACGAGCGGCCTTGTCATCATTGAACCCGATCGGCGTATCTGGCTGGTCCACCCGACCAATCAATTCGGCGGAGTGGAGGCGACTTTTCCCAAAGGTCGGTTGGAGCCCGGGCTGACCCTCGCGGCAAATGCCGTGAAAGAAGGCTGGGAGGAAAGCGGATTGGATGCTCGGCCGCTTGAATGGCTCTGTGACATTGAACGCACCAAAACCATCACGCGCTACTACCTTGCGTTTCGGGCGGCGGGAACGCCTGCTGATATGGGATGGGAGAGTCAGGCGGTGAGTCTTGTGCCGGCGGATCAACTGGCAGCGTTTTTGAATCGGCCTAATGACCGCAAGGTGCTGCCCGCTCTGCAGACAGCGCTCAAACGGCTCTTTTGAAGTTGGGCGCAGCCGACTCCAAACGCAGCAAAAATCATTCGCCCGAATGCGTTAAAAATGCCCGGCATCCGTCGCCTTGGGTGCACATAATTGTCGACAAATCACGGACATTCGCACAAGTGAGGTAGGGTATATGCCTTATCGACTTTGCGGCCGTGTAAGAAAGGCGTGCGTCAGGTTTTCTGGGATGTTTTTTCACGAAAAGCCTGCACATAATGTGTCCGTCCCGAATTCGGGTTGAATACGAACAGATTTCTCTACGGGTTAAGAAGAACATGTCTCAAACGATTCTGCAAAGCGTGCCGGTTGGCGAAAAGGTCGGTATCGCGTTCTCTGGCGGCCTCGATACGAGCTGCGCGCTGCGCTGGATGAAGACCAAGGGCGCGCTTCCCTATGCCTATACGGCCAACCTTGCTCAGCCCGATGAGACCGATTACGAAGCAATTCCCCGCCGTGCAATGGAATACGGCGCCGAAAAAGCCCGTCTGATCGACTGCCGTGCGCAGCTTGTGAACGAAGGCATCGCCGCTATTCAGTCCGGTGCTTTCCATATTTCGACGGGCGGTCAGCTCTACTTCAACACCACGCCGCTCGGCCGCGCTGTAACGGGTACGATGCTCGTTGCCGCCATGCGTGAAGACGGCGTGAACATCTGGGGTGACGGTTCGACCTATAAGGGCAACGACATTGAGCGCTTCTACCGCTACGGTCTGCTGGCCAATCCGAGCCTGAAAATCTACAAGCCCTGGCTCGACGTTACCTTCATCAAGGAACTCGGCGGCCGCGCTGAAATGTCCGCCTTCCTGCAGAAAGAAGGCTTTAACTACCGCATGAGCGCTGAGAAGGCCTATTCGACCGACTCCAACATGCTCGGCGCCACTCATGAAGCCAAGGATCTCGAACATCTCGACTCCAACGTCAAGATCGTCGATCCGATTATGGGCGTGGCCTTCTGGCGCGACGACGTCAAGATTGAACCCGAACTCGTCAAGGTCTCCTTCAAGGACGGCGTGCCGGTTGCGATTAACGACAAGACGTTCAGCGATCCGGTTGCCCTCATGATGGAAGCCAACCGCATCGGCGGCCGTCATGGTCTCGGTATGTCCGATCAGATCGAAAACCGCATCATTGAAGCCAAGAGCCGCGGCATTTACGAAGCCCCGGGCATGGCGCTGCTCTTCATCTGCTACGAACGTCTCGTCACCGGTATTCACAATGAAGATACGATCGAGCAGTACCGCATCAACGGCATCAAGCTCGGCCGCTATCTCTATCAGGGCCGTTGGTTCGACAGCCAGGCGATCATGCTCCGCGAAAGCGCCATGCGCTGGGTTGCTTCCGCCATTACCGGTGAAGTCACGCTCGAACTGCGCCGCGGCAACGATTATTCGATCATGAACACCGTAAGCCCGAACCTCACGTATGAACCCGAACGCCTGACGATGGAAAAGGGCGATTCGATGTTCTCCGCCGAAGACCGTATTGGTCAGCTTACGATGCGCAACCTCGACATCGTCGATACGCGTCAGAAGCTTGGCATCTACTCGAAGGAAGGCCTCCTTGCCGGCACCGACATGACGCCGCTGCTCGGAAAGAATGCGAATTAATTTCATTTACGTGAAATAAATTCTTGCAATTCAATTTAGCCTGAGGTTTCACTTCGCGCTAAACTGCATCGCGTTCAAAAACGGCTCCGTTCCCGCCTTGGGAAACGGAGCCGTTCCGCTATGGGGATTACAGAATGGCAGTGATTCTCATTTGTTAAGGAAGAACTGAAGGACAAAGCCGCAAAAATATATTGACTGCTCTCCGAGGGAGAGACGCATATGACGAAGATCGAAACCCAAACGCCGGCGACCGCAGGCATTCAGAACGAAGCAATTCTGGAAGCGGACACAAACAATCCCACGGCCTTGGAATCTCCGAGCGAATTCTTCAGTCATGGGGAAGGAGACAGCCCGCGTTCGCACGCTGCCGAGAAGACCCGTCTGTCGGTTCTTGGCTTTGCCGTGCTCCTCACGCTGAGCTTCTCGGTTATTGAGTTGGTCGGCGGCTGGTGGGCGAATTCACTCGCCCTGATCGGTGACGCCGGCCATATGGTCACAGACTCCATGAGTCTCTTGTTCGCACTGGTCGCCAATCGTCTTGCAATGAAGGGTGCCGATGAAGCGCACAGCTTCGGACACGGCCGCGTTGAAGTGATTGCGGCCTTTGTCAACGGTCTGACGCTTTTAGGCGTTACCTTCTGGCTCTTTTATGAAGCGATTGAACGTATCCGTGAGCCGGCAGCCGTTGCGGGCGGCAGCGTTATGGTGATTGCCTTTGCGGGACTCTTAATCAACGTGGCTGTCGCTTGGTCCTTGTCGCGCGACCGCCAGAACGTCAATACGCGTGCGGCGCTTCTGCATGTGCTCGGAGATCTGCTGGGTTCAGTGGCGGCTATCGCCGCGGGCGGCATCATTTGGGCGGGCGGTCCGGCTATTGTCGATCCGCTCCTTTCGATGTTTGTCGGTCTTTTGCTCCTTCGCGCAACCTGGAAAGTGCTCAGCGAATCCGTACGAATTCTGCTTGACGGCACGCCTGAACAAACGAACTTTGATGCTGTCGGCGAATACATCCGCTCAGTGCCCGGTGTGGATGAAGTTCATGATCTTCATATATGGACGATTACCCCGGGGCATGATGCTTTGCAGTGCCACGTGCGCATTGCTTCGTACCAGTGCTGGCCGCGGATCCTGCACGCCGTTCGCGAAGGCATCAAGGGGCGCTTTAATATCGACCACGTTACGGTTCAGCCCGAGTGGGAAGGCATGGGACCGTGCTGGAATTGTGAAGGTACGGAGCGCGTGATCCGCCGCGCTGACTGCTCGAACTGCTCAGGATGCCGGCATGCAGCGCCGGCGCCGCAGCCGGCAGCGCTTCGCGCCTGATGAGGGTGTCCGGAGAGCGTTTCAAAAGGCTGAGACTAGGCCGCCTCAGCCTTCATGCTCTTCTGGTCAGCAGAACACTGCAGCGGGCAGTCCGAAAAAATCTGCTCGAAGAAAACGCAGTAAGTTCATTAAAATAATAAGTTAACTTGCAGTGCATCCCTAACGCATGGGAATACTTGGCGAGCGATCCGCTGCGTGAATTGGCGGCAAGCTTTTTGCCGCCGCTTATAATGCCCGCTTTAAATTTTTTATCTCTCCGTCTTCTCTCATCGGTTGGAAGGTTATGACCAAGTATGTATTTGTCACCGGCGGCGTCGTGTCCTCGCTCGGCAAGGGTATTGCCGCAGCTTCGCTTGCGGCCATTCTCGAATCTCGCGGCCTCAAGGTTACGATGATCAAGCTCGACCCGTACATCAATGTGGATCCGGGTACGATGTCGCCTTTCCAGCACGGCGAAGTGTTCGTGACGGAAGACGGTGCGGAGACTGACCTTGACCTCGGCCACTATGAGCGCTTCATCTCCTCGAAGATGCATAAGCCCAACAACTTCACGTCGGGTCAGATCTACGAGAGCGTTCTGAAGAAGGAGCGCCGCGGCGAATACCTCGGCAAGACCGTGCAGGTGATTCCGCATATCACCAATGAAATTCAGGAATTTATTGCCCGCGGTGCGGCTTCTGCCCACGGCGGCAAGCCCGATGTTTGCGTCGTGGAAATCGGCGGTACGGTGGGCGACATTGAGTCGCTGCCGTTTGTGGAAGCCGTCCGCCAGATGTCTTTCCGCGTGGGCCGCAACAACACCTGCTTCATTCATCTGACGCTGTGCCCCTGGATCAAGTCCGCCGGCGAACTCAAGACCAAACCCACGCAGCACTCTGTGCAGAAGCTGCGCGAAGAAGGCGTCTACCCCGACGTGTTGCTCTGCCGCGCCGAATGCATGATTCCCGAGAATGAACGCGCCAAGATCTCGCTCTTCTCGAATGTTCCGATGGAGAACGTGATCAGCGTGGCCGATGCTTCGACCATCTACGAAGTGCCGCTCATGCTCCATGCTCAGCATCTCGACGAAATCGTCTGCAAGAAGCTCGGTCTCGAAACCAAGCCGGCTGACCTCTCCGCCTGGGCCGACATCGTGCATAAGCTCAAGAACCCGATCCATAACGTCACAATCGGCATGGTCGGCAAGTATGTCGATTACGCCGACAGCTACAAGTCTTTGAACGAAGCGCTCACGCACGCCGGCATCCATACGAGCACCAAAGTTTCCATCCGCTTCATTGACTCGACCAAGATCGAAGAAAACGGGACGGACTGCCTCAAGGGGCTCGACGGCATTCTCGTGCCGGGGGGCTTCGGCAAGCGCGGTACGGAAGGCATGATTCAGGCGATTGAATACGCTCGCGTCAATAAGATTCCGTTCCTCGGCATCTGCCTCGGCATGCAGTGTGCGGTGATCGAATTTGCCCGTCACGTCTGCGGTCTCGGCGGCGCCAATTCGACAGAGCTCGATCCCGGCACGCCTCACCCCGTGGTGGCGCTCCTTACCGAATGGAAGGATCATTCGGGTGCGGTTCAGCGCCGCGACGAAAGTTCGGACCTCGGCGGTACGATGCGTCTGGGCCGCCAGGAAGTGCCGGTTGCGCCCAATACGCTTGCGCACAAGATTTACGGCGATGTTGTGGCCGAACGCCATCGTCACCGTTATGAAGTCAACAACTCCTACGTCCCGCAGTTCGAAGAAAAAGGCATGGTCATCAGCGCCAAGACCCCGCTCGAACACTTGCCCGAGATGATGGAGCTCCACAATCATCCGTTCTTCTTCGCGGTACAGTTCCATCCGGAATTCACCTCGAATCCGCGCTTCGGCCACCCGCTTTTCAAGGCTTACATTGAAGCTGCTGTAAAGCATCGCGAAGCTGCGGAAGAAGCTGAAAAGGCTGAGGCCTAAAACCCGCCTGACAAAAAAGCCGCCCGGATTCTCCACCGAACCTCGGGCGGTTTTTCTGAAATTCATTCACCCTTCAAGGAGACGCGCTTTGCAGCTCTGCGGATATGAAGTCGGCAACCGCCGTCCGTTCTTTCTCATTGCCGGTCCCTGCGTGATCGAATCCGAAGCGATGGCGCTCGACATTGCCCATCAGATGAAGGAGATCACCGCCGAACTCGGTATCCCGTACATCTTCAAGGCCAGCTACGACAAGGCCAACCGCACCTCCGGAAAGAGTTTCCGCGGTCTGGGCATGGAAAAGGGGCTCGAGATCCTCGCCAAGGTGCGCGCTGAAGTAGGCGTGCCGGTCCTCACGGACGTGCATACCGAAGCGGAAGTGCCGGCGGTCGCGGCGGTCGTGGATGTGCTTCAGACGCCGGCTTTCCTTTGCCGCCAGACGGACTTCATCCGGGCCTGTGCGCAGTCGGGCAAACCCGTCAATATCAAGAAGGGGCAGTTCCTCGCTCCCGGCGACATGGCGAACGTGATTGCCAAGGCCCGCGCGGCTGCTCAGGAAGCCGGACTTGATCCCGATCGCTTCATGTGCTGCGAACGCGGAGCGTCCTTTGGCTACGGGAACCTGGTAAGCGACATGCGCGGTCTGGCCATCATGCGTGCGACCGGCGCGCCGGTTGTCATGGATGCGACGCATTCCGTGCAGCTCCCCGGCGGCAACGGCACGAGTTCCGGCGGTCAGCGTCAGTTCGTTCCGGTGCTCGCGCGCGCGGCCTGCGCAGTGGGCGTTGCGGGGTTCTTTATGGAAACGCATCCGAATCCTGCAGAGGCACTCTCTGACGGTCCCAATGCCGTTCCGCTCAATCGCATGAAGGAACTCCTTGCTGAGCTCGTTGAGATCGATCGTCTGGTTAAGGCGCATCCCTACCTTGAAGAGAGCTTTGCGTCCTGATTTCCTGCCGGCTCGCTGATCCAAAGGAGTGCGGTGCCGGAGAGCTCTTTATCAACCCAAGCCTGACGGGCTGAATAGCGCCGTCAAGCAAACCATCATTTCCACTCGTAAATAGATCTGAGAGGCACATACATGAGCGCCATTATCGATGTCATCGGCCGTGAGATTCTCGACAGCCGCGGCAATCCGACCGTTGAAGCGGAAGTTTGGCTTGAAAGCGGCGTTGTCGCAACGGCGGCGGTTCCCTCGGGCGCTTCTACCGGCGTGCGCGAAGCGATTGAACTCCGCGACAAGGATCCGGCTCGTTTCGGCGGCAAAGGCGTTCTCAAGGCCGTGGAAAACGTTTCGGGCGAAATCGCCAATGCCGTGCTCGGCGCAGAAGCGTCCGATCAGGTCTACATTGACCGCCTGATGATTGATCTGGACGGCACGGAAAACAAGAGCCGTCTCGGCGCCAATGCGATGCTCGCAGTCTCCATGGCCGTGGCGCGCGCTGCCGCTCAGGAAACCGGTCTGCCGCTCTACCGCTACTTCGGCGGCATGGGGGCCGTAACGCTGCCCGTTCCGATGATGAACGTCATCAATGGCGGCGCGCATGCCAACAACAACCTCGACCTGCAGGAATTCATGATTGTGCCGGTCGGCGCTCCGACGTTCCGTGAAGCGCTGCGTTGCGGCGCTGAAACCTTCCAGGCGCTCAAGAAGCTCGTCAATGCCCGCGGCTTGTCTACGGCTGTCGGCGATGAAGGCGGTTTCGCTCCGGTGATCGAGTCGCACGAAGAAGCGCTCGATCTGATTCTGGACGCCATCGCCGCCGCCGGCTACGAGCCGGGACGCGATGTCTGTCTCGCACTCGACTGCGCTTCGTCGGAATTCTTCGACAACGGCCGCTATGTGATGAAGAAGTCCACGGGCGATTCGCTTACCGCTGAAGATTGGATCGGTGTGCTTGCCGACTGGTGCGGCCGCTACCCGATCGTCTCGATTGAGGACGGCATGGCCGAGGGCGACTGGGAAGGCTGGGCCAAGCTGACGGCTGCGCTCGGCGACCGCATTCAGCTCGTGGGTGACGATCTGTTCGTCACCAACCCCAAGATCCTCAAGGAAGGGATTGAGCGCGGCATCGCCAATTCAATTCTGGTGAAGGTCAATCAGATCGGCACGCTTTCGGAGACGTTCGAAGCCGTCAATATGGCCAAGTGCGCGGCTTACACGGCCGTCATTTCGCACCGCTCCGGCGAAACGGAAGACAGCACGATCGCGGATATCGCCGTGGGTCTCAATGCGGGTCAGATCAAGACCGGCTCGATGAGCCGCTCGGACCGCATGGCTAAGTACAACCAGCTGCTGCGCATTGAAGAGCACCTTGCCGGTGCCGCCGTCTATCCGGGCCGCACCGCATTCAAGGCGCTGCGCGGCTGAAGGGCATAAAACCCTGCCGGATCCCATTGTTGACGGGCTCCCGGCAGCAAAGATCCTTGCCGCGCTGAATCCCAAACTCCCGGGGATGCACCTAGTCCCGGAACACCCGCGGGGGCAAGGGTAAACCTAACAGGGTAAAGAGATCTCGGATTTTTTTCGGGATCTCTTTTGTTTTCCAAGCGTTGCGATCAGATGGTTTATTGGCCTTCAGATAACGCAGCTGCATGAAGGCCTTCGTCAAAGAATTGTTGGGCAAACGGTTCGTTGCCGTTTCGTTGCGTCGACATGCCATACGCATCATCAGGCGCAGTGACTGGGCCAATACCTGGACAAACAGCTTGCCCATGTAGGTGCTTGAGGTCGCGTAGAGGCGATCCCCAGCAGTTTGATTCTTAAACTGCTGGAAGCTCTGTTCGACAATGTTGCGGGCCCGATAAATGCTCAGAGCGATAAAAGGATCCTGGACGACGTT
>NZ_QNRV01000013.1 GCF_003315195.1 Sutterella wadsworthensis | reverse complement strand
TTACAGTCTCTTGTCAAAGGCCTGACCACTGAATCCACAACCTAACTTTAGAAACCGCCGGATGCCGAACGGCACGTCCGGTGGTGTGGGAGGGAGCGAGGTGCAAACCCGCTCTCTACCCGATTGCGCCTCCCTGACGGACAGCCGCTGCGGCAGAAATTTTTCCGCGCTCCGGCGCAATTGCGCCGGACTGGAAACGTGCGGAACCCAGAAAATATTGCTCAATACATGATGGATTAAGAGCGGGCAGCAGCCTGCTGCAGTATTTCTGGGCTGAGAAGTTTGATAGCACCGCGCAGTGTTGCAACAGCGCCTTTCTTGCGTAAGGCGCTTAAGGCACGCACGAGACTCGCTCGGTCGACGCCGAGTAAGGCAGCGAGTTCCGACTGAGTGATTTTCAGAAGGTTGTTGGTAGCCATGACGGCGCCGGCTTCATTCCTAAAAAGCAGCAGGAGCGTTGAGGCGAGCGCTGTCAGCGTGTTTGGCGAAGTTGAAACGTCGGCCGCAGAGTAGAGCAGCAGATTGACGAATTTGGCATACCAATCGATGGTTGCCAATGCAAAGTCAGCAGAACCGCGCAGATACGCTTCAATATCGACCGCAGAGAATTCAAGCGCAGCAACTGCAGTCACTGCTTCTGTGAGGTGACGAGTTTCAATTTCAAATCGATTGCGGTGAATGACCGGAAACATTGTTCCGGGGCCCTGCCACGCAATCACACGGTTGCTGCCGGAGACACTGATGATCGAGGTACGCGCGAGTCCGGCGTCAAAGAAGAAAATTTTCTCAAAAGGTGTCCCCGCAGCCCAGAGACTTTCGCCGCGTTCAAATCGGCGCACACGGTGCGGCAATGAAAGGAGTGCTGTGCGAAACACGGAGAAATCTTGAGTGAAGAGATAGCGCGGCTGAAGCATGACCCACGATGATTTTGAGGAGGCTGAAAATGCATAAAGTGAGAATAACGATTTTGAAAACAACCTTTGATTCTGAACTGGCCCGCGAATACGGCGCAGCAGGCTTGGGTCCCTGTCCGATGATGAAGCGCGGGCAAGTCTTTTATGCAGACTATGCGAAACCGGACGGTTTCTGTGATGAAGCTTGGAAGGCGATTTATCAGTATGTATTTGCACTTGCGCACGGCAGCGGAAAGGATCTTTTTTATTTCGGCGACTGGATTCGCGAGCCCGGTGTCGCCATCGTTTCTTGCAATGATGGCCTGCGGCCGGTCATCATGAAACTTGAAGCAACGGACATTCCGTCAAAGCTCGACTACGAGCCGGTTCTCCATAGTCATAGCTGAGTAGTCTATGTTTCTGACTTGCTAAAAAGATAATCCTCGGGCATACTTCGTCTCCTCTTTGCAGTCCGCAGTTCTTGTGCAAGTGTGAAGAGACAGATGGCGCCGGTGTAGCTCAGCTGGTAGAGCAGCGCATTCGTAATGCGAAGGTCGGGAGTTCGAATCTCTTCTCCGGCACCACAGGTATTCAAAAGCCCAGAAGATTGAGATCTTCTGGGCTTTATTCATATTGATATCCGTTTTGTGCGGTTGCGGTCCGCGGGCTTGATATAGGCCGGCGAACCGCTTCAGGATTACTTAGCTGAGGTGGTTGAACCGCCCAGTTTTTCACCCATTGCGTCAGAGAGCTTCTGCAGGATCAAGCCTTCAATGGAGGCAGAAGAGATGCCTGCGGCAGAGAGTTTGCCGTTTTCATAGCGAATGTTCTGCAGTGAAATCTTGGTAGGCACCTTATCTGAGTACTTCTGAATCTTTTGAGCAGTCTTGTCTTTACCCATGAGGGAGGAGATGAGTGAGGCCACTCCAGCCGCTTCTTTGAGAACTTTTGTCTGCTTTTCTGCGGGTTGGTCAATTTCAGCCTTAGCAATGATCAGCTTAATAGGATCCGTCGTTTCGACATCCATGCCTGTCAGTGCGGCCTTGGTCCAGCTCATGAGACTCGTGCCTTTGGCGTTGGTAAGGTCAAGCGAAGCAAGGGACGCATTGCCCTTCCAGCCGAAAACATTCTGTTCCTTTTGCGTCCGAACGGTCGCACGGCCATCGGCCTCCAGCGTTCCCGACTTGGCGCCAAGTCCGGCGTAACCCTGCATCAAATTGGAAAAGGACTTCAAGCCAATATTTGCTCCCTTCACGCCAATATCTGCAGAGAGTGGTGCGAGAACGAAGTTGCCGGCAGCGGTGAGCGAGCCTCCGCCTAGGTCTGCTGAGAAGTCAACAGAGCTCTTGGTGCCAGACTTTGAAGAGACGTTTTTGAGGGCGGCATTGATTTTGGGAATCTCGACGGAAGCCGCCGGTGAAATGGATTCATCGCGGTACTTCAGAGAGCCGTTTGTCACTGTGGCTTGACCAAGAGACCAATTCCAGGCAGGTTCGGCGGAATTTGTCTTCGCGGTTTCCTCCTTAGACGTCTTCTTTGCAGTGCTCGGCTTGGTTTCAACGGTGAGCTGAGACAGGTTAAGACCGGACTTTGTCATTACGGCGTAGGCCGTGGGCTGTACGACGGCAATGCTCTCGACTTTTGCCGTACGGGAAGCAGTAGAAAATTCGCTCAGCTTGACAGCAGCAGACTTGACGGAGGCGAGGGTGGTCTTGCCTTCTTTCAAAGCAAAATTCGCCACATTGACCGTACCAGAGGCCTTAGCATCTTTGCCGTCGTAAGCCCCTGTGAGGTCAAAACCGGCAGTGAGCGTGAGGCTGGGTTTGAGGAATGCCTTCAGATAGGGCGCAGCTGCGGCGGGCGAAAGGTTCGAACCCTTGGCAGTCGCCTCAACCGATAGCGGTGCGATCGTCGCCGTGCCTGCGGCGGACAGCTTGCCGCCTAAAGTCTCGAGCGAGAGATTAAAGGAACTCTTTTCGCCGGCAGCCGAGGAAAGATTCTTCACGGAAGCATCAATGTTCTTCACGGAAACAGCCGCAGCGGGCGAGACGGTGGAGTCGTGCCAATTCAGTGCGCCGTCACGAAGCGAGGCGGAGGCGACGGCCCAATTCCAGGCAGAAGAGCCGGTATTTCCGCCTGCATCCTTCGGCGCTGCGGCTGCGGTATTAGCTTGGGAAGAAGCTGCTCCGGCGGCACTGTCAACCGCACGAAGCAAATTGATGCCGGTCTTGCTCTGTGAGGCATTGATCGTGAGCCCGGTGGCAATGATATTCTGCACGACGGCCTTTTGTGCGGTGAGATCAATTTCTTTGAGCGTGACTGAGGCTTTGGGAAGCGTGATGATCGCTTTCCCGTCCTGCGTAATTGAGACGTTGTCGAGCGAAGTAGTGCCCGAAAGCAGCATCTTGGCAGGCTGCCCGCCGGTAGGATTGCGGAAGATGAAGTTGATGTCGCTCGACAGATCTGCACCGGCTACAGTGAGTTCACGGGTTCGCAGCTGCGGAAGAATTCGGGCCAGACGTGCAGCGTCAAGTCGCTGCACCTTGAGGTTGAGCTGAGCCTCGAGACTCTTTCCAAAGGGTTTGGTCGTGCCAGTGGCTTCAATGGCGGAGCCGTTGAGTTTTAGTGAGAGCGCCGGCGTCACCAAACTTTCGCGAGCGCTCTCCATCGTCGAAACGAAGGGAAGTTTCACCGATAAGTCAGTGAGTGACTCATCAATGCCCTGTGATTTGTCTTGGTAGCGCAGAGAGCTGTTCGCAACGGTGATGTTGTAGAGCGCGAACTGAGGAAGACCGGCGTCAGATGAATCTGCGGATTTCGCAGCTGTTTGAGTTGCCTTGTCGGCGTCATTTCCGCCGAGGAGTTTCTCAAGTTCTCGGCGATTTTTTTCATTGACGACGGCATTGACCTTGAGGCCGTCAATCGTGATTTCGTCGAGTACGGGGGCGAGCTTGAAAAGCGTCTGTGAGGATGCGTCAATGCGCAGCAGCCCGAGCGACAGCAGCGGATCCGAGCCTTCTTCAGGAATGGTGAGCCCTCTGAGTTCAAATACCCAGGTCCAGGGGTTGAATCGCACGTCATCGAGCGTGACAGTGCGGTTGAGCAGCTCAGACACATTCTTTTCAATGACCGTACGCACGGCGTAAGGGACGCCGACATAACCCGCCGCAGCGTAAAGTGCCACGCCCACAGCAGCGGCGCAGGCGGTAAACGTTAGAACTTTTGCCATGAATTCATCTCTCCCAGAGCGGCTCGAGAACACTTGCCAGATCTTTTCATTATCTGCCGACTTCGGCAGAAAAACGGCAACCGTTCGTTAAATGAAAGTCATTCGCAATACCCGTAGGGGTTTCCGTTATTGGTAAAGATTTCACCAATGACGGGCATGGATGGGTTTCTTAGTATGAAGGTATACCAGTTCAAAAAAGAAAGCGTCCTCAGAGCATAACAAAATCAAAAGGATGCGGGAGACATAAAATGACAATTTCCGTCTCAAGGCGCGCCGTCCTCAAAGGAACCGGCGCAGGTTTTGCCGCTTCATTATTTATGCATACAGCCCCGACACTGGCCGCCGAGACCCAGGCACATTCGGGGGACAGCGAATGGACAGGTTATACGATCTGCGACAGCTGCAATCACATGCCGATGTGCGGCATCACTTTTCATGCCAAAGGCAATACGGTGATCCACATTGAGAATTGGAAGGAGCATCCCAATCACTTCCTTTGCTCAAAAGGCATCGCTACGCTGCAGCGGCTCTACAACCCGAATTGACTGCTTTATCCCTTAAAGCGCACGAATCCCAAAGGATCTGACGATCCGGGCTGGGTTCGCATCGGCTGGGATGAGGCGATCAAAATGATTGCCGCCAACCTCAATGCGGTCAAGGCAAAGTACGGAGCAGACCGTGTGCTCTTTTACTGCGGTGACCCGAAGGAGCCGCGTCCTCCGGTGATGCGGCTGGCGCGCTACTTTGAGAGTCCCAACTACGGATGTGAATCATCCGTCGCTTGCAATTTGGCGTATGTGCATGCTGAAGAGCTCTCTTACGGTCAGGAAATCGCCGGTGGTCCGAGCCCCAAGACCAAATGTGTGATGATCGTCGGGAAGAACGGCTCATGGGCGAGTCCGCATGGGTTCTTCCGCAATTTGCTCGCACAGAAGGCGCGCGGCATTAAGCTGATCGTGTCCGACATTCGCCGCACGAAGGTGGCTGAACAGGCGGATATCCATCTGCAGCCTAAGCCCGGCACGGACGGCGCATTGGCTTGGGGGATGATCCGCGTGCTGGTGAAGGAGGGACTTGTCAACCAGCCCTTCATCGACCAGTGGTGCACGGGCTACGAAGAATTGGTGCAGTATGCTGAAAAGTTCACGCCCGATTATGTAGAGAAGGAAACCGGGGTCAAGGCCGAGGATGTGATCGCGGCTGCACGCATGTTTGCCGACGGTCCGTCGGCGATGATGCTCCCTGGCCAGTCCATTCCGCATCAGCATAACGGCTGCAACAATGTTCGCGCCTATTCCCTTTTAATGGCGTTGACGGGCAACGTTGATAATGTCGGGGGCTCTTCGTTTGATGACTGGCCCAAAGACTATATTCGCTGGGATGAGGGTTACACCAGGACCTTCATTGACCAGCAGTGGTTTAATCAGCCCGAACAAAAGGCTAAGCGCATTGACCGTGAGTTTGCGCCCATCTGGAATGAAATGCAGGTGCTCTGCAGCCCGAATGCCCTTCCAGAAATGGTCAAAGCGGGCCGCATCAAGGCGTTCGCAGGCTTCGGTGCAAACCTCCTGATTTGGCCTGATCCTGCCGAATATCAGGAAGCCGTGCGGAATCTCGATTTCTCATTTGCAACCGATTACTTTTATCGAGATGAAACGCACCATGACATGGATCTGGTGCTGCCGGCGGCCATGAATTACGAACGGTATGCACCCTTCGGTGTGCACGGCCGCAAAGTAAGTGCTCGTAAACCAGTGAAGCCGCTTGGCGAATGCTGGGAAGACTGGAAGATTGCCTTGACCATCGGCGCGGCCGTAACGGGCGACAGCGACCGTTTCTTCGGCGGCGACCCGGTGAAAGCGTGCGACTCGATGCTTAACGACTGGGGCACGAGCTACGCGGAACGTCAGGCGATGCTTCCAAATGTCAATGTCTGCGAGTGGTTCCCTGCGCCGCAAAAAGAAAAGTTTGCGAAGGGACTGCTGCGATTTGACGACAAACCGGGCTTCCGGACGCCGTCGGGCAAAATTGAGTTTTTCTCGAGCATTCAGGCTAAGCACGGTCAGCCGGGGCTCCCCGTTTATGTTGAGCCGCCCAAACCGACGAAGGATTATCCGCTCAAGCTCATTAACGGTACGCGCCGCCCGTATATTACGCATTCAAAAACCCGAGGCGATCAGCCGTATCTGCTCGAATTGGAACCCGAATCCGTCATCAATATGCATCCCAAGGATGCTCAGGACCGCGGTCTCAAGGAAGGTGATCGTGTTTGGATGATTTCTCCCTACGCTGCCACGAAGGTGCGCGCCCGGGTGCGTGTGACGATTCTCTGCCAGCCCGGCATGGTTGACGCTCAGTATGGCTGGAGAGGCGATCAGGAAACGCAGGTGATGATTCCTCGCAAGAACTGGGATCCGATCTCCGGTTATCCGTGCTGCAACGATGTGTGCATTGAGGTCGTAAAGGCCGATGAAGAAAAAAAGAGCGCTTAAGGGAGGAAATCGCCATGTCAAGATTCGGAATCATCGTCAATGTCGACAAATGCGTCGGCTGCCATGCCTGTGCGATCGCCTGCAAGGAAGAAAATCAAGTTGCTCCTGGCATTTTCTACGAACGCGTGGAGCGCTTTGAAAATATTGCGGCCAACTTCATCAATTGGTTCCGCGTGAGCTGCATGCACTGCGACAAGCCCGCCTGTATGCCGGTTTGTCCGGTCAAGGCTATTCACCGCGGCCCTGCGGGTGAAGTTCTGGTAGATCAGAAAAAGTGCATTGGCTGCCGGATGTGCGAACGCGCCTGCCCGTACGGCGCTCCGAAATTCAATGCGTCTGGTGAAACCAATTACTTCGGCGGCAAAACGCCGCTTGCTATCCGCGAACTCGAGCCTTGGCAAAGGCACGCTGCTGGCCGTGCAGAACACTGCACGCTCTGCACGCATCGCACGAGTCAAGGCCGTCCGCCTGCCTGCGTGGAGGCCTGCGGCATCGGGGCCATAACCTGGGTAGATTTTGATGCGCCCACACCGGAAGCGGAGAAGTTGATTGCTGCGGCTAAGCCCATGAACGCTGCGGCCGGCACCGAGCCCAAAATCCGCTATGTCGGACGGCATTTGGATGCGGCAGCAATGTCTCCCCGCGTCTAAAGTTTTTTGGGTTTGAAAAATCTGCGCCCGCAAATCGTCTGAATTTGCGGGCGTTGAATATTAGATGGCGGCGAAGCGGTCAGGCGCTCTTTGGCGTCAGCAGTTCGTGAATGCCCATCAGCATGGCGGCGATGCCGAGGTAAGGACCGGCCGAGTCCCCCATTGCATAAATGGCCTCTACAAGGTTCGGTACGAACTTTGCCGGATGTTCTGCATAGAATTCGAGCCCTTTCGGGGCTTCTGCACGCATTGCTGTGACGGCAAGAAAGGCGAGCATCAGTCCGAGATGGTCTTCAGGGACGACCGGTCCGCTTGTGAGCTCAAGTCCTGCATCGGCGTAAGCCTTGCGGCACTCCAATTCCGAGCCCTGGCAAAGAAGATGCTGCGGACTCGTCCAAACACTTTCGCACAGCGGGATTGTCTTGGCGCCGGAGCCCAGAAAGAGTCGGGCATAGGCTTGAGCGATTTCGATGTCCTGAGGCGGAACAACCGCACCGATCCGTTCCCGGGTCTCAGCAGAAATGCCTTCCTCATCCAGAAGCGCGTCGCCTGCGTCGACGAGTGCGTCGGAGGCACCCAAATTTTCAGGCTGCAGAAATAAGAGTGAAAGTGCATCGAGCACTGGGTAGAGGCGGATGTAGGCCGCTTCGTTGTCTGAAGGAAAGCTGTGAAGAGACATTGGTGCGTAAAACGACAGAGGGTAATGACGACCGTTATTATCGCGAACCAACATACTCCTGACCTCTTTTGGCTGTTGCTCTGATGACAGAAGCTTTTATCTGCTGTTGCTATTAAATGAGAGCGGTCGGCCACAGGTGAAAAGCACAATGGGCTCAAAACGTTCGTCAAGGTTCATGGCCTTGCGCAGTTCATCATGGTCAAAAGACGCCCGGATGCAGCCTGCGAGTCCAAGTGATGCGGCGGCAAGATAGCAGCTTTGCCCCATTGTGCCTGCGTCCACATATGGTCCCGTCGGACGAGCGGTCTTCGCGCGCTCAGTGTCGACGACGAAAGCAATCGTTACCGGTGCCTTTTCGACGTACTCAAATTGATATGCAGTCGATACCTTGCGAACATCTTCAGAGGCAAGCTGTTCGAGTTCATTTTGGGCGGCATCCCAGCGCCACACACCGTCCTTACGCAGTACATAGGGAGAGACGGCGCGCAAATCGAGCGTAGAAGGCGTTGTTCGTCGGCCATCATCGGCGGTGATGCCGGCAGAGGCCCAAAGGAGCGCGGCGAGTTCAGCATCTGTCAGCGCTTCGCTTGAACATTCACGATTGGTACGGCGCTGAGACAGCGCATCTTTAAGTGGAGCGGACAGTATGGCTGGAGCGGGAAGCGAGATGGATTTCACCATGGTTTTCTCCAAAATAATGCAGGACGGAATTAAGAGTTTCGGGCGGTAAGGAGGGATTCCAGGGCAGAGCTTTCGGCTAGCCGTTCACGGACTGCGTCAAGCCGCCTCAACATAATGGATGCCGCACGCCGCAGGATTCGTTGGGCAGTCTGCGTTCGGGTATGAATACAGCCGCCGGAAAGCATCAGGTAGGCTGCCGAGGCCGGAGGTGTTGGGGCAACATCGTCACCCCAGGGACAGGCTTGCCGGGTGGGCAGGTTTTCGCTCAGCTTGACGGGCAGTCCTTCAAGATGCGAAGCATCCTCAAGACATAGACCGCACATTGACGAATCCCATTTTGAATGGCAGAGCACTTTGCCTTGAAGTTCTGTGCCCGTACTCACTTCAGGTTCAAATTGCAGCACCAAGATCGGCAGGTTTCGTACAAAAGGCGCGGTTCCTGCAGCGGCATTGATCAGGAGCACAACGGCGACCTCATCACTGCAGGACTCTGGTGCCACAAAACGGCCTGCCGTTTGTCCGGTGAAGTTGATTGACGGCCGACATATCCCAGTAAGGCCTTCGAATATCGTTATAGCTTCTTGGCTGCGTTGGGGTGTCGCTGCCAGACAAATAGCAAGAAAAGGCGAGGATGACTTCATAGCAGCTTCATCTGGTCTGGGTGAGAGAACCTTCAGGTTCATTGTCATCGGCAAGGCGGTCGAACGGGTGTCATTAAGCGTCAATTACAAAGCTCCCAGCGTCACTGGCTGAGCCAACCTCGGATTATTCGATCGATTTGATGTGATTGCATTCAGGGACTTAAGCAACGCGCTTTCTAACCGCCGCAGCCTTTTCAATCGAACCGGCATTTATGGCGCCTAAAGACAATACGTTGACGCCAACGGGCATCGATGAATCTAGGGAGTCCAACCTATATTTCAGATAGAAAAAGCTGCAAGAACCAATTGAATGTCGGTTCTGGAACTTTGCAAACGAATTTCAATTTGCTCCGCACGGACCTCTCTAGGCGCCAAGAGACACTGTCCAACTCCTCGAGCAGAGCATCCCACTCTCAAGGATCGCAAAATGCCCAAGCAGGATCTCCCGCAGTCAGCACAGAAGAAAAAAAACTTCAAGATGCCCGATATTTACATCATTCTCGGGATCTTCATACTCTTGATGGCCGTACTTACGTACATCGTGCCTTCTGGGCAGTATGACCGCCATGTAGTTGAGACCGTTCACGGTGTTCAAAATCTGGTAGTCGCCAATACATACCATGCGGTTGAACCACATCCAGCCGGATGGCTTGAGATCATCACGGCTATTCCATATGGCTTTGAACGTGCTGCCGGTATTGTCGTTTTGACTTTTATGGTCGGAGCCTGCATGGGGCTCATCAAACGTGCAGGGCTGATTGACCTCGGCGTGCAGCGCCTTTCACGGGCTGTCGGGCAATCTGAATTCCTCGTTGCCCCGGTTTTGATGTTGGTTCTTTCACTCCTTGCTGCTTTTATTGGTGTGCCGGAACTTTCGCTCGCATATCTGCCGGTTTTTCTGCCGCTCTTTTATAGACTCGGCTACGACGGAATGACTGCAACTGCCGTTGCTTTGCTTTCTCCGTGTATGGGCTTTACCTTCGGCATTACGATTCCCGGCTCCGTCGGCATGGGGCAGCAAATTGCTCAAGTGACGATGTTTTCTGGTTCCGGCCTGCGCGCTGTTGTACTGGCTGTAGTGATTTTGATTTCCATCGTCTATGTGATGGTTTATGCGGCACGTGTCAAGAAGGATCCACAGAAGTCTCTTACCTACGACACGGATATCGAAGTTAAAGAAAAGCTTGCAGCTGAAGAAGGTGAAAAATCGGGGAATCGAGAGCTTGTCTTCACGTCAAGACAGACGTGGGCGGGCATCTCCTGCCTCATCATGTTTCCCTTCGCAGTCTATTTGATTTTGTCAATGAATCTTGGCTTTGAGGCGATCGGCGGCCTTTTTCTCACGATCGGTATCATCGCAGCCATCATTGCCGGCAAGACTGCTCAGGAGATTTGCGATGACATAAATGCGGGCATGCGGGATTTGATGGTCGGTGCTCTTCTGTGCGGCGTAGCCTCTGCCATTGCTGTGGTTATGGATAAGGGCGTTATTACCGACACGATTGTTTATTGGCTCGAGCAGCTTTTGGCCACAACGCCGCCGGCGCTTTCTGCAATCGCTATTTTTTGGGAACAGGCCATCTTCAACGCCTTGATTCCAGGCGCCACGGCACTCACGATTCTGACGATGCCAATCCTTTCGCCGCTTGGCTCTCTGCTGGATGTTTCTCAGCAAGCCATTGTTTCGGCGAATGCCTGGGGCGGGCAGCTTACAGACATCTTCTTTCCCACTTCGGGCTTTTTTGTCGCGACTCTTGTGATCGCTAAAGTCGAATATACAAAGTGGCTGCGGTTCTATACGCCGCTCATGTTGGTGCTCGGTGCCGTATGTTGTGCTGCGCTCTATCTGCAGCAGCAGTTCAATCTCAATTTCTGATCTGAGAGAGGATCGCAAGCATGTTTGATTTGATTATCAAAAAAGGAATGGCAGTCCTTCCTGATGCGGTAGAAATGGTGGATATCGCCGTGAAAAACGGCGTCATTGCAGCCATGGCACCAACGATCGACGAACGGGCTGCACGTGAAATTAACGCGCTCGGACAGTATGTGTTGCCGGGGATGGTTGATGTGCACATGCATCTTTCTGAACCCGGCCGCACTGAATGGGAAGGCTATCGTACTGGTACACAGGCAATGGCTGCCGGCGGAATTACTTCATTTGCAGAAATGCCGCTGAATCAGATCCCTTGCACGACGGATGTTCCAAGTCTGGAGATCAAACTCAAGGCGGCCGAAGGGCAATGTTGGGTCGATTATGCGCCGATGGGAGGGCTCGTTCCTTGGAATCTCAAGGATTTGGCACCGCTCGCGGATGCAGGGGTTGCGGCGTTCAAGGCCTTCGTTGCGACATGCGGCTCCGGTAAGCCGGGTGACTTTAAAAATGTCACCGACTTTGAGCTTTTCCGTGGGGCCCGTGAAATTGCGAAAAAGGATGGTCTGCTGATCGTGCACTGTGAGAATGCGACCATCACGGATGGACTTGGCGCCGAAGCTCGCTCCGCGGGCGAAACGTCACTTTCTGCTTATGTGGCATCCCGCCCGATTTTTACCGAAGTGGAGGCTGTGCACCGCGTACTGATGATTGCTGAAGCTGCAGGCTGCCGCATACATATTGCGCATTGTTCCTGTCCGGAAGCCATTGAGGAGGTTGAACGGGCAAAGGCTCGCGGCGTGGATGCGAGTTTTGAGTCTTGTCCGCATTACTTTTTGTTGGCCACTGAAGACCTCGATGCCATCGGACCGAAGGCAAAGTGCTCTCCACCCATTCGGGATCGTGCCCATCAGCGACGCATGTGGGAGCTGCTCGGCGACGGGCGCATTGAGATGCTCGTTTCCGATCACTCTCCATGTACTTTTGACCTGAAGGCTTCACCCAATGCATTCGATGCCTGGGGCGGCATCAGCGGATGTCAGAATTGTGTTGATGCGATGTTTGATGAGGCAGTGCTCAAGCGCGGCATCAGCCCTGTGGTGCTTGCCCGCGCGCTCGCTTCCAATGCAGCCAGGCGATTCCGTTTGAAAGGCAAGGGAGAAATTGCCTTGGGAATGGATGCAGACTTAACCTTCATTGATCCCTCGCAGGCTTATGTGCTGACAGCAGATCATCTGCTTTACAAAAATAAATTCTCAGCCTATGAGGGGCGCAAAATCGGTTGCCGCATTGTGCGTACCTTAGTGCGCGGTGAAGAGGTGTGGTCCCTCCAAAATGGACCGTCAGCCCGACCGATCGGAAGAAGAATGCAGATCGGATAAGTGGCGAGAATCTCTATCAAAAAAAGGATGCCTAGAAGTTTCTGGGTGTCCTTTTTTCTTGTTAATACACGTCATTTGTTTGCCGAATCGGTTGTTATGTATAACTAATACATGAGAAATTCATTGGTATATATGAATTTTTAAATATTACATAAAAAGTCTAATATTGGCACGTAATGATTATTTTTTGACGTCGGTAGCCAATGACCTAAATGACTTGTCTTTTGAAAATAGAGGAGGAATGGAGAAGCGTCTCGAAGGGCGAGAAATAAGATGAAAGACAAAATTGATATGGCTGCAGACATCCCTCAAAGCATCCTTGCCAATAAGGATCTCATTCCCTCCCAACAAACCTGGAGTTGGTACAACATCTTCGCTTTCTGGATGTCAGATGTGCACAGTGCGGGCGGGTATATCTTCGCTGGCACGCTCTTTTCGCTCGGCCTTGCCGGATGGCAGGTTTTTATCTCGCTGATTGCCGGCATCTTGATTATTTTGGTGCTCGCCAACATCATCGGTGTGCCGAGTCAGAAGTTTGCCATTCCGTTTCCAGTCATTTCCAGAATGACCTACGGCGTTTTCGGTTCCAATATTCCGGCCCTCATTCGCGGCATCATTGCCATTGTTTGGTACGGTATTCAAACCTATCTTGCGAGCGCCGCTCTCATGGTGGTGGTGCTTTATGAATTTCCCAGTCTTATTTCATACCATGAGAGCAGTTATTTTGGGCTGTCACCTCTAGGGTGGGGGTGTTTTCTCGTGATGTGGCTTCTGCAAACGGCGCTTTTTTTATGCCGTATGGAGGCCATTCGCCGTTTCATGGATTGGGCTGGGCCGATCGTATATTTGGCGATGCTTGGTCTCATGGTTCTCATTGTCGGCCGAGCGGGTTGGGAGAACATCAGCTTTACGCTGTCAGAAACCGAGATGAGTGTTTCACAAACGGCTTGGACGATGTTGCTTGGAGCAGCGCTTGTTGTTTCTTATTTTGCAGGTCCGACACTCAATTTTGGTGATTTTTCACGGTATGCGAAGACTATATCGGACATGAAGAAGGGCAATTTTTGGGGACTGCCTGTCAATTTTCTTTTTTTCTCTTTGATCTCCGTTGTGACGATCTCAGGAACACGTGCTGTTTTCGGAGAGTTGATTGTCGATCCTATCGCTGTCATGGGCAGACTCGACAACAAAGCCGCCGTTCTCCTTTTGGGGCTCACGATGCTTGTGGCAACTGTCGGCGTCAATATCGTGGCGAATTTTGTTTCGGCAGCTTTTGATATCTCCAATATTTTTCCAAAATACATCTCCTGGCGCAAAGGAGGCATGCTGGCCTCAATTGTCTCCGTACTGATTCTGCCTTGGAATCTGTTCAGTTCTCCGGAGGTTATTCACCTCACGGTCGATCTTCTGGCTGCACTGATTGGGCCGGTGTACGGCATTTTGATCGTCGACTATTACCTTGTTAAACGAGGCAAGATAAGTGTTGCGGATCTTTACAGCACATCTAGCACCAGTCTTTATTGGTACCGACACGGCGTCAATTGGCAGGCCGTCGGTGCACTGCTTCCTGCCGGAGCGGCCAGTATCTTGGTCATGCTTTTGGATAATGGGACGGGATGGGCGAACTTTACATTTTTCATTGGTGGAATTCTTGCTGCCGCTATCTATCTTTGTATTGCACGCCGATGACTTTAGGGACAGCGTAAGGCGAATTTAATATCTAATAATTAACGCTCATTAAAAGCCGTGTCGATTGCCTCGATACGGCTTTTGCCATTATGTATTCATATAAGTATTACTTGGCATGCAAAGACGGTCTATTTGTTATTATTTGATTTGAGACGACACGACATTGTGTTGATTGCTGGATGTGACAAATATTGGATTTCGTTAATTATATGAAATATATCATTTTTGTTATTTATCTGTTTTAAATGCCGTGGCACGTAATGATAATAAATTGACGCGACGAGCTCTAGATAAATGTCTTTAAATGACTATATTACTTAATAACGGAAAATTAATTCCGTCATGAATTTTCCTTGAAGGCAGGTGAAATTTTGCCTTTGTAGATGGAAAGTCAAAACCTAAATGTCAGTGCGTTGAAGGAGATTTTAAATGTCTGGTTATCCGCAGGATTTACTCTCGAATCGTTCAGTCGTCAAAAGCGACTTTGCCATCATTACGCCTCAGGGACGTGTTATTAACACGATTCCCGGGATTGTTGACGCCAAGATGACGATTCTCTGCTCGCCTAAGATCGGAGCAGGCTTTGTGCAGCTCATCGGTACGCTTGGACCCGATGCCCGGACGGAGTATCCCTACGCGACTCTGCCGCATGAAGAGTCCTTCCTTTATGTGCTTGACGGGGAAATCGAGCTGGAAGCGGATGTGGCCGGGGAAAAAAAGAACCTGACACAGGGCGGCTACTGCTATGCCCCTGCGGGAAAAGGTATCGGCTGGCGTAATGTAAATGGCAAGGTCGGCCGCATTCTGCTCTATAAGCAGCGTTATATCCCGCACCCGCAAGGGCTTGAGCCTTGGACAGTCTTCGGGAATATCAATGAAATTGCCTTCCGTGATTACGACGAAATGGCCAATGTCCATGTCAAGGATTTCCTGCCGGTGAATGAAGCCTTTGACATGAATATGCACATTCTCTCTTTCGACCCGGGTGCTTCGCACAACATCTGTGAGACACATGTTCAGGAGCATGGCGCCTACATCTATGAGGGAGAAGGCGCTTATCTGCTTGACGACACGTGGTACCTCACAAAGAAGGAAGACTTCCTCTGGATGGGAGCTTTCTCCGTGCAGGCAGCCTATGGCATCGGGCGAGGCCCGTTCTCCTACATCTATTCCAAAGACTGTAATCGCGACGTTGAGATCTGACGATTAAACGCTCATTTCGTCATCCGCTCCTTGTGTGCGGCTCTCGCCAACTGCGAGGTCGCTCACCTTGGAACGGTTCCGCTCGCGAATTGCACCTGCAGCGGAATGGTTATTAAACATTCAAGAAAGGAACTATTTATCATGGCTCTCGACCAGAACTTTAAGCATCTTGATATTCGTGAAGCGCTCGAAAATACCCACATGCGCGGGCGCAACATCACATTCCTTGATGACTTTTCCCGCAATGAAATCCACTCGCTTTTTCAAGCGGCAAAGATGCTTGAACCGTTCATGCGAACCGGTACGGATCTTTTGAAGGGCAAAGTGCTCTATACGCTTTTTTTCCAGCCTTCTACCCGTACTCGCTGTTCACATGAAAACGCAATGCATCGGCTTGGCGGCTCTGTGATTACGGAGGCGGATCCGACGCATAATTCGTCGGTCGCCAAGAACGAGTCGCTTGCCGACAGTCTGCGCGTTACGAGCGAATATGCGGATGTGATCGTCATGCGGCATCCTGACGACAAGGAAGCGCTCGGTGCACTGAAGGAAATTGAAGGTCACTGCTCGCCGGTTATCTCGGGTGGATATGGTCATGTGACGCACCCAACCCAGGGGCTCCTCGATTCCTACACCTGCTGGCGCGCGTTTGGTGATCTTTCTAAGGTGACCGTTGCTATCGCTACACCGGATCTTTCTCGTGCCCGTTCAGGACAGTCCTTCGCACTGGCGCTGGCAGCCATGGGGGCAAAGATCATCTATACAGGGACAAGTGAGCTGCGTACGCCTGAAGTGGTTCGCCAGAAACTCATCAAGATGAATGCAAATTTCGAAGAGCATTTTGATCTCACGATGAAGCAGAACGAAGAGCTCTATGCGGAAAAAAACGTAGATCTCATTTATCTGCCGGGCTGTTCGGTGAAAAAGGATGACCCGAACCGTGCGGATTTCGAAAAGAAGATGGCGAACTACTACGTTTCGCTTGAAATGCTTCGCAATATCAAGGCAAAGACTGGCAAGACTGTCGGTGTTCACCACTCTCTGCCGCGCAATCCTGGGGAATTTGATTTCGGTATCGACAATACTGAACATCAACTTTATTTCCGTGCCATCGGCTTCTCGGTAGCCCTGCGCATGGCGCTCCTGGCCGCCGTCGTTGGCGTCAACTGATTCGATTGAGGTGAGAGTTGCCGCAGAGTTTCGATTTTCTCTGCGGGGACTCATCAAACAGGCCGGGCCAGCAAGATCATGGGCTGGTTCGCCCCCTCATGGAGTTTGAGAGAGGGCAAAGTTGCCCTTTGACACCCAACATTTCTGAAGAAGGACATGAATCATGCGTCTTGTCATCGCACTTGGCGGCAACGCCCTTTTAAAGCGCGGCGAACCGATGCTCTGCGAAAACCAGCGTGAAAACGTATCCCTGGCCTGCAGACAGATTGCCAAGGCTTATGCTGGTAATGAACTTGTTGTCACGCACGGCAATGGTCCTCAAGTGGGGCTGCTTGCACTGCAAAACAATGCGTATAAGAAAGTTCCGATGTATCCCTTGGACGTGATTGGTGCTGAATCCGTCGGCATGATTGGGTACATGATCCAGCAGGAACTTGTCAACTATGTGCCGAAAACCGCTACCTTAGCCACTATTCTCACGCAGACACAGGTTGATCCAAATGATCCGGCCTTTCAGCACCCGACCAAACCAGTCGGCCCCGTCTACGAGAAAGAAGAGGCCGAACAGCTCGCCAAACAGCACGGCTGGACCATTGCTCCCGATAACGACAAGTGGCGCCGAGTCGTACCGAGCCCGGATCCTAAACGTATTTGGGGACTTGCACCGCTCAAGACACTGGTAGAAAACGGCCATATCGTCATTTGCTGCGGCGGGGGCGGCGTTCCGACCTATTTTGATAAAAATGGCCGCCTCGTTGGTGCTGAAGCTGTGATTGACAAGGATTTGGCAAGTTCCGTGCTCGCGGCATCGCTTGACGCAGATCTTTTCATCATTGCTACCGATGTAGACGGTGCCTACATTAATTGGGGTAAGCCCGATCAGAAGAAGATTGTTCAAGCCGATCCGAAATCTCTGCGTGAATTCGGTTTTGCCAAGGGTTCGATGGGGCCGAAAGTGGAGGCCGCTTGCCGTTTTGTTGAGCGCACTGGAAAGACGGCTGTTATCGGGGCACTTTCGGAAATTGAGAAAATTTTGGCCGGTGAGTCCGGCACTCGTGTTGTAAAGGAAGAAGGAGTTGTCTACGGCTAAGGAAGCCGTAAATTCCCCAATTCCGCAGGTTGAGATTTTCTCCTTATCTTTCCCTCTTGGCCGCAGGCACTCTCTGCGGCCTTTTTTTTAAAGCTTGGCAGTGCAGAGTAATCTTGAAATGCCAAATTTAACAGACGGAGAAATGCGCGATGAGTACGCAGTCTTTGGAACGGTCGCCAGCAGAGGTCGTCCCAATGGACGACGATCAACTATTACCTTTAGGCGACAGTATTCTTGCGAGTTGGATTCGATCCATCTGTCAGACCGTTCGCGGCTACGGCGTTTCGCCAGAAGCGATCTTCGAGCGCATCGGCATGGATCCGACGCTGCTCACTGTTCCGGATGCCCGCTATCCAGCCATGACTGTTCGCCGCTTTTGGGAGGCAGTGATTTCCGCTACGGGAGACGAACTGATTGGTCTTACCTGCGGTCAGGAAATGCAGGCGCCGACACTCCATGGGCTTGGACTAGCCATTATGACGAGCCATTCACTCGCACAGGTTCTCGAACTCACTGCGAGCTATGGAAAGGTCATTTCTACAACGATGGATATGAGCCTTGCACACAATGCAAGCAGTTCATCCTTATCACTGAGGACGTTGCACGGCAATGAAGCGAAGCAGGCGGCATTACTATGCGTCATTGCATTCATACAACGGCAGGCAAACTCACTTTCGCAGCATCGGGTGACGCCGGTTGAAGTCGGCGTACAGATCAACAACTGCTCGGCGAATGACCGAAAACGGCTGGAAGACTATTTTGGTTGTTCGGTCGACACTGAAAGTCCGCAAGGCTGGTTTATTCGCTACAGCTATCACGATGTCATGGAGCCTTATGCTGCACAGAATGCCATGCTTCGTGAGGCCAACGAACAAATCGTGCGTCAGTATTTAAATCGTGTTCGTCAGTATTCCTTCACGGTTCGAGTTGAAGAAGAAATTGAGGAACTGTTAAAAGCCGGCGAGAGCGCACGAATACAGGCAGTTGCAGCACGGCTCAACATGTCTTCGCGCACGCTGCAGCGGCGTCTTGAAGGCGAGCGAACAATTTTCATGCAGCTGGTGGACAAGCACAGAAAACAACTTGCTCATGATGCGCTTGCGCATACCGAACGATCGATCACGGAAATTGCCTACACAATCGGTTTTTCGGACCCCAGCAACTTTTCCCGTACTTGCGCGCGGTGGTTCGGATGTTCTCCGGCAGCCTACCGGCGACGCATTCGTCAACTGCCGACCTGAGGCGGAGCAGAAAGAACAAAGTCCCAGACAGCAGTAACACTGTCTGGGACTTGAATTTGGTGGAGGCGGCGGGAGTTGAACCCGCGTCCAGAAACCTTTTTCCGTCGGTTCTACATGCATAGCCGGATGATTTAGGTCTTAGCAGCGGCTTTGCCGACCGGCGGGCCAACCGCTGCCCAGCCCCCTAGATTTCGGGAACGCGTCGGAGACAGCCGCGGGCCCTAGGCTTTGTGATTTGATGCTGCTGCCGGTTACCCGGCCTGACCCAAAGTCAAATCAGTGCAGCATCCCGCGGGATTAAGCCGCGAGAGCGAAACGCTTGTTGTTGGCGTTTATAAGTTTGCAGCGGATTTACGAGGTGACTGCACCTCGGCATGCCCCGTACGGCGTCCGCGTCCCTGTCGAAACCAAGGCGCCCCCGAGTCGAAAGGGATTATACGCAGTTCTGACGACGAATGGCGTCGCACCTTGCAAATGGATACTTCATCGAAACAAGGCCCATTCCACTAATTGAGCGGGTTCGTCGGCGATGTAGTCAAAGATGCCGGAGTCGGGCGGAGTCTTTTGGCAGCCCCAGCTTACCCAGGCAGCCGGCAGTCCAATGGGTTGGCACGCCAAACCATCCGAGTTGCTGTCACCGGCATAAAGCGCATTGGCCGCCTTTGCGCCGGCGAGCTTCAAGGCGTAAATCAGTGAATCAGGTTTCGGTTTCAAGGCCGTGCCCGCAGGACCGAGTCCTACAACGACTGTCATTCGGGGCGTAAGACCGAGGTGCTCGCAGACGATTTCGGCCAATCCTTGTGGCTTATTAGTCACAACACCGAGCTTTACGCCGGCCGCAGTGAGGCGGTCGAGCATTTGGACAACGTTCGGGTAAAGCGTTGAAGATCGGGTGGCGCGCGCGGCGTATCGCTCGAGAAATTCCTGCCGCATCGCTTCAAAACGAGGATCGGTGCGCTCCATTCCAAAAGCGGCCTTAAGCAGCGCTGGGCCGCCGTGTCCTGATGGTTCACGAAGTTCTTCAAGCGGCCGCTCCGGAAGTCCTCGGGCGGCCAACATTTCATTCATAGCACCGGCTAAGTCAGGCGCGGAGTCGACAAGCGTTCCATCAAGGTCAAAGAGGAATAGGCGTTGAGTCATGCGGCACTCCATATAAAGGAAAACCCCCATCCTTGTGGGGTGGGGGTGTTGCTTTTATGCTACGACTGAGAATGCAGTCGCGGGAAAAGCATTAGTTGGCCGGGCGGGTACCGACAACTTCAACCACGGCGCGGCGGTTGGGCTGCAGGCACTGCACGAGTTCCTTGAACGTCTTGACCTGGCCGGCCTTGGACGGGTTCGGGCAGTTCACGACCGGATCAGCTTCACCCTTGCCTTCGCTCTTGATGAGCGCGGCGTCAACGCCCTTCTGGACGAGGTAGGCCTTCACGGCGTCGGCACGACGCTGCGAAAGCTTCAGGTTGTATGCGTCGGAGCCGATGCGGTCAGCGTAGCCGGTCGTCAGGATGACTTCGAGATCAACGCCGGCAACGCGGGAGACGAGGTCATCGAGAACCGCACGGCCTTCGTCCTTGAGCGTGGCTTTGTCAAAGTTGAAGAGCGTATCAGCCGAGAAGGTGACCTTTTCAGCGGACTTCTGCTGAGGAGCCGGGGCTTCAACAGCCGTGCAGGCCTTCTTGTCGAGAATGTCGGCATCGCAAGCGCAGCCAGCGCCGTCAATACCCATGGCTTCGGCGAGAGCCGGAGTCCAGAAGCCGGTACGCCAGCAAAGATCCGTGCTGTTCTTCACGACCTGACCGGAGGAAGAGTGAACATAGGGATTCACAGCGTCGGCGGCGGAAGCACCGGTAGCGGCGAGCAAGAGAGCGGCAGCGATGCCGCAGAGCTTCGAGGACTTCATATTAGTTTCCTTTGAAGATGGGACGAGAACAGCTGCCTGTCCTGCTTTTGAAGTAGACGGCAACGAGGGTTCATCCAAAAATGGGTTGCATTAATCGGCAGTCGGCAGTAAACAATCGCCGCCGACTTTTACTCGTCCATTATAGGAATTTGATAGAGATCTGCGAGGGGCTCACTGCAGATCTCTATCGTTTTCAAAGTTAGTTTTTGAGGCGGCTTTGCCACTTTTGGGCACAGAGTGCTGCCGCAGCGAGTGCATCGGTCTGCGGATAGGCGGCGCGAGCGTGTTTTTCCATAATCAGACGGCCGTCAACCCAGGTGTGGGTGATGCATTCTCGGCCGGCAGAATAGAGGATCTGTGCGGCAGGGTCTGCCACCGGCAGCGACTCGGGGGTGCCGAGGTCAATGGCGAAGAGGTCGGCGGCCTTGCCGATTTCGAGTGAGCCGATATCAGCGTCCCAGCGAAGTGCACGCGCGCCGCCCAAGGTTGCGGCTTCCAGCATGGCAAAGACCGGAGCGGCGGTCGGATCCTGAGCGACGGCTTTGGCCAGCATGGCGGCCAGACGCGTTTCACCGAGCATGTCGAGTTTGTCGTTGCTCGCTGCGCCGTCAGTGCCAATGCCGAGGTTGATGCCCGCCTTGAGGAACTTCGCAATCGGAGCAAAGCCGGAGGCGAGTTTGAGGTTTGAGCATGGGCAGTGGCAGACCGAGGCGTGTGCAGTAGCCATCTTAGTGATGTCTTCGTCGCTCGCATGTACGCTGTGCACGGCGATCAGGCGTTCGTTAAGCAGACCTAAGCGTTTCAGACGGTCGATCGGACGTTCGTGGTGGTCGCGCAGACTGTCGGAGACTTCCACTGCAGTTTCATTGACATGCATGTGAATCGGCACGCCGTACTTGTCAGAAATCTCTGCGCAGTGTTTCAAGGCTGCATCGTTCACAGTGTAGGGTGCGTGCGGCGCAATGGTGGTGTGCACGAAGGGGTCGCCTTCGTACTCTTGAATCAGTGCTTCGGAAAGCGACAAGTATTCAGTGTCGTTTTTCGCCCACGCTGAAGGGAAACCGATAACGATGCCGGAAACCGCGCAGCGCAGACCGGCACGAAGGAGCCCCTCGGCAGCGGATTTCGGGAAGAAGTAATGGTCGGACGTTGTCGTGACGCCGCTCGCGGCCATTTCAAGCCCGGCGAGCCAAGAGCCTTCGGCCACGAATTCTGGGCTCATGAGCTTGCCTTCAGCCGGCCAGATCTCTTTGGTGAGCCAATCCATCAAAGGAAGATCGGCACCCAGTCCGCGGACGAGGTTCATGGCTGCGTGTGAATGCAGATTTACGAACCCAGGCAGCAAAGCGCTTGTCGGGAAACGGAAGACTTGTTGGGCTTGATACGTTTTTTCGGCCGTCTCAATCGGCAGGATGTCGACGATACGTCCGGCATTGACGGCCAGGGCGGAGTTTTCAAGAATCACGCCCTTGGGGACGATCGGAATGATCCAGCGGGCTTCAATGAGGGTGTCGATAAGTTCCATGGTGGGACGGCTGAAAGGAGTATGTCGAAAGTTGAAATCTGTGCAGAATATTGAACCATTCGCGTCTTTTAGGCTTTTGGGACGCGTCGGATCAACCTGTTAAAATAACCCGTTTCGGATCGATCCGCATCCTCTTCAGTCGGCGTCGGCACGCTTTTTCTGTGCCTGTTGATTTTCAGAAGCGGGAAATATCTGCGGTCGATGAACACTCACCAAGGTGCCGTTAATGGACGAAGAAAAGAAGACTCAGGGCGAAGAGATCCCGGGGAAGGCAGAGGCTGAAGGACCGGCGGCAGAAGACCGTCGGACGACAGACACCCCGGATGTGCAGACTGATGCCCCCCAGACGGCCCAGACGAATGCTGCGCCCGAAGACGAGAGTGAAGATGACGAAGGCGGCGAGGGCCGCCACGGCGCGTCGGGCGATTCGATCGCCAACGAACTTCTCCCGGTTTCGCTCGAAACCGAGATGCGCCAGTCCTACCTTGACTACGCGATGAGTGTCATCGTGGGACGTGCGCTTCCTGACGTTCGTGACGGGTTGAAGCCCGTTCATCGCCGCGTGCTCTACGCGATGAAGGAAATCGGCAACGTCTGGAGTTCGCCCACGAAGAAGGCTGCCCGTGTGGTGGGTGAAGTGCTCGGTAAATTCCATCCGCACGGCGACAGTGCGGCGTATCAGACGATCGTGCGCATGGCGCAGGACTTCTCGATGCGTTATCCGCTCATCTACGGTCAGGGCAACTTCGGGTCGATCGACGGCGACAGCGCTGCGGCCATGCGCTACACGGAAGTGAAGCTTATGAAGATCGCCGAGGAGATGCTCGCTGATCTGCATGAAGACACGGTTGACTTTGTTCCCAACTTCGACAACTCCGAAGTGGAGCCGGTTGTTCTGCCGACGCGTCTGCCGGAATTGTTGGTGAACGGCTCTTCGGGCATCGCAGTGGGTATGGCGACGAATATTCCGCCGCACAATCTGCGCGAAACCATTGACGCCTGCGTTCATGCACTGGAGCATCCGGACTGCTCGGTCGATGATCTCATTGCGCTGATTTCCGCGCCTGATTTCCCCACCGGCGGCATCGTCTATGGACTGTCGGGCGTCTACGAGGGCTACCGTACGGGCCGCGGACGCGTCATCATGCGTGCACGCACGCACCTCGAAGAATTCGGTCGCGACCATTCGCGCACGCGTATTGTCGTTGACGAAATTCCCTACATGGTCAATAAGCGCGTGCTCTACGAACGCATGCACGAACTCTGGCGCGACAAAAAACTCGACGGCATTTCCGAAATGCGCGACGAGTCGACCCGCCAGATCCGCATTGCGATCGATCTCAAGCAGGGCGCGATGCCCGAAGTGGTGCTCAATAACCTCTTCAAGAACACGCAGATGCAGGAAAGCTTCGGCATGAACATGGTCGCCTTGGTGGACGGCCAGCCGATGCTCCTCAATTTGAAGCAGATGGTCGTGTACTTCCTCGAGCACCGCCGCGAAGTGGTGACGCGCCGCACGATCTTCCGACTGAAGAAGAGTCGCGGCGCCGGCCACATTCTTGCCGGTCAGGCGATCGCTTTGGCCAACATTGACGAATTCATCCGTCTGATCCGCGCAGCGAAGACGGTTGAAGAGGCTCAGCAGTCCCTGATGGGGCGCGGCTGGCCGCTCGGCTTTGCAGCAGAAATCACTCGGCGTGCTGCCGAATACGGCAAGGACGCAGACCCCGAAGGGCTCGATCCGCGCCGCGGTCTGCAGCCCGATGGCCTCTACTATCTGACGAAGGTTCAGGTTGACAATATTCTGGCGATGAATCTGCGCCGTTTGACGGGGCTCGAGCGCGAGAAGATTCTCGCGGACTACGCTGCCACGATGGAGCGGATCTTCGACTTGATTGACATTCTGCATAAGCCCGAACGCGTCACAGCCATCATCAAGGAAGAGCTCCTTGCCTGCCGTGAAGCCTATGGCGATGAGCGTCGCTCAACAATCGACCTGTCGGAAGATACTAACTTTAATAAGCGCGACCTTATTCCGCGCCGCGACATGGTTGTGTCGCTCACCCGCGACGGCTTTGTGAAGAGTCAGGAACTCGCTGATTACAACGCACAGTCGCGCGGCGGCAAGGGCCGCAATCTGCAGGCGACGACGCGCGACGACGTCATTGAGGCCTTCTTCCTGGCCAACACGCATGACATCATCTTGTGCTTCTCTACGGCCGGTCAGGTCTACGCCATCGACGTGTTTGATCTGCCCGAAGGCAAGGCCAATTCGCGCGGGCGCCCGATTGTCAATCTGCTGCCGCTCGAAGAAAACGAAAAGATCAGCTTTATTCTGCCGATTCAGGAGTTTTCCGAAGACCGTTACATGTTCCTTGCCACGGATCGAGGCACGGTGCGCCGTACGCCTTTGTCGGCATTCAGCTCCGCCCGCCGCGGCATCCGAGCGACGAACTTGGGCGACGAGAAACTCATCGGCGTCACGATTACTTCGGGCGACGACGACGTCTTCCTCTTGGCCGACAACGGCCGCTGCGTGCACTTTAAAGAGTCGACCATCCGCGTCATGGGCCGCACAGCTCACGGCGTGAGAGGCATGCGCGTCAAGGCCGATGAGTCCGTGGTGGCGCTCGCCTCGACGAACGATATAACGCAGGCCTTCCTCATTGCGACCGAGCACGGTTTTGGCAAACGCACGGCGCTTGCCGCCTATCCGCTGCGCAACCGCGGCGGCAAGGGCGTTATCGCTATTCGTGTGATTGAAAAGAACGGCGCGCCGGTGAGCGGCGTTATCGTGAAGCCTGAGGACGACATCATGCTGCTTTCCACGGGCGGCAAAGTCGTGCGTACGCGGGCGGGCGAAGTGCCTGAACGCGGCCGCAATACGGTGGGCAACATCCTCATCCGCATGCCCGACGACACACTCGCGGCCGTTCGCCGCGTCGACCGTACGGGCGAAGAGGACGAAAGCGAAATTGAACACCTCAACGTTGAGGTTGATCCTGATGATGCGGGCGACCTGCCTGATACGGATGATCTCGACGATATCGATGACGATGAAGTCGACGAGGGCGATGATGCTGAGGAAGCCGACAGTTCTGAAGAAGTGATCCCGCCCAAGGATCCGAAACAGAACTGACGCGGCTGAGGCAGAATAGACCCGGTCCGCAAATGCAGCCTGTGCATTGCGGACCGGGTTTTTCGCATCCATTAAGCGGATCTTTTTGAGAATCATTGCAATGACGCGCCCCTACAACTTTGCCCCCGGTCCGGCCATGCTCCCCGAGAGCGTTCTAAAGCAGATCCAGTCGGAGATGCTTGATTTTCATGGCTGCGGTTGGTCGATTCTGGAAGCGAGCCATCGAGGGCCTCAGGTGACGGGCGTAATGACGGAGCTCAAAAGCCGCCTGCGTCAGCTCCTTTCGATCCCTGATACTTACGATGTGCTCTTTTGTCCTGGCGGCGGACGCATGCAGTTCGCCATGGTGCCGATGAATCTGCTCGGAGCCGGGACACTCTCGACCTACATCATTACGGGTGCCTGGAGTAAGGCGGCGGCCAAGGAAGCGCTGCGCTTTGGCCGCGTGCAGTCGGCCTTTTCGGGTTCGGGCAATCGCATCCCGGCGGATGAAGAGCTCGAAGTCATTCCTGAAACGAGCTACTGCGCATACTGTGACAACGAGACTATTCACGGCATCGAATTTGAGCGAGTGCCGGTGCTGAAGGATGCTGAAGCCGTGCCGCTCGTGGCCGACATGACGAGCAACTTCCTGACGCGCCCGGTGGATGTCAATAAATTCGGGCTTTTTTATGCCTCAGCACAAAAGAACCTTGGCATCGCCGGGCTTGCAGTTATCGTGCTCCGGCGAGATCTTCTGGGACTCGCCGGCACTGAAGTGCCGACGCTACTTAACTACAGCGTCTACAGCCGAACTGACAGTGTGCCCAATACACCGCCCGTTTTTCAGCTTTATGTCGCCAATCTGATGGCGCAGTGGATAGAAGCGCACGGCGGGGTTGCGGTGATGGATGAGTACGCTCGCGCAAGAGCAAAGATTGTCTATGACGCGATTGATGCCATGCCGGAAATGTACGTTTCGCATGTTGAGCGCGAGTCGAGAAGCCGCGTCAACGCCGTCTTCCGCTTGAAGGATGAAGCGCTTACAGCCTTATTTGTTAAGGAAGCAGCCGAAGCCGGACTCGCTAATTTGGCAGGCCACCGTGCTGTCGGCGGCATCCGCGCCTCCATGTACAACGCCATGCCGATTGAAGGCGTGCAAAAGTTGGCTGACTTTATGAAGACTTTTGCGCATCGCCACGGACGAACCCAGTCGGCAGTCAATTGAATAAATAGAAGGATGAAGCTATGACAGTCCCCGTCATTGCGATTGACGGCCCCGCCGCAAGCGGCAAGGGCACTATTGCTCAGCGCGCCGCCGATGCACTCGGCTGGCACTACCTTGACAGCGGTGCACTCTATCGTCTTGCCGCACTGGCTGCTTTGCGCGCGAAGGTTTCTTTTGACGATCCCGCAGCTCTCACGACGGCGGCTCAATCGCTTGCGCCTCAATTTAAGAATGGCCGCATTTGGCTCGACGGCGAGGATGTGTCGGAAGCCATCCGCGCCGAAACCGTAGGGGTTGCTGCTTCGAAGTGCGCTGCTGTGCCGGGGGTGCGGCAGGCGCTTTTCGACCTGCAGCGCCGTGCGGCGGCGGCTCCCGGACTTGTTGCCGACGGGCGCGACATGGGCACGGTGGTTTTTCCGGAAGCCAAACTCAAGATCTTTATGACGGCTTCTGCCCGCGTGCGCGCTGAGCGGCGCGTGAAGCAGCTTGAAGCTCGCGGTGAAAAAGCCGATCTGGCCGCTCTTACCCGGGATCTGGAAGAGCGCGATCGGCGTGACCGCGAACGCGCGGTGGCGCCGCTTAAACCGGCCGCAGATGCCCGGTTGCTGGACACTTCCGAAATGGGAATCGACGAAGTCGTTAAAAAAGTGCTTGGTTGGTGGGCCGAGCTCAATTAAGTTGCTGTAGCATATCGGTTTCTTCGTCGGCGCCATTTAAAAACGGTGTCGACGATTTCTCGTTAACTCCGCCCTTGGGTCTTCGGATTTTCACCGACAAGACCGCCCTTGGGCGTGCTTTTTATCCATTCCACAATGTCCAACGAAACCAACAAGCCCGAATCCTTCGCTGAGCTCTTTGAGCAGAGCCTTGCCAGCCAGGAAATGCGTCAGGGTGAAGTCATCACCGCTGAAGTCGTCCGCGTCGACTACAACTTCGTCGTCGTGAACGCCGGTCTGAAGAGCGAAGCCTACGTGCCCATCGAAGAGTTCAAGGATGACAAGGGTGAAGTCACCGTCCAGCCGGGCGACTTCGTCTCTGTTGCCATCGAGTCCGTTGAAAACGGCTACGGCGACACGATCCTTTCCCGCGACAAGGCCAAGCGCCTCGCCGCCTGGATGAACCTCGAACAGGCTCTCGAATCGGGCGAGCTCGTCACCGGTACGGTCACGGGCAAGGTCAAGGGCGGTCTCACCGTCATGACCAACGGCATTCGCGCCTTCCTCCCGGGTTCGCTCGTCGACACCCGTCCGGTCAAGGACACGACGCCGTACGAAGGCAAGACCTTCGAATTCAAGGTCATTAAGCTTGATCGTAAGCGCAACAACGTTGTCGTCTCCCGCCGCGCCGTCGTCGAAGCCAACATGGGCGAAGAACGCGCCAAGCTCCTCGAGACGCTCCAGGAAGGCGCCATCGTCAAGGGCATCGTCAAGAACATCACCGACTACGGTGCGTTCGTTGATCTGGGTGGCATTGACGGCCTGCTCCACATCACCGACCTCGCCTGGCGCCGCGTCCGCCACCCGAGCGAAGTCGTTCAGGTTGGTCAGGAAATCACCGCCAAGGTTCTCAAGTTCGACAAGGAAAAGTGCCGCGTTTCCCTCGGCCTCAAGCAGCTCGGCGAAGATCCGTGGATCGGCATCGCCCGCCGCTACCCGAAGGGCACCCGCCTCTTCGGCAAGGTCACGAACATCACCGATTACGGTGCCTTCGTTGAAGTCGAAGCCGGTATCGAAGGTCTCGTGCACGTTTCCGAAATGGATTGGACGAACAAGAACGTCGATCCGCGCAAGGTTGTGCAGCTCGGTGAAGAAGTCGAAGTCATGGTTCTTGACATCGACGAAGATCGCCGCCGCATCAGCCTCGGCATGAAGCAGTGCAAGGCCAATCCTTGGGAAGAATTCGCCCAGTCGCACAAGAAGGGTGACAAGGTCTCCGGCCAGATCAAGTCGATCACCGACTTCGGTGTGTTCATTGGTCTGCCTGGCGGCATTGACGGCCTCGTTCACCTCTCCGACCTCTCCTGGAACGAATCTGGTGAAGACGCCGTTCGCAACTTCAAGAAGGGCGACGAAGTCGAAGCCGTTGTGCTCGCGATCGATACCGAACGTGAACGCATCAGCCTCGGCATCAAGCAGCTTGCCGGCGATCCGTTCGGCACGTTCGCTTCCACGCACGAAAAGGGCTCCGTCATCAAGGGCACCGTCAAGACCGTTGACGCCAAGGGCGCCGTGATCGACCTCGGCAACGACGTCGAAGGCTACCTCCGCGCTTCCGAAATCGCCGCTGACCGCGTTGAAGACGCCACGACCGTTCTGAAGGAAGGTCAGGAAGTCGAAGCCGCCGTTATCAGCCTCGATCGCAAGAACCGCAGCATCCAGCTCTCCATCAAGGCGAAGGATGCCGCTGAGGCCCGCGACGCTCTCGATCGCCTCAACGCCTCTGACGTTGGTTCTGCCACTGGCACGACGAACCTCGGCGCCCTGCTCAAGGCCAAGCTCGAACAGAAGTAATTCGCTTCAGAGGAGGCAACCATGGGTAATTCCATGACCAAATCCGAACTGCTTGCTGAACTCTATGGACGTCTTCCGACGTTTCGCGAGCGCGACTGCATGGACGCGGCGGGTGTGATCATCGATACGATGAGCCAGACCCTCGTTGAAGGCGGACGCATTGAGATCCGCGGTTTCGGCTCCTTCGGTTTGAAATATCGACCGGAGCGTGTCGGCCGCAATCCTCAGGACGGTTCGGCTGTTGCTGTGCGCGCCCGCTACACCGTCTTCTTCAAGGCCGGTAAGGACTTGAGGCAGCGTGTGGACGCGAGCCGCGACTCGAAGCTTTAATAGCTTCCGCTTGATCTGAAAGATTCTCCGTACGGGGAGTCAAGGCAGATAGAAAGCCGCTTTCTCTTTCGAGAGGAGGCGGCTTTTGCTATGGGCAGCGTTCTCAAGATGATGAGATGAGTGAAAGACCGCGGGTAGAACAGGGCTTCCCATCAGTCGGAACTCGCGGTGTGTTCAATCTGGGGTATGCGTATACCGACAACACAGGCTGAGTGAATTGAATAGGAGAGGCGATCAGCTTGAGAAAATGAAGGACGTATCCGCAGGATGATGCAGGAAAAAACAGGTGCATCAATATCATTCTGAGTTTACGGGATGTGAAAGATTTGTTGCGCAAATGAAACAAGATGAAGCTACCGGAGAGCTTTGATAAATAAGAAGAATTCTCAATGGAGCTTAAAAGGATTGTTTGCAAGCTTCAGAAACTTTGTAGGATTATCCGGACTTCAGAGGACTGCGCACGGATTCCATTTGTGCTGACAGCCCGAAGGCGGAAGCTCATGCTGGAGCTTCTTAATCAATTCACTTGATTGACCAAAGTTTGCGGATTTTGTTCAGTCAGGTTGCTTTTTGAATGGATTTCAAAATGAAAAAGACTCTTGCTGCGCTCGCCGTTCTCGGCGCTTTTGCCGGCTCTGCAATGGCTGCTGACGTGATGCTTTACGGCGCCGTCGATACCGGCTTCGAATACAAACATACGAAGACGACGGGTGATAAGGCGGTCGACACGTTCGACATGCAGACTGGTTGGGATACGCCCAGCCGCTGGGGCCTGAAGGGTTCTGAAGACCTCGGCAACGGCTATAAGGTTAGCTTCAAGCTCGAAAGCGGTTTTAGCAGTGACGATGGCACGATGAACCAGAGTGATCGTCTTTTTGGTCGTGAAGCTGGTCTGACGCTCTCTGGTCCGTTTGGTTCTGTTGCTTTCGGTCGTTTCGGCGGCATTTCCTCGTCTGCCGGTACCTATGACATGCTCGGCTACGTCGAATCCTTCGACGGCGGTGACGGTGACGTTTGGGGCTTTGCCTCCTCTTCTCGTTATGACAACATGGTTGTCTACCAGACCCCGCGTTTTGCCGGTCTGCAGCTGACCGCTCAGTATTCTTTCAAGACTGACACCAAAGCTAAAACTTACAGTGGCGATGAAGGTACCTCTGACGCTCAGCGTTACGCTTCTGTCGGTTTGTCCGGTGAATATGGTCCCGCCTCGTTTGCTGTCGGCTATGAACTGACGAAATACGGTTCTTCTGCTGCTCCATCTACTACCCCTGCCGCCCGTGAGCTGGACAAGGACGGCCAGTTGGTCTTCTTGGGCGGCAACTATGATTTCGAAGTTGTTCAGATTTTCGCCGAAGCGCAGTACTTCAAGCATCAGACTGCTCTCAATACCAATGAGTGGGGTGAGGCTACAGCTTTCGACAAAGATGCATTGGGCCTGAAGGGCTACGGTCTGCACCTGGGTGCGGCTGCTCCGCTCGTTGGTGGTACGCTGACGGCGGGTCTCTATTACGTAGATTACTCTGAAGAATTCGACGCTGAGGCTGATCAAGACTTCAAGTTCTACGGTGCGTCTGCCCGTTATAACTACCCGCTCTCCGAACGTACCGGTGTTTATGTTGGTGCGGGTTATGGTCAGACCAAGGCTGATGACTCTGGCGACAAGGCTCAGCTCACCCAGGTCTACTGCGGTCTCGTCCACACGTTCTAATTCATCAAGCCTTGCGTGATACTTGATCTCTGCTCGAGAGGAGATCAGGAACTCACAACAAGTTGATGGGGACATTGAGTCCCAAGAACAAAACGGCGCGAAGTTCAATATCGAACTCCGCGCCGTTTGTTTATCAGAGGCAAAAGTTCTTGTACGGCGGATGAAGCAGTTCTATTAAGAAAAATTCAAACAAAACAAGCAATCCGGCGTAAAATCCCTCCCTCAGTCTTTTTTTCCCGTCCCGCGTTCAATCATGGAATTTGACCTTTGGTATCTGGTATTCGTACCCGTCCTCTTTTTTGCCGGTTGGTGGTGCAGGGGGTTCGATCAGAAGCAGCGGGGCGAATCCGAGAAGGTGCCGGAGATCACCACGAAAGGGCTTGCCCTTCTTCTGGACGGTGAATCCGATAAGGCGATCGACGCTTTCATTGAAGTTGTGCGCGTGGATCCGGAACTCACGGAACTTGAACGCGTTCTCGGGAACCTGCTTCGCAGCCGGGGGGAATTTGAACGAGCGGTTCGTCTGCATCGGCATCTCTACAATCGTGCGGACCTCTCGGATGAAGAACGTGCCTTAGCATTGAAGGAGCTCGCTCAGGACTTCCTGGCGGCCGGCTTCTTTGACCGCGCAGAAGCGGCTTACCGCAAACTTTCTTCGGTGCCGAGCGAACATCTTTATGCGCTTCGCCAGTTGCTCTCCATCTATGTCATTGAGCATGAATGGGCGGCGGCAACGGAAACGGCTCGACTGCTCGAAACACAGGCCGGCGAAACGCATTCGCTTGAAATTGCACATTTCTACTGCGAACGCATTGATCAGGCGCTTCGTGCCAAGCGTTCGGAAGATGCTCGTCTTTTGGTCGAGCAGCTTATGAAGTACGCGGACGCTACGCCGCGTGCCCAGATGACGATTGCCAAGGTGGCAGAGGCCGCAGGCGCCACGACTGAAGCTGTTCGCTGGTGGCGCCGGGTCATTGAGAAGAATCCGGATTATGCGCCTTTGGTAATCGGCAAGCTCGCCGATGCGATGAATGAACAGGGTGACCGCGCGGGTGCATTAAAGCTCTTGCTCGACACCACGGAACGGCTCAGTACGGCAGATGTCATGGAAGCAACGCTTTCGCGTATTGCCGCTTGGCAGGGCATCGGAGCGGCTGAGACTCTCGCGCAGAGTCTTCTTGAAAAGCATCCGACGCTCTCGGCCTACAACGCGCTTTTGCAGATTCGTCTTAAAGGCAATCCCGATGATCCCATGACAAAGCTCGTGGCGGGATTGATGGAAAAGAATGGCCGCAAGTGGAGCCGCTTCCAGTGCCGCAAGTGCGGGTTCTTAGCGTCGAGCTTCTCGTGGCACTGCTTAGGGTGCGGTGCATGGGAAAGCTTCTCACCCAAGCGCGTTGCTGATCGTTGAAATCACCGCCTGTTTGTTACAAATAGGTGCTGATGAAGCAATCAGCCTCTCGAGTCTCAACCGTAAAATAAACTTCAAATTCCCCTAAGACTGGGCGGATTGTCTGAAGCGGATACCCCACCCTCTCAGAGAACTTCAGACATTCGCGGGGCATCGCGCTGTTGCGGCCATGAGAATAAAGACGAAGCGGCAGCTGCAATTTTTAATGCGTCCGAATGGACGCCTAGAAGGAAGAAGATAGCCATGTTTAAGCGCATCGGCCTCCTCATTTTGGCCAATCTCGCCATCTTCATCATGCTTTCCGTGATCCTCACGGTGGTGCAGATGGTGTTCGGCATCAATTTCGGCACCATGGCCGGTTCGAACCTCAACCTTGGAACCCTTTTCATCTTCGCGATGGTGGTGGGCTTCTCGGGTTCGATCATCTCGCTCCTCGCCTCCAAGATGATGGCGAAGATGACGATGGGCCTCACGATGATTGACGTGAATAATCCCCGCAACCGCGTGGAGCAGTACGTCGTTGAAACCGTGCGCAAGCTTGCCAATGAAGCGGGTCTTCCGATGCCGGAAGTCGCCATCTATGAAGGCGAACCCAACGCTTTCGCTACGGGCCCCTCGCGCTCCAATTCTCTCGTCGCAGTGTCGACGGGACTCTTGAGCTCGATGAATGCTCAGGAAGTTGAAGCCGTTCTTGCTCATGAAATGAGCCATGTGAAGAATGGCGATATGGTGACGATGACGCTTCTGCAGGGCGTGATGAACACTTTTGTATTCTTCATCTCCCGCATCATCGGTTGGGTGGTTGACCGCCAGATTCTGCGTAATGAAGATGAAGGTCCGGGCGTCGGCTACTATGTGACGTCGCTTGTTCTCGATATCTGCCTGGGCTTCCTCGCCTCGATGGTCGTTGCTTACTTCAGCCGCTGGCGTGAATACCATGCTGACGCTGGCGCAGCAGATCTCATGCACGACACCACGCCGATGATCAATGCGCTGCAGCGCTTGGGCGGCATGGAACCCAATGAACTTCCTGGCGCCGTAAAGGGCTTCGGTATTTCGGGCGGTATTGGCAGCCTCTTTGCTTCACACCCTTCGATTGAAGACCGTGTTCAGGCGCTCCGCGACCACCGCTATACGGCTAACTGATCTTTATGCGCTCTGCTCCCCAAGGCGGAGCGCAGAGAGCCGTAGATAAACAAAACCTCCTGAAGGATTTTCCGACAGGAGGTTTTGCTTTATTGGGTGACACAGGTTAAGCGGTTAGTTCCCTGTTGGTCTACCGCTCCTACCATGAGGGGCCGTACGCCTCAGAAAGTGTTTTGAAGTATTGGAGTTATGGAGAGCTTTGGCATATCGCGTTTGGCATGGCGGCTTTTCTGAGTTTGTCCAGTGGGGTGGCGCTGTATTAGCGGTCTTCGCTTGTTCTCGTAGCCCAGCACAAAGGTGTTTTTCATGCTGGGTACTCGCAGAAATAGGAGGATTGAAACGAAGGAAAGAAGATTAATACTCGTTGAAAATGCGCTGAATCTCTTTGGGATCGCCTGTCTTGGTGAGTGCAAGCATCAGAAGGATGCGGGCTTTCTGCGGATTGTGGAGCATTGCACTGACAAAGCCTTCGCGGGTGAATTTGCCAATCGGCGTGATGAGTCCCGAACCGACGCGAGAGTCCACAACAACGGCGGCCCCAGCTTTCTTAGCGGCAATTAGGCTGTTCATGACTTCATTAGGAACGTTGGCGTGACCTAACCCGGCGTTCACAATGCCTTTGGCACCAAGTTTGACCATAGCGTCAATGATGCGGCCGTCTTCCCCAAGTGTTGTGTAGTGCACATCAACACGCGGAAGCGTTTTTAGACCGTCAATGGAAAACTCACTCTGGGTAGTGTGACGTTTTTGAATGGCATTGAAAAAGTAGGGCTTATTGTTCTGCATGAAGCCCAAATAGCCCGTATCAGGACATTTGAAGGTTCCGACATTGGTGGAATTGGTTTTCGTAACGCCGAAAGCTGAAGAGATTTGGTCATTCATGATGACCATTACGCCCTGACCGTACGCTTCTTTACTGGCGGCAAGCGCTACGGCATTGACGAGGTTGAGCGGGCCGTCAGCTGATAGTCCAGTCGCTGGCCGCATACTGCCGACGAGAACGACGGGCTTTTCAGATTTCACAACGAGGTTAAGAAAGTACGCTGTTTCCTCAAGCGTATCGGTACCATGTGTGATGACGATGCCATCCATGTGCTCGTCTGCAAGGAGAGTATTGACGCGGCGAGCGAGCGTAAGCCAATTGTCGATAGAGAGTTTTGAGCTTCCGACATTGAAAACCTGCTCGCCCGAGATCTCTGCAAACTGCTTGATTTCAGGGACTGCATTGACCAGAACTTCAATGCCGACGGGTTTGTGGCCGGAACCGACGCCATAATCTGTGAGTGACAGTGCATTGCTTCCACGGCTAGCAATGGTACCGCCTGTTGCGAGAATAGCTACGCGCGGGAGCTGCTGCATGGCGGCAGCAGACGGCGGCGTGGTTACTGTTGGCGGAGCGGACAGCGCAGGTCCGGAGATGAGGAAAAGAGCAGAAGCAGTTAAGGCAGCGAAACCAAGACGAAACATCAGTGAGTCCTCTGAATAAATGGGGAGGTCTTTGCGGCTGCGGACGACGGATGATGGTCAGCAGTTTTAGAAGACGATGGAAAAAATCCCATTAGCGCTGATGCAAAAGTCGTTCCAATTGCATGAGCGATGTCTCAATCAGCGGATACCTTGGTGAGAAAACTTTGGAAAAATATTCGAAATGAACTGCTCGATTGATGCCCTATAGAGGATCCGGACGGCAAGACACAGTGTCCCTGCCGCTGAAGGTCGCAATCGTGGTCAGTTGCGAGCCTCATTGATACGGATTAGTGAGAGGCTGCGCCAGCTCTACTAAAAATGTCACTGAAATAGCGCGAGAAAATAAAGTATTTGGGCAGAAATGCTCGATTTCATATGCCGCAATTTAATTCAAAGTGCATTTACTTCACAAAGCGTTGAATGTATTTCCAACACTCAAGAGAGTTCCAATCCAAACAACGACAGAGAATGAGCAGGGCAGTCATACAGAGCGTCTGAGGAGCTGCAGCAAAGGATGCCGATTTTACGCACATCGTTTGTAGACAGTCCGATTTCGCGTTGCCTATCTGCAGCATTTCTGCTGTTGCAGGGCGGTTCGAATAGCGGCTCAGCCTTGAAGACAGTTCGCTTGCGGCAGGGTCATTTAGAACCCTCTGAGGCAGGTTTATAAGAACGTACAGCAGAGGCTGACGATCTTTTGGAATGTTTGGCTGCAGCCCGGTGAAATGTTTTTCAGACTGCTGCAGCCAATACTGATAGCGAATGGCTCGAGCCGACGGTGAAGGCAATCGTTCTTCGGATCAATAACTCACCGTGCACTTCAGTCCGGCGGCATGAATAAGGTCCGCAATGCGGTCAAGTTCTTCATGCGTAGCCTTGAGAAGTGATTTGCTGGGCGTTTCGCGGTCAAGGGTGTAGATCGTGACGAGTTCGGGATGAATGGATTTCACGACCTCAAGCCAAGGCAATACGTATTCATCCCCCGTATTATCGACGGATACGCCCTGCCAATCTCCCTTCATGAACATTGTCTGGATCATGCATTTGCCGTTGAAGGCCTGCATTTGCTTGATGAGTGCGGGCAGGTCATAGCGGCTGTTGGGACGGTCTACCCGGCGAATGTAGTCGGGGTCGACCGTATCGAGCTTCAGCAGCGGATTGTCAACCTTAAGAAGAGCTTCGAAAATGGCGGGTTTAAGAATGTGACTGGCATTCGTGAGAACGCTGATTTTGGCCGATGGCGCAAAACGGTTTCGCAGGGCGATAACGTCGTCGACAATTGCCGGAAATTCCGGATGCGATGTGGGTTCGCCGTTTCCGGCAAAAGTAAGGTTGTCGGGCTTGACGCCGTCGGCCGCCATTTCAACGAGTTTTTCCTCTAGGCTCGAGACCACGAGCGCACGGCTTGGGCAGCGTAGGTGCGGCCGATGTGAGCCGTTGAGTCCGCATTCGCAATAGATGCAGTCAAAGGAGCAGATCTTTCCGTCGGCGGGAAGCAGATTGATGCCGAGCGAAACGCCAAGACGGCGCGAGTGTACGGGTCCGAAAATCGGACTGGGGAAAAGCATGGTAGACATAGTCGTACGGCCTGTAGTGCGGCTTGGTTGGGGTCGGCCGGAAGCGACAGGTAAGGTTTTTTGGAATTGAAAGAGCGCTTTCAACACACTAGCACGTCCGAGATCTCCGGGATATGCCTTAAATTTGCCGATGGCGCGGATTGCGCATCGCGCCTCATGATGGCTCGCTTCTCGGGGAGGTCCGGAATAACAAAGCGGCTTTTGCTAGTGAGCAAAAGCCGCTGTTGAAAAAAAGCAGTGTGTGACCAATCTCAGTGTCGATTAGGCCGGCATGACCTGTTTGGCGCGAGCGGCTTCGATGGCTGCGGCGACTTCCGCGCTGCTGTGTTTCTCGTCTTTGGAGAAGGAGCGGGCTACCCAGAAGGCCATCACGAAGAGTGCGATGCCGGTGAGGAACAGACCGGCAGCGGTAGCTCCCCAGAAGCCGTAGGCACCGTAAGGTCCGCCGGCCCATTCGCCGCCGAAGGCGAAGAAGTACCCGAGACCAAGTCCCACGCCCCAGAGGAGTACGCCGTAAATAAGCATTGGAGCGAAAGTGACGCGGTAGCCTCGCAGTGCAAAACTGCTCACAGACTGCATGGCGTCAAAGACGTGGTAGAAGCACCCGAAAAGCAGGAGCGACGCAGCGAGATCATGAACAGGCGGCTCGCTGGTATAGAGCCAGATAATCGCTCCGCGAAAGAGATAAAGCACGAGCGAGGCGAGGACAGCAATAGAAAGGGTAAGGCGCAGCGTACGCTTCATGGCGATTTCTGCGACTGCTGGCCAGCCAGCGCCCAAACTCTGCGCAATCAGCACGCTCGAGGCAATGCCGGCCGAAAGCGGCACCATGTAGCAAAGTGACGTCAGATTCGCAACGATCTGGTGTGCGGAAATCACAGCGGGCCCCAAACGCGAAACAAAAATAGCCATGAGCGTGAAGCTCGAAACTTCAAAGAACGTACAGATGCCCATCGGCACGCCGACCTTGAGGAGTTCCTTCAGACGCTGATACTGCGGACGCACGAAGCCGTTCGAGTGCATAGGCAGGAAGTAAGCGCTTTTTCGCCAGATGATCCAATAAGCAAAAAGCGAAACATAAGTGAGCACAAAGAACGACACGCCCGCGCCGCCCCCGCCCATCGCCGGGAAGCCGAGCAGTCCGTACATGAAGATAGCGTTGAGCGGCACCTTGAGGACGAGCATGCCAAGCGATACCCACATCGTAATTTTGGGCCGCGAGACCGCAGCGTTCACGGCAATGAAGACGCGTGCAGCCATTGAGCCCGGAAGCGCCATGGCGGTCCAGAAGAGATAGTCAGCCGCCATGCGCTTTACTTCACCCGTCACGCCGCCCAAATCTGTCCAAAAATCGGTAGCAGCAAGAAGCGGTACGCCAATCATGGAGAGAAAAATGACGAGCCAGAAGGCTTGGGCCACATCGATGCCGATTTCCCGCGGCCGCCGAGCGCCGAAGTGATGGCCGGCGATGGGTGAAAGCCCCTGCAGAATGCCAACGAGTCCCATCAGCACGGAAATCGTGGCGGATATGCCCAGCGCAATGGCGGCAAGATGCTCCTTACCCAGCTGCCCGCCCATAATCGTGTCGATCGTGCCGCTGCCGATGATGGCTACGTTGGCGACGAAGATTGGGCCGGCGAGCTTGAGGAGCGCCTTGAGGGAGATGTCTGGAGGTAAAAGCGTCGTCATAAAGCGGGGTCGCAATTAACGTGTTTAGGTATGCTCAAAGACCACGGGATTTGGTGTTTGGCTGCTGCGGGATGGCGTCGGCAGGATTCATCGAATCGTGCCCGCAACAAGGTAGAACGTTTCGTCGGTATGGGGGCGGGAGATCGCTTCGGTCAAAGCCTTCGCCGGCGCGTAGTCGCTGCGTACGCGTACGAGCTTCAAGGGGGCCTTTTCGCCCGGGCGAGCGAAGTCGATGCCGCCGTAATAGTGGAGTGCAGCGCGGATGCCGCCCGGCAGATCAGCTCCGTCGATTTTGGTGCCGGTGCCTGCAAGACTTTCGATGGCTTCGGCCGTGGCACGGGCGACGCCTTGGTAAGAGCGGTTGACGTCAATGCCTTCGTGCCAGAGGCCGAGCAGCGTCACGGCTACAGCTGTCATGCCGGCCGCAGAGAGCCATGGGCCTCGCCAAACGACGATTGGGCGGTGCGTGAGGCGCCAGATGACAAAAACGAACCAGATGACAGTGACCGTAAGCGGAGCGAGGATAGACCAGTCGAGTGTGACGTCAAGCCCCGGTGCGAGCATATAGACGGACTTGGCCATCTTGGGAGCCATGCCGGTGAGAGCGGCAAGCCAGTAAAGCCAGACCGTGAGCAATGCGACGGTAAAGACCGAAAGCGCAAACCAATCCAAAAGATTTTCACGTGAGCGGCGCAGACTCGCGAGCCCGAAGGCGGCCAGCACGCAGGTGGGCGCAATCGAGATCAGCAGGAGGTTCCCTGCAGCATCGTAACGGATGAAGAATCCGGCAAAGACGATGGCCGCGAGGAAGAGGCTCGGCAGCAGAATCTGCGTGCGGTCAAGCTGACGCCGCCAGCTGTAGAGCGCCCAGAGCGCAATCGGCCACATGGGAAGGAGAAACCAAACAGCCGTACGTGAAAGCCAGAAAATGGCGGCAGCAGAGGCGGGTTCCAGATGCTGAGCTTGGTTTGAGAACCAGAGCGGGAACCAAACTTCGGCAGCGTCGGGTACTGTGAGGCAGGCGGTGCCTATCCAGAAAATGAGCGGTGCAGCAAATCCCAATGCTGTAAACGAAATTCGCAGCAGACGGCTGCCGCCCAAAGCGCGGAGCACTGCCTGTGCCGCTAGGGCGCTCAGAAAGAGCCAAAAGCCGCAGGCGAATGAAGTGGTGAGTGCGGCACCCCCGGCGGCAAGACCGGAGACGAATGCGCCGACAAAGGGGCGGCGAAGCGCCCAGGCCGCGCCGTAGAGCGCCCAGGCCGCAGCGGCAACCAGCGCTGTGTCGGCAATGGGTTCATATTGGCGGGTGGCGATGCCAAAGGACGCAACAAAGAAGAGTACTGCACAGCTCGCTGTAGTTCGGGCAAAACTGACCGGGGCAGCCTGACCGCCGAAGGCGAAGGCTACCGGCTGGGCTTCGGCACGTCGCGCCAGACGCCAGGCAGTTGACCAAACCGCGACGGATGTGAAAAGGAACCAGAAAACACTCGTCAATCGATAGGCACCGATTTCGCCCAAAAGCTCAGAGAAGAGCTTCATGAAAAGCGCTGCTGCCCATCCTGCCAATGGACCGATCTCCGCTTCCGGCGTCCCCTGAATCTGCGGCAAAAGCCAAGCTTCCAGTCCGCCGTTTGTCATGGATTGCGCTACGCCGAATCCCGCAGCATCGCGCAGCGTCCAGAGGCCGTCAGCCCAAAAGCTGCTCAGAATAAAGACCGCAAGCAGCAGCGCCAATGCAAAGCGCGGCAGCCGGCGGGCGGCTTCCTGAGACATGAAGGCGGGAGTAGGGCGTTGTGTGAGCATGACGAATGCAGCAGAAAACGAACTGGGCGCAAGGTGGCGGTGCTCTCGGGGGGAGAGTGCGGCGACCGTGTTTGCGGAAAGTTCAAACAAAGAAAAGGAGAGTCCTCAAGTCTTGAGGGGCTCTCCTTTTTTGCTCTCGGGCGAATGCGTCGGGGCTCTTTTGTAATGAGGCGGCCTCGTAGCACCCGAGCGAGAGATTGCACGCCGGCGCCTAAAAAAAGGATCCGGCGGCGAAAGCTGACGAATTACTTCGTGGTCTTCGCAGCTTCGGCGGCCGTGTTGAGGGCCTGCTTCTTGGCGGCGAACTTCGCACGGAACTTCTCGACGCGGCCGGCTTCAACGATGCGGGTCTGGGCGCCCGTGTAGAAGGGGTGGCTGGCCGAGGAGGTATCGAGCTTGAAGAGCGGGTACGTCACGCCGTCGATTTCAACCGTTTCGCGCGTCTGAACGGCGGACGGGATGATGAAGGTCTTGTTGATCGAAAGGTCAACGAAGGCAACGGGACGGTACTCGGGATGAATATTCGGCTTCATTTTGAAAGATGTTCCTAGTTTTTTGTGTCGGTCGCCCTGGCGGCCTTGCGCGTCAGCCTTCATAAAGAGGAAGGTCTTACGACGGGCATGCCGGCCCACGTGCCAACTGGGAAGACCGGCCATTATGCTCAAATGAAGGACGACATGCAAGTCCGATGAGCTTAAATCCTGCTGTCAGAGAAGGCAGAGACAATGGCCGTCAGATGAACTGCAGCGCGATTCACGGCATGTTTTGCCGGTATGAGGCTCGAGAAATGGATGTAATCAGCGGCCCTTCAAGCCCAAATGCGAAACTTAAGGGAGGCGCTAAAGAGCAGGCCTTAGAATAAGAAGACCGCCGGAAGTCATCCTCCCGCGTCGTCGCGCACTTGCGGATCTGCAGGTGCAGTTCGCTTAGGAAGGCTTTTGGAACAACCCTCAAAAAATAAAAGGAAGACATACTCACCATGCCCCACTTTGATCGATGCGTCATCGCCACCCGCGAAAGCCCGCTTGCCATGTGGCAGGCTCTGCACGTTCAGGCGCTTTTGCGCGACCGTTATCCTGGGGCGGAGGTTGAACTCCTTGGCATGACGACGCGCGGCGACCAGATTCTCGACCGCACCCTTTCCAAGGTAGGCGGCAAGGGACTCTTTGTGAAGGAGCTCGAGGCGGCGATGCTCGAAGGGCGAGCTGATCTCGCCGTGCATTCCCTCAAAGACGTTCCGATGGAGCTTCCCGAAGGGTTTGAACTGGTTGCAGTGAGTGAACGCGAAGATCCGCGCGACGCGTTTGTGTCGCCGAAGTACGCGTCCCTCGACGATATGCCTGCCGGCGCGCGTGTCGGCACCGCCAGCCTGCGCCGTGAGCTGATGCTGCGCATGCGCTACCCGCATTTGGAAGTGCTGCCGGTGCGCGGCAATGTCGGCACGCGTCTGCGTAAGCTCGACGAAGGTCAGTTTGACGCTTTGGTGATGGCTTCTGCTGGTCTTAAGCGGCTGGGACTCGGCGACCGTATTCGTCAGATCATTCCCGCGGAAGTCAGCCTTCCGGCTCCGGGACAAGGTGCGCTCGGCATTGAGATCCGCAAGGGCGACGAGAAGATGGAAGCCGCGCTCGGCTTCATCAATTCGCCTGAAACCCGTGCCTGCTGCATGGCTGAACGTGCTGTATCGCGCGCATTGGGCGGTTCCTGTCAGGTGCCGCTCGCGGCGTATGCTGTGGTGGAAAAGGGCGAGCTCTGGCTGCGCGCGCTCGTCGGCAACCATAAGGAAGGCAAGGCCGCGTTCACTCAAGCCCGCGGTCCTTTGGCCGAGCCCGAAGCGCTCGCCGCTCGTGTTGTTGAAGACCTGCGCCGTCAAGGTGCAGAAGATTATCTGAAGGCCTGCTTGGGATGAACGAACCACTCCGAACGACCTCCCGCCCGGTCATTTTGATGCGTCCGGGCGAAGCCAACAATCGTCTCGCTGAACTGCTTGAAGCCCAAGGGATCCATGCTGTGCGCTGGCCGGCATTTTCCATTGAGCTTCCGGAAGAAACAGATCACATCACTGAACGTCTCTCCAATCTCGATGATGTTGAAATGGTGGTGCTGCCGAGCCCAGCCTCTGTTGCGGCTGCAGCGCACTGGGTGCGTGAGTGGCCCGAGCACATCACGCTCGCAACGGTGGGCGAAGGCACGGCGCGCGTGATCCGTGCGGCCTGGGGCCCCAAGGTGAAGCTCATCTATCCCGAGGGCGACGCGTCGCATTCGGGCAGTGAGGCTTTGTGGCCGCTCGTGCAGGCGCACGGAGCGCCTTCGCGAGTGCTCTTTTTGCGAGGGCAGACCGGACGAGAGTGGCTCCCCGAACAGTTCCGCCGCATCGGGAGCGATGTGGTGGTGCTCTCTACTTATATCCGCGTGCCGCTCGAACTGACGGTGCCGCAGCTCCATCGCCTGGAAAAGGCGATCCTTGGCCCATCGCCCTTGATCTACCTCACCAGCACTGACGCGGTCGATGTGCTGATGCATGCAGTGAGACCCGTACCCAATGCCCGCATGTGGATTACCCGGGGCAAGGCGCTCACGATTCATCCGCGCGTGGAGTCGCGTCTTCGTGAAGCGGGGTTTCAGTCGATCGAACTCACGAGCCCAGACGAGAATGAAGTGATTGCTCGGATTCGAGAAAGTCTGGCAGCTTGATATTGTTTTCGCCAGAAAAACAAACGGCCTGAGGTTTGATGCTTCAGGCCGTTTGGTTTGATGAGGCGTGAGTGTTACTGCTTCATCAGTTCGAAGAACTCTGCATTGTTCTTCGTTTTCTTGAGCTTGTCGAGGAGGAATTCCATGGCCTCGATTTCATCCATGTCGTAGATGAACTTACGCAGCACCCAGGTCTTCTGGAGCACTTCCGGATCCAGCAGCAGCTCTTCGCGGCGGGTGCCCGAGCGCGTGAGATTGATGGCCGGGAAGACGCGCTTTTCAGCCATGCGGCGTTCAAGGTGGATTTCGTTGTTGCCCGTGCCCTTGAATTCTTCGTAGATCACGTCGTCCATGCGTGAGCCCGTGTCAATGAGCGCGGTGCCGATAATCGTGAGCGAGCCGCCTTCTTCGATGTTGCGGGCCGCGCCGAAGATGCGCTTGGGCCGTTCGAGTGCGTTGGCGTCGACGCCGCCCGTGAGCACCTTGCCCGACGACGGGATCACTTGGTTGTAGGCGCGGGCAAGACGCGTGATGGAATCGAGCAGAATCACGACGTCGCGCTTGGATTCAGCGAGGCGCTTAGCTTTTTCGATCACCATTTCGGCGACCTGTACGTGGCGCACCGCCGGTTCATCGAATGTGGCGGCGACAACTTCGCCGCGGATAGTGCGCTGCATTTCCGTCACTTCTTCCGGACGTTCATTGACGAGAAGCACCATGAGGACGGCGTCGGGATAGTTGGCTGAAATGGAGTGGGCGATGTGCTGCAGCAGAACCGTCTTGCCTGACTTCGGCGGAGCGACGATCAGCGAGCGCTGCCCCTTGCCGATGGGGGCGAACATATCAATGATTCGGCCCGTGAGGTTCTCGTCGCCGCGCATGTCGCGTTCGAGCACGAGCTGCTTATTCGGGAAGATCGGCGTGAGGTTCTCAAAAAGCATCCGGTGCTTAAGCGCTTCGGGCGGCAAATCATTCACCGTATCCACTCGCACCAGTGCGAAATAGCGCTCACCGTCCTTCGGAATGCGGACTTCGCCTTCAATCGAGTCGCCGGTATGCAGATTGAAGCGGCGAATCTGCGAGGGCGAAATATAGACGTCATCGGTGCTTGCCATATAGCTCGTCTCGGGCGAGCGCAGAAAGCCGAATCCGTCGGGAAGAATTTCAAGCGTGCCGTCGCCGTAGATGGTTTCGCCGAGCTTGGCCTTCTTCTTCAGAATGGCGTACATAAGCTCCTGCTTGCGCATGCGCTGAGCGTTGTCGACTTCGAGCGCAGCGGCCATGTCTAGGAGCTGGGAAACGTGAAGGGCTTTAAGGTCGGAAAGGTGCATGATCTTCAAGGCCGGCGGCGCCAGACGGCTCTCGCATACGGATCAGAATCATCCGGCATTGCGCAGCGTCGAGGTGCACGCCTAAGCGGTGTGTCCTGCTTCGAGTAGATAAATTGTTGCTTATTGGGGGAGGCCGGGTTCATGAGGCGCAGAACCGGCGGGTGCATTCTGGCGATGCTGCAGAGCGTTAGAAGTGCTCAGAGGGCTGAATGCGGCGGCAGCTGCCGGAAATGCTCCATGATGAGCGATCGGCGGACTGCGGCATTCCGGACGGAAGCCGGAATGCACCGCGGCGCTCATGGATGCTGAGCGCCGCAGCGGAGAAATAGGATTTTAGAGGTTCTTTTCGATAAACGCATCAAGCGTAGCCTGGTCGCAGGCACCGGTGCGCTGATCAATGACCTCGCCCTTCTTAAAGGCGATGACGGTCGGGATGCCGCGTACGCCGTACTGAGCAGCCTTGTCAGAGGCTTCGTCGCAGTTGTACTTGGCGATAACAGCGCGTCCGTCAAACGTTTCGGCCGCCTGTTCAAGGCGCGGGGCGAGCATGCGGCAGGGGCCGCACCAGGGCGCCCAGAAGTCAACAAAAACGGTAGTGTCGCTGTTGACGGTCTGATCAAAAGTTTCGTCGTTGATGTGAAGAATTTCACTCATGATGGTCTCCATGAAGTCAGACGGCACCGCAGTGCTGAAGAACTTTAAAAGCGCTTGGTGCGAAGCACGAAAAGCGGTCGGCGGCAGGTGCCGCAAAAGAATGACCGAACAGAGGCTCTATGCCGCTTTCGCAGGGTTGCGTCTGACTGGAATGAAAAGGTTGCGCACGGACCGGCTCACGCCGGTTCGGCTGGAGCGGCATGGCCGATGCGTGGATCCTCCATGCTCAGGAGCATTTAGAGGCGAGCGCCCGGCAGACCGCTTTGGTAAAGTCTGCCGCAAATACTAACACTGCTCGAGCAAATGCCGAACGGGTGCAGGCGGCGCAGGAAGCAAAATTTTGCAATTCCTGCAACCATCCCATATACTCTTGCGCTTGGCGGGTCCCCTCGCATGCGCGCCCCGGAAACCTGGTCAGGTCGGGAACGAAGCAGCCATACTGGTGTGCGTGCAGTGCCGAGGATAAGGCTCGCCATTTTCGTACCTGCAAACGCTGCAGCGAAGATCCGGGGCCGGATCCAATAAGCATGCATTGGGGCATTCTGCACAGCCGCTAAAATAAAGCTCCATATATTGGATGGCCCGTTTTGGCGCCGTCCGAATTCTTCAGAGCCCGAAGCGTTTTCGCAAGATGAGCAGCTACCAGGTACTCGCCCGCAAGTGGCGTCCCCATGATTTCGAATCCATCGTCGGCCAAGACCACGTGGTGACGGCGCTCACGCGTGCGCTCACCGAAGGGCGGCTGCATCACGCGTATCTGTTTACCGGCACGCGCGGCGTTGGGAAGACCACCATTTCCCGCATCTTCGCCAAGGCGCTCAACTGTCAGGGCGCGGACGGCAAGGGCGGCGTGACGGCGCACCCCTGCGGCGTGTGCGAAGCTTGCCGCGCAATTGATGAAGGGCGTTTTGTCGACTACATCGAAATGGATGCGGCCTCGAACCGCTCGGTTGAGGATATGACGCAGCTCCTTGAGCGAGCGATGTATGCACCGACCGAGGGGCGGTTCAAGGTCTACATGATCGACGAAGTGCACATGCTCTCAAGCACGGCCTTCAACGCCATGCTGAAGACCCTCGAAGAGCCGCCCGAATATGTGAAGTTCATTCTGGCGACGACGGATCCGCAGAAGGTGCCGGTGACGGTGTTGTCGCGCTGCTTACAGTTCACGCTGCGCAACATGACGCCAGCGGGCATTGTCGAGCATCTGGAATTTATTCTCGGAAAGGAAGGCATCGAATACGAACGTCCTGGACTGCGGCTCATCGCTGAAGGCGCCCGCGGTTCGATGCGCGATGCTTTGTCGCTGCTCGACCAGGCCATAGCCTTTTCGGGCGGCAAAGTGACTAATGGTGCTGTACGGAGCATGCTCGGTCTGTCGTCGGCCAATGCGCTGAGCGCACTTTTGCGTGCGTTGGCCGCGGGTGATGCTGCGCAGATGATTCGGCTCGCTGACGAAATGGTCGTCGAGAGCGTCTCCTTCGGCGAAGCCTTGAGGGGACTCGCTGCCATGCTTCATAAGATTGCGCTCCTGCAGCGCGTGAAAGAGGCTGTCGCGGCGGATGACCCGGAATATCCGGAATTGGCCGAGCTCGCAGCTCTGCTTTCGCCCGAAGAGGTGCAGCTCTACTATCAGATTGCGCTTACGGGTCGAAATGATCTGGCACTGGCGCCCGACGAGTATGCGGGCTTTACGATGGCGCTGCTGCGCATGCTGGCCTTTAAGCCTGCAGGACTTCGCAATGTGCCGCCTCAGCGCACACCTGAACCGGTGCGGGCAGCGCTTTCGCCCGCCCCGCAGAGTGCCCCGACGCCTCGGGCTCCGCAAGCACCGTCCCGACCGACTCAGTCCCTTCAGGCGGCGCCGCCTCCGATGATGGAGGAGCCTCCGCCCTTCATTCCCGATAATCCGGGAGCCGGCGGGGGAGAGCCCCGCGCCGGCTGAGGCCACTCCCCGGGTGCAGCCGTCCATTGACGAGGCACCCCTCAGCTGGCGGGAAATTATTGCGGGAGCAGGACTTGCGGGGCCTTTAAAGGTGCTTGCTGCAGAGTCGCAGGTCATTGAACTTACTCGGGATCGCGTACAATTGCGCCTCGGCGTTCAGTCGCTCGTTACTGAGCAGAACCGCAGGTTCCTAGAGGAGCGTTTGTCGGCTTATTTCGGCCGGCCGTTCCGTGTGCTTTTTGAGGCCGGCGCTACTGAGGCTGGCGCGACGGTGGCTGATGCCGATCGCCGTCGGCGTGCCAAGGAGCACCAGGAGATGGTCGAGCGCTTCAAGAACGATCCGCTTGTCAAAGAGGTTCTGCGGCTTTTCGGCGGCACAATTGACGAGAGTTCAATTCGACCGCTCAGTGAAGAAGAAAAGCGCGGAGCCGAGTAAGAGCGGCAAAGAACAGCAACATTTTTTTAAGACACTCAATGGAGGTTCGCATGCGCGGCATGGGTGGAATGGGCGGCATGGGCGGTTTGATGGCCCAGGCGCAGAAGATGCAGCAAAAGCTCGCCAAAGTTCAGGAAGAACTGAAGCAGACCGAATTCACGGGTGAAGCCGCCAACGGCGCCGTGAAGGTTGTGATTACAGGCGGTCATGAATGCCGCAGCATTAAGATCGACCCGAAGGTGGTGGATCCTGAAGATATCGAAATGCTCGAAGATCTCGTGATGCTCGCTTTCAACAATGCGCAGCAAACCTGCCGTACGGAGAGCGAAGCGGCGATGAACAAAGCCGTTCCGCTTCCCGCGGGCATGAAGCTGCCTTTCTAAAAGCAGCTCGAGATTTCTCATCCCATGCCGAGCGCAGTGCACGCGTTCGGCGGATGGCTCCGTTCGGGCGGCGTGCCGCATCCGGCGGAGCTTTTCTTTATGCCGCACATTTTGGAGGTGCGTGATGCTCACGACGCGTCAATGGGCCGAATCGATCCTTTTGGCCGACTGCCCTTATGAAGACCTTACAACGGTCGGGCTGGGAATCGAGGAAACCTGCGGCACTGTCAGTGCTTCGCTCAAGGCGCCGGGCATCGCGGCCGGCATCGATCTGGCGCGGGAAATTTTTCTTGCTGCAGGCGCATCCGTTGAAGTTTTCGCCAAGGACGGCGATTCGCTCGCTGCTCGTGTTCCTTTCCTCTGTGCCCGCGGCTCCGCTCAAGCGCTCCATGCTGCTTATAAAACCGCTCAGTGCGTCATGGAGTACGCGGGTGGCATCGCCGAGCGCATGCGGGCGATGGTTGATGCGGCTCGTTCGGTGAATCCGCAGGCGGTGGTGGCGGGAACCCGCAAGCACTATCCGGGCGGCAAGCGCATTGCGCTCGCCGGCCTGCTTGCCGGCGGCGGAACCGTGCACCGTCTGGGACTGTCCGATTCCATATTGGTGTTTGATCAGCACCGCGTCTTTACCGACGACTTTGCGGGCGCTTTTGCCAGACTCAAGGCCGCTAATCCGGAAAAAAAGACAGCTGTAGAAGCTTCTTGCGAAGCGGAAGCGCGTGAGTTTATCGAGCTTGGCGCCGACATTGTGCAGTGTGAGCGCTTTGCCCCCGAGGCGCTGGCGCGCACGGCAGATTTTGCCAAACGCCTCGGCCGAGGAACGCTGCTTTCCGTTGCGGGCGGCGTCAATGCCGAAAATGCGGCTGCCTATGCCGCGGCCGGGGCAGTCATACTGGTGACGAGCTGGCCTTATTGGGGTCGTCCGCGCGACGTCAAGATGACGTTTGCGCGTGAGGCATGAGGCAAAACGTTATGCCGCAGGAAAGCTCTCCCGCCATTGCTGCGCTCGTTAAAGCATTGGAAGCGCTCCCCGGATACGGTCCGCGCAGTGCTCAGCGCGCGGCTTTCTTTCTCCTTTCGCCTAAGCGCCGCGGTGAGCTGCAGGCGCTTAGGCAAGCGCTGGCAGACGCTGAAACCAAGGTGCATCGCTGTCCGCGCTGCCGCACCTGGTGCGAAGGGGCGGTCTGCGAAATCTGCGCAGATCCGTCACGAGACGCGTCGCTGCTCTGCGTAGTCGAAACCGTCCAGGATCAGATGGCACTCGAAAAGTCGCTCAATTGGCCGGGTCTTTATTTCATTCTCGGGGGGCGGCTTTCGCCCATGGATGATATGGGGCCGACCGAGATCGGGTTCCCTGAACTTCTTGTGCGCATTGAGGAAGGGCTCGCAGAGAACGGGTTGCGTGAAATTGTGGTTGCGACGTCCTACACGCCCGAAGGGGATGCAACAGCGTACTATCTGATGGGCGCCGTCAAGAAGCGTTGGCCGCAGCTGCGAATTACGCGTCTTGCAAGAGGTCTGCCTTCCGGGCTGGAGGTTGAGTACACTGATCTCGCGACGATTGCCGCGGCCATTGAAGACCGCCGGCAGATTGGCTGAACATTTTCAACAAGGGATTTTTCGCATGAGCACACACCATGTCCGCGCCGCGCTTTTGGAGGCGCAGGAGGCGCTTGCGCATCTTCTCTCCGATGAAGTCATGCTTGAGCGAATCAACGCTGCCGGCAATCTGATGGCTGATGCACTGCAGTCTGGCGGGCGCATTTATTCCTGCGGAAACGGCGGGAGTCTCTGCGATGCGATGCACTTTGCCGAAGAGATGACGGGACGCTACCGTAATAATCGGCCGGCCTATGCTGCGACAGCGATTGCCGATGCCTCGCACATGGCCTGCGTGGCCAATGATTTTGGCTATGAATATGTTTTCTCCCGCTACATTGAAGGCGTCGCGCGTTCGGGAGATGTCCTGCTTGGCATTTCCACTTCGGGCACGAGCAAGAACGTGCTCCGTGCGGTTGAGGCGTCCCGAGCCAAGGGGGTGAAGGTAGTGTCGCTTACGGGGCGAGCGGATTCCCCGATTGCCAAGCTTTCTGATGTGGCGATCGTGACGCCGGGCGGACGTTACGCCGACCGCGTGCAGGAACTCCACATCAAATGCATTCACATCTTCATTGAGCTCGTTGAAAGACGCCTTAATCCGGAAAATTATGCGGGCGAGTGATGCTCGGCCCGTAAAGGTGCTTTAAAAAAACCGTGCTGCAGCGGACGGGATGTCCGCTGCCAAAGCATGTAGCATTACGATCCGCGAACTGAAACGCGCTCCTGAATGTGCGTGCCGTTGGCAATGAGATCGACGACCGCAACGGCGTAATCGGCATAGCTCACAACGCTTTTGCCTTCCGCATTGGTTGTAAATTCTTCGCCGGCGAGCACATATTGGCCCGTCCGAGGCTGACTGACTTCAAATTCCGCTGCGGGCGAAATGAAGGTCCATTGAACATCACTGCGTTTGCGGATGGCCTCGAGCTGATCGCGTTGAGCACTCGCGAGCGGACGGTATTGCGCAGGGAAGAAAGGCTGATCCACGAGCTGCTGCGTGTGGGCCGCATCCATATAGAGACTGCCCGCGCCGCCGACGATGAGCAGGCGCGTTTTCGTGCCCGAGAGCAAATCAGCCAGATGCAGCGCTGTCTTTACGTGAAGCGGCAGCGTGTCAGGGGTCCAGAAACCGAGCGCATCCACCACGGCGTCAAACCCGGCAAGATCCGACTGCTCAATCGCGAGGACATCTTTATGAACCACATGCTGTGTCGCCGGAGCGGTGCTGCCGCGAACGAAGGCGGTGACTTCAAAGCCGCGGGCGAGTGCTTCCGCAACAATATGGCGGCCGGCTTGACCATTGGCGCCGATAACTGCAATTCGAATCATGGTGACAGATTCCCTTAAATGTTACTTGGTTCGATATCGAACTAATGCAACTATAAAAAGCTGATTCAGGATTGTCAAACGTTTGCCTGATGAAAGGGCAGGTACACAGGGGCCGATGCGTTTGAAGCGGCTGCACGAACCCGAACGCTCACACTTTGCTAGAATTCTTCTTCGAAACAGAATCTTTTCGAAGGGCGGTGCCGAAACCATTGGCGCCGCCCTTCGCATTGCCTGTCCGCCCATGCTCTCTTTGCTGAGCTTTGAAAGAACCGTTTGTCATGATGACCGGCGGTGCCCGGCGCACAGACACACCCGATTAACTCACAACGCTCTTTGTATTCATACTATGAACCGCATTCCTATTACGGCTGCCGGCGCAGCCAAGCTCAAGGCCGAACTCGACTACCTCAAGAAGACCGCTCGTCCCAATGTCGTTGCAGCGATTGCTGAAGCGCGTGAAAAAGGCGACCTTTCGGAAAACGCCGAGTACGATGCTGCTCGTGAAGAGCAAGGCCACATTGAAGGCCGTATCGCTGAGCTCGAAGGCAAGATTCCGGCGCTGCAGGTGATCGATCCGAAGACGGTGGCTGCGGGTGACCGTATTGTGTTCGGTGCTACCGTCACGCTTTACGACGAAGAAGAGGATTCAAACGTCACCTATCAGATCGTGGGCGACGATGAAGCCGACATCAAGAAGAACCTCATTTCGGTCTCGTCTCCGATCGCTCGTGCACTCATTGGCAAGAGCGAAGGCGATACGGTCGTCTTCATGGCTCCGAAGGGCAAGGTGACATTTGAAGTTGAAACGGTCGAATACAAGTAATTCGATCGTCTCTTTGGCGGTTCACCGAGACAAAAAAGGCGGCAGTTCCGCATAGGGAACTGCCGCCCAATTGTTGCCGCCGCGCAGATCTCTGGATCTGGTGCAGCAACCCTTCTATTTCAGTGTGATCCGTCGAATCAGCCGAGCGCGAACTTTTTCGTCACGCGCTTCGTCTTTGGACGAGCACGTCGGCGCGGCTGCGCTTCAACCTTCTTTTTCTTGTCGCCGGGACGCTTCACGGCCACCTTTTTGGCCGGAGCAGCGGCCTCTTTGTCGAGCCCTTTGGCAGCGGCAGCAGCTCGGGCAATCCATTCTTCGGCTGTGGGTTCTTCCTCATCAGCCGGACGCCACAGGACGAGCAGCTTGCCGATCATCTGCACACGGGCGCAGCCGAGTTCGTCGGCTATCTTGACGAAGATCGCTTCGCGTTCTTCGCGGTCGTCTGTCGGTACGCGGACTTTGATGAGTTCGTGAGCCTTAAGCTCGCGGTCGATTTCTTTCATCACCGCTTCGGTGAGACCGCTGGCACCAAGAAGAACCACGGGGTTGAGATGATGCGCCTGAGCGCGCAGCGTGAGACGCGCATCGCGCGAAAGAGTAATTTCGCTCATAAAATTTCAGTCAAATTGATCTGCACCGACGGCCGATGCCGCTTTAGGATCGGGGATGAAGCAAGTCCCGACCCGCGAAGTCTGTCGGGCGCAGCGTAAAACACAAAACAGTTGGAGAGGGCCGCAATGCCCGTAGCAACCAAAAAACTCAGATCCAACCGCGCCTGGATCGAACGCCACATTAATGATCCGTTCGTGAAGCGCTCCAGAGCGGAGGGCTACCGCGCACGCTCCGTCTATAAGCTCATTGAGCTCGATGAGAAGGAGCATCTCCTCAAGCCCGGAAGCACCGTCGTCGACTTGGGGTCGGCGCCGGGCAGTTGGACGCAGGTGGTGCGGGAGCGGCTTGCCGGTCCAGACGGCAGCGTTCGCGGGCGCATCATCGCCATGGACATCCTGCCGATGGATCCCATCGATGACGTCTATTTTCTGCAGGGCGACTTCCGCGAACAAGAGGTGGCCGATAAGCTCGCCGAGATTTTAAACGGAGACAAGGTCGACGTGGTCCTTTCGGACATGGCGCCGAATCTTTCGGGCATCGCGGCGGCCGATGCAGCACGTTCGCTGCTGCTCAACGAGCTTGCGCTGGAGTTTTGCCTCGAACACCTTGCGCCTAACGGCGTATTCGTGACAAAAGCCTTCCAGGGATCGGGCTATTCGCAATATGTGGAGTCGCTTAAACGCGTTTTCAAGAAGGTGGCGGCTAAGAAGCCGGAAGCGAGCCGTGACACGTCCGCTGAGGTGTATCTGGTCTCACGGGGTTTAAAGGCGCCGAAATAATTGCTTTCATTGCCGGCGGCCGGCAAAACGCGTCAAAGTGCCTCAGGATCCTGCCTGAGAGAGGTGCGGCCGCTACAATTACAAAATCTGCGGCCCGCAGAGCTGTCTTCTCTAACAAGTGAAGCAGACTGCTGCGGGCTCAACCCTGCTCGCGAGCGCATCCGTCCGCTCCGCATCAAGCAAACCGGTCGTACAGCGTCTCTCTTCGCCGCTTCGTTTGAGCGTCAGGAAGTGAAGCGCTTTGGCGGACCGGAACGGATACTGGAGTTCAAAGTTGGACAATAAGTCTTTTGCCCGCATTGCCGTATGGATTCTCGTCGCGGTGGTGCTCTTCACGGTTTTCCGCCAGTTTGAGACCAACTCGGCGCAGCCGCTCGATCAGACGAGCTACACCCAGTTTATGGATGACGCTAAGGCGGGCAAGATCCGCAAAGTGGAGGTGCAGGGTCGCAAGATCCTCGTCACGCCGCAGTCCGGAGCTGAGTACGCCATCACGAGTCCGGGCGATCTTTGGATGGTCGACGACCTGCGTAAGAACGGCGTTCAGGTGTACGGCAAGGCTGAGGAAGAACCGTCCTTCCTGACAACGCTTTTCGTATCTTGGTTCCCGATGCTCCTCTTGATCGGCGTGTGGATCTTTTTCATGCGCCGCATGCAGGGCGGTGCGGGCGGCGGCGGCGCCTTCTCTTTTGGGAAGTCCAAGGCCCGCATGCTCACCGAACAGGACAACAAGGTTCGCTTTAAGGACGTTGCAGGCTGCGACGAAGCCAAGGAAGACGTGCAGGAAATCGTCGACTTCCTGCGCGATCCGTCGAAGTACCAGCGTTTGGGCGGCCGCATCCCGCGCGGTGTGCTGCTCGTGGGCTCCCCGGGTACCGGCAAGACGCTGCTCGCTAAGGCTATTGCCGGCGAAGCCGGTGTGCCTTTCTTCACAATTTCGGGTTCCGACTTCGTTGAAATGTTCGTCGGTGTGGGTGCAGCCCGCGTGCGCGACATGTTTGAAACCGCCAAGAAGAATGCTCCCTGCATCATCTTCATCGACGAAATTGATGCGGTCGGCCGCCAGCGCGGCGCCGGCCTCGGCGGCGGCAATGATGAACGCGAGCAGACACTCAATCAGATGCTCGTTGAAATGGACGGCTTCGATACCGGCGCAAATGTGATCGTCATCGCTGCCACCAATCGTCCTGACGTACTTGACCCTGCGCTTCTGCGTCCCGGTCGCTTTGACCGCCAAGTGGTGGTGCCGTTGCCTGATATCCGCGGCCGTGAGCAGATTCTTGCTGTGCATATGAAGAAGATCCCTGCGGGTCCGGACGTTGATTCGGCGATTCTCGCCCGCGGCACGCCTGGTTTTTCAGGTGCCGATCTTGCGAACCTGGTCAATGAAGCTGCGCTTTTCGCTGCTCGCCGCAACGGCCGCGTTGTGACGATGGCCGACTTTGAAAACGCCAAGGACAAGATCATGATGGGTGCGGAACGCCGCGCCATGGTGATGAGCGAGGACGAAAAGAAGAATACGGCCTATCACGAATCCGGCCATGCCTTGGTTGCTCGGCTCCTGCCTGAAAGTGACCCGGTGCATAAGGTGACGATCATTCCGCGCGGCCGTGCGCTCGGTCTCACCATGCAGCTCCCGGAGATGGACCGCTACGCCTATAACCGTCAGTATCTGCTCACTCGTATTGCCATTCTCTTCGGCGGACGAATTGCTGAAGAAGTTTTCATGCATCAGATGACGACGGGCGCTTCGAACGACTTTGAACGCGCCACTCAGCTCGCCCGCGACATGGTGACGCGCTACGGCATGAGTGAACGCATGGGACCGATGGTCTATGCGGAAAACGAAGGCGAAGTGTTCTTGGGCCGCTCGGTGACGAAGACCACACATGTTTCCGAGCGCACGATGCAGGCTGTGGACGAAGAGGTCCGCCGCATCATCGATGAGCAGTATGCACTTGCGCGCAAGCTCATTGAAGAGAATCAGGACAAGATGCACGCCATGGCGCATGCGCTTCTTGAATGGGAAACCATTGACAAGGAGCAGATTGACGACATCATGGAAGGTCGTCCGCCTCGCGCGCCTCGTTCAACGGAAGCGCAGGAAAACATGAAGCCGCGTGCGCCGCAGCCGGCTGCAAAGCCGACAGTCAAGGCTGAAGAGCCGCCTGCCGCTGCGGATGCTGCGCCGACCGACAAGCTCGTTGATACGGGTTCTGATGAGCCCGATGTCGGCTCAAAGACGAACGGCAATCAAAGCGCACCGAAGGACGGCAGGAAGCCCGAATAACGTGCGCTCTGAGCAGCCCATCTGCAAAGGCCGCCGCGCCTGCCGCTCTGCGGCTGTCGGGCGGCCTTTTTCAGTGCGAGAAAAAAGGAATAAGAGGATGTTCACAAATCTGCAGTACGGCGGCACCATGCCGTTCGCAAAAACATGGCGCTGCGCCGACCGAGTATTCGATTTGAGCGCTCGACCGCTCATTATGGGAATTCTCAATGTAACGCCGGATTCGTTTTCCGACGGCGGAGATCACAATAAGCTCGACGATGCGGTGGCTTGGGCTCGGCGAATGGCCGCTCATGGCGCCGACATTATTGACGTTGGCGGAGAGTCTACGCGTCCGGGGTCCAGCCCAGTGTCGCTTGAAGAAGAATCCCGCCGAGTGCTTCCAGTGGTGGAGGCGCTCGCTGCCGAGGGGTTCGTTGTGTCCGTGGATACTTCGCGTCCTGAGATCATGACGGCCGCTGCTAAAGCGGGGGCAAAGATCCTTAACGACGTCCGCGGGTTCGATCTTACGGGCGCTGCAGAAGCGGCGGCAGCCACCGACTGCGGCTTGGTGGTCATGCATGGCTTTGATGCGCCTCGCGGATCGGACATTGTTGCGTCCGTTTATGACTATTTGGCCAAACGCACGACCGCGCTTCGTGAGCTCGGCGTATCGTCAGACCGCATCTGCTGGGATCCGGGATTTGGGTTCGGCAAGACGGTAGAAGGCAATTTTGAACTGATTGCCGCTACGCTTCGTTTTGCTTCCTCCGGCCAGCCTTTGATGGCGGCTGTATCGCGCAAGTCAGAGCTGGGTGCGGTGATCGGACGAGAAGTCCCTAAAGACCGGACTGCGGCCAGTGCTGCCTGCGCGGTCATTGCCTGCGGTTTGGGCGCTCAGATCGTGCGCGTGCATGATGTGGCTGAAACCCGTGATGAACTCCTCGTGCTGTCGGCTATTGAAAAAGCGGCAGCTCGGCTCGTTCACTGATAAAAATACAAAGAAGAACACCCAAGGAGAACCACTATGAAGCGACGTTATTTCGGCACAGACGGTGTGCGCGGCAAGGTCGGCTCAGCTCCGATTACGCCGGACTTCGTGATGAAGCTTGGTCAGGCCGCCGGCCGAGTCCTTAAGCGGCATAACCCAACGGGGCGCGCTTCGGTCTTGATCGGCAAGGACACACGTGTTTCGGGCTATATGCTTGAAGCCGCACTGCAGGCCGGTTTCTCAAGCGCCGGCGTTGATGTGGTTCTCTGCGGTCCCATTCCGACACCCGCAGTCGCATATCTCACCCGCGCGCAGCGGCTGGATGCCGGCGTTGTTATCTCTGCTTCGCATAATCCCTATGACGACAACGGCATTAAATTTTTCTCTGCTGCCGGACAGAAGCTCCCGGACAGCTGGGAAGTGGAGATTGAAGAAGAGATTGACGAAGGCTTCGCCTGCGTTCCGTCGGCAGAGTTGGGAAAGGCTCGACGGCTCGATGATGCCTCTGGGCGCTACATCGAATTCTGCAAATCGACGATCGACAGCGACATCGATTTAAAGGGCCTGAAGATCTTCGTCGACTGCGCCAACGGTGCGGCCTATCACGTTGCGCCGGATGTCTTTCATGAGCTTGGCGCCGATGTGGTCGCGGTCGGCAATACGCCTGACGGCTTCAACATCAATCGCGGCGTAGGGGCGACACACACTGAGCATTTGTCTGAGCAGTGCCGGGCCGCGGGCTGTCAAGTGGCGGTGAGCCTTGACGGGGACGCAGACCGTCTCATCATGGCTGACGCTGACGGACGGGTTTATACCGGTGACGAGCTGCTCTATGTGATGATCCGCGACCGCCTTTCCAAAGGCATGGTGGCGGGCGTTGCTGGAACGCTGATGACCAACTACGGACTGGAAAAACGGCTCAATGAGCTCGGCATTCCTTTCGGTCGAGCCAAAGTAGGGGATCGATACGTGCTTGAGATGCTGCTCGAGCGAGGTTGGATTTTGGGCGGCGAAACATCTGGGCATCTGCTCGCACTCGACCGACAGACCACGGGCGACGGTATCGTGAGCGCTCTGCAGGTTCTTTCGGCGATGCGTCATACAGGCAAAAGCTTGGCGGAGCTCACGGCGGATCTCCAGCTGATGCCGCAGGTGCTCATTAATCGTCCGTTCACGCGCGGTGCTGATTGGCACTCCCTGCCTCAGTTTGCTGCTACAGTCACTGAAGCGGAACGGGCGGTAGCCGGCCGAGGCCGGGTGCTCATTCGGCCGTCCGGAACGGAACCTGTGCTCCGCATCATGGTTGAGGCCGATGACAAGGCCTTTGCCGAACAGCTTGCCGAGAAGATGGCACAGGCACTTGAAAACAATCTGTTGTCAAAAACATCTAAATGATGACTTGCGACAGCGGAAGTCGTGATAAAGTACTTCACCTAATACGCGTGCATTGCACCTTTCCAACAACCCGTCGTTCGTATCATTTTTTCGACCGACGGATGCATGCGTGAATGCTTAGGAAACTAAAAAATGGCAGAGAATCCGGAACCCGTCAAGGTTGAAGAACAGGGCCCTTTTATTCACCAGCTGCAGCTTTTTTTGGTCGGCGGTCAGCAGTTCACCGTCAATGAGCTTTCTGATTCCGTCAAGATGCCGCAGAATGTGATCGCCTTTATCAATGCGTGGCGTCAGAAGCGCGACGTCTGGCACAGCCCGAACAACGATCCAAAGTTCGGCGTCCGTGTCAAAGACGTTTCGCTCTACGAATATCGCGTCGGCAAGGCTTCGGCCGTTAAGCCCGCTGAATCCGTCGCTGCACCGGCTCCGGCCGCTGCCCCGGCTGTTGAGGCGGAACCCGCCAAATCCTCTGTCAAGCGTACGACGAAGGTGGCCTGAGAATGAATGTGTCTCGTCTGTCGGCGGTGCTTCTATGAAGTACTTTCGCAGAAGAGTTGATTCAATCTCAAGAAGGCCGGAGTCCCGAAAGGAACTCCGGCTTTGTTTTTCTTTAGACTTATGCTTTTACAGCGGATCGCAGGTGCGTTCCGCAGCCACTCGATTCAGGTCAAATCAAATGAAGCAGATCGTTGCCGTGATTAAGCCTTTCAAGCTCGACGATGTTCGTGAAGCACTTTCCGAAACGGGCGTGCACGGCCTTACTGTTACCGAAGTCAAAGGTTTCGGTCGCCAAAAGGGGCATACGGAGCTCTACCGCGGCGCAGAATATGTCGTGGACTTTCTCCCCAAGCTTAAGGTTGAAACGGTTGTGGCCGACGACCTCGTGGAGCAAGCCATTGATGCTATTCGTAAAGCTGCCCATACGGGCAAAATTGGCGACGGCAAGATTTTCGTCTACGACGTTGAACAGGTGATTCGAATCCGTACGGGTGAAACCGGCGAATCAGCTGTTTAAATTTTCGGCTGAATATAGAGCCGCTTTGAGCGGCTCTATTTGATTTAGCGGCCGGCGTTCATCATTGCTTGGAGCGCCCACTCATTTTTTGGAAAGCCTGTCTTACCGCATCAGAAAGACAGGCGCGCAAATGCTCACAGCACACTGTGTTTTGACATTCTGCGTCATCTAAGACAATAACGGGAGAGAACACATATCGTTGCCGAGATATGCGGCATTAAGAGACAAAATCTGTTGGGGGGGGGCAACAATTGATTTCGACAATGGAGTTGTATTCGCTGTAATATATTGAAATATATAAGATATAACAAATTTTTAAGCGAAACAAAAAATAGCGATTCTTATTCGCTTGCCTATCATACGTGGAGCGACAGGTAAACGGTTTCTGCAAGAGTCTTCGTTTATGAGTCGTTCGGGAGACCGGCAGCATACGGTCTCCCACTAATCCATTCTTTATGCGGCTTGATCAAGCCGTATAGCTATGTGAAGGCAACATCATGAAAAAGTCTCTCACCGCTCTCGCCGTTCTCGGCGTTTTTGCCGGCTCTGCTATGGCCGCTGACGTGACGCTTTACGGCGCTCTCGATACCGGTTTTGAATACTTCCACAAGAAGACCACCAAGTTTGACGGTTCCTCTGAGAAGAGCGACACGTTTGACATGCAGACCGGTTGGGATACGGGCAACCGCTGGGGTCTGAAAGGCTCCGAAGACCTTGGCAACGGCTATAAGGTCAGCTTCAAGCTCGAAAGCGGCTTCAATGGTGACGATGGTACGATGGGTCAGGGCAGCCGTCTCTTCGGCCGTGAAGCCGGTCTGACGCTCTCCGGCCCGTTCGGTTCTGTTGCCTTCGGCCGTTTCGGCGGCCTTTCGTCGTCCTGCGGCACGTATGACATGCTGGGCTATGTTGAATCTTTCGACGGCGGCGATGGTGATGTTTGGGGCTTTGCGGCTTCTGATCGTTATGACAACATGGTTGTCTATCAGACTCCGCGCTTTGCCGGTCTGCAGCTGACTGCTCAGTATTCGTTCAAGACGGACAGCAAGGCTTCTGCAAAAGTTAACTCTGACGGAGATCCCGAATTTAGCGGTGATGAAGGCACGTCGCATGCCCAGCGCTATGCATCAATTGGTGTGTCGGGCGAATATGGCCCTGCCGCTTTCGCTGTTGGCTATGAACTGACAAAGTACGGTGCTAATGAGAATAACGGTGGTACTCTTGCTGTCGCTTACGGTCGTGAACTCGACAAGGATGGCCAGTTAGTCTTCATCGGTGGCAACTACGATTTCGAAGTTGTTCAACTCTTCGCTGAAGCCCAGTACTTTAAGCATCAGACGTCAGTTGCTGGTATTGACGCAGAGCTTAGCAACAATACTTATAAAGCATTGGGCTTGAAGGGCTATGGTCTGCACCTCGGTGCTGCTGCTCCTTTAGGTGCTGGTACGCTCACGGCTGGTCTCTACTTCGTTGATTTCTCGGAAGAATATGCGGGTAATGAAGCTGACAGTGACTACAAGTACTATGGAGTGTCTGCTCGTTACAACTATCCGCTCTCCACTCGTACTGGCGTTTATGTTGGTGCCGGGTACGGTCAGACCAAGGGTGATGCTGCAGAAGGTGACGTCTCTGATTACAAAGCTCAGGTTACTCAGGTTTACTGCGGCCTCGTTCACACGTTCTAATCCATCAAATCTTGCGTGAACCGAACCTCCTCACTTGAGGAGGTCCAAAGATCACAAAAATTTGATGAGGCATTTAGCCTCAAGAACAAAACGGCGCGAAGTTCCATTAGGACTCCGCGCCGTTCGCTTTTTCGAAATTATGTGGGTTGTCCGGTACTGCTGAATGCGGGCGATCGGTCAAAGAGCTCCAAGACACCACAGAGCATTTTCACAAAGCATTTGATTGTCTGCTCAACGGCATTCTCATGCTGATGCCGTTCTGGGCCATCTGGCATCAGTTCCAAGAAGGTTTATTAGGATCAATCTTCGTGTTTAGGAGAGTCCGGTTCTGCAGGCGTATTTAAGTTCTGCGAAGGGGATTTTGCAGAGGGTTTGGTCTTATCTTCTAAAGGCGCATCGATAGGGCGCCAGGGCGCTGCCGACGGCAGATTGGCAGGGTTAGCACGTTTATAAATGCGGGGCATTTGTGGTGCGGAAGCCGCAGGTTCCGATTTGGATGACTTAGAAGACTTTGGCGTTTTCAGCAGCCGAGGGGGCTTTGGCGCAGTATTAGAACGCCGAAGGATGCGCGTCAGACTGATAGGCCCGTTCCCAGGGAATATGCGGCGTGAGAGCGGAGAGCGATAGCGAATTTCCCAGTTCACCTTCAGTGTGAACATACGGATCAGCACGATTGAAGCGGCGGTCACCAAAATGACGGTTGCTGCGGCAACGCCGTCCGAAAGGAGCACGATTCCAAACCAACAGCCGATAAATGCGGCCAGCCCATAAGGTTTGCGGTCAGAGAGCGCCGCGGGCAAGCGGTTAAGCAGGACGTCGCGGAAGATACCGCCCACAATGCCGGTGATCACGCCAACCAATGTGCACGAGAGCGGCGGAATGCCGCTCTCCCACGCAAGAACGGTCGCTGATGCTGAAAAGAAACCCAGACCGACAGCATCGGCCCAAAGAAAGAGTTCTCGTGCAATGCGGTCGGAAAGACGGGCAGCAATGACCGGCGCAAAAATGGTGAAGCAGATGATGAGCCAGGTAAAAGCTTCGTGTGACACCCAGTAAAAAGGCCGGATGTCGAGCAGCATATCGCGTACCGTAACGCCGCCGAAGGCGCTTGTAAAGGCCAAAATAAAAACACCCACCGGGTCAACGCCGCGCCCGCGAGCAGCCAGAATGCCGGCAAACGAGAAACCGAGCATGGCAATCGTGTCGACCCATTCAGTCGACGGCGTCAAAGCATTGATTACGGGTGTCATCATGGCGAAAGTGCCCTCCTTGCGGCGTTGCGCAGAGTCCCCTTAGCTGCGGCGCGGGCGGCGCTGCTCGAGCAGCACAATTACGGCGCCGGAATCACCGTCATGCGGAGGCGCCTGGACAAAAGCCATGACTTCGCTCTTTTGCTGCAGCCAGCGGCGGACCATTTCTTTGAGAACACTTTGACCGCCTTCGGAGTTATAGCCCTTGCCGTGGACGATTCTCAGGCATCTGTGACCGCGGATCATCGCTGTACGGATGAAGGCCGCGACGGCGTCGCGCGCCTCGTCAACGAAGAGACCGTGCAGGTCAATGTGATCCTGCACTGTCCATTCACCGCGATAGAGCTTGCGGGGAATATCCGGCGGCACGTCCGGGCGGCGGAACATGAGGCCGTCATCGCTCTCGAGAAACACCACCGGATCGCACTGGTCTGAGAGGGATTCTTCGAGAACCGCTTCTTTTTCCAGTTTGCTCTGGTGCGGAACTGGCGCTGGTTTGGCCGGCGTTGTAATACGGCGTCCGCGGGTGTGGTCCTCATTCTTGACGCCGAGCGAGGCCATCGCTTCGCGGAAAGCCGCCGCTTCGGCGCCAAGGCGGTTCGCTTTGGCCGCCTGAACGCGTTTGGCTTCCTGCGCGGCCTTGGCCTGAACCTTGAGGTCGTGTGAAAGCTTCTTTAAATCCGAAAGATCGTGATATTGAGCCATTTTAAAAGTCGGATGTTGCAGAAATGATTGGATTCCAAAAGGTTCGGCAGCGATTGATCTGCTTTCAGGCTGTATATTGATCAGCGGCTCAGTGCCTCAAGGTAGCGCTGTGCATCCAGCGCCGCCATGCAGCCTGCCGCTGCGGAGGTGACCGCCTGACGGTAGACCTGATCCTGAACGTCGCCGGCAGCGAAAACGCCCTCCACCGATGTTGCGGAGGCAGTGGCATGACCTGTGCCGCGGGTAACGATGTAGCCGTTTGAAAGCTCCAGCTTGCCCTCAAAGATCGTTGTATTGGGTTTATGCCCAATGGCAATAAAGACGCCCTCCAACGGCACTTCGACAGGCGCTTCGCCGGCGGTGCTCTTCAGGCGCACGCCGGTAACGCTCTTGCCGTCGCCGAGGATCTCGTCGACTTCGCGGCGCAGTGCAAGTTCGATGCGGCCGGCTTTCACTTCATCCATCAGCTGATCAATCAGGATCGGTTCAGCGCGGAAGGTATCGCGTCGATGAATGAGTGTTACTTTGGAGGCAATGTTGGCGAGGTAAAGCGCTTCTTCGACAGCAGCGTTGCCGCCGCCCACGACAGCAACGGGCTTTCCGCGGTAAAAGAAGCCGTCGCAAGTGGCGCAGGCGGAAACACCCTTGCCCTTATAGGCGGCTTCAGAGGGAAGCCCCAGATACATGGCCGAAGCGCCGGTGGCGGCGATCAGCGCGTCGCAGGTCCAAACGTCACCGAGGTCGGTTGTGAGCTTGAATGGACGGCTGGAGAGGTCAACATCCTTCACGAGGTCGTAGACCACCTGGGTGCCGAAGCGTTCAGCCTGCTTTTGCATCTGTTCCATCAAGTCCGGTCCCTGAATGCCTTCAGCAGCGCCCGGCCAATTGTCAACTTCGGTCGTGGTCATGAGCTGGCCGCCCGCTTCCATGCCGGTAATGACGACCGGTTTAAGGTTGGCGCGTGCGGCATATACCGCGGCGGTCCAGCCAGCAGGACCGGAACCGAGAATGATGACTTTGGCGTGATTTGTTTGCGTCATGGTGCTTTACTCTTTAGAAAAGGGTTAACGTCCGAAAGGCCGCCAGCTTTCCAGTCTCGGCACAGCTTAGAGGCGTCTAGATTTGGCGTTTGCAGAATGCCGGCAAAAGACGGCGCAACTCGGACAGCCATGAACGAGTAGGAATTTGCAGGCAGCTGAGGCGCCTTGAGGCGGCAAAGCTGTAAAGCACTCATTCCAGTTCGCTCATAAAATAATTGGTTTGAGCATACACCAAGGGTTCCGTATGGCGAGAACGCGAACAAAAATTGAAGACGATGTGGATGAAGATCGCATCAAGCCTTCGAGGGCTTCAAAAGCCAGCCGGGCCTCTAAAGCCAGGCGGAATGCGAATGCCGATGCAGAAGGCGAAGTGCTCAGCAGAAGCGGAGTGCCCTCAGCCGGGGCGGATGCCGATCAGGCTGCCCGCCGCGAAGAAGCTGCGGCACGTCGAGCCGCTCGCCGCGAGCGCCGAGCAGCGCTTATGCGCGCATTGAGTGAGCGTCTCTCTGAAGCATTTGTGGGTCTTGCCCGTTTTCTCTGGCAGTATGCCTGGGTGTTCGCCATGCCGCTTGCCGTCGCACTCGCCGCGGCGCTTGCGAGCTATTCGCCTGCTGACCCCTCGTTTTCGGTTTCAACGGCTCGTGCGCCGGTCAATCTCTGCGGCCTTTGGGGGGCGTGGGCGGCGGATCTGCTCTTTAGCATGCTTGGTTTTTCCGCTTGGTGGCTCGTGCTCGGTCTGGCCATGATGGCTGTTTTTGCGCTGCGTGCACGCTGGCGCATTCAGCGCGGTGAAACCGCCCCTGATCGTGTCAATCCGCCGAAATTCACCGCGTTCATCGGTCTTTGCGCACTTTTGATGGGGTCCACTTCGCTTGAGGCCCTCCGCTTCGGCGGTGTGGATTTCGGACTGCCGGCCGGCACCGGCGGTATTTTGGGCAACTCTCTGGCGCGTGCGGTTATCTACTATGTCGGTGCTGGTGTTTCGGCAGTCGTCTTTTTGGTGCTGATGGCGATCGGTATTGCCCTACTGCTCGATTTTTCCTGGGCAGACATTGCAGAAGGGATCGGCCGCTTCATTGATGAGAAAATCGTTGCCCGCTTTCGGAAGGACGCGCCGAGAACGGTTGGGTATTCCGATGCCGGAGAAGAAGTCCCTGCTTCAGATGGCAGCACGGATTCGGCAGCGGATATCTCTGCGCTCTATGAACCAACCGCTTTGCGGCAGGAATTTGAAATTGTTAAACCCGACCTGAAGAGTGCGGGTTCGCAGTCGCTTTTTGTCGATCAGATGATCACGCCGGCACCGCAGGGCTTTACTTCCCCTGCACGTCCTTCGGTAGAAGAGGCACATCCAAGTCTTTCGCTTCTGGATACGCCTGACCCCAACGGGCGAAAGACGGATGAGGAATCGATTCAGCTGACAAGCCGTTTGATCGTTGCCAAGCTAAAGAGCTACAACATTGATGCGGAAGTTCTGGGTGCTCAGCCTGGTCCGGTGATTACGCAGTATCGACTGGAGCCAGGTCCGGGCGTCAAAGGTGCGCAGATTGAAAGTGTCCGCGACGATCTGCGCCGTGCTTTGGGCGTGCAGGCTGTGCGCATCGTTCTCTCTATCCCCGGCACCAGCTGCATTGGCATTGAGGTGCCTAATCCCGTGCGTGAGACGGTTCGGCTTAAAGAAATCCTAAAGAGCGAAGCCTATGAGAAGAGCACCTCAGCGCTTACGCTTGCCTTGGGCAAAGACATTGCCGGTCACCCCGTGGTGATTGATCTCGCTAAGACGCCGCATCTTTTGGTGGCGGGTACGACGGGTTCGGGCAAGTCCGTGGGCATCAACGCCATGATTCTGTCGATGCTCTTTCGGAATTCGCCTAAGCGCCTGCGGCTTGTGCTGATTGACCCGAAGATGCTCGAATTCTCGCTCTACAACGACATTCCGCATCTCCTCACGCCGGTAGTGACGGATATGAATAAGGCCAGTGCAGCGTTAAAGTGGCTGACCAACGAAATGGACCGCCGCTATGCCGTCATGAGCCGCGTGGGTGTGCGTCAGTTTTCGGGTTTCAACGAGAAGGTGCTTGAAGCCGAAGCCCGCGGAACGCCTATTCGCGATCCGATGGCGGCCAAGGACGATCCTGCGGCGCCCAACCTCGAGCCTTGGCCTTACATTGTCTGCGTGGTGGATGAGCTCGCTGACCTCATGCTCACCAACCGCAAGGAAGTTGAGGGTGAAATCACCCGCCTCACACAGAAGGCGCGTGCTGCCGGCATCCATTTGATTCTGGCCACTCAACGGCCATCGGTGGATGTGGTGACGTCTCTGATTAAGGCCAATGTACCGAGCCGAATCGCTTTCCAGGTGGCTTCTGCTACCGACAGTCGGGTCATTCTCGGCGAATCTGGCGCTGAGCAGCTGCTCGGCAACGGCGACATGCTCTTTCATCGTCCGGGTGCGCCCGATGCCCGCCGCATCCAGGGGTGTTTCGTCGATGACGGTGAAGTGCAGCGTGTGGCGGAAGCGCTGCGCCGCCAGGGTTCGCCGAGTTATGTTTCGGGGGTTACAGAGGGAGCGGAAACCGCCGACGAGGACGGCGAATCTTCCGTCGGCGGCCGCGGCCGCAAGTCCGGCGAAAAGGATCCGCTCTACGATGAAGCCGTGCAAGTTGTGCTTACAGAAAAACGTGCTTCCATTTCTCTCGTGCAGCGTCACCTTGCCATAGGCTACAACCGTGCGGCCAATATTCTTGAAGCGATGGAGGCTGCAGGGCTTGTGAGCAAGCCGAATGCTATGGGCAAGCGTACGACGCTGGTGCCTGACCGCGAACTTTGATGGATGTTGCTCATGTCAGCAGATTTTCCCCGCCGCCGTTTTTTTGTTTTGATGGGTGCTGCGCTCTGCGCCGGCGCATTCAGTCCTCTGGGTGTCTGCGCCGAAGCGGTAAAGACCGTGTCCGTTGACGGAAGCGCTCAGCTCGAGGCCTTCTTGTCGCACGTTTCGGCTGCCGAAGGCGCCTTCCGGCAGCGTGTTGTCGACCGCTCGGGCAAGCTGGTCAACGAAGCCGAGGGTATCTTCGCCTTTCGTCGTCCCGGCGCTTTTCTTTGGAATTATGAGAAGCCCTGGAAGCAGCAGGTCGTGTCGGATGGCCAGACACTTTGGCTTTATGACGAAGATCTGATGCAGGTGACCGTTAAAAAAGTCTCCGACGCGTTGGGCGCAACCCCGGCAGCCGTTCTTTTCGGCAGCGGGACGCTCCCGAAGGATTGGCAGACATCGTCGGAGGCGGGTGCCGTCACGCTCACGCCTAAAGAGCCTCAGGCTGGGTTTGAATCGGTGAAGGTAGTTTTCGATGCTTCAGGCAATCCTGACAGCATGTCGCTTCGCGATACGTTTGGACAAACCACAGAGGTGAAGTTTCTCCGCTTCAAGGCGCTCGAGCAGATGAATCCCGATCGGTTCCGCTTTGTGATTCCTAAGGGCGTCGATGTGCTCCAGGACGCCTAAAAAAAGTTCCGCAGTCAATTTGCAGCTCCTATACAGGCTTTGCTGCCAAGTCCGTTAGAATTGATGCACTTGGATTCGCCGCCGTGCGCAAGAGCACTCATGTGCTTGAGACAGGTGGAGAGCGAATCCGAAATGTTTTCGAAATGGAGGGAGCGCTCCCGGAGCGGAAAGCGTCAGCTTTTCAAGTTCTGGGCAAGTGTCCCTCAAAGTCTGCGGATGGCCGCGGCGAGCGCTTCATGAAGAAGCCGCATCGTCTTCCGGCCGGTGCCGCGTCAACCTTAAGAAGAGACCGGCTTTTGGCCGGAAGTGCATCCACAGAGGAACCCGCCGTCATGAAAAGCAGCACACGCCGTCTGATCATTGACCGCCTTCTTGCCGAAAGGGGGGTAGTCCCTTTTGAGCTCTTTGAAGAGGTTCTTCGTGTGAGCGCACCCACCATTAAGCGAGACTTGCGTTACATGCGCGAGGAGCTTGGCGCACCGATTCAATTCTCCAAGGCCCGAGGCGGTTATTGCTATGCAGAGTCGCCAGATGCTGACGAGCATAAAACCGTACCTGCGCTGCGCGCCAAACGCGCAAGTCAGTCGCGAACTTTTGATCCCTTTCGGCGAACAAAGGATCGTACGTTCAAGCTGCGCTCCAAGCAGTGGTATTCGTCGGATGAGCTTTTTGTGCTCACATCGACTTATGACCTCTTAGGACAGCTTGAGGCCGACGGCAGTTCTGCGCTTGCCAAAGAGCTTTCGCCGCTGCGTGCGCGTGTCATGGATCTCTTCAATTTGGGCGGCACCAGCCCGCGAATGCTCATGCGCCACGTGCGCGTGATCGACCGTAGCGTTATCTTCCGCGAGCCCGAAGCGTTCGAACTCGTGGGATGTGCGCTTTGCGAAAAACGCCGACTGCGCATCAGCTACCACTCTCAGCGCACCGGAGAAACCAAGGAGCGGGAGATTTCTCCGCTGCGCCTTGTACATTACCGCAACCGCTGGTATGTGGATGCTTACTGTCATCTCACAGAAGCACTCAAAACCTTCCTGATCGAAAACATCTCCAATGCCGAAATCCTCACGACGGCTGTGCGGCGCATACCGCTCAGCACGATTGAGGCAGAGCTCGACAGCGGCTACGGAATCTTCCATGGCAGGAAGATTCAGTCGGCTGAGCTGCACTTTACGCAAGAGGCTGGCAGCTATGTGCTGCGCGAGGCCTGGCATCCGAAGCAGCACGTTGAAAAGCTCGATGACGGCACCCTGATGCTGACGGTCCCTTATTCCGACTCCACCGAAATCGTGGGCGAAATTCTCCGCTGGGGCTCCAAGGTCGAAGTTGTCGGCCCGCAGGAGCTGCGTGAAGAAGTCCGTGATGAGGCCGCCCGCATCGCCGCGCAGTACACGGGTGATCAGAAGGGCGATGACAACGGAAATCGAGGTTAAGAAGAAGCGCAGAAGGACTCGCCGCCGCCGTCGGCCGGCTGCTGCGAAGGAGTTGCCGCAAATATTTTTTTGCGGTGATCCTCATGGGTGTTTTGATCAGATCAATCAAGCTGCTCGTGAGTATCAGCCTGATGCATTGGTCATTTTGGGCGATATGCAGGCGCCGGCCCCCCTTGAGGTTGTTCTGGAGGAGGCGCTGCAATACGCTCCTGTGTGGTGGATACCCGGCAATCACGATTCTGAATCCGACGAGATGTATGACAACTTGTGGCGCAGCAAGCTTGCCGACAAGAATCTCCACGGTCGGGCTGCCAATGTCTGCGGTGTACGCATTGCGGGTTTGGGCGGCGTTTTTCGCGGCCAGGTTTGGATGCCTGATGATCCCCCCAATTACTACTGCCCGGCCACTTTCATTCGTCGGGTAGGGCCCGGAAACGTCTGGCGCGGCGGGGTGCCGCGCCGTCACCGCACAACGATCTTTCCTTCGGTCTATCAGAACTTGATGCGTCAGCATGCAGACATTCTGGTCACTCATGAGGCGCCGTCCTGCCATCGCAAGGGGTTTGCGGCTATCGATCGGCTCGCTGAGGCACTGGGCGTGAAGCGTCTTTTCCACGGGCACCAGCATGAGGACCGGGCGTATGGACGCCATCACGGCATCATCATGACAGGCGTGGGGTACCGCGGCATTACGTCCATAACCGGTGAAGTGGTTATTCCTGCACAGCTCGATCCCCGTGAGGCCGCTGCGCTCAAGAGCGCGTTGGAGTGGGCGGACAGTCACGGCATTGATGCTCCGCCCGTACGGACGCCGCCGCCAGCGATGGTTGTGCGCACGCCGCTCCCTCATGCAGCCCCGACTTTTCAGCCGCCGGAACTTCATCCTTCATCAGACATGAAGCCTGCGCCGAGCTCCATCAAGGAGGCGGAGGCAGAGCAGGAAAAACGCACGTCGCGGATGACCCGTGCGCGAAACCGTGCGCTCGCAGAAGCTGAAAAGCGAGAACCTCGGCGCGACGCAATGCTCGGACGCGCCGTGAGCGCCCGTGCTCCAGGCGGCCGTTGGAAGCGTATGCAGCCCAAGAAGAAAACGGGAGCCGGCTCTGACGGCGGCGCTTAAGTGCTAGTCATAACGCATTGAGTGCAGAAGATTTTGCTCCAAAGCGGTATCCTTTCTACTTTCCACGGCGCCCGATTGATTCCATTTCGGGCGCTTCGTTTTTCTTTGTCAGAGTTATGCCCGACAGTTCTCGTCGTCCCATTGACGGCTACGCACTCATCACTTGTCTTGTTCTTTGCATTATTTGGGGACTGCAGCAAGTCGCCATTAAGGCTGCAGGCAGCGATGTTTCACCGATGCTTCAGGTTTCAGTGCGATCCGGCGTCGCCGCGCTCCTTTTGCTGATTACCGCTAAATTCGTGCTGCATGAAAAATGGAATCCGAAGCTGAGGTGGCGCGACGGTTTCCTGCTGGCGCTTGGTTTTGCGGGTGAATTCTTTTTCGTGGCCGAAGGACTTCGCTTCACTTCCGCCGCGCATATGTCGGTGCTGCTTTACACTGCGCCGCTTTTTGCCGCGGTTGGTCTGGCCATCAAACTGCCCGAAGAGCGGCTTTCTGTGATTCAGTGGGGCGGCGTGCTGCTCGCGTTTCTCGGTATTGGAGCCGCTTTTCTGCTTCCGGCGCTTATGTCCCATTCTCCCGCCGCCGAAGGCAGCGAACTTTGGTGGTGGGGTGACATTCTGGGGCTTTGTTCCGGTATCTCCTGGGGCTTCACGATCATCGTGATGCGCGTGACGACGGTGAGTGAGGCCGCGCCTACGCAGATGCTTTTTTGGCAGCTGGCGGGCGGCTTTGTGCTGCTTTTTCCCTGTGCGCTGCTCACCGGGCAGAACCATTTCGAAGGAACGGCGATCGGCTGGACGAGTCTGCTTTTTCAGATCTTTATCGTGTCTTTCGCAAGCTATCTCGTTTGGTGCCGGCTGATCAAAATTTACTTGGCAGCTCGTTTGGGGATTCTGGTCTTTATGACGCCGATTTTCGGCGTCATCCTTTCGGTGCTTTTACTTGGGGAGTCCGTCGGACTCCCTTTCGTGGCGGGTTCTTTAATGGTGTTCTGCGGCATCATGGTGGTGCAGCGTCCGCATTTTTTTCAGCGCCGCCGATCCTCATAAAGCTGCCGCAGGACGGTGCCGATTCGGCCGTTCGCTTAAAGGAGCAGGCACTCAACGAAGCTGCCGGCTTCGGCTGAAGCTGTGTCTTCGGGCAGTACGGCGGCTGCATTCATGCCGGCCAAGGTAGAAAGCATGGCAGAACCCTGACTGCCGGCCGGCGTAAAAGTGAGCACCTCACCCTGCGGCTCGAGATGGCCGCGGACGATGTCGGTGCGGCCGGTGCGGCCTTTGACGCGGCTTAATGCTCGAGCCGGCACGACCTTGCCGCCGATCTCATCGCTGAGTGCGCCGGCAGCGAGTCTGACCGCACGATGCAGGTAGAGCTTTGCGGAAACTGCAGCGGCAACCGGATTCCCGGGCAGCGCGATGAACCAAGGTCCGGCTTCACCCAGACGCCCGAAAGAAAAAGGTTTCCCCGGACGCTGGCTGATGTGATGGTGCGAGAGCTCGCCGCCGAGTTCCGCGAATACTTTAGAGGTGTAGTCATGCTCGCCTTCGCCGACGCCGCCCGAAGTGACAATGAAGTCGACGCGTGAGCCGAGATCCAGAAAGGCGCTCCGGATGGCTTCGGGGTTATCGGGAAGAATGCCGAGGTCTTCAACCTGCGCTCCCCAGCTTTGCGCCAGGGCGGCGATCAAGGGCGAGTTGGCGTTGTAAATTCGGCCGGTGTCGAGCGGACCCGGAGTCCCGGGGGCGGCGAGTTCGTCACCCGTGGAGAAAACGGCGACACGGATGCGGCGCACCAGAAGTTCAGCATGTCCGAGCGATGCCGCCATGCCGATCCATTCCGGAGTGAGTACCAACCCTGCCGGCATGACAATGCTGCCCGCCTTCATTTCTTCTCCTTTCAGACGAAGATTGGCGCCGGGTTTGACTTCATCGTGTGGAAATTCAATCCACGTTTGGCCTGCATCATCGGTCGTTTCGCGCACATGCTCAAAGGGAATAACCGTGTCGGCTCCTTCTGGCACCGCTGCCCCCGTCATGACGCGCAGAGCGGTTCGCGGCGAGTATTCGCTGCAATAGGGCACGCCGGCATAGGAGACGCCTTCAACCGGCAGCCGTGCGAGGCCGTGAGCGGGCAGCGAGCTCCCCGGGAAAGCGAAGCCGTCCATGGCGGAATTATTGAACGCAGGTACGTCGTTAGTCGCATAAAGGGATTCGGCAAGTACGCACCCCAGTGCATCCCGGAGCGGCAGCCGTTCTTTGCGTGAGATGGGGGTAATCGCCGCATCAAGGATGCCGTAGACTTTTTCGACGCTGATGAAGTCGGTCATGAGAAGTGTCCCATAGCGGATTTTGATGTCCGAAAGAATAGCCCAGAGCAAGGAGTCCGGGATGGCAGTGATAGCAAGAGACAATGTGACGGGATTGATCTATGCGGGCGGTCGTGCCACCCGTATGGGCGGAGTTGACAAGGGACTGGAACTTTTCCGAGGACGGCCGCTGATTGAAGCGGTGATAGACCGATTGAAGCCTCAGTGTGTTTCTATCGTCATTTCTGCCAATCGAAATCTTGAGCGCTATGCTGCTTGGGGGTATCCGGTTGTTCGTGATTTGGATGATGCTTTTGCCGGACCGCTCGCCGCTTTGGCTGCAGCTGGGGCTCAAAGCGTTGTGATGACGGAGTGGGTGCTGACTGCGCCGTGTGATGCGCCGTTTTTCCCTGAGGACTTGATGGAGCGCTTTCGGATGGCTCAAGAGCGCTCACTTCAAGAGGGCAGGGATCCCGACGCCTTCATTGCTAAGGGTGAGCGTCCGCAAAATGCCTTTGCCTGTCTTCGAAGCAAGTGCCTGCTTAGCGCAGGATCCTTTCTTGCACTAGGGCGACGCCGATTGGGGTGGTGGTATTCGGAACTGCACGCCGAGACGGTGCAGATGCCCGATGAAAGTGCTTTTGCCAATCTCAATACGCTCGACGAACTCAAGGCTGCAGAATAATTTTTTGCAGACGCTTGACAGGAGCTTAAAAGCTCTGCATAATTCGCATCCTTCGCTTCGACGAGAACGCCGAAACAAAAGCGAAGTGCAAAGAAGTTGATGTCCGTTGCGATGTGACAGACATTTGACAAGAAGATGAAGCTTCTGTAAGATGCGAACTCTTCGCTGATCGGACAGATCAGACAGTTCTTTAAAAATCAGATTCAACGAACCGATAAGTGTGAACGTCGGAAACTTGAGGGGCCTCGAAAGAGGCACCGGATTTCACGATCCGGAGACTCAAAAATTTTACGAAGTTTGCACTTCTCGAAAGCCGAAAGAAGAGATCAAATCAAATCTTTCAATTCCGGCG
>NZ_QNRV01000012.1 GCF_003315195.1 Sutterella wadsworthensis | reverse complement strand
TATTCCTGCCTCGCGTCGGCGCTGTTTTGAATTGCTCCAGCTTTCTGAACCACCGCGGCGATTCGAAATGTAGAGCAGGTAACCCGTAGTTCAGGGTCAAAAGAAAGCCGCTCGGCGGTTGGAAGCAAAATTCCAAACATCGAGCGGCTTTTGTATTGGCTAAAACCTGATTTTTAGTGAATGGCGCGCATTTTCACGAGGCGGCTGAAGGCTGCCTTCAGATCTTCGCGAACGAGCTTTTGACGGTTTTCAAAGAGTTCGCGGTAGCGGCGAGTGAGGGCCGCTTCAGGCTTATAAACGCCGCTGCGCTTAATGACGCTGCCGAGCGCTGCCTTGACGTCGTCGACGCCTTCAAGGTCACCTGCAGCATAAGCGCCGAATACGCAGTTGGTAAGAACGGCTCCGCCAGGGTTCTCAAAACGCACAACCTCTGCGCCGAGCATATTGGACTTGATTTGATTCCAGAGACCGTCGCGGCTGCCGCCCTCTGTGACGGTGATGCGTTTGAGCGGCACGCCAGCAGCTCGATAGCTGTCGGCAAGTCCCATATAGTCATAGCCGATAGCCTCAAGGACTGCACGCCACATGACGAACTGGTTGTCATCCATCGTCATGTTGAGGAAGCACCCGCTTGCCTCCTTCTCTTCGCCGTATCCGCCCGTAAGGTAAGGGAGGAACTGTACGCCGCCAGCGCCAGCAGGAACCTTGGCAGCACCTTCGGAGAGAGTGCCGTAGTAGCTGCCGTCACCCTCGTGACGAGCCACATGGTCCTTGAACCAACGAAGCGACAAGCCGCCCGTACGCACGAACCCCCAATAGAAGTATGTGTCGGGCAGCGTGCCTGAATTGAAGATGAGACCCATGCCGGGTTTGGAAAGTTCGGGCACGATGCCGGAGGTGGAGACGCAGAACATCGCACATGTTCCTGCAACATCGACGCCCTGATTGGCTTCAAATACCCCAGAACCCAGCATGGACTGCATCGTGTCGCCCGCACCCGCAAGAATAGGAATGCCGGCCGGCAGTCCCGTGCGCACGGACATTGCTTCACAGAGTCCGCCGACAATGTCCCAGGGTTTGCGGATGGTCGGCATGTACTGAGGATCAATCCCAAGAATATGGAGCTGCTCTTCTGACCAGCATTTCTTTTGCACGTCGTAGCCCAGCCCCCAGCCTGACATGGCGCCCCAGTCAATAAAGGCATCTTTGCCTTTAAGGCCGGCCAGTCTCATCAGAATGTAGGGTGCGTTATGGACGAATTTCACGCCCTTCGTGCGGAAGGCTTCGGAGTTGGCGATGAACCAGCGGGCGAACATCGCGGGAAACATGGGGGAGGCCTCTGGATTGCCGGTCTCACGGCTCCAGATATCCAGCTTTTTGGCGTTGATCGTTTCAACGTCAGCCATGGTGCGGCTGTCGAGGTAGTTGATGTAAGGCGTTACCGGATCCGCGTTTTCATCGATCCCGACAATGCCGCAGATGATGCCGTCACCCATAATGGCACTGACGTCTTTAGGATCGAACCCCAAACGCCGCAGTTCACTCGTGGTTTCAGCCATACAAACCACGCAGTTGTCAAGATAGGTGTTGACGTCCATTTCTACCCACCCCGGCTGCGGATAGGTGAGTGATGTGGGCAGTGATCGGCTCGTGACCAGGCGAAATTGTTCATCGTAAACAGCAACCTTCACGCTTTGCGTGCCAGCATCGAAACCCATATAGAGCTTGCCCATGACGGAGCCTCCAGAATCAACATGAGGCATCTATTGTAGGGGGTTTGGCGTAGACGTTGCTACGCGGCTTCTTCAGTGGAGTGTGTCTATAACACTAGAGCGCTCGCATGCTTTTAAGGTGAAATTGCTGCAATGCCTTGAATAGTGATATTTGTTGAATCTGTGTTTTCAGCGTTGTATCTTGTAGCGTTATGATCTTCGCAGACACATTCCTGCGAAGTGATTCACCGAGCACTCCGTTTCAGTGCTATAGCTCGTAGCGTTATGATCTCTGCTTCGTCGCGGGGTTTGCGTTGGCCGTTGGGGTCTGTAGTTTCAGTGCTATAGCTCGTAGCGTTATGATCTCTGCATACCGTATTGTGCCTGCACCGTGCAGGACGCTTTGGTTTCAGTGCTATAGCTCGTAGCGTTATGATCTCTGCCCAGCAGGGGTTTTCTTCCGATCGTTTGCAAAACAAAGTTTCAGTGCTATAGCTCGTAGCGTTATGATCTCTGCTTCGGGGCCGACTGCAGCCCAGTAAGCCGCGCCGATTGTTTCAGTGCTATAGCTCGTAGCGTTATGATCTCTGCGAAGCCGAACTCCGCATCACTGAGACCGGCGCGTACGTGTTTCAGTGCTATAGCTCGTAGCGTTATGATCTCTGCGGATGCCGTACTGGATGTTTCCCCATCCCTGAGCAAGTTTCAGTGCTATAGCTCGTAGCGTTATGATCTCTGCCCGCGCCCAGCATCATCAAGAGCGGTTGCCACACTGGTTTCAGTGCTATAGCTCGTAGCGTTATGATCTCTGCTATTCAGCGTCGAGGCCGTGTATGAATATGTGGCGTTTCAGTGCTATAGCTCGTAGCGTTATGATCTCTGCAATGGCGGCGAGCGCCTCGAATTCCTGCAAAAGCTTAGTTTCAGTGCTATAGCTCGTAGCGTTATGATCTCTGCGTAAACGTAGTGCTTAGTTCTGGCTCTGCGATCTGTTTCAGTGCTATAGCTCGTAGCGTTATGATCTCTGCTTTAGAGATATAGGCGACAGGGCGTTCTTCATCCCCCCAGTTTCAGTGCTATAGCTCGTAGCGTTATGATCTCTGCAAATCGGTGCTTCCGTCGTGCCGCTTTCTTCAACCGTGTTTCAGTGCTATAGCTCGTAGCGTTATGATCTCTGCAGCCGCGTCGAGTATTGGCTGACACCCAGAGAGCGTTTCAGTGCTATAGCTCGTAGCGTTATGATCTCTGCCAGAATGCTGACGTCAATATACGAATCCCGTACAGGCAGTTTCAGTGCTATAGCTCGTAGCGTTATGATCTCTGCTCCGAAACGAACGCCGGCAAATCAGAAGCAGCTGGTTTCAGTGCTATAGCTCGTAGCGTTATGATCTCTGCCAATATTCTCATGAGCAACGAAGATCGTTCCTTGTGTTTCAGTGCTATAGCTCGTAGCGTTATGATCTCTGCTCGTAGATACGAAAGCAGTTGCAGCAGCAATCTGCGTGTTTCAGTGCTATAGCTCGTAGCGTTATGATCTCTGCAAGTCTCCAAATATAAATTGTCCATGAAAGGGACTATGTTTCAGTGCTATAGCTCGTAGCGTTATGATCTCTGCGATAAAGCGCTTCGTCGTCGGATCGTCTGCGCCCAGGTTTCAGTGCTATAGCTCGTAGCGTTATGATCTCTGCAAAATCACAGGACCTTTGAAACTTGAGCACTACGAGTTTCAGTGCTATAGCTCGTAGCGTTATGATCTCTGCGAAGAAAAAAGTCTCTAGGTAAAGGTTATCCATGAAGTTTCAGTGCTATAGCTCGTAGCGTTATGATCTCTGCGTGGTACGCGATATACAGAAATTCTTCGTTCTCATTTGTTTCAGTGCTATAGCTCGTAGCGTTATGATCTCTGCCCCCTAACTTACACATTGATTTATAAGGTTTTTGCAACTATCTGCAGAGTGCCATACTTCGAAAATACTCAGATTGATAAAAAACCTTGTAATTTTCGAAAATACATCGTAAGATACTGATTAGAGATCATAATGCTATGAGCTATAGGAAATCACCTTCGGGTGAGCTGAAATCCCCTAAAGCTAAGATTGAATCCGGCCACTATCTAGTAGTAGATATCCGGATATTTTGATATAAAACCTCATTCTTTGATTAGGCCAAAGAATGAGGTTTTCATTTACTTACTTAGAAGTAAGTATTCACTTCTTAGAATCGATCTGCACAGAAATTTTGATACTCACATTGCGCGCATTGCGATTCCGTAGCTGCTGTATGAGGCACGATAGCCTTTTTACAGGCTTCTCTTATTAGATTTGCCACAGTAAGAACTTCAGCTCGTAATTTGATGTCTACTATAACCTTCAGGGTATGACCTTTCTGGCCATAAAGCACAAAACCCCTTGATATTTTTATCTTTTCCTGATATTCAAGCAGCATTGCGTAAGCAGCTAACTGTAGTCTGGCGCCCATTGGTGGACTGACTTCTGGTAACTTAAATTCAAGAGGGATCACTTCATTCTCAGTGAAAATAGCGCCGTCACAGATGCCGTGAAGTCCCAAGCTATCGTTGTATAACTTGATATCTTCAAAAAATCGAAAACTCTGTGGAGAAATACCAAATCGAGATAGTTTTCGACGTTTTGCGAGCATCTCTTCTCGAACATGATGATTCAGTCCTTGCTGCAGCCACATCGGTCCAACAGGTTGAATGCCGCGCATGAGTTGAAAGAAAGGAATGCGAGGACAAAAACAGTGTTGACGCAGCATTGATACGGGGAGGTTAAATTGTTCCATGGCCGTCCACTTCAGCAAAGGACCAATCGTCGTAGCCGATGCATTTTTGAATGTCTTTGACTTCTAAGCGACAGGGAAACCAGAAACATTTATCTTCCTTCGGATCTAGGAGTTCTGTAGCTTTTCTTGCTAAAGCTCGCACTTCAGCTGGCTTGAGGTCGCCGTAGAATACGGAACCTTGCATTGAGACTAGGCCTAGATCCTTTAGAGCGTCGGAGAACTTTTTTCTGCGGGAGTTGCTCGAAACGTCATAACAGACCAGATACTTTGCGTAGATTGACATGACGAGCGTTTCCTACCATCTAAAGCGAATGCTTTTGTAATGTTTACCGTCAACAACTGTACCGGCAAGGCGATACGCCTGTCGCTGCAAAGCATTTTCAAGGCGAACGCTTTTGCCTTGCCAACTCACAGCATTTGCCATCGTCTCATCGATAGCATTGACAATGGCACTTTTGATTTCCTGTGTAAGGCCACGCTTTGAATTTTTAAGCATTGACCGAAGTTTGATGATGTTTCGATCGACAACCCATGCTCGATACTCTTCCATAACATCGAGTACTAAAGAAGGTTTCCCAGGACGTCGACGGTGAAGGAACCCTGCATAAAGTTCAAATCCAGCATTATCAAGCGCGGACCAGATGTAGCTCTGCAGAATCGCGTAGCCGTAATTGAGTGCCGCATTGACGATTTCGACGGAGCCTCGACCTTCTCGAGTGAGGAAGGTTTCGGGCACTAATCCTGCTGTGCGAAGTGCTTGCCAATAAAGCGTTGCAGCTGCACCTTCATAACCCATCAGAACAGTCGACCATATCCCTTCATCCCAAGTTTGAAGATTTTCAATTTCTGCTTTTGTTTTCGTCACAATATTAGCTATGGTGTCGGCAGCTTCTCTCAGTTTTTCCGCCTTCCCCGGAGCACTCTTATTGAGGTACTTCCAAAAATATAAAAGTACAGTGCGCTGATTGCGAATCTTGGCGACGATCATCTCTGCTGCGATGATGCGGCCTTGAGAGGAGTGAATTGCCTGAAACTGCGCTTCGCGTATGTTGACGACAGCATGTTGATGGAGACCACTTAAGGCAACGACCCCCACGCCACGCCAATCAACGAGGAACATTCGAATGCCCCTCGCTGCACAGGCGAGCATCAGATTTGTGGAGATACTGATACCTTTTTTCTCAATGCGGATGGTGCGCAGTCTTGAAAGAGCAGTCTCCCACGTGCGTCCATCCGCTTCATGAACAACAAGTCGTTCTCCTGAAAGTCCGAGTGCCGTACCAAAAGAAGAAACGGTTAAATACCTCATGATTTAGATGCGTTGTTGTAGCTTTCGTTCATCTTCTTATTGCTGGACACAACGATGTACCAGAATCGAATGTGCTTAGCATTGCCGACGCTTTCAATGAAGATCTCCGAACGCGGCTGACCAAGTAATTCAGAAAGCTCTGTTCCAACAGCCTTTTGGAATTCAGCTGGTTTGTCGACTTTGAAAGAGGCTGGTAATGACAACGGAGAAGTGATAGCCCAATTTTCAACACTTTGTTCAAACCAGTGGCTCGCTTGGATAAACGTTGTTTCAACACGCACATAGCGTCGTCCCTCGGTGCCTGGAGCGATCCATATGCGGAGGTTATCTTCGGTCACAACTTTTCTCCACTCAGACATCGGAGTTACGTCGGCTGAAGTAATAAATCGTCCGCAGCATTCTGTTAAATTTTCGTGCTGAAGCTCGTTAAAAAGGATCCCATTTGCCCAATCAACATTGCTGTCTGCAGATGCAAAACCGCGATATTTTTTCGCATTGATTGCATGAACTTGATAAAGCTCATTGCCGAACAGATTTGTACGGCGAATGCGGAAGCCTCCAGAGGGATTGTCGATAACTGGCAGGCTGAATTCTCGCCGTACAGGTGCGTGGGCGAGATCCCGCATCACAGGGCGCTTCCAAATTTGTGCAAGTTTGGAGGTCAATTCATCCGCACTACAAGGGTTACCGAAGGCATCGGCCAATTCAGGAGAATTACATATACGGAGCCAATCTTGCTTCATGGGCAACGTCAATGAACCATTAAGTTTGAATGCTTTTTCTCCCTTGAGTTCAACCTTAAGTTGGAAAAGTTTGGGTTTGAGCAAATCTTCTCGTTTTTTGAGCGATTTACCATTCGCAGCCATAAAGAAGCTCTTGAGGCTCTTACGTGAAGTGCAGTAACGAAGAGCATCAAGAAGCGCGGCTAAGCGTTTTTCCTCTGCCGACAGCGGCTGCAGAGCAGCCTTGGCAAGAAATTCGTAGGCCGGTTTTTTCTGGATTCTATAAGTGGCATGTGCTGATAAATCTCCAACAGGTTTGTTGAAGAATGGGGCAAGCATCGAGAGTAATTCCTCGGGCTTCTTACCGGAAACTTCAATGGCACCACAACGTTCACCCTTGGAATCGAGTGTTTCATAGCCAATCCAGATTCTTCCGTTGAGCGTAAAAATCGGCAGAAATTGTTCAGCGTAGATGCCTTCTTTAAAAATGGCGACACTGTCAAAGTGAGATTTTTCTTCCTGTGGTTTTGCCTGCAAGCGAATCACTTCGCAGGACTGCGGATAGAGTCCCAATACAGCTTTGCCATCAAGATAGTCAAAGCCATCTTGATCTCGCTCGGCATCTGCAGAACCGACGGCAAACGAACATAGTGCATCAATGGAATGAGAAGCGATAGGCTGAATGTCTGGCTTTTCAAAGTTCGGCTGATTTTGCGCTAATTTGAGTCTCAAGTTTTTAGCGGTCGAGACATCCGTTGCGGCAGCTTGAAAATGCAGTCGGTTATTTGTTGTTCTGCACCAGTCCTGTAGTTCTTCCCTGATTTTATTGGCAAGGCTCTTGATCATCCAAATCTGCGTGCCGTTGACGCGAGTTCGTCTCTGAGTTGCGAGCAGTTCGAGTACCGCATTGCGAGCTTCGCTGCCATCATCCAGAAAGAGAGCATGTCGAACACAGTCCTGCTCATGTTCATTTAAAAGATCAAAGAACTTCAAACGGTGCGTTTGCTGCAGCTTGGTGACTACATCCTCAATCTCTGCGGTAATTGCAGCAATATTGCTGGTCTTGAAGACTTTGTTCAGGTAGTCAGGATCCAGCTTTGAAAGGCTGTAGCGCTGATTCTTCTTGAGTTGATTGCCTCGAGAAGAGGCGTAGATGAGATTGGGTTCGGCGTTAAACACGATGCCTCGAGCGTCTTTGATCAAACTTCTCGGCAGAATATGGTCAATTTCTCCGCCTTCAGCCAGGCGGTCTCCTGTATAGGGGCAGGTTTCCCGGCTGGCTTTCTTAATGCGTTCGTTTTTGTTCAGCCAGCGCGTTTCGAGTTTTTCAGCTTCAGACAACATCTTGTCTTTGACACGCTTGTTCTTTTTGAGGTCTGCAACTGATGCCGAGAACTCAAATTTGTTCTCTTCAACAAAAATGGACACATCAACAATGCCATTGCTGAAGTCCACCTTGCTCTGAATGTCGGTCGACGCGCGCTTAGCGATTTCCCAGGCCTGACGGTCAACGAGACGACGCACCAGTCCGTCGAAGGGTCTAGCAGTTTCTGCTGGCAACCGAGAACACTGCGCAGCGCGTACTGTTTCTCCATTGATTACGGCGTCTTTTATTGTCATGCGCCAGGCATTTTCAAGGTGAACAGCAAGTGTCGTGGCGGAAAAACCGCTCACTTCAGTTTCAATGAGCGTATAGAACTGAGCGAGAGAGAAAGGGTTGGCAAACTTACGCTTTTGTTCATCACTCAACCCCAGGTTTGCTGCAATAAAATCTGCAGTTTCAGCAACTCGATCGCGAATTATCAGAAGTTCTTTGTCCTGCGCATTTCTGGGTAATTTATTGACTTCTCTGTACTGTGCTGTGTTATATGCAATATTGAAACCTCCGCCAAAACTCTTGCGAACCGTTTCGATGCGCGCACAGCGAGAAGCCACTGTTTCACGGCCCTTTATTTGTTTGCGCCAGATTTCATCAAGAAATTTCTGTCCAGTAGTTTCATCCGTCTGCAGAATATTGGCAACAAGCAACGGTAAAATTTTCTTTTTCATTGGCGGATGAAGATCTGATCGCTCAAGAAGACCCTCTGCATTATCAAACCACAGCCCAACCTTGGCGTCATCCGCTTCTCGGTAGTAGCGCCGAGCACAGTCGAGGAACTTCTCCACATTTTGTCCGCCAATGCAGTTTTCTAAAGCCGTTCGAGCGCTTGTGAGCTTATTGCTCTTGCTGCCTGCTGCTAAAGCACGAAGTGCATAGGGATCAAGCGCCTTACTGCGATCAAAGGCGCGCTGCAGTGCATAGGACAGTTGGTACGCCAATGTCGGCTGAGGTTCATGACCGTTCACAGCTACACGCGATTTTCGATCCGTTGAGCGTTCCAAGATTTCTGCTGCCGGAGCAAGTGTCGGCTCGTCGCTCGTTAAACGGGCTGACCACGTTTTCCAGATTTCGCCATACTGCCGCGTCAATTTCTCGGGACTCAGCAGAAGTGTCTGATCTAGCGGTGGGCGACGGTTATTTTGATCTTCGTAAGGCGGGATCGTGCGGTTAGGATCTAGCGTGCAGAGCGTTTCAATGATGTCTTCGGAATTCTCTATTTGCTTGATTAACTCAAGGTGCTGCTTATTCTGATCTTTTGCGGGATGGAAAAATTTGAAGGCACGTACGAGTGTTTTTTTAAAGCGGTCCGGTTCCCAGCCGCGATCTTTCATGATATCGGGCGCATTGAAGTACCACCGTTCTGCCCGCAGCTGCAGATTTGAGAGGTTGCCGAGAAGTCGAGCGAGGCGGTCTGCGCCTCCAAAAGCTTCGCAGATCTTCGCTAATCTCGAATCTTTTTTGAGATTTGCTTCAATGGCCTTGAAGTATTCACTGCGGGGTTTATGGCCCATTTGACGCAATCCAGTCAATACATTCGCATTGGCTCGCATGGTTGAAAGGGCACTCAGGTAGGCTTTTTTCTCTGTTTTATCGATGAGTCCTTCGGCAACTGCAAAGTCTACAAATTCCTTGTCGGCCGGTATATTCGAATCACCAAGAAACATTTCAACATTACTAATATTGGCAGTAAATTCCTCCCATTGCTCAGCTAGAGAACGCACTTCACTGAAATATGTACTGAAGGCAGGATGCGCGGCAAATACCTCCGCACGTACGTTCTCAAGCGGCGTCAAATCTTCTCCATCGGCATTGGGTCTGGAATAACCTCGACGCTTAAGCAGGCCGCTTAAAGCTTCTCTGCCGCGTTTCCATTCCTCGTCAGTTAAGCGTTTCTCTTGTTTTTTCATCATGTCGTCAACAACGAGAAAAGCAAGTTTGCGAGCCAGGGTATAACGCTTCTGGCCGCGCAAACGGTGACGGACTGCGGTACGTTGAGCCTGAACGTAGCGAGGCCCCGTTTCCGGCATAACCAAGGTCATCGCTTTAGAGTTCAAATTGGTGGGGAGTTCTTCGCGGTCAAACAGTGCATAAAACACACCGGTATATTTGGCACCCATATCAATGCCGATGGAGCATGAAAAGCGTCGTTCCGATTGCGTCATGAGGAACTCCTAAAGCAGATGGAATTACAGAGTTAAATTAATCTTTCGAACAGTTAGTTTGACAGAAAACATACTGATCGAACAAGGTCGTGATACGAAGATTGTGTCACACCGATTGAGTGGTGTTTTCCCTGAATTAGGTTTCACTAATCTCAGAGATCCTTCTGCAAGTAAGGTGGATAGCATTTTAATGTTTGTACGGCGCAGCACTAACGCTGTCGTCATTCCGAAACATTTTTCTTCCCGCTTGTCCCGGCAATAAGCGTTTCAGTATTTTGGCGTCAGGATTTCATACGAAGCGGTGTCTATGACCATTTTCACGAAACCCTTGACAGTTTGGCGCTTGACGGTAATTGCAAGAATATGAACTTGGTGCTCGTTGAGGATCCGTTTCAAAGCAATAGCTCGTGGCGTTATGATTTCTGTTTTAATTCAGCCACTATTTGGCAATAGATATCTGTTTGTTTTGATAAAATTCCGTTTTTAATCAGATCAAAGAAACGAAGTTTTTTATTTAATTATTATGTGAAATGATTGTTTACTTTGTGAACTTGATCTGAACAGAACTTTTGATACTCACATTGCGGGCATAGCGGTCTGTAGCCGGCAGTATGAGGCACGATCATCTTTTTACGGGCTTTACTGGTTAGATAAACCAACAAGCTCTGCATCATCACTCTAGTGCTGACAGCGCATTTGGGTATATTGGCGTACACCTTCAGTTAGCGTTGGGTCTTTTGAATGGGATAAGCCGCAAAGAAATGGCTTTTTTGGGTGTCAGCACGGATAGCGCTGCTATTTAGCCTGGTGACTGCAATTGCTAGAATATATATCTGTGAGTCTCGAAGAGGATCAAACAATGCATGGTTCTCCTCGCTGCTTCCTGCGCAGCAGGCTCTTTGAGTTTGCTTGCTGCTGAAGTGGAAGCACTGCGGAAGGCTGACCGGTGAAACTCGATCAACCTCGACTCTCCTTTTATTCAGTACTGGTTCGATCGGACGGAAGTAGCGCAAGCGCCTTCCTCTGAATCTCCGGCTGCATTTTGTTTGTGAAGATGGCGAAAAAAGAAGAATACGGCGTAGAGGCTATTCGCGTGCTGAAAGGGTTAGAACCTGTCAAGCAGCGCCCGGGTATGTACACGCTGACTGACAATCCCCTCCATATCATTCAGGAGGTGATTGACAACGCAAGCGACGAAGTGCTCGCGGGCTACGGCAAAAGAATCTCTGTTGAGGTGGCAGCGGACGGATCAGTGACGGTGGAGGATGATGGCCGAGGTATTCCTACCGGCATGCATCCAGAAGAACACGCGCCGGTGCTGGAGATTGTTTTTACGCGTCTGCATGCCGGCGGCAAGTTTGCCAAAGCTGATGGAAGCGGCCCCTACACGTTTGCGGGCGGCCTTCATGGTGTAGGCGTTTCGGTAACCAACGCGCTTTCCAAGCATTTAGTGGTGACTGTTTGGCGCGACGGCCAAGAAGCAACGATGGGCTTTCGCGACGGGTTCGTGTCTGAACCCTTGGAAATCAAGAAAAGCTCCCGCCCGAAGTCGCGCACAGGCACGCGCGTAACGGTCTGGCCCGATCCGAAGTATTTTGACAGTCCGGTTATTCCTGAACCGGCATTGGTCCGTCTTCTGCGCTCGAAGGCGGTGCTCCTTCCGGGATGCGAAGTGGACTATGTCAACAAAATGACCGGAACGGAAGCGCATTGGAAATATTCGGGAGGCTTAAAGGAATATTTGCTCTCGGAAATCAAGGGCGATAGTCTTATTGAGCCGTTTGAAGCTTCAGGCTTTGCTGGTGAAGATTCCGACAGCTTTTCGCCGGGTGAAGGCGCGTCTTGGGTGGTGGTGTGGACGGCTGAAGGACCGCTCACGCGCGAGAGCTATGTGAACCTCATTCCGACGCCGCAGGGCGGCACGCATGAAGCGGGATTGAAGGACGGCCTCTTTCAAGCTGTCCGTGCTTTCATGGATGCCCATGGGCTGCAGCCAAAGGGCGTGAAAATTCTCGCCGAAGACGTCTTTTCGCGCGTTAATTTTGTACTTTCAACAAAGTCGCTCGATCCCCAGTTTCAAGGACAGACGAAGGAAAAACTCACGAGCCGTGATGCAGTGAAGCTCGTGGGCGGGTTCGTACGTCCGCAGTTTGAATTCTGGTTGAATGACCATGCCGACGAAGGCAAAAAGCTCGTTGAACACATCATTTCGCAGGCACAGGCGCGTCAGCGTCAGGCTGCGAAATACGAGCGCCGTCGCGCAAGCACGGTGGCGGTATTGCCGGGCAAACTCACCGACTGTGAGTCAAGCGACATTACGCGCAACGAACTCTTCATCGTTGAAGGGGATTCAGCCGGCGGCTCCGCTAAGCAGGGGCGCGACAAGGAATTTCAGGCTGTGCTGCCGCTGCGCGGCAAGATCCTCAATACCTGGGAAGTCGAGGGCGGCGAACTCTTCCGTTCCGACACGATTCATGACATTGCGCTCGCCATCGGGGTGGATCCGCATCATCGGGACGGTGATCCGGATTTGAAGGGGCTGCGTTATGGAAAGATCTGCATCTTGTCCGACGCGGACGTGGACGGCTCTCACATTCAAGTGCTCCTTCTGACGCTCTTCTTGAAGCACTTTCCGAAGCTTATTGAATTGGGTCACGTGTATGTCGCCATGCCGCCGCTCTTTCGCGTTGATGCGCCGAAGAAAGGCCGCAAACCCGATCGCAAGATCTATTGTCTGGACGAGCGCGAACTGTCGCGCACGCTGGAGTCTCTCAAAAAGGAGGGATTCACCGAGGAGCAGCTCTCCATTTCACGCTTTAAGGGTTTGGGTGAAATGAAAGCTGAGCAGCTCGCGGAGACAACGCTGGCTCCCGATACGCGGAAGCTCCTCCCCGTTGCTTTCGGCAGTATTTCCGAAGCGGATACCCGAACGGTCATGCAAACCTTGATGGGGGAACGTCAGGTGACGGGGCGCCGCCTCTGGATGGAAGCCTATGGTGACCGAGCAGAGCTCGATGTTTAAAAACGGTCCCGAAAAAGCGGTTAAACGAAAGAAGTGAAAGACTGGGGCGGCATTGACGAACCCGTCTGTATGAAGCATGAAGAAAGACGATTTTGAGCACGACTCCCTTTTTGGCGACTTGAATGCTGATGTGCCGGAACTGGATCCGTCTAAGCAGTCTCAAGGGGCTCAGGCGATTCAGGAAAAGGCTGCGGACGACGATGCGGCAGAGGCTCCCGAAACGCCGGAGGCGGCAAAGGAGCCAAACGGCTCTGAACCGCCGGAAACGGAGGAGCTCGATGCTGATGATGCTGCTCCATCGCCAGACGATGCTCTTGAGGAATCACCCGAGGAAGCCGCTACTGAAGAGATGGCTGTCGGTGCAGCTACAGTCGGTCCGGCCGAAGAGGACGGGGCGCTCACGCTTGCCCGCTATGCTTCACAGGCTTATCTTGAATACGCCATGTCGGTGGTGAAGAGCCGAGCGCTTCCGGAAGTGACTGACGGGCAAAAACCTGTCCAGCGCCGCATCCTGATAGACATGTACCGGATGGGGCTGAAATTTGAGGGCAGAAGCGTCAAAAGCGCCCGTATTGTGGGTGACGTGCTCGGCAAATATCATCCGCACGGTGACCAGTCGGTGTATGACGCCCTGGTGCGCATGGCTCAGACCTTTTCGCTTCGCTATCCGCTCCTTGTGGCGGAAGGTAATTTCGGTTCCCGCGACGGCGACTCGGCAGCGGCGATGCGTTATACGGAAACCCGTCTCACGCCCATTTCGCAGCTCTTGCTCGAAGAAGTGGATCTGGGGTCTGTAGATTTTCAGCCCAATTACGACGGCAATTTTCAGGAACCGGTGGAGCTGCCTGCCAAGCTGCCGTTTGTGCTGCTGAACGGTTCGTCGGGCATTGCTGTTGGTATGGCAACCGAGATCCCTCCGCACAATCTGGGCGAAGTCGCTGCGGCCTGCGTGCGGCTTTTGGAGAATCCCGACGCAGATTTAAACGAAATCCTGGAGCTGATGCCGGCTCCGGACTTCCCATGCGGCGGTCAGATTATTACGCCTAAGGATGAAATACGCGCCATCTACCGTTCGGGACGCGGCAAGCTCCGTGTTCGTGCTCGCTGGCACTTTGAAGATCTGGCGCGCAGTCAGTGGCAGCTCGTGATTGATGAGCTGCCGCCGGCAGCTTCTGCGCGTTCGATTCTGGACCGCATTGAGCAGATTTCAAATCCGCGTCCCAAGAAGGATAAAAAGACGCTTTCGGCCAAGCAGCAGCAGGCCAAGAGCGCGATGCTTTCGCTGCTCGACAATGTGCGCGACGAGTCGGGCAAGTCCGTCGACGTGCGCCTTGTGTTTGAACCGAAGACGAGCAAGGTCGATCGCGATGAGTTCGTGAACTACCTGCTTTCGGAAACCGACCTCGAAAGCAATGTGCCGGTGAACCTTGTGATGCTGGGACTGGACGGCAAGCCCCGGCAAAAAGGCCTGCTCGAAATTCTGCAGGATTGGATCGCATTTCGGCTGGCGGTCGTTCGCCGGCGTTCAGAGGCGCGTTTGGAGAAGGTGCTCGACCGCATTCACGTGTTGGAAGGTCGGTCGCTTGTGCTCCTCAATATTGACCGCGTGATTGCCATTATTCGCAATGCAGATGATCCGAAGGCCGATCTCATCAAAGAGTTTGGCCTCACGGACCGTCAGGCCGACGATATCCTTGAAATTCGCTTGAAGCAGCTTGCTCGCTTGGCGGCCATTGCCATTGAGAAAGAGCTCGCGCAGCTAGCCAAAGAACGTGCCGGACTCGAGAAAATTCTCGGCAGTGACGGCGCACTGAAGCGTCAGACGGCCAAGGAAATTGAAGCGGCAGCCAAGAGTTTTGCCGATCCTCGCCGAACGGTGGTTGAAGAGGCCGAACAGGCGGTGCACGAAGTGCAGACGGCGGATGAACCCGTAACGGTCGTCATTTCCCGCAAGGGCTTCCTGCGCGCCCGTACGGGTCATGGTCACGACTGCTCGCTCATGAGCTTTAAGACGGGTGACGGACTCGAAGCGACGATTGAGTGCCGTTCGAGCAGTCAGATTTCGTTCTTGGATCAGGCGGGCCGCGTCTATACGCTTGCCGTCTCCGCACTGCCGGGCGGCCGCGGCGATGGTTCGCCGCTTTCGGCCTTCGTTGATTTGCCTAAAGGCGCTCAGCCGGCAGGCTGGATTTCGGCGGATCCGAATGCCGCTGCGGTGATTGTGACTTCCGGCGGCAAGGGCATGGTGCTGAAGGCTTCGGACGTGTCGACGCGTTTAAAGGCCGGCCGCGATTTCGTAACGTTAGGCAAAGGCGAGTCGCTTCTGCCGCCGATTGAACTGCCCCTTAAAGCGGCGCAGGGCGAGCAGCTCATTGCCTGCTTGTCGTCGTCCAATCGACTCTTGGTATTCCCCTTGAAAGAAGTGCGCGTGACGGCCTCCGGCGGCAAAGGTATGAGCTTCATGACGCTTGAAACGGGCGAATCGCTTGTATCTGTCGCGCTGGTTGATGACCGCGGGGCAATCGTTACTGGCACCGGCCGAGGCGGTAAAGCGCGAGAGGCGCAGATTTCCAAGCGCATCCTGAGCGGCGCAACGCTCCATCGTGCCCGCCGCGGCAAGGTGCTTGCGCTCTCTTGGAAGGCCGAACATATTGTGGGGCTGTCCCTTGAATCAACGGATTCCGCGGATGGGTCGGACACAGCTGGCGGAGCTCCGTCCGACAGCGTTAAGACAGACGACGGTTTGACGCTTGAAGTGGTGGACGAAGATCCAACGCTTATCTAATCTGCGGTTTGTGCCAATCTACAATTCCCGCCGAGCCGCAGGGCTCGGCGCAGCGCCTCATGTTCATCCTGAAGTACTTTAAAAGCCTTTCGGCTCGTCTTCTCGTTCTCACGCTTCTTTGGGTGAGCTTTGTTTCCGGGTCGATTGCCTGGACGATGCTCGTTAACTGGGAACTTGAGGCAAGCGCATCGGCCAAATACGCAGTGGGCGAACTGCGCCTTCATGCTTATAGAGCAGCGTATTTTTCGCAGACGGGCTCGTCGCGGCTCGATTTCGACAAAGAACTTCAGGCGATGCTCGACGGCTTTAAGAACGTTCGCAGCGGCGACAGCTGGAAGCCGCTCCTGCTACCGCGAGAGCCCGATATTGCCGACAAGCTCGACCTCCTTGAAGGGCGCTGGCGCGGCAGTATCGAACCCATGTTTGTGCGTGCGAGAGAGCTTGGGAAGCCTGTTGACGAGTATGCACTCAGCAGTTTTCTGGATGAAGCAACGAATCTTGCGCACCGCATTGAAGAGTGGCGAAGCGGGTATTTGTGGCAGCTTCGCTATCTGCAGATGCTCCTGATTGTGCTGGCGATCGGCAGTCTCTTTGCGATTATGCTTCTCCTCTGGCGCTGGGTGATTCGTCCCATCAATGAACTCGGCGAAGGCATCAACCGACTCTCCGGCGGAGATCTGACGGCGCGCGTGACGCCTCGAAGCGAAGACGAAATCGGGCGCATTGCTCAGGGCTTCAATCGCATGGCGGATCGACTGGAAGACCTCTACAACAACCTTGAGCAGAAAGTGGCCGAAAAGACGGCTTCTGTCGAGGAAAAGAATCGTCATTTGGCGCAGCTTTATGAAATCACATCCTTCTTCTCACAGCAGCGCGGCATGGAGGAGCTGACGGAGGGGTTTGTCGAACGCATCGTGCGCTATACCGAAGCAGATGCGTGTCTCGTGACATTGGTCGACGCCAAGCAGGGAGCGGTCAATATTGCTGCGGCGAGCGGATTGAGGCCGAGCGATATTCATGAAGCCGCGGAAATGGCTTTTGAGGATTCCATCAGCCGTACGGTGCTGCAAAAAAATTATCCGGTGCGCGTGCGGCTTGAAAATGATCAGCGGCCGCTCGCCGTCGTGCTTGCTCGTGCGGGGTTCTCAACGGCCTATTGCTTTAAGGTCCGAAGTGTTTCGGAGTCTATCGGCGTCTACATGCTGCTTTTCCGGGATGCGCCGGAACTTTCCTCGCAGATGATTCAGCTTCTCGAGAGCTTCTCGACGCATTTGGGCGTGGCTATTGACAATCAGCGCCTAATTGAGCGTGAACGACAGTTTGCGGTGGTGCAGGAGCGTCAGCTTCTGGCCCAGGGGCTGCATGATTCGATTGCGCAGGCGCTCTCGTACCTTAATCTGCAGGTGCAGTTCCTCTCGGAAGCCATCAAAAATAAAGATGATGCGCTTCGCGACGAGTCGCTTTCGGCCATTCAGACGGGTGTGCAGGAGTGCTATCAGGATGTGCGGGAGCTGCTCCTTAATTTCCGTGAACGCGTGCACAGCGAAGGCTTCCTTCAGGGCGTGCAGACTGTGATTGACCGTTTTGAGGGGCAGTCTCATGTTTCAGCGCGTCTGCGGGCAACGGGCGACGGCCCCAAGCTCACGCCTCGCCAGAAGCTTCAGGTGATCTTCATCATTCAGGAAGCGCTCTCCAATGTGCGTAAACATGCTCAGGCCACCAGTGTCACCGTGACGATCCAAAATAACGACGACCTTAAGGTGAGCATCGTTGACGACGGCGTTGGCATCGACAACGACGTGGTGGAGGCTCGCAAGGGACAGCATGTCGGCCTCTCGATCATGGCCGAGCGTGCAGCCCGCATCGGTGCGGAAGTAAAGGTAGAGCGGGCAAGTCCGATCGGCGGCACGCGCGTGACGCTGCTGCTGCCGGCTGCTGCCCGCGAAATCAGCTGATTGAAGGCTGTTTTTCCAAAATCTTTATCCGAAAATGACGGAAGACTCAAGGCGCTGGAGAACGAATATGGCTTTTGCTTCAAACCGATCGAGCGCGGACTCCCGCTTTATGTTGGGCGGGCTTTTGCTGACGCTGGCACTTGCCGGTTTGGGGAGTGAATCAGCCTGCGCGGCTGCTCAGCCTTCCGTTTCGGCGGACTACGCGGCCAACGTACCGGCGCCGGGAGAGGCCCCTTCCGAAGAGCGCGCTGCCGCGCTTTGGAAGCATTTTGCGGACGCCGAAGCGCTCGACTATCGAGTGGATCTTTTGGCGCTTCAGTTTGGTCCTGCGGTTTCCCGGCTTCCCGGAGCGGCTGCTGTTGCGGGGATATCAGCAGAACCCGCGCTGCTCGCTAAGTTCTTTGCGGCCGCTGCTCGCCAAGGATTGTCGTTTGAGTCTGCCGTGGATCAAGTGCCCGAACCGAAGTCTTTGGATTTGATGACTTGGGGTATTGTGAAAGTTGGCAGCGCCGAACTCATGGATCTTGATCCGAAAACGGCAGGCCGTACAGAGCGGACGGTGCGCACAGTCGTTTTGGGAGAGCGGGTGAGAATCCTGAAGCGGACTTCGGCGACCGCTTCAGAGGCCCCGGGCTGGGCACTGGTCCAGTGCCTGGACGGCCGGCTCGGATGGATTTCAGAAAGTTGGCTGGCGCTCAAGAATGACATGGCATTTGTGTCTTGGAATCGTCAGACTGCCGCAGTCATGCGCCGGCCAAACACAGAACTTCGCCCGGAAAACGGTGATGCTCTTGTCTTTGCCGGAGCGGGCATTCAGCTCTATCAGCTCGAACATCAGCCCGATTATTGGGAGGTGCTTTTGCCCGACGGCCGCAAGGCCAAGGCGGCAGGCACGGCGCTGGAGGATGTCTCTGCATGGCAGCAGCGCGAAGAGGAGCTTCGCCGCAGCAGCCCATCGGCCTATCTCAAGGCGCTTGCGGCTTCAGCCGAAGGATTGGTCGGCAGCAAAGCCGAAGTCTTAGGCGCGCCGCTTCCCGTCGTGGTGCTTCGCATGCATGACCTCCTGGCTCCTGCCGACATCGATCGCCTGGCACGTTTGGGCGCACCGCTCTCGGGCGAGCGAGACGGCGCGGAGCTCAAAGCCGGAGATCTGGTGTTCTTTGGTGAGCACGATGAACCGCAGTCCACCGGCATTTGGCTCGGAGAAGGGCGGTTTGCGGCCGTGGATCCTCAGACCGATCGCGTTGCGGTACTGAAGCTGAGTGATCTCCGCCAAAACGCAAAGAAAACTAAAACGCTCGGAGCGTTTCTTTGGGCCGTTCGCTTAAAGCCTCAGGAGCTTCAGAATCCTTGTCTGCTTTCCTCCCGTTCGCATCCTTTTTTTCAGACGCCGCCCGCTGAACTGAAGCGCTGTCAGCTGCGCTGACGCGAACAATATTGTCGTGATATGTATATGATGCTTGTAAGCATTTTTGTTTTCAAGTAGTACAAATTTCACCCTAAGCGTTAATCCCTCTGTTGAGTACGAAGGGTTCTGCTTAGCCTCGCAAAAGTTGAGTATCGGCAGCGCCGATGCTCACGCTTCTGTGGTCTGCGGATGAAAAGAACGGCGCCTCCTGCGCCGTCGATGGATCACAGAGAAGGGAGGAATAATGCGTAAAAGCATGCAATTAAAAGCGGTGGCGTTTGCCGCTGCCGCGGCATTGATGGGTGTTTCCGGAATGGCGTCAGCGAGCGAAGCGGCTCAGACCGCGCCGAGCACCTTCAAACCCGGCACTTATACTGCACAGGTCAACGGCCACAATGCGCCGCTCACCGTGCAGGTGACCGTCGGGAAGAACCGCATCGAAAAGATCGACTACTCCAAGAATCTTGAGACGATCGGCGTCGGCCGAGTTGCGCTCGACATTGTGAGCAAGAAAATTCTCGATCATCAGTCGGTGGGCGTGGATGCCGTGACAGGCGCTACGATTTCGAGCTTTGCGCTGATGCAGGGCGTCAAGGACTGCCTGAAGCAGGCGGGCGGCGATATGACGGCGCTCACGAAGCATGTTGAGCAGCATCCGGCCGTTGAAGCCAAGTATCAGGCTGATGTGGTCGTCGTGGGCGGCGGCGGAGCCGGTCTTGCGGCAGCCATCTCGGCCTATCAGGCCGGTGCCAAGCACGTTCTCGTCCTTGAGAAACTGGGTTTTGTGGGCGGCTCGACCAATGTGAGCGAAGGTGCGCTTAACGCGGTTGACCCGGTTCGTCAGGGCCGTCAGGGCATTGAGGACAGCGTTGCTAAGTTCTATGACCAAACGATCAAGGGCGGCCACAACAAGGGCACACCCGCATTGGTGCATTACCTCACCGAAAACTCCATGAATTCGGTCGATTGGCTCGAAGACCTCGGCGTCAAGTTTAAGGATGAGATCGGTACGGCCACGGGCGCTCTTTGGCAGCGCAGCCACTATCCGGCCACTCCTTCTGGCAACACCTACATTCGCACGTTTGAGCAGGTGATCGGTGAAACCAACGGCGCCATCAAAGTGATGACGGACACCAAGGTGACCGATCTCATCAAGGCTGACGGCCGGATCAAGGGTGTGATGGCTGAGAACTTCGGCCGCAAGATTACCGTGGATGCCGGTGCAGTCGTGATCGCTACCGGCGGCTTTGGCGCCAATATCAAGATGCGTCAGGAATTTAATACGGGCGTATGGAAGGACGTGAAGCTCGATAAATCCATCGGTTGCACGAACTTGGCCAAAGCGGCTCAGGGCGACGGTCTCGTGATGGGCAAGAAAGTTGGGGCTGCACTGATTGGATTGGATGATATTCAGATCCACCCCTGCGGCACGCCGGGCACGGGCCTGATGGAAAACATCCGCACCTCCGGGCGCAATCGTATTTTCGTCAATCTTGAAGGCAGCCGCTTCGTGAACGAAGGCGCCGCACGCGATGTGCTCGCCAAGGCCATCTTTGCGCAGCCCAAGGGAACGTATTGGATTGTCGTGAACCATGAGCGTTATCCGAGCGAAGACTGGGTAGATGCCAACGGCGCCACCATCCGCAACATGCTTGCGCTGGGATCCGTTGTTGCTGCACCGACGCTCGACGAACTTGCCAAGAAGACCGGCATGGATCCCAAGAAGCTCGAGGCGAGCGTTGCGGGCTACAACGCCGTCGTGGAAGGCAAGGCTAAGGATCCGCTCGGCTTCGTAGCCAATAACAAGGACGACAAGACTTTGACGGGCGGCCCGTGGTATGCCTGCCGCAAAGTTCCGACGGTGCATCACACGATGGGCGGCTTGGAAATCAACACCAAGGCGCAGGTTATCGGCGTTGACGGCAAGGTGATTCCGGGTCTCTACGCCGCCGGTGAGGTCACGGGCGGCATTCATGGCTCGAACCGCTTGGGCGGCAATGCCATTGCCGACGTGATGGTCTTTGGCCGTACGGCAGGTACGAACGCGGCGACGCTGAAGTAACTGCAGATCGTTTTGCCGCAGCTTTTTTGCGAAGGCTCTCGGCAATGTGATCCATCCATTGGGCTGCAGCGAGTAATCGCTGCGGCCCAAATTTCACAGCATGCAGTCAGCAGCTTTAAACCGAACGATCGTTGGATTTGGCCTCGGGGAGCGTTGGCTTTTTTTTCGCTCTCAGCTTTTTGGCGGGGGATCCGGGTTTTAAATCCGCCGCTTCTTCAGCAGCTTTGGCGAGCGCTTCAGTCTTTTCCGGCGCGCTGCAGTACTCAGCTACCGGACAGCGGATACATTCCGGATTCCGCGCTTTGCAGATATAGCGCCCAAAAAGCAAAAGCCAGTGGTGGGCATTGAGCAGATAGTCTTTAGGCACTACTTTGAGCAGTTTTTCTTCCACTTCCGCGGGGGTCTTCCCCGGCGCAAAGCCCGTGCGGTTGCAGACGCGGAAGATGTGGGTGTCCACAGCAATGGCCGGCTCGCCGAAAGCGACGTTCATGACAACATTGGCCGTCTTGCGGCCGACGCCGGGAAGACTGACGAGCTCATCGCGGGTGCGGGGTACTTCACCGTGAAACCGATCGATCAGGATGCGGCAGGCCTCAATGAGGTGCTGTGCCTTGGTGCGGTAAAGATTAATCGTCTGAACGTAGGGGATGAGACCATCCAACCCCAAATCGAGGATTTTCTGCGGCGTGTTGGCGACCGGAAAGAGTTTTGCGGTTGCAAGATTCACGCCTTTGTCCGTTGCCTGCGCAGAAAGCATCACGGCAACGAGCAGCTCAAAGGGCGTTGAATAGTTGAGTTCGCTTTTGGGATTGGGGTTCAAGGCGGCCAGTGCCGCCATGAAGGGTTCTCGGTTTTTTGCGGAGAACATAATGGGTCGGTCTCCTTGCTGCAGCTCCGAAGATTCAGCGTTCGGAGCCGTCACAAATCATTTTATTGGCGGGAACGTGCACGAGCCTGCGCCAGAATGTCCGCCATGAAGTTTTTCTTGGCGGCGGCCGCAGCGGCAGCAGCGGCCTCTGCCGGTACGTTAGACGCTGCTTCGCGTCGGCGTGCAAGACGGGCGTCCTCCAAGGCTGCCTGACGGATGCGCCGCGACCAGGCTTCCTCGTGATGACGTTTTGCTTTGCGGGCATCCTCCCGCGTCCATTCGCGGCCGACTTCAACGAAGTCAATGCAGTCCATGGGGCAGGCCGGAGCGCAGAGACTGCAGCCCGTGCAGCGAGCTTCCAGAACGGCGTGCAGGTGTTTAGGCGAGCCGCCGATGGCATCGGTTGGGCAGGCACGGACGCACCAGGAGCAGCCGATGCATTCTTCGGCACGAATCTGCGCGCGGGCAAACGGCATCTCCGTGCCGTATTCAGGGTCGAGGGCGACGAAGGGCAAGCCCGTTGCTTTGGCGAGCTCCGCAATGCCGCGTGCGCCGCCCGGGGCGCAGCGGTTGATGGGAGCCAATCCGTCAGCAACGGCCTGCGCATAGGCGGCGCAGCCGTCGAAGCCGCATTGACGGCATTCGGTCTGCGGCAGCAGATCGTCAATGGCCTGTGCCGAGGGTCTCAGAGGAGGAAGCGTCATGGTTTTGAAGAACGGATTACCAAAAATTTTCAACGACAAGCTGGCCGGGTTTGCCAAAGCGCGGGGATACGAGCCCGCGGAGCTTGAGTTCAGCTCGAGCGGCGGCGATGAAATCCGGATTGCCGCAGAGGAGAACGCGGCTCTCTTCGGGAGTAATTTGGCGTTCAGCAGCCGCTTCCAGTGCGCCCGAAGCGATGAGGGTTGGAATGCGCCCAGTGAGGTCGCCAAATCGAGCAGGATCCGTCTCGCGGGTCGTTGTCACGATGAGTTTGGGACGGCGCTCAAGCGGCAGAGCGGCGACGAGTTCTCGGGCGAGGACTGCCTCTTCAATTTGGCGCACAGAAAGCACCAGCACCACATCTTTCCAGGCGGCCCAGAAGGCTTCCGAGCGAAGCATCGAGGCAAATGGCGAGAGGCCCGATCCCGTGGCGAGGAGCCACAGAGTGCTGCCGCCCGGAATGCGGTCCGGCGTCAGGCTGCCTTCGGCGGGGCCGTCCAGCAGGACGGACTGTCCGGGTTCGAGTGCGGTGATTTTCGGGGAGAGTTTGCCGTCTTTAACGGCAGTAATGAAAAATTCGAGTGTCGGAGCTTCCGGCGCAGAGGCAATGGAATAACCGCGGATAACCGGCGCTGCGCCGGGTTCAAGTTCCATTCCGAGACGGGCGAACTGCCCGGCGCGGAAACTGTAGTCAGCGGGACGTTCAAATTCAAGGACAAAGAGCGTGGGAGCTGCCTTGCGGCGGCTCAGAAGCTTGATGGTCTGCATATTGGAAAAGCCTTTGGTCCGGGCATGGGGATCGACGGCAGCCGCGAATGTGCGTTTCGCACAAAGGGGTTCACGCTTTCGTCAAGAACTTGAAGATGTTTTCCAAATAGGGACAGAAACATTCTTGACGGGCTGCCGAAGTCCGCACCGGACAAAAATTCAAGATGCGGAGATTTTAAGCAAGAAAAAGCCCGCGCTTGGGCGGGCTATACGAACGGCTTAGTCCCAGGTTTTTTTAAGGAACTTAATTTTATTGGGGACGCCGCGCCATTCGTCAGCATCGTCGGCGTAGGGCTTGCGGTGAGTGATCGAGGGCCATTCACGGGCGAGCTCGGCATTGAGTTCGATGAATTCCTTCTGATCCTCAGGCACGTCTTCCTCTGCGTAAATCGCGGCTTCCGGGCATTCCGGAATGCAGACGGCACAGTCGATGCACTCATCGGGATCGATCACAAGGAAATTCGGACCTTCCCGGAAGCAGTCCACCGGGCAGACGTCCACGCAGTCGGTACGCTTGCAGCCGATGCAGGCTTCGCAGACAACATGAGGCATGATGAAAGAGGCTCCAGTTCAGAACAAAAACCGGCCTGAGAGCGCATGAAGCACAGGGCCGGACTGATTGAAGCCGTGAATTCTATCCTTTTTTTTCTTGCTGTGCGAATGCCTAGTGACTGACATTGTGTCTACTGGTCAGCCGTTTGTTGACAAGCGCAGATTGGAGAAAGGCTGCCCGCCGCACGTCGGCGGCAAGGAGCGGCGGGCAGTTTTCAATGGTTGGAGCGGCGGGGTTAAGGCTGTAAATATGCGCGAACCGCTTTAGGACGAAGCCGGAAAGTCCTTATTTTTGAACGTTGGATCGTTCAAGGAGGGCCTGCGGAAGCTCTAATCCAATCGATTGAGCAACCTTCAGATTAATGAAGGGCTTTTGTGCAGTCTGGAAACCGACTGGAATTTCTCCCGGCGTTTTCTTGCCTTCCAGAATGTCGGCTCCCATGGCTCCGGTCATGCGGCCGAGCTCGTAGTAGTCGACTGAAATAGAAGCCAGAGAACCCGCGCGAACAAGTGCGGAGTCGCTCGCTACGACCGGAAGCTTGGCTTCGGCGGCAACCTTAGCGACCGTGGCTGCGGCTGAAGCAATGACATTGTCGGTGGGGAACCAAAAGCCGCAGATCTTGCCCTTGAGGGAATTGAGTGCCTGAGGCACATCATTGACAGAGGAAGCCGAAGCTGTCAGAACCTCGATGCCGAGTTTCTCTGCCGCAGCCTTGAAGCGGTCAACTTGGAACTGAGCATTCACTTCACTCGGATTGAAGACGACGCCGATCGGTTTGGTTTTGGCAGTGTTGGGCGTGAGCGCAGCGATTTCAACGAGAAGATCGAGCTGAGCAGTAATGGGTGAGAGGTTCGAGACGCCGGTAACATTGCCGCCCGGCGCAGCATCGGATTTCACGACTTTGGCGGCTTCAAAACTCGTGACGGCAGTGGCAACGACAGGAATCGTCTTGGTTGCTCGAGTCATGGCCTGCACAGCAGGCGTCGATGAGGCAAAGATCAGCTGGGATTTATTGGAAACAAAACGGGTGCCGATATTGGCCAAGGTCGCCTGATCACCCTGCGCATTTTGGTGATCAATGCGGATGTTTTCGCCGTCTTTAAAGCCGCGGGCGGCAAGTTCATCAATGAAGCCTTTGACTGTAGCGTCAAGCGCTTCATGTTCAACGAGCTGCACAACACCGACGGGAATGGGTGCCTGCTGAGCGGGAGTTGTTTTTGACGCTGCTGCGGCATCGGCAGCGGTGGTTTTCGCTTCCTCACCGCAGCCGGCCAGAAAGAGCACTGCAGCGGCAAGAGCTGCCGCAGACCGGCGTGAGAAGGTGAGATGCTGGGCGGGATGGAGTGAAGTCATTGTGAAGCTCCTAACTTGAACGAAATAACTGAGTTGAAAGAAAGGGCGGTTCAAGTCGTTCGAGAGGGTGCTTCAGGCTGCAGAAGATGCTTTAGAAGAGCAGCGGCAGACCATAAAAAAATCCGCTCGAGGAACTTGGTCCGCGGCGGATCTCTTCGATTGATGTCTGGTTTTTCTGTCCACGACCTCACGAGCGCATCCGCCGCTGCGGATACGCGTAATAGGAGGAGGTGAAGGCGCGCATATCGTGTAAAACGACCAGGGCGCAGAGGACGGAAATATTCATAGCAATATTCACTCTATCAGGCCATTTAAAAAAACTGCTTAGACATTTGTCTTACAGCAGCTGACGGAAGTTGTACGGCTGAGCATTCGCTTCGGTGAATATGGGGTCTATAAAATCATTAAGAATGCCGGAATCTTTTTTGTATGCACACCGCCGACCCGCTTTTTCAAAACGACCTTTCGCGCCGCATCGTTCATGTGGACATGGATGCGTTTTACGCGTCAGTGGAGCAGCGTGATCGGCCGGAGCTTCGCGGCAAACCCATCGCAGTGGGGCATGCTGACCGCCGCGGGGTCGTGGCAACGGCGAGCTACGAGGCAAGACCCTACGGCGTACACAGTGCCATGCCGAGCTCAAAGGCCAAAATGCTCTGTCCACACCTCATTTTCGTAGAGGGCCGCATGAGCCGCTACCGCGAGGTTTCGGCAGAGATTCGGGCCATTTTTCACCGTTATACGGATCTTGTGGAGCCCATTTCAATCGATGAGGCGTACCTCGACGTCACGGACAACAAACTTGGCATCGAAACCGGCACGGAAGTCGCTCGCCGCATCAAAGCGGACATTCTGCGGGAAACCAGCCTGACGGCGAGTGCAGGCGTTTCCTACAACAAGTTCCTCGCCAAAATTGCTTCAGACTGGCGTAAACCTGACGGGCTCTGCACGATTCATCCCGATCGGGCGCAAAGCTTCATTGATGCCCTGCCGATTGAAGCCTTCTGGGGCGTAGGACCGGCAACGGCCAAGCGCTTTCGCGGAATCGGCGTAACGAATGGCTGGGAGCTGCGGCAGCTCTCCTTTCGCCGCCTGACTGACCAGTTTGGCGCTGTCGGATCCATCTTCTATAAGTTTGCCCGCGGCATTGATTTGCGGCCAGTGAGGCCTTTTAGAGAACGTAAAAGTGTGGGCTGCGAAGAAACTTTTGTCGATGACCTGAAGCACCCCGAGCGTCTTGCAGCGGCACTCTGCGATATTGCGGTCGAACTTGAAAAGCGCAGAAATAAAAATGGCTTTATCGGTCGAACGCTTACCCTTAAGATCCGCTTTGCTGACTTCACTACGAAAACGAAGAGCCGCACGGATTTGATGCCGTTTGTCGGCGCTGAACGTCTTGCCGCCGCGGGTCTGGAGCTCCTTCGTGCCATTGAGGTGCCGGCGGCGGGCGTCCGTCTGCTGGGGCTCTCGGTGAGCGGTGATGGCGGTTCTGCAGCTGCCGCTCGTGAAGAAACGCTCTTTGCCGAACTCGAAAAAAATGAGGCGTGAGCAGTGTTTACTCACGCCTCGGATATGGGGAAAGTATTTACTTCAGTCAGATGCCGTTAGCGGGCGGCGCTTGATCGGAATCCAGGTCGGTCGGCATTTCACCGTCCGGCCGGCTTGAGGCGAAGATGTCGCGGAACATCACCCAGATGCCAGCTTGGCAGACGGCAGAAATGAGGGCAATGAGGATCGGCGCCATAAAGGTGAAGAACATGAGGCCGCCCGCCGCAATGGAAATGGATTCGATCGTCAGAAAAATAACGAAAGCGAGTGCCGCTACGCAGACGAGCCAGACCAAACACGGCACGAGCGAACGCAGCGTGCCGAAAAACGAATAAAAAAGACTTTTGATGACGCTCTGGCGGTTCTGCACGATAAGGAGCGGCGCAAAGAGCGTCATCAGGAGAAGCGGCAGATAAAGGGCAAAGGCGGTGAGAAAAGCGCCCACGGGGAAGTGGGCGGCAATGGACTCAACGTCGACGCCCTCAGCCGTGATTTTCCACTGAGCCAGATCCGCCTGGCCCATCATCTGAAAGACGAGCATGTCGAGCTCCATCCAGATGCTCGCCAGAATGCCGACCGCAAGGAGCGGCCAGCGCGAAGCCTTGTCGCGGAAGATGGCGATCAGCGTGAAATAAACGGGTGTGCGGCCGGCGAGCACGTCACGCGCGGCAAAGCCGGTGAGCACGCTCGCAAAAGGCATCCAGAGGCTGGCGAGCAGCGTGCCGATAAGGGGCAGACTCGAGAGCAGTCCGCTCATCAGGAGCGAAAAAACGACAATTCCGGTGTAGGCGAGCGGCTGGAGCTTGAGCGTACGGCAGGAATCCTTGAACCAGGAGAAACCGAGCGAAAAGGCGGATGACATGGGGCGCGGAGCACTCCAACGGACTGCGGCAGATTGGGGGGCGGTCCGAGGAAAAGAAAAAAGGAAAAGTGTTCAGTAGAAGAGGGCGCCGGTTCCGATTGGCCCCGACGCCCATCTTCCCTCAAAGAAGCCTCAAAAGAGGCTCAAATCTACCAGCCAAACTCAATGAATTTCGGCGTGCCAAGCGTACCGCTCGGATTCTTGCCGGGCGTCGTATCGATCGGACGATCAGCCTGGTTTTCGATGCGATAGGGAATTTTGGTCGAACCCGGTGTGACGACGTATTCGGTGACATGGTTGTTCGGATCACGCACCGCTTCAATTTTGGTGCGCTTGTCATTGTTCTTCGGCGGAATCTGACCAGCTTCGCGGTCGCGGCGGGCCTTTTCCATGTCGGCTTGAGTCGGAGCAATGGACATGTCTTCCTGAGCTCCTTTCTGGGGGAGCTTTCGGGCCGGAGGCTCAGCCTGCACAGCTTCAGCGTCGCCGCCGTAGGGCGGCGGGGCATCGAGTCCGGGGGCGGCAGCAGCGGCTCCGGCAAGGAGCAGCGCGAGTGCGCCGGGGATGATGAGCTTATTCATGGTGAATCCTTTGGAGACGTTTCGATCCCATCAGGGAAAACGGCGAAACGACAGTCTTCTTGAAGCTATTGTGCCATTTCCTATGCGTAAAAACATAGTAGCGGACACTCGCAGCGCCGGCGGCAATAGTCCGCAACAGTTCTCTGCGAGTACCTGAGAACGCCCGGCATGGGAGAATGTTTATTTTCAACAGTCATTCTTCGTATTGCGCCTTGAGGCGACAACGCCATGTCCAAGCTCCTTCTGATCGACGGCTCCAATTATCTCTTTCGTGCGTACCACGCATTGCCCCCGCTCACCACATCGCGGGGCGAACCCTCGGGCGCTATCAAGGGCTTTCTCGGCATGCTCGCCAATGTTGCGCGCCTCTCGAAAGCCGATCGGGCGGCGGTGATCTTTGATGCGCCGGGCAAAACTTTCCGCCACGAGATGTATCCGGCATATAAGGCCAACCGTCCGCCGATGCCGGAGGATCTCAGAACGCAGATTGAACCGCTCCAGGGCATTGTCCGAGCCCTCGGCTGGCCGCTTTTAATCGTTCCAGGCATTGAAGCCGACGATGTCATCGGGTCGCTTTCAGCCATGGCTGTCCGTGCAGGCGTGGACACAGTCGTTGCGACGGGCGACAAGGATATGGCGCAGCTTGTCGATGACCACGTGGTGCTCCTTAACACCATGAATTCTAAGTTTTACGACCGCGAGGGCGTGATTGAAAAATACGGCGTGCCCCCGGAATCTATGATTGCGTACCTCGCACTCATGGGCGATAAGGTTGACAACGTCCCGGGCATCAAGAGCTGCGGTCCGAAGACTGCAGCCAAATGGATCAATGAAATCGGCGGCATAGATGCCATTCGTGCGGCAGCACCGACCATGAAGGGCAAGATTGGTGAAAATCTGCGCGCCGGGCTCCCCTTTATTGATGAAGCAGTCGCACTCGTTACGATTAAGCGCGACGCCGTGATTTCGGGCGCCGAGACGCTTGCGGATATCAAGGCCGTGCCGGCGGAGGAATCGGCGCTCGAAGCGTTTTGTGCCCGCTGGGAAATTTCCCGCCGTACGCTGGACCGGGCTCAGGCACTGGCCGCTATGGGGCTGGCGCCGGCGGTGACGGCCGAGGGAGCGGCAGCCTCCAATGCGGCGGCACGTTCAGCGTCGCTCTTTGGCGTTCCCGATGCTCCGGTCAAGTCGGCCGCAGCGAAAGGGGATGTGCCGGCTGCAGCGCTCCTTGACCGCAGAAGTGAAAAACTCGAAGTTCCGCGTGAAGGTCCTGCGCCGGAAGATCTTGAAAACCCCGATGAAACGGTGTGCCGCGAAGTGGCCGGCACGGAGGATCTTGAAGCACTGGCTGACCGTCTTCAGGCAGCCGAAGGAGTCGATGAGCCCGCTGCGGTCACCTTGCTTTGGGACGGCGTGCCGCGGCACGCTGATTTGGGCGGCTTGGCTTTTGCCTTTACGCCGCTCGACGTTTGGGTCGTTCAGCCAACCATTGAACTTTCGTCAGCCAAGATCTTCGAAGCCGTGAAGCCTTGGTTTGAAAGTGATGCACCGAAGCTTTTCCATGATGCGAAGGCTGCCATTCATGTGCTCGCTGCTCAACACATAGCGGTGAATGGTCAGATCGATGACGCGATGCTGATGGATTACGTGCTCGAGGCCCATCTGTCGCATGACTTGGTGCGCATCGCTGCGCGTGAACTGCGCCGGCGCATTCCCACTCGCGACGAGGTGTCCGGCAAAGGTGCCAAGCGCGTCGGGTGGCGTGAGACGCCGCCCGAAGATGCGGCGCGCTTCTTGGCGGAATCCGCAGCTGCGCTGCGCGCAGCCGGATCCGTTCTCAAGGCGAGACTCATGGCCGACGAAAAGCTTCTGAGGGTCTACGAAGACATCGAACGGCCGCTTGTCGGCGTTTTGGCGCGGATGGAGTCGGCGGGCATCACGGTGGATGCCTCCCTTCTTGCGCAGGAATCCAAGGAGCTCGGCGTGGAGGTTGAGCGGCTCGTTGAGGAGGCGCACGCTGCCGCGGGCCATCCCTTTAATCTCTCTTCACCCAAGCAGCTCGCACAGATCCTTTTTGCCGAACAGGGGCTGCCGGTCGTGAAGAAAACGGCTTCAGGAACACCGTCAACGGATGAAGAAGTGCTGAGCGAACTCGCGCTCAACTATCCGCTGCCGAAAATCATTCTGGAACATCGGCGTCTCACGAAGTTGAAGAGCACCTATCTGGACAAGCTCCCGACACTGATCGATCGCGACGGCCGCATTCACACCACCTTTGGTCAGGCTGTGGCGGTAACGGGACGGCTTTCTTCAATGGACCCCAATTTGCAGAACATTCCAACCCGTACGCCCGAAGGACGCCGCATCCGCACGGCCTTTACGGCGCGCCGAGGGTGGTCCGTCATTGACGCGGACTATTCGCAGGTGGAACTTCGCATCATGGCGCACCTTTCTCAGGATGCGGGATTGCTCTCGGCCTTTTCGCGCGGCGAAGATATTCACCGCTCAACGGCTGCGGAAGTATTCCACACGCCTTTGGATCAAGTGACGCCGGATCAGCGCCGCATGGCGAAAGTGATCAACTTTGGTCTGATATACGGTATGAGCGCTTTTGGCCTCGCGCAGCAGATGGGGCTGGATCGCCAAGTGGCGGCAGCCTATGTAGACGAGTACTTTCATAAGTTTCCCGGCGTGAAGCGCTATATGGAAAAGACTCGTGCTCAGGCGGCAGAAGACGGTTATGTGGAAACGGCTTTTGGCCGCCGTCTTTGGGTACCGGACATCACGGCGCCGCGCCCCATGGTGCGTGCTGCGGCAGAGCGAGCGGCCATCAATGCGCCCATGCAGGGTACCGCTGCCGATATCATCAAGCGTGCAATGATCGCTGTGGATGCATGGCTGCGGACAGAAAAACTGCAGGCGAAACTTCTGCTGCAGGTCCATGACGAACTGATTGTCGAAGCACCAGCCGAAGAGATTGAATTGGTAAAGCAAAAACTCCCAGAACTCATGGCCGGCGCGGCCAAATTGTCGGTGCCGCTCATCGCTGATGTGGGGGTAGGGGCAAGCTGGAACGACGCGCATTAAAGCGTCGATTCTCTGGCCGCAAAAAAAAACGCTCCGAAGATTGAGATCCGCGGAGCGTTTTTTGATAGAGCTGCGCTTTTACTTAGTCGCACTTGCCTGCGCGTTCTGGAAGCAGTTCAACGAGCTTCTCGCCCTTGTCGTTCCAAAGCACAATGCCCTCTCCGTCAGCCGCTGCCGTGATGTACTTGGCCGCACCAAGAAGGCTGAGGAATTTCTTCTCGACTTCCATGAAGGCGGGACCGCACAAGCGCATCGTCGTGGCGATTTGACCCAAATCGATCGTTTTGCCGTCCTGCTTCCAGCTGCCGAGCATGCGGTTGCAGCCAGCCTGCCCAGAGATGCGGCCGTCGGCGCCAAAGCGGATAGAGGGCGGGAGTTCACAGTCTTCGCTGGCGCCGTCAACCCACATGAAGGAACGATCCGCGAGTTGAGCGGGTTTTTCGCCTGAGAGCGGCTCAGCGCTGCTGCCGGTTGTGGCGGTGGAGGCGCAGCCGGCAGCAAGTGAAGCGCAGCAAAGGGCAGGAAGCAGTTTCTTCAGCATGGCAAGGTTTCCTCAATAAGGGTTGGATGGCAGGCATACCTACGTCTGACATCGAGTATTCATTTCGCACTGCCGCATCCTATCGCATCAGAAGATCGATTGATGACTCTGCAACAGACGGCAAAGAATTTGCTCCCAGCGTCTCCTCAAAAAAGAAGATCCCGGGCTCCAAAGTGAAGACCGGGACCGTTTCGTCATTGAGCAGTGCGGCCGCATAAAGCTTCCGCACTGGCGCAGACGGCAGGATTAGGCTTCGCCTTCCTGATAGGGTTCCTTATTGAGGTCGCCTTCGAGGTTGGTGACAACCAGTGCGCTCGCCACGTCACCCACCACATTGATGGACGTACGGATCATGTCGAGAATACGGTCGATGCCGGCAATCAGTGCAACCGCTTCGAGCGGAATGCCGACCTGCGTAAAGACGATCGTCGTCATGATCAAACCCGCACCTGGGACACCAGCCGTACCGACGGCCGCAAACACGCCCATCAGAACGATGGTGGCCTGATCGGTGATCGAGAGCGGGATGCCGAAGACTTCAGCCGCAAAGACTGCGCAGACGCCCATATATACCGCAGTACCGTTCATGTTGACGGTGTTGCCGAGCGGGATCGAGAAAGAGGCGATGGACTTCGACGCACCGAGCTTGCGGGCGGCCTTTAAGTTGGCCGGCAGAGCAGCTGCGGACGAGCAAGTCGTGAAGGCAATGAGCCACGGCTCGAAGATGCCCTTGAGGAACTTCACCGGAGGCGTACGGCCTAGCAGTGCAACCATCGGCACCAGAACGATGAAGACCAGGCAGAACGTTGCGAGGAAGGAAGTGAGCACCAGCGAGAAGAGCGGCAGCAGCACGGAGAGACCGTGACGGGCAACCGTAAAGGCAATCAAGCCGAACACGCCGATCGGGGCGTAGAGCATGACCATGTTCGTCACGCGGATCATCACGTCGCCGACGAGCTCGAAGAAGGTGAGCACGGGTTTGCCGCGTTCACCCAGCGCAGAAAGGCCAAAGCCGAAGATCACCGCAAAGAAAATGATCTGCAGCATGCTGCCCTTAGACATGGCTTCCATCGGATTGATCGGAACGATCTCCAGAAGCGTCGTCGTCAGGCTGGGCGCCGTGACCGCCTTGGCCACCAGCGAGTCGGTCGAAAGATCAAGACCAATGCCCGGACGGATCCAGTTGGCAAAGAGAATGCCGAAAAGGACGGACAACGCCGTGGTGATGGCGTACACGAGCAGCACTTTGCCGGCAACGCGGCCGAGCTTAGAGGTGTCGGCAATACCGGCGCAGCCGGCAATAATCGTGGCGATGACCAGAGGCACCACCACCATGCGGATCAAGCGAATGAAAAGCTGCCCGAGGGGCTGGAGGTAGGTCTGCGCGAAGGCTGAGTCGACAAACGCGCCGACCACAACGCCCAACGCAAGGCCGATCATCATCTGCCACGCGAGCGAGAGTTTAGGTTTGGATGCCATATTTTTTCTCCTGCGCCGGATTTTTTGGAAGAAAATTAGACGCTTCGAGTTTTCTGCTCCAGTGCAGGTCCTCCCGGACAGCTTCACCGGCTTGGGCAGGGACGAGCACTCCATCCGCCTGCCTTCAATCGATTATAGGAAGTGAAATTGTTTGAAACATCGCCCTAAAACATACGTACTAATACTTAAAAAATCTTGTAAATAATGTCAATAAATCTCAACTTATTGATTTATCACACTATCTGTCCGTGTTCCTTTACAGATTTTTTGAGTTGATGTTTGCGCTGGCGCAAATACGTTTTTTGATTCCGTATTTCTTCTATTTGCGGAAAACCCGCACTGCATGGGGAAATGTCTTAGACATCTGTTTATGAGAACAGGTGCAATACGTTGTATGCGGAATCAAGATTGAAGAATTTTGGAGTTCTTCAGAGCGAAAGCCAACAACAAATGACGAGCTAAGTAAAATGCCCTACGTTTAAACCGTTGTTCTGGCAGCTTGAATGTGCATTCAGCCTGAAAATATGTTGTTTTCATTGTCAGATCCTGCAGATTCACCTGCCGTGTTTTGGGAGGGGTCTTTCGTTTCGAGGACGTTCGCTTTGTCTTTTGAATGCAGTATGAAAGACGCAATGCATGAGACTGATAGATTTGAGTCGCAAAGAAGCAAAAATCTGAGGCCAATGGGCTGAAAACGAGAGCTTGGCGGCCTTTGAAGAGGCATCCTTTGGTCGTTCATGTTTGTAAACTAAGAGCGGCTATCTGGAACAATGTTTAAACCTGGGCAGTCACATCAAATCCTTACGGAAGAAAGTAGAGCTTCGCAGGCTATGGAAGGTTTTCCAGCGGATCTCAGGCGGCTAAAATGAACCGTTTGAACCTCTGTAGATTTTCCGGGCGGCGGCCAGTCTTCTGGAATGTTCTGCGGAAGGAGTTTTTCAATACCTCAAGCGCAGGTTCGTCATGTCCAATGCAGCAGCTCCAGAAGATGTCGAGAAGCTTTCCTTTGAAGACGCACTCGACGAGCTCGAACGCATTACAGCTGAGATGGCCTCCGGCAATGCCACGCTGGATCAGAGCGTCAAGAGTTATGAGCGCGGCGCGCAGCTGCTTAAGCGCTGCCGAGCAGAGCTCAATCGCGCCCGTCAGTCGATCGAGCGCATCCGTGTGGAGGACGGTGAGGTTAAGCGTCAAACGTCTGACGCTTCCGCTTCTGAAGCCCCCATCCCTTCTGCCGATACCCTCAATGAGGATGATCTTCCCTTTTAACCAGGGAGCGCCCTCACTGCGTCCTGCACAACCTTTTATAGAAGAAAGCCCTCATGTCGACGATCCCGACGACCTCAGCCGCCGAACTCGAGTTCCAACGATGGATGAAGGAGCGTGTCAGCCACTTTGAGTGGTTTGCCGAAAAAATGCTGCCGCAGACGGGCATCGGTGCCAAACGTCTTGTGGGGGCTATGCGGTATTCGCTCCTTGGCGGCGGCAAGCGCATTCGGCCGCTGCTTTGTTATGCCGCCGGTACCGTATCAGGCGCGCCGGAGGAGGTGCTTGACCGCGCCGCGCTCGCGCTTGAAATGATTCACAGCTATAGCCTCGTGCACGACGACATGCCCTCCATGGACAACGACACGCTCCGCCGAGGCCGTGCCACGACGCATGTGCGCTACGGCGAAGCGATGGCGATGCTTGCGGGCGATGCGCTGCAGACTGAGGCCTTTACTGTGCTGTCGTCGCCCTCGGTGCCGCCCGAAGCCGCGCAGCGTCTCGTGCAGACCTTGGCCCGTGCCGCCGGCGTCTGGGGCATGTGCGGCGGCCAGGCGCTTGATTTGGAAATGGTGGGGCAAAAACCCGGAGCGGCTGAACTCTCTCGAATGCAGGCGATGAAGACGGGCGCCATGATCATGGCCGCCGTCCTCATGGGCGCTCAGTCGGGCATTTGGACCGCGCTTGGAGATCAGGCGAAGGCGGGGCTTGCCGCTTATGCGGACGCCCTCGGCGTGGCCTTCCAAGTCGTGGACGATATTCTCGACTGCACGCAGGATACGATGACTTTGGGAAAAACCGCCGGCAAAGATGCCAAGGACGACAAGCCTACCTGGGTTTCACTTTTGGGACTCGACGGTGCCAAGGCACGTGCCAAAGCGCTGGAAGAGGATGCCGAAAAAGCGCTGCAGCTCCTTGCGGCTGACCCGGCAGTGCCGGCCGGCGCTGAAGCGCGTCTGCGCGAAATTGCGCTTTATGTCGTGCGCCGCACGCATTGAATCGACGTTACTTGATTAAAAAAGAAAGCAAACCCCATAACGGTGACTGCGGAGACGGGCGGATGAGTATGAGCGAAGAGAAGAACCCCATTCCTTTTGGCGAGCCAATGGACTATCCGGTACTCGACAAGATATCGGCGCCAGAGGATTTGAGGAAACTTCCGGAATCCTCGCTCCCAGAGCTTGCCAGAGAACTTCGGCACTTCATTGTGGATTCCGTCTCTAAGACGGGCGGCCATCTCTCGAGCTCTTTGGGAGCGGTAGAGCTCGCCATTGCGCTCCACTACGTCTTCAATACGCCCTACGACCGCATTGTCTGGGATGTGGGACATCAGGCCTATGCACATAAGATTCTGACCGGCCGCAGAGAAGGCATGGCCAAACTGCGCCAGCTTGGCGGTATTTCAGGGTTCCCTAAGCGCTCAGAATCCGAATACGACGCTTTCGGTACGGCGCACAGCTCAACCTCTATTTCGGCAGCGCTCGGCATGGCCGTAGCAGCCCATTTGGCGGGCGAACGTGACCGCTGGGCCATCGCGGTGATCGGTGACGGTGCGCTCACCGGGGGTATGGCGATTGAGGCGCTCAACGATGCGGGGGTTTGGAAAAAGGGGGTAAAGCTCCTGGTAATCGTCAACGACAACGACTGCTCCATTTCGCCGCCGGCGGGTGCGCTTTCCAAAAATCTAGCCAAGATCGTTTCGACGAGAGCCTTCAACTGCGCCCGCGAGATCAGCAAGCGCGTGCTCAAGCCCGTGCCGCATCTTTGGGAAGTGGCTAAGCTCATGGAACGGCAGACCATCGGGTTTTTCAGCCCTCAGGCCGCGCTTTTTTCCACGTTTGACCTCAATTACTACGGTCCTGTCGACGGACATGACATCTTTGCGCTCGTTGAAGTCTTGAAAAATCTCCGGCAGATGGACTGCCCGATGGTGCTGCATACGGCCACCATCAAGGGCAAGGGCTATGCCTTTGCCGAAGCCGATCCGACGCTTTATCACGGCGTGTCGCCTTTCAATCCGAAAGTCGGCATCATCAAGTCCGGAAAACCCTCTGCGCCAACCTATACGCAGATCTTCAGCCGCTGGGTGAACAGTATGGCAGCCCGCGACCATCGCCTTTATGCCATCACACCGGCCATGCGTGAGGGCTCTGGTCTCGTTGAATTTGAGAAAAACTTTCCGGACCGCTATCGCGATGTGGCCATTGCCGAGCAGCATGCCGTCACTTATGCTGCCGGTCTGGCATGCGGCGGTCTGAAGCCCGTTGTGGCGATCTATTCCACATTTCTGCAGCGCGCACTCGATCAGCTCATTCATGATGTGGCGCTGCAGAATCTTCCGGTGATGTTTGCCGTCGACCGCGGCGGCATCGTAGGGGCGGACGGTGCAACACATCAGGGTGTTTTCGATATCGCTGAACTCCGCAGCGTGCCGAATATGACCGTGATGACGCCCTCTAACGAACGAGAAACACGGCTTCTGCTCAACACGGCTTTTGCCATGGATACCCCGGCCGCAGTGCGCTATCCGCGCGGCAAGGGACCGGGCACGGATCCCGGAGAGGATTTTGAAACGGTGGAGATCGGCCGCGCGCTGAAGCGGCGAACCGGCACTCGCACGGCCTTTTTGGGTTTTGGTTCCATGACCAATGTACTCGAGAAGGCAGCGCAAAATTTGGACGGCACGCTTTGGGATATGCGGTTTGTGAAGCCGATTGACCGCGAGGCGGTCATTGAAGCTGCCCGGACGCATGATTTGATTGTGACCGCCGAAGAAGGCGTGCTGGCGGGCGGGGCGGGCGATGCGGTCATGGAAGTGATTGCCGAGGCCGGCCTCACCACTCCTGTGCTGTGCTTTGGCATCCCTGACGAATTTATTGAGCAGGGCACCCAGGCAGAGATTTACGAAATGCTGGGTTTGACGCCCGAAGCGGTTGAAGCCAAAGTGGTCGAGCGGCTAGCCCAGCTCTCCTGATGCCTGCAGCCGCGCGGCAGCAGACTTCATTTAGGCCGCCGGAAAGCGGTTGGGAAAGGCTCTGCGCGCTTTGGCCGCGGGAGGCATCATCAGACTGACTACCACGGGGCGGCTCTCACCGCCTCGCGCTTATGCGCCGCAGAAGCGGCGAGCTTGTCTTCCTATAATGGTCTGAATGACCGCTCGCTCCGGGCGGCTGAAGAGATGTTGGAATCCGCCATGCTCAAGATCGAATACGACAAGCCGCTTGCCGCCCTCACGACCTTTCACCTGCGTGCCAATGCCGAGGCCTGGGTCGAAGTTGCCTCCTTGGAAGATATTCGCGATGCACTCAGCGTGGCGAAGGGCCGCGGCTGGCAGACGACGATTTTAGGGGGCGGGTCGAATGTTGTCCCGATGCCGTTGGTGCCGGGCCTTGTCATACATCCGGTATTTCGCGGAATCCATGAAGCGCAAAGCGAGAGCGGCTCCCTTATTGTCGTCGCCGGGGCTGCCGAAGCGCTCGATGATCTGGTTCGCTATACCGTCGGAAAGGAATTAGGCGGACTCGAAAATCTCGCAGCCATTCCCGGCTCTGTCGGCGGCGCGGTCGTCCAGAATGCCGGTGCCTACGGCGTTGAAATGGCCGAAAGAATCGCCTGGGTGCGCGTTTATGATCCGGATATCGATGATTTCCGGACCCTGACGCCGACAGAATGCGATTTTGGTTATCGCACGAGCATCTTCAAGTCCAAGGCCGGGTCTCGCCTCATCATTACAGAGGCGGCCTTTGTGCTTCCTCAGGTTTGGCAGCCGGTGACGGCTTATAAAGGCCTCTCTTCGCTCTTTGCCGACCGAGATCCGGCGTCTGTAACGCCGGCTGAAATTGAAACTGCTGTGCGAAATCTTCGTGCCCAGAAACTGCCCGATCCTTCGCAAACGGGCAGTGCCGGATCCTTCTTTAAGAACCCGGTAGTCACGAAACTGAAGGCGCGGGAACTCATTACGCTTCACCCCAATCTGGTGTCCTATCCGCTTGCCGGCGGGCGCGCTAAGCTCGCTGCCGGGTGGCTCATTGAGGCTGCAGGACTGAAAGGCCTCTCCTCGGGCGATGCGGCCGTTTGGCCGGCACATGCGCTTATTCTGATCAACCGCGGCAGGGCGACGGGTGAGGATGTTCTCAAGCTCGGCCGTGAAATCGCCGAACGGGTGGAACGCCGATTTGGGGTTGTACTGGAACCGGAACCGATCTTTCTGGGCAAAGATTTCCGCTGAACGATGAAGCGGCAATACCGCGCAACAGCTCGTTACGCCTTTTGGGGTTTCCCCTAAGTTTTTCGTTCCTCAATATGCTCGTCTAAGGCGACAATGTCGCTTCGGGGAAGTGAGTTTCGTTTGCACCATTCGGTGCCGATGAACTTCTGAGGCCGTTCGAAAGGGGAAAGCATGCAGGTAAAGAAAAAAGTGTCGTCGTCGTCGGCTGTGAATGCCGTCGGCACTTACAGCTTAGGCGAAGAGATTGCCAATGCAGTGACGCACGGTCTGGCAGTTCTGCTTTCGATTGCCGGTCTCGTTCTGATGATTATCTTTGCTGTTCGTCAGTCGGCCGGCGCTCTGGCCATCGTCAGCACATCGATTTTCGGTGCGTCGATGATCATCCTTTATACGGTCTCGACGCTCTACCACGCGATTCCGAATCTGCGTGCCAAACGTGTGCTGCAGGTATTGGACCACAGTGCGATTTACATCCTGATTGCGGGGAGCTATACGCCCTTTTGTCTGATTACGCTCGGCGGCACCACGGGCATTGTGCTTTGCTCGGTGGTGTGGACCATTGCACTTTTTGGGGCATGCTTTCAGCCCTTGCTTTTAAGAGCGGCGGATTGGCTCAACTGCGTGCTCTACCTCGCGCTCGGCTGGTGCATTGTGTTTGTCGCCGAACCTTTGATTGAATCGCTTCCGACGGGCGGTCTTTGGCTTTTGGCGGCGGGCGGCATCACTTATTCGCTCGGCATCATCTTCTATTTGTGGGAGAAGCTCCCCTATAACCATGCCGTCTGGCATGTGTTTGTGCTGGCGGGGACCATGCTGCAGTTCTTTGCAGTGCTTTTTTATGTGATTCCGCATGGAACGGCGGCGTGAGGTCTGATGTCCGACGCTTCTCGGGCAGCACTCAGGTTTAAAGTCAAAACAAATGCGGCGCATCGCTTTTTTTGAAGAGCGGTGCGCCGCGTTTTAGAGGCTTGAAGCGCGTGAGATCAGCCGTTTGACCTCATTTTGCGCAGATGCATCAGGCCTTCTTGGCACCCTTTGCCTTGGCGCGGGCGGCCGCATCCTGAGCGGCATGGCGGCCGAAAATAACCGCGGCCGTCAGCTGAGAGCCGACGATGTAGTTCCAGTAGAACAGTCCGCCGATAGCATTGCCGGCTGCGTACAGACCCGGAACCGGCTGCTGCTCGGCGTTGAGAACCTGTCCTTTGGCGTTGATCTTCGGGCCGCCGAAGGTGGCAGTCATGCCGCCGGAGAAGGGAAGCGCGAGGAACGGAGCCTTGACAACCAGGCGCGGCTCCTTGAGCGTATTGCCCGGTGTGAGGGCTGCGGCCTTCCCGGACTTCACGGCTTCGTTGTAGCCTTCCATCGTCTTGGTAAAGACTTCGGGGTCGACCCCCATCTGCTTGGCGAGCTCAGCGTAGGTGTCAGCCTGATAGACCGGCGCTTTCTTCGCACGATAGCGGTCCAGACGCGTGGCCACCGTATCGTTTTCGAGCACCGCACTGTCGATCACGATATAGGCGAGATTGTTGCGCGTGATGACCGGAAGCTCCTTGGCCATTTCAACGTAGGTCTTGGCTTCGTTGATGATGCGGTCGCCGTTCGTGCCGACGATTACGCCGTAATTGACGAGGGTAGACGGGTTCGCCTGCGTCTGGGCGTGAATCGGACCGCCATGGAACTGGTCCATATTCATGTAGTACGGGAAGAAGGGCCGCGTGAGTTCGACGTTCTCGCCCATCAGATAGGGAGAACCGCGCAGCGGCATCCAGGCTACGCCGCCGCCCATGTACTTGCAGACCATTTCCTTGTTGGCATGGAAACCGCCCGTGGCCATCAGAACGCCGCCCTTGGCGTGGAAGACCACTTCGCCTTCGGTCTTGGAGACTGCTCGGACGCCCGTGCACTCAAGCGTCGGCGTTTTCAGAAGTTCAATGACTTTGGTGTTTGTAAAGAACTTGATCTTCGGATTCTTTTTAACTTGTTCGAGCAGCTGCGTGATGAGCTGCGCGCCGCCCAGCTTCTTCGGGCCGTCGACCACGTGTCCGCGCACGAGCCCCGGCCAAACTTCCTTCACAATCTTCTTGAAGTTGATGCCGACACGATCATGAAGCCACTGCACGGCGCCAGCGCTTTCATCGGCATATACGCGGGTGAGCTGCGGATCGCCGCGGCCCTGCGAGACCTTCATCATGTCTTCGTAGAAGGCGTCGACCGTATCGGTAAGCCCCTGTTCCTTCTGGACGTAGGTGTTCGTGGCGTTGAAGATGCCGCCCGCGTAGATCGTATTGCCAAAAGGCATGCCCATTTTTTCAAGGACGGCAACCGTGGCGCCTTGATCAGCAGCTTCGAGCGCTGCGGAAAGGCCCGCACAGCCTGCACCGACCACGACGAAATCAAATTTGTAATCCTTCGCTTGGCTGGCCGGTTTGGCCTCAGCAGCTCCGGCCCCAAGCATTGTGCCGGCGGCTGCTGCCGCACCAAAGAGTCCGCTCTTGAGAGCGTCGCGGCGATTGAGTGAATTCATGGAATTGCTCCTTTCCTTATTCGTATGCACCGAATGCGCCAGCTCAACAGTTGTCGGCGGACGACTCGTGTTCGGATGTTTGATTCTCATGCCGGAGGACCACTACGTAGCCCGGCATTAAATCAAGTTAACGGATAATAACAATTCTCATTCTCATCAATCGTCTACAAAAGTAACGGTTCGAAAAGCTTCTCTCAAGCGGCTTGAAGCTTGCTCGAGCGGATGAAAAAAAGGCGCCAGAAGAAGCGTGCCCGCCGATTGGCAGCGATCAGCAGACGGGTTACCGGCAGAAGAGAACGGCATTGAAAAAATGTCATGCCACTACAAAACTGCCAGATAAAACAAAGCCCCGAACCAGTGACTATTCGGGGCTTCGTTGATGAAGCAATCGGGAATCCCCGCGGCGCCTGAGGGAACAGCCGCAGTCGGATTCAGGGCTTCAATTAGGCGAGGGCCTTAATCTCGGCGGCGAGACGGCTCTTGTGGCGTGCAGCGGCGTTGCCGTGGAGCACACCCTTGCGGGCCATCTTGTCGATCGTGGATTCGGCAGCCTTGAAGGCTTCCTGGGCAGCAGCCTTGTCGCCGGCGGCGACGAGCTTGCGCACCTTCTTGATGGCGGTGCGGTACTGGCTGCGCTGGGCGGCGAGATGCAGGTTGCGCGCAACCGTCTGACGGGCGCGCTTGCGAGCTTGCTTGGTGTTAGCCATTTTTTTGAATTGTCCTAAAAATCAGTCGACGATCTGTTTTTGATTCCGATCGCCGCTGCAAACTTGTCGCGAGCGTGGGCTCGACCGGTAAGTAGGTTGTCTTTCCGGGCTTTTAGAGAACAATTCCCGGTCGATACTGCGCTCAAAAAGCGGCACGAGGGAAGTGCTCAGGCTCGAAAAGCCCTAGACTATACCACCTTTAAAAAACAAAAGGACAGCGACGAGATGGTTTTCTTCATTTCGTACGCTGTTGCTCGCTATCCATGTCGCTATTCAAATCTGCCGCTACGATCTCCGCACTCACTCTGGCTTCACGCATCACGGGTGTGATTCGTGACATGCTGATTGCCCGATATTTTGGCGCTACGGCTGCGACCGATGCGTTTTACGTTGCATTCCGCCTTCCCAACATGCTTCGTCGGCTTTTTGCCGAAGGCGCCTTTCAGCAGGCTTTCGTGCCGATGCTTTCTGACGTTCATGCCAACTCGTCGCCGGAGGCTGAAAAGCGATTTATCGATCATGTGTTCACAGTGCTTGCTGCAGCGGTGCTCTTCGCAAGCGTGCTGGGCGTCTTAGCCGCACCGCTTCTCGTGTGGCTCATTGCGAGCGGTCTGCGTGAGACGCCGGAAGCCTTTGATCTGGCAGCGGCGCTCACGCGCGTGATGTTTCCCTACATTGCTTTCATGAGCTTGGTGGCGCTCGCGGCGAGCATCCTCAATACGCTCAAGAAGTTTGCGATTCCTGCGGCCACGCCGATTCTGCTCAATCTCTCCTTTATTGTCTGCTCGGTGGTGCTCGCGCCGAGACTTGAAGAACCCATTTGGGCGCTTGCCGCCGCCGTTGTGCTCGGGGGCGTACTGCAGCTCGCTGCTCAGATACTTGCACTGGCGCGGCTTGGCGTATTTGTGCGTCCGCGCTCTCTTAAAGAGAGCCTCGGCGACTCAGCCGTGCGGCGCGTACTCGCTTTGATGGCCCCGGCTGTTTTCGGTGTGGGCGTGGCGCAGCTCTCCATCCTCATCAACACCAACATTGCGAGCTGGCTCGGGCATGGTGCCGTGACGTGGCTCAATTACGCCGACCGTCTGATGGAATTCCCAACGGCGCTTTTGGGTGTTGCTTTGGGCACCGTGCTGCTGCCGAGTCTTTCGTCGGCTTATGCCAAAGGCAATGAAGTCCGCTACAACGCTCTTCTGGACCACGGGCTGCGGCTCGTCGTGCTGGTTGGCGTTCCAGCGGCGGTAGGGCTTTGGCTTACGGCAGAGCTCTTGGTGAGCTTTCTATTTCAGGGCCGCAGCTTTACGCCGACAGATGTGCACCAGACAGCGATAGCTGTAGTGGGCTATGCCGTCGGTCTCATTGGACTCATCGGTCTCAAGATCATTGCGCCCGCCTTCTATGCACGTAAAGACATTCGCACCCCGGTGCGCGCAGCGATGGCTTCGCTCGTTGCTGTGCAGGCCATTAACCTCGTGGTGGTGCCGCTTTTTGCGCATGCGGGCTTGGCGCTCTCCGTCGGTCTGGGGAGCCTCGTCAACAGCGGCATTCTGCTTTGCGTGCTGCGCCGCCGCGGCATTTATTCGCCGGCGGCGGGCTGGCTCAAGATCTGGCTGCGCACCGCTGCAGCTGTTGCACTTATGGGCGCGGCGGTATGGTGGGGACAACAGGGCATTGACTGGACGACGCTCTCGTGGAAAATGCGCGGGCTTGGCGTCTGCGCAGTGGTGGCGGGTGCAGCCGTCATCTATTTCGGATCGCTTTTTGCTTTGGGGTGGCGTCCTCGAGAACTCCGCCCCGTGAAAGAGTAACCCGCGCGGTTTGAGCTCACGCCGCCGATCTCCCGCGCTCAGACGAAAAAGCCCGGAGGTTCACTCTTCAGAGCACCCATATAGGCTCGGCCGATCGCCAGTGCGTATGGCTTAATCGTCGGCGTTAAGCGCTTTTTGCTCTTCTTCTTCGGCGGCGGCGTCGAGCTCTTCGAGCGTGGCAAAGGGCATTTCTGCGGGCCATGCAACCAGCTCGTCTTCGGTGAGGACGTTGAGCGCTTCAGAGCCGAGGTAAGCGGTGTTCACCGCGTAGTTGAGTTTGGCATACACCTCGACGAGGTCGCGGCGCAGGAGCTCAGAGGCAGTCTCTTCATCGGTATGCGCTTCGAGTTTTTCGAGCGCGGCAGCCAGCGATTCGGCGGCGTCAGCAAGGGTCGCATGGAGCCAGGGAGCGGAGACTTCTGACATGGAGAGCCTCGTAAGTAAGAGAAGGGTTAAAAAGATGCTTCATTCTAAGACTTCAGAAGCCGGGATATTGGGGCGTCGTGGGGCACTAAAGCCATGGGAGTGACGCGCAAAAAGCCACTTTGGAAGCGAAAAGACGACTATTTAAGGGCGCCCCGGGCAGCGCTGCCCTCCGGCTTAAAGTGAAATGCGGCGTTAAGGTTTGCTCTCTATGCTTAGAAACACCCGCGGCATCCGCTCATGCATGAATCGAGTGCGGCGGATGACAGAACAAAATACTTCGAGCGCGCACCTTCTTCGGGCAGCGCGCCGTTCCTCAAGGATCACCCGAAATGCCCCAAAGCAAAACGCATTCAAGCCGCGCCAAAAAGCTCGCCAAGCGCCGCGCTGATCAGCAGCGCCGTGCAGTACCACAGACTTATGTGGTGATGCTCGACCAACTGCGCGCGGTGCTCAATAAACGCTTTTATGAAGAGCAGGGCTTCCCGCATCTGGAAATCCTTGCCGAACGCTATAAGGGGCCCGTGACCACGGGACATCTTTCAAATTACTTCGAACTGCAGCATTTCTTCATCGGCATGGGAGCTGCCATGGCCAATGCGCTCTCTGCCGAGCGCAAGTTCTCGATGGAGCAGCGTGAAGACCATTGCGCGGCCGTCGCTTATGCGATTGCTGCGACCATTCTTGACCTGCGCGAAGATTTCCGCGATGTATCGGGCTGGGCGGGCCCGCGGGCGCTCGAAATCCTCCGCAGCCGCTGGGGCCAGTCCAAGATGGCCTACGCCGGCATTACCGACACGGCGAAGTTTATGGACGACCGCAGCATGGCCTGCTACTTCGGCATGGACTTTGTGATGACGTTCCTCGATCTCACGGGGGAACTTGCGCAGTTCGGCAGCGAGAATGTCTTCTCCGTGACAACCTGCAAGGATGAGGTGATTTCTGCCTTTACGAGCTACCTGACGTCAGATCCTGCGCTTGGCGGTTCGCGTCTGGTCGATCTGCAGGAGATTATTGAGGACAACACGGTAACCGCAGAGTTTAAGAGCGACTATCCGAATTGGCGGCCTGAATCCGCTGATGCTTTCAATACGATGCTGGTCGGCTACAACGCGCTTTCTCCAGCCGATACGGCCTATCTCGAGGAGCTCGTAGCGGATCCGCACTTTAAGCACGATATGCGTGCGCTCTATGTGCGTGCGGAACCGAGCGATTCCGAACAGGGGATGAGAGAAGAAATCGTGATGGGCTATGCGCTGCGCTACGGCCCCCGGTCCCAAGCGGCTTTTGCGGCTGGACGCGATCCCACGGAAGAAGAAATGGATCAGGATGCTGAGGTGATCAACCTGCTGGTCATGACGACCTTGAGCTATGCCGATCCGGCCTTTGTTCCGGGGGTGGACGATGATCCAGTCGGCAGTGAAGCGCGCGGAGACGATGAAGGTGATTCGCATGTCTACCGCATGACGGCGGCGCCTCAGGTGGAAGATGTCTTTAAATCCTGGAAAGCGGGTGTTCTGACCGCAGGGAAACCGAAAGATACGGCTGAGTAAGATTGGTCGCCCCGTAAAAAGAGAAAACCGCTCGCGGCTATGCCAAAAAGGCGCGCGAGCGGTTTTTTTGTGCGCTTAAACGAACGCTGCAGTAATGACTTATGACGGCGTTTAAAAAGCGCGCTTATGCAGATGCGGCGGTGCCCAGGGCTTCGATTTTTTCTGAAAGTTCAAGCCAGTGCATTTCGAGCGCCTCCACTTTGGGGGCGAGCTCTCCGTGCTCACGCAGGGTTTGGGCAACCTTGCCCTGATCTGCGCCGTTATAAAAGGCCGGGTCCGCGAGCTGCGTGTCAAGGGCCTTAAGTTTTTCTGAGAGCGCGTTCATTTCCCGCTCCACCTTTTCGAGCTCCTTCTTCAGGGGCTTACGCAGCTCAGCGATGCGGGCGCGTTCCTGCGCGGCCAATCGGCGCGCTTCCTTATTGTTGACGGGCTGAGCTTCGTTTCGGGCGGCTTTATCCGCTTGATGCTCGGCACGCGCTTCGGCGGCAGTCACGCGCCGGTGGTCGAGGACGATCTTGGCGTAGTCATCGAGGTCGCCCTCAAACACCTCTTTGCGGCCTTCATGCACCAGCCAGAGTTCATCGGTCACTGCCCGCAGCAGATGGCGGTCGTGGGAGACGAGAAGCACTGCGCCTTCGTAGGTTGAAAGCGCCATGGTGAGTGCTTCGCGCGTTTCCATGTCGAGGTGATTGGTCGGTTCGTCAAGCACCAGCAGATTGGGTTTTTTCCAGGCAATGAGCGCGAGGGCGAGGCGGGCCTTTTCGCCGCCCGACATCGGCGCAACTTTGGCTTCAGCGAAATCGCCCGAAAAGCGATAGGTACCGAGGAAGTCGCGCAGTTCCTGCTCGCGGGCGTCAGGCGCCAAATGCCGCAGGTGCTCGAGCGGCGTTTCATCCATCCGCAGCTGATCGAGCTGGTGCTGCGCAAAATAACCGATTTCAAGTCCCTGACCGCGGCGCAGTTCGCCCGACATGGGGGTGAGTTCTCCGACAATGGCTTTGACCAGCGTCGATTTGCCCGCGCCGTTGACGCCGAGAATGCCGATGCGCTCGCCCGAACGAATGCTGAAGGAGACGCCCGAAAGCACCACCTTGTCGCCGTAGCCGATCTTCAGGTTTTCCCCGTCGACCAAATGCTCAGGCAGCCGCAGGGGCTTGAGAAAATTGAATCGCCATTCGCGTTTGGCGCGTACGGGTTCGACCGTCTGAAGCTTTTCGAGCATTTTGATGCGCGACTGTGCCTGACGGGCTTTGGTGGCCTTGGCACGGAAGCGTTCAATAAAGCTCGTCAGGTGCGCTGCCTGCGTTTCATAAGCGCGGCGGGCAGATTCCTGAGCGCGGAGTTTTTCAATGCGAGCCAGTTCAAACTGGGAGTAATTCCCGGCATAGCGGCAGATCGTGCCGTCTTCAACGGACCAGATCGTATTGACCGCACGATCGAGAAATTCACGGTCGTGCGAAATGATGATGACTGTCGCTTCAACGCGGCGGAGCCAGTTCTCGAGCCAGATGAGCGAATCGATGTCGAGGTGGTTCGTGGGTTCGTCGAGCAGCAGCAGATCAGCCGGACGCATCAGTGCACGGGCGAGCTGAATACGGTTGCGCCAGCCGCCCGAGAAGTCGTGCACTTTGCGGCAGCTGTCGGCTTCCGCAAAACCCAGACCGGCCAGAATGGCTTTGGCCTGTGCCACCACGGCACCCTCATTGACTTCCGCGAGTTCGCTGTGCGCGGCAGCAAGCGCCATTTCGTCGCCGGAGGCTTCGGCTCGCTTGAGCGCAGCTTTGGCGTTCATTAAAGGGGCATGACCGGAAAGCACGCAGTCGATGCAGGAGATATCTTCAACCGTGAAGCTCTGCGCGACATGGGCAATGCGCTCATGGGGCGGCGCTTCAAGTTCGCCGTCTTCGGGAGCAAGGTCCCCCAGAATTGCAGCAAAGAGTGTGGATTTGCCGCAGCCGTTGGGGCCGACCAGACCGATGCGTTCGCCCGGCGAGGCAATGAGATTGGCGTGAGCGTAGAGCAGTCGCGTCCCGCGCATCAGCGCGAGGTTGAGAAGTCGAAGCATGAGCGAGGCGACGCATTTCGAAGCGAGGGCAGAGGTCGCCCTCGTTTCGAAATGCGGGTGCAGAAATCAGTGTTGCATTTTGAAATATTGAGCGAGATCGGCGCGCTGCGCGAGAAACACCTGATCGTCGCCGCCCGAGACCGAAAGCCACGTAATGGGCAGACCGGGGAAAGCCGCTTCAACGGCTTCGAGCCCGTCACCCACTTCAACGACGATGAAGCCCTCTTCGGTCAAATGATCTGCGGCTTCGGCGAGAATGCGGCGAACGACGTCCATGCCGTCTGCACCGGCAGCCAGGGCGAGGGCCGGTTCATGACGGTATTCGCTCGGCAGCCGCTCCATGGCATCGGTGGTGACATAGGGCGGGTTCGAGATAATGATGTCAAAGCGCCGTCCCTGAAGATTTTCAAAAAGATCGCTCTGAACCAGTTCCAGCGTCTCTTCCATGTCATAGTCCCGGCGATTGATCTTGGCAACCTCCAGCGCAGCTTGGGAAATGTCCGAGCCGGTGACCTTCGCATTGGGAAAAGCACCCTGCGCGAGAATGGCTAGACACCCAGAACCCGTGCAGAGGTCAAGCACGCTTTGCACCGCTTCAGGATCTGCAGCCCAAGGGGCCAGATCTTCTTCGAGCAGCTCCGCGATGTAGGAGCGGGGAATCAGCGCACGCTCATCAATGTAGAAGCGGTGCTCGGTGAGCCAGGCTTCCTTCAGGAGATAGGCGGTGGGCGTCTTGTCATGCACACGGCGGTCGATGAGATGCACGATTCGCACGAGCTCGTTGTGGGTGAGCGCAGCATCGAGGAACATGTCGAAATTCTCAAACGGGAGTTTCAGCGCTCGGCAGATGAGAAAGGATGCATCTTCGAGAGCGCTTGGCGACCCATGTCCAAATGAAAGATCGGAGGTTTCAAGTTCCGTAACGGCCCAGCGGTAAAGGTCGCGGATCGTTTTCAGGTTGTGAATGGGATCGTCAAGCAGCGGCGCAATTTCGTACATGTTTCGGATATCCCCGGATGTCGCGGAAGGTCCCAAAGTCCGCCAGCCGCTTTGCGGCCGACTGGTTCAGCAGGGAGCCTCATGAATGTCGTCAGAATTTTTTTGAAGCCTGCATTATAAAGAGGTCGTCTGGCCGCAAAGTTTGGGAAGCTCATTCCAATGAAGGCGACTGCGGGTGGTTTGATTCTGATGATGATTCATGGCGACCGGGTTTTGCGGACTCTCGGAGACCGCAAAGAGCGTTTTGTCTCTTACACATGACAATGCTAAAGACGCCGCAGAGAAGCGCTGCAGTGTTTTCGATGACGGCAGACTTTTGCCGATGGCAGAGCCTCTCCGAGCGTCCCGTTTGCAGCGGCCAGAGACTCTAAGCGCTTTGCCGCAAGGATGGTGAGACCAACGGGGCGACTCTCGCTAAAATGCGTGCAGCTGGTTCTTCCAGTGATCCTCTTCTTTCCTTATTTCGTCTGAGCCTCCTTTGCACCTTCGTCAGATCAAAATCGCCGGCTTCAAAAGCTTCGCGGACCCCGTAGTGATCGAACTGCGGGACCCGCTGATTGCGATCGTGGGCCCGAACGGCTGCGGCAAATCGAACATCATTGATGCGGTTCGCTGGGTGCTGGGCGAAGGCCGCATCGGCGAACTGCGCGGTTCGAGTTCGATGAGCGAACTGATTTTCGCGGGCTCTACCGGCCGTGCGCCGCTCGGACGAGCAAGCGTCGAACTGGTGCTTGACAACGCGGACCATCAGGTGAAAGGGCCGTGGGGGCAGTACGAAGAATTGTCCGTACGCCGCGTGGTCACCAAGGAAGGCGTATCGGCCTACTACATCAATCACCAGCAGGTGCGCCGCCGCGATGTCCAGGAAATCTTCATGGGCACGGGGCTGGGCGCACGCAGCTACGCCATCATTTCGCAGGGCATGATTGCGAGCTTTATTCGCGCCAAGCCCGAAGAACTGCGCGTTTATTTGGAAGAGGCCGCCGGCGTGTCGCTCTATAAAGAGCGCCGCCGCGAAACGGAGAATCTCCTCAAATCCACACGGGAAAATCTCGAACGCGCTGCTGACCTTCAGGCCGTGCGTGCTGAAGAGATCACTCGGCTGCAGGCCGAAGCAGATACTGCCGCCCGCTGGCAGGCGCTGAGCGACAAAAAGGTCCAGAGCGAATCGCTTTGGTACTTCCTGCAGTATGAAGATGCAAAGCGGGAATCCGATGCCGCGCGGGCGGCTATTGCGCAGCTCGAAAATGAGATTACTGCAAAGCGCCGTGATCTTGAAACGCTCGAATCGCATTCTGAAGACCTCGCTGCGGCTGAGCGCAGTGCTGATGCGGCGCACCGCAATGCTTCCGACGCCTTCCGTGAAAGCGAGAAGGAGCTCGCCCGCTTGGAGGGCGAGATGAGCCGCATCGTGGAACGTCGGCGATTGGCCGAACGAACCTTTGCAGAGGCCGAAGCCGCACTGAAAGAAAAGCGGGCATTGGCCGAGGAGCTCGAAGTTCGGATTGAATCAGCCGCGCAAAAAGAGGAGCGTCTCGCGGCTGAACTCGAAGAGCTCGATGAATTGAACGCCGCTCGAGATGAAGCCCTCGAAGGCGCTCAGTCTGCTGAAGAGGAGTCGCGCATGCGGGCGGAGTCTGCCGGCGCACAGCTCGCTCGCGCTCGTACGGAAGTCGAAGTGGCGGAGGCCGGCCTCCAATCTGCTCGTGAGCGAGCGGCGGAAGTGGCAGACCGAATGGCTCGTCTCGAGACTGATGCGGCAGATGCGTCTGAAGCGCACCCGGATGAAGAAACATTGGCGGCGCTCGCAGAATCTTTAGCCGAAGTCCGCGAAGTGCTCGAAGAAACGGCGGATGCCCGCGAAGACGCTGCTGCCGCAGCAGAAGAAACACGCGAACGCGCCAAAGACGCCGCAGAGGCGTACTTTGCCGCCCTTTCGCAGGTTAAAGCCCTGCGCGCAAAACTAGAAACGCTTGAAGCCGTGCAGCAAAAGGCACTGGAGTCTGACAGCCTCACGGAGTGGCTTGAGGACCAGGGACTCGACGGTCTGCCGGAATTGATTCACGAAATCAACATTGACGACGCCTGGACAACTGCGTTGGAAGCGGTGCTCGAACACCGTGCACGCGCTTTTTTGCTGCGTGATCTGCGTTCCGCTGCCGGGTTCGCAAGCGCTAAGGCGCGCCCGCCGGCAAGACTCGCTTTTGCGGCCCCCGCAGAGACTGCCGCTCATCCGCATCCTGAATGGGCGGCGAAGCGCTTGAGAAGCGTTATCCAAACCGATAATCCGGCGGCGGCTGCGGCGGCCGACGTTTGGACCGCAGGCGTCGGGCTCGCCTCTTCGCTTGAGGCAGCACTCGCAGCGCGCGCCGACATCCCGCCGGGATGCGCACTGGTGACGTCGCAGGGGGACCTCGTCAATGCGGCGTCCGTTACCTTTTGGGCTGCGGAAGATCCGCGCTTGGCAATCCTTTCCCGAGAACGAGAAATTGCGGAACTTACGCATCAGGTGGAGGCGCTTGACGAGGCAGCGGCAGCCGCTGACGACGCCCGTACGGCTGCGCAGAAAGCCGAAGCGGATGCGCGAGGGCGTGCCGAGGCGCTGCAGCGCGAGGTCGTTGAGCTCGAGCGCCGCACGGCCAAACTCGTGCTTGAAGAGCGCGAAGCCCGCAGTGCGTGGGAGGCCTGGCAGCGCCGAGAGGCCGATCTCAGGCGGTCGCGTGAAGAAATGGAGATCGAGGCTGAGCGGGCCCAAGAGCGTGTAGAGGCAGCGCTTGGTGCCGTTGAAACCAAAACGGAAGCGCTCGACGAGATTCAGCACGCCGCGGGTGAAGCTGCGGCTCTGCATGATCGGCTGCATGACCGGCTGGTTGACCTTAAGCGCGCTGCAGCGGAGTCGATTCATCGTGAAGCTATGAAAAAGCTCGAGGCGTCGCAGGCCAGAGAGTCCCGCACCGAGGCCGAACGGCGGCTCGCGGAAACTCGAAGCGACATTGCCCGAGAATCCAAGCGTCTCGAAGAAACCCGCGAAGTGCTCGATGCCCGTGAAGACGAACGGCTGCAAAGCGGCACGTCGGAGCTCCTCGAAAAAAATGCGAGTCTCGAAAAGGCATTGGCTGCCGCACAGACTGAACTTGAAGCGGCCCGCAGCAAACGTGAAGACGAACAGCGGCAGATCAAGCGCTTGAACGAATCGATTCTTCCGCTGACAGAAGAAATTGCTCGGCTGCGCGTAGAGGCCGAACAGAAGGCGGGACTGCTCGGGCAGTTCTCCGGGCGCATGCAGGAACTTGGTGCGGATTGGACCGAGCTCTCTAAGCTCGCGCAGGAACGAGGCGTCAAGGCCAACACGGTGCGTAACGAGGTCACGCGTCTGATGAATGAAATTGCCGCACTCGGTCCAGTCAATCATGCAGCTTTGGCCCATCTTGAGGCGGCGCAGGAAGCCATTCGCCTCGCAGAAGCTCAGATGCAGGATCTGCGGCAGGCCATTGAGACGCTCGAGGCGGCTATCCGCCGCATTGACGCAGAGACCCGTGCACGCATGCGTGAAACCTTTGACAAGGTCAACGAAAAGTTTAATGACACGTTCCGCGGTCTTTTCGGCGGAGGCCGCGCAGCGCTTCGCATGGAGGGCGACGAGATCCTCTCGGCGGGCGTTGAAGTTTCGGCTCAGCCGCCCGGCAAGCGTAATCAGACCGTGCGGCTTTTGTCGGGCGGCGAACAGGCGCTCACGGCCACGGCGCTCGTCTTTGCCATGTTTAAGCTTAACCCCGCCCCCTTCTGTCTGCTCGACGAAGTGGACGCCCCGCTCGATGAAGCAAATCAGGGACGACTTGCGCGTCTTTGCACCGAAATGAGCGCTGATACGCAGTTCCTCATCATTACGCACCATCGTGTCACGATGGAATATGCGAAGGCACTGATCGGCGTCACGATGAAGGAGCCCGGGGTGAGCCGGGTAGTATCGGTCGATATTGCGGAGGCCGTTGGCTATGCTCAGCAGGCTAATGAGCCGGCTGCCGCCGCGTCGACCAGTTCCGCCGGTTCGCTCTCCTGATGCGCCGTCGCGGATGTTTTCACTTTGCTTGCATTGTGCTGGCTCTAAACGCTAGGATGCAGGGAAGAGCTGTGCCAAAGCGTTTTTTGAGCGCGTCGGCAGCGCGCGAAGCCGTCTTTTCTGCAGCAGCCTATGAACCCACGACTCTTCTCTTTGCAGCCAGGTGCTGATTCCATAAAGAAGCTCGGCGCGCTTCTGGTTTTTGGGGCTTGCGGGCTCTTTTGCCCGCTCTCTGGCAGTGTGGCGGCGCCTTCTCAGCCCGACGCTTTAACGGCGGCGAGCTTCTCGTCGGATTTCCCGGCAGAGCATATGCCGCTCAAGGTGGGCGTGGTGAAATATGTCCGCCCGTCGCCCTACGAGCCGATTGTGGAAGCGACGATCGGGGCACTTAAGCGTGTGTTCGGCACGTCCAACGTCATCGTGACGCATTACGACCTGGCGGGACTCTCGCAGGCGATCCGCGAAGGCGAGGTGGATCTTTTCCTCTCAAGCTCTGGTTTTTACGTCCGCATGGAGCGCTACGGCGCCCGCGCAGCGGCCACCGTAGCGTCTAACAACTATCCCAATCCCAATCACAACGATGGTTCAACGATCGTCGTGTCTGCCGCGCGGAAGTCTCTCAATAAACTCTCGGACTTAAAGGGCGCGAAGCTCGTTCTTTCTTCTCCTCAGGCCTTCACCGGGCGGCAGCTTGCCGAGCATGTGCTGCTCAAGGCCGGCCTTAACCCCGAAACGCTTTTCAGTTCGCGTGTGTATTTGGGCGACGGCAAGCGTCTGGAGGGCGCCATTCCGATGATTCTTTCGGGAGAGGCGGATGTCGGCTTTTTCCGGCTCTGTTATCTCGAAGAGTGGCTCGCTTCGCACCCTAATGCCAAGGGACAGCTTAAAGTGCTTAATCGTCTGGATTCCGCGGAGCGGCCCGAGCCCTGCATGCGTTCCACGGCGCTTTATCCGTCATGGACGGTCGCAACAACACCGGCCACAGATCCGCGGGTATCACGTCTGGTGCTGCGCGCGCTCTTTGAAATGCCGCCCACGTTTGAGCGGGGCCTTTATTGGAGCGCCGCGACGGACTATTCAAGCGTGGATCAGGTTTTTCATGATCTGCGCATTGGTCCCTATGCCTATCTGCGGGACTGGACTGTCCGTCGGCTGATCGATGAGTACGGCACTTGGATATTGCTCTTTGCGCTGCTCCTCTTAGGGCTTATTTTTCACAGCGTGCGTGTGTCGCAGCTCGTGCGTGTCCGCACGGCTCATCTGCAGGAGGCGCTGCATGAGCAGCAGCGTCTGCAAAACGATGCTCGAGCTGCGGCCGAACGCGTTGAACATATGAGCCGAGTGGGCGCAGTGGGGCAGCTCTCTACGATTTTTGCGCATGAGATGCGTCAGCCGCTCGCCGCTATCTCGCTTTATGTCTTCGGGCTTAAGCGTCTCGTTCAATCCGGCAGCATGACGCCCGAAAAGATTGAGGCCATTGCCGGGAAACTTGAGACGCAGACGGCTCGCGCCGACGCGATTGTGAACCGCGTACGGGCTTACGCAAAATCCGATAAGCCCGTGCGGGAAGCCGTGAGTTTGGTCGAGGCGGCGCGCAAGGCCCTGCGCGAGCTCACCACGACCGGACGCTGGCATGCCGCCGTGTCGATCGCGGCGCGTGAGGACGTCCAGTGTTTGGCCGATCCGCTCGAGCTCGAACTCGTGGCGATGAATCTCATTAAAAACGCGCTGGAAGCCGTGGAAGGGCTCCCGGCCGGTATGGTGAATATCGCCGTGAGCGAGCATAACGGCAAGGCTGAACTCACTGTGCTTAATAACGGCCCGGCGGTGTCCTCAGAGCTTGTCGAACGGCTTAACGACAGGGCAGCCTCCGGCTCGAGCAGCAAAAAGAGCGGTTTGGGGCTGGGGCTCTCGATTGTGCGCAGCATCCTCGAACGTCTGGGCGGACGAATCACTTTTACGGCTCTGGCAGGGGGCGGATTGGCCGCCGTGGCAACGCTTCCTACGCTCGCGCGGGCGCTCTCGCTTCATCAGGCGGCCGAAGGCACGGCCGATGCTGCAGAACCGAGAGACATCGGCCATTCATCAATGAACTAAAGTTCCTGAAAGCATTATGAGACCCAGTCAGAAACAGATTACCCCCGAACAGCTTGCCTTCGCGCAGGTGCACGCTTTGGTGCGCATTGTGGATGATGAAGCGGATCTGCGCGAAGCCTTGAGCTTCGTGCTGGATATGGAAGGATGGAAAACGGTCACCTACGGGCGGGCAGAAGACTTCTTCACGGGAGATTCCCCGTCGGAGCCGGGCTGCGTGGTGCTCGACGTGCGCATGCCGGGCATGAGCGGGATTGAGGCTCAGCATGAGATGAGGAGCCGCGGCATTGCGCTCCCGATCATTTTTCTCACCGGTCACGGCGACGTCGATATGGCGGTGGGGGCGGTGCAGGACGGCGCATTTGATTTTCTCCTGAAACCCGTCGACAACGAGCGTTTTCTCAACTCGGTCGCCTGTGCGGCTTGGGCGAGCGCCGCTGCTGCAGCGGGGCTCCCTGGAGAAGACTCGCTCGAGCGGCTCGCCGCCCTCACTAAACGTGAGCGTTCGCTCGCCGAACTCATTGCGCTCGGCCTCACGAACCGCGAAGCGGCTGAACGCAGCGGCATTGCACAGCGTACGATGGAAGTGCACCGAGCAAACATTCTGCGCAAACTCGGCGTCAAAACGCCCGAAGATATTCGGCGGCTGCTTGAGATGGCTGCCGCCGAAAAATCGTAGTTCACCGCTGATCTTTGAGCTCGGGAAAGAGCACGTCGGAATAGCCGAAGTGCGTCCAGTCCTTGATGCGCATCGGATAGACGATGCCTTTTAGGTGGTCAAACTCATGCTGCACCACTCGGGCATGAAACCCTTGGGCTTCTCGCTCGATGGTCTCGCCGTCAAGTCCAAAGCCGGTGTAGTGAATTCGCCTGGCACGAGGCACAACCCCGCGCATGCCGGGGACGGAGAGGCACCCCTCCCAGCCGTCCTCCCAATCATCAGCGGTGCCTTCGAGCAGCAGTTCGACGGTGGGGTTGATGAGCACGGTCTGCGGCACCGCCGGCGCATCCGGGTAGCGGCTCGACGCTTCAAAACCAAAACAAATGATGCGCTCACTCACGCCCACCTGAGGCGCGGCAATGCCGACGCCGCCCTCGGCATGCATGGTGTCCCACATATCCGCAACGAGCTTTCGGAGTCTGGGGCTCCCGAAATCCCGAACCGGCAGTGCCTCCTTCATGAGCACGGGTTCCCCAAGACGCATGACTTCCAAAACCATATCGGCAGCTCCTCCAATGAGATCTGGTGTTAAGCCCGCACGTCAAGGATGCGCACGGCTTCTTCAACGACATCTACGGCACTTTTAGCTGCACGGTCAGCCGCGTCCTTCAAGGCTTCAAAGCGAATCGCGCGTTTGGATTCCCGCAGGCCTGCAGCGGAATTGACGATCGGGCAGATGGCGGCATAGGGGAGATCAAGCTCACGGGCCAAAGCGCATTCCGGATAGGCCGTCATGCCGATGACATTAGCGCCGTCACGCGCATAGCGGGCGACTTCCGCAGCGGTTTCAAGGCGCGGTCCCTGGGTGCAGGCATAAACGCCGTCGGCCACGATGGTTTTTCCCAGACGGCGGGCGGCACTGATGAGGAGCGACGAGAGCGCTTGGTCAAAAGGCATGGTGAAGTCAATGTGCTTCACGCCGGCGTCCGGCGAATCATAGTAAGTGCATTCGCGGCCCCAGGTATAGTCGATCAGCTGGTCGGGCACCATCAAGTCGCCCGGCAGGAGCGCTTCGCCGATGCCGCCCACGGTCGCAACGCCGATGATGCCTTCAACGCCCGCACGCTGGAGTGCCCAGATGTTGGCTCGGTAGGGAACGCGATGAGGCGCGTACTCATGGTGCACGCCGTGGCGGCGCAGGAAGACAATTGGGCGGCTCCCCAGTCGCCCGAAAATAAGCGGGGCGGAAGGCCGTCCGTAGGGTGTCTCCATGTCGATTTCTTCGGGATCTTCAATGATCCCGGGACGGTCAAATCCAGTTCCGCCGATGAGTGCGAGCATGATCAATCCTTTTTTTCGAGTTCTGCGGGAAGCGTGCCGCCTAGGAGCACGAGGAGCTTTGCTTCGTCAATGACAGGGATGCCGAGTTCCTCGGCTTTGCTCAGTTTGCTGCCGGCGTCGGCCCCAGCGACCACGCACCACGTGCGGCGGCTTACCGATCCGGCAACTTTTGCTCCCTGTGCGGTGAGTCGGTCCTTGGCCTCGTCACGGCTCAGTGTCGGCAGTGTGCCGGTGAGCACAAAGGTTTTTCCGGAGACCAGACTCGGCGCGGTCTTTTCGACCGCGGGCCAGCAAATGCCGCGGGCGATGAGCGCATCAATAACGGTGCGGTTGTGCGGTTCGCGAAAGAACGCATAGATGCTTTCGGCCACCACTTCGCCGACATCGGGTACGCCGGTAAGCGCTTCCATGGAGGCATTTTCAATGGCGCTCAGCGTGCCGAAATGGTTGGCAAGTCCGAGCGCCGTGGCTTCGCCGACATGGCGGCAGCCAAGCGCAAAGACGAAGCGGGCGAGCGTGGTATGGGTGCTCGCCTGAATGCTGGCGAGCAGGTTGGCGGCGGCCTTGGGTCCCATGCGTTTTTCGGGTTTTTCACTTCCGGCAGTCGCCGTCGTGGGGGCGGTGAGGGCTTCGAGCGTCAGACCAAAGAGGTCGGCAGGCGTCTTCACGAGGCCTTCATCAACGAGCATGTCGACGATTTTTTCGCCCAGACCGTCAATCCCCATGGCGCGGCGAGCAGCGAAATGCACAATGGAAAGCTTCATCTGCGCGGGACAGACGAGGCCGCCCGTGCAGCGCATGTCTTTTTCTTCTTCATCCCGAATGACAGCACTGCCGCAGATTGGGCAGACATGAGGCATTTCGAAAACCTTGGTGCCTGCCGGCCGGCGCTCTTTGACGACGCGCAGAATCTCCGGAATGACGTCGCCCGCCCGGCGCAGCACAACAGTGTCGCCTACGCGCAGGTCGAGGTCTTTCACCACATGATCTTCATTGTGGAGCGTTGCGTTGGAAACCGTGACGCCGCCCACATAGACCGGCGCGAGACGTGCGACCGGCGTGAGCCGGCCGGTGCGGCCCACCTGCACGTCAATGCCGAGCACTTGGGTGAGCACCTCTTCAGGAGGGTATTTGTGCGCGCACGCCCAGCGCGGTTCTCGGGCAATGAAGCCAAGCTCTTCTTCAAGTTCGAGGCTGTTGACTTTATAGACCACGCCGTCGATTTCAAAGGGAAGCGACGCACGGGCCGCCGCAACTTTGTCGTGGAAGGCGGCGAGTGCTTCGGGCCCCTTGACGACCTCGCGCATGTGCGCAACGGGGAACCCCAGTTCTGCGAAACGGTCCAGTACGCCCGACTGCGTCTCAGCAAAGGGTTCAGAGACTTCGCCCAGACAGTAGGCATAGAAGTGAAGGGTGCGCTGAGCCGTTACGCTCGAGTCAAGCTGGCGCAGCGACCCAGCAGCGGCGTTGCGCGGGTTGGCAAACGGTTTTTCGCCGGCTGCTTCCTGTCGGGCATTGAGGGCCAGAAAGTCGGCCTTATGCATGATGCATTCGCCGCGAACTTCCAGAATATCGGGCACTTTGCTGTTGAGACGAAGCGGAATGGTGCGGATCGTGCGGACATTGGCCGTCACGTCTTCGCCCTCAACGCCGTCGCCGCGAGTGGAGGCTTCTGTCAAGACGCCTTTTTCATAACGCAGATTGGTCGCCAGACCGTCGAACTTCAATTCGCAGTCGTATTCGACGGGCGGGTCTTCCGGCGAAAGGCCCAGAGCTGAACGCACGCGTTCATCAAAGGCGGCTGCCCCGGCTGCCGAAAAGTCGGTTTCCGTATGGATGGAGAGCATCGGCACGTCATGGCGCACTTTCTTGAATCCGGTGCGGACCGCGCCCCCTACGCGCAAAGTGGGAGAGGTGCGGCTTTTGAGTTCAGGAAAGCGGGCTTCAAGCGCCTTCAGTTCATTGAACGCCCGGTCGTATTCCGCATCGGGCACGCTCGGCTCATCAAGCACGTAGTACTCATAGTTCCAGCGTTCAAGCTCAGTTTCGAGCTCATGCATGCGCGCGGGCGCTTGGTCGGGCGAAAGCACTTGAGCGTCGCCGCCGAAAAAGGAAGCCTGCGCGGGGGACGCCGCTCCCGAGGCTGGGGCAGCGGCGGCTTTGCCGGTTTTGCGGGTTCGCTGCGGTTTTGCTTTGACGGGCGCGGCTTCTTCGTTGTCGTTAAATAGAGAGGTCATCATGAAAATCTGCTCGGGGCAAACGAGGACGTTTGTCAGTCGTATTCAGTTGTGCTCAATGAAAAGGCCGTCCGACAATCGATATGGCAGTCGACAGTCGGGCGGCCTCGTGCGGAGTGCTTCGTGAATGGTTTCGCTTTAATGCGAGAAGAGAAGCTTGGCGCGCTCGGAGGCCGGCGTGACGCCGCCAGCGGACATGAGCTTCGCCTGCGAGGCGATCTTTTCGGCAATTTGCATGGCGCCGCCCGCATCAATCGGACGCGCTGCGCAGTCGGTCCAGATGCCGTTCAGGGCGGCGGAGAGACTGTTTGCGATGGCAAAGAAGCGCTTCAGGTCGCCGCGGGCCAGATTGGCGAGCGGAAGGGAAAGTGCCAGCGTGAGCGACTTGGTCTGATTGGGACCGAAGGCGAGCGTCATTACGGGGTCGATGTCGTCGACCGCGAGACGAAGCTCCCAGCGGCCGCTCGCCGCAGCAAAGCCGGCGGCTGAAGCGGCCGCGCCGACGGCGTCGAGCGAGAAGTTTTCTTCGGCTTCGCCGCGCGGAACAATGCGGACCTCAACGGCACGATCGTAGTATTTGATAAAGCGCTTGAGGTCTGCAGAACGCTTGACGGCGTCTTCGGGCTCCATCTCCCGACGCAGCGCCACTTCGTTTTGCGCAGCGGACTGCTCGAGCACTTGGAAGAAGCGCGATGCGGCGACGTCGTCGAGCTGTGCGGCGCGGTTGGCGAGCACCACAGCGGCTACAACGTGGCGGGCGGGGCCCGTCAGTTCGCCGGAATCGTAATAAAGACCGTCACGCGAGGACTGCGCCCAGATGCGCACAAGAAGCGGCAGCTGAAGGCGGTCCACCTCGAGTTTGAGGCTCTGTACGCCCCCCAAGGCGAACTGCATGCCTTCCCGCGGCGCAATGTCAAGGATCCATTCGATCATGCTGTCGACCGGGGGCTCTGCCGGATGGCGCTCTGAGCTTTCAGGTTCCGCGGCTTGAGCAGCGGCCTGAGCTTCCGCCTCGTCAGCAGCGCGCTGCGCTTCTTCCTCTGCTTCGAGCTGGCGGTAGATGGGCGGCTCATCCGAAGGCGATTGGGGCTCAAAAAGCTCCGATTCTTTCGAGGGCTTCGCAGCATCGGGATTAAACACCGGCTCCATAGGGGCGGCAGCGCTGGCCGCCGGCTTTGGCGCCGGGGCGTCAGGCGCAGGGCGCATGGCGGCGCCCCCCGCCACTAACGGATCGTCCATGGGGATTGGACGGAGTTTTTCCCCGGCCTCGCGGGCGCGACGTTCGTCGCGCCGGCCGCGAAGAATGATATAGACGGCGCAGACTGCTGCGACGACGATGATGGGAATAATGATTTCCAACGAAAACATGGCCCCTTGTACTCCGCGTGATGCCGAGGTTTTATAGAACTTTTTATTGTACGCACTCTATATAAAAACGTGCGGCAGAGATTCTGCCGGAACCGATGTGCGGGCGGGTAATGATGAGCCCCGAGGAGATGAAAACTTGATTTCATTCGGCTCTACGTAGTGGAACCTCGGGAGAAAAATGCGCGGCACGGAAAAACAAAGACGCCGAGCCAAAAACGATCGGCGCCGGACCATCCGTTGACCGATGGGGCAGTTCCCGCTTGCATCAAAGCATAGCCGGCAGGCTGTCCAGCGGTCCGCAACAGGAGAAACCAAAAAATGAAGACCCCCGCATTGAGCCGCCGCTCACTATTAAAAACTGCCGCCGCAGCCGGCGCCGCCGCTTCCGTGCCGACCTTTGCCTCGAGCGCTGCACTCGAGCCCGCTGCTGAGACCGGACACATCCGCAACTTCGACATGATCGAAGCCTTCTACCGCGAATATCCCAAAAAACTCGCGGCGGTTCGCGGACATCTCGGCCGCCCGCTCACGCTCGCGGAAAAAATTCTCTACACGCATCTCTATCATCCCGAAGAAATGCGCGAATTTAAGCGCGGCGCTGACTACGTCGAACTCCGCCCGGATCGTGCAGGCACGCACGACATTGGCGGCCCGATGGCCATTATTCAGTTCCTTTCTTCGGGCAAGGACCGCATTGCGCTGCCCGCTGCGATCGTCTGTGACCACTTGGTAATGGCCAACGCGGGTGCGATTCCTGACTTGAAGGTTGCCGATAAGTCGAACTACGAAACGTACGATTTCCTTGCCCGCGCGGCCAAGCGCTACGGCTTTGACTTCTGGCCTGCGGGCGCGGGTATCTGTCACCAGGTTTTCCTCGAGAATTACAACTTCCCGGGCGGCATGATGCTCGTCACCGACAGCCACACGCCTACTGCGGGCGGTCTCGGCATGCTCGCGATCGGCGTGGGCGGCGCTGACTTGGTCGACGGCCTTATGGGCATGGAGTGGGAGCTCAAGATGCCCAAACTCATCGGCGTGAAGCTCACTGGCCGCCTGCAGGGCTGGGCTTCTCCGAAGGATGTGATTCTGAAGCTGACGGGCATCCTTTCGACCAAGGGCGGCACCAACGCCATCATCGAATTCTTCGGCGAAGGCACGGAATCCCTCTCTGCAACCGGCAAGGCTACGATCTGCAACATGGGTGCGGAAACGGGCGCCACCACGTCGATCTTCCCGTTTGATGCTGCCATGGAGCGCTATCTCGTCTCTACGAGCCGTCAGGCCGTGGTCGACCTCGCCCGCGGCGTCGCCAAGGATTTGAAGGCTGACCCAGAAGTAGTCGCCGATCCGGCGAAATACTATGACCGCGTGGTGGAAATCGACTTGTCGACGCTCGAACCCCACATCAACGGTCCGTTCTCGCCCGATGCTGCGATGCCGATTTCGACGGTTGCTGCCAAGGCCAAGGAAAAAGGCTTCCCGCAGAAGCTCGAAGTTGCGCTGATCGGTTCCTGCACAAATTCGTCCTACGAAGACATTACGCGCGCAGCTTCGGTTGCCAAGGAAATGATCGACAAGGGCATTGAAGTGAAAACCCCGATCATGGTCGTTCCCGGTTCGGTCCGCATCTTTCAGACGCTCGAACGCGACGGTCTTTTGGACGTCTTCCGTAAGCTCAACGCGACGGTGCTTGCGACGGCCTGCGGCCCCTGCATTGGTCAGTGGCATCGTACGACGGGCGACATGACGCGTCCCAATTCCATCATCGAGTCCTTCAACCGCAATTTCGCCGGCCGCAACGACGGCAGCACCAAGACCAACGCATTCCTCGCCTCGCCCGAAATCGTCATGGCCATGGCTGCAGAAGGCGACATCACCTTTAATCCGCTCGCCGGAACGCTGAGAAGCCGCACCGGTCAGAATGTCAAGCTCGCCGAACCCAAGGGCGAAGAGCTGCCTAAGCAGGGCTTCGTCAAGGAAGTGGCCGGCTGCGTCCTGCCGACCTACGAAAAGATCGATATGGCGGTGAGCCCCACCAATGAACGCATTCAGCTCCTCAGCCCCTTCAAACCTTGGGACGGCAAGGACTTCGCGGCGCTTCCGCTCCTCATCAAAGTGAAGGGCAAGTGCACGACCGACCACATCAGCCCGGGCGGCAAGTGGCTGCCCTATCGCGGCAATATCGACCGCATTTCCGACAATCTGCTCGAACGCGGCATCAATGCCTTTAACGGACAGGCCGGCAAGGTTTGGAATACCGAAACGAAGGCCTACGATACGCCCGCCAAGGTAGCCCGCTATTACAAGAACCACCATGTGGCATCCGTGATCGTCGGTGACGACAACTACGGCGAAGGGTCGTCGCGCGAACACGCCGCGATGGAGCCGCGCTACCTCGACGTTGCCGTTGTGCTCGCCAAGAGCCTCGCCCGCATTCACGAATCCAACCTTAAGAAACAGGGCATTCTTGCGCTGACGTTTGCAGATCCCGCCGACTACGACAAGATCCGCGAAAAAGATCGTATTTCGGTCCTTGGCCTCTCTGAAATCGCTCCGAATAAGACCGTTGTGATTGAGCTCACGCACGAAGACGGCTCCAAGGAACGCTTTGAAGCCCGTCATTCCTATAACGCCAAGCAGCTTGCCTGGTGGCGCGCCGGCAGCGCCCTCAACTGGGTGGTTGCTCAGGAAAAGGCTGAGCAGTCCGGCGCCCGCAAGGCCTAACTGGAAGGATCTCCGGCAGAAATCTCCCGCTGCTCAACGGAGATCCGTCCCCGCCGCCGTCGTTCAATCGTTTCCGTGTGTTTTGGACGACGGCGGGTTTTCTGACGTCAGTCTGAAGGCTCTTTGATCCAGTACGCAGGTACGTAGTGGTTTTAAAGCGTCATCATGCCGCCGTGGGAGAAGTGCGCCTCAGGCGCCCTCCAAAAAAACTCAAAACAACCCATCTAAAGTCCGGACCTCAAGACCCCGCCGCCCATGTTTATGGATGGCTGCCGCTGCCCGACCGCTTTCGGGCCGGCCGTAAGCCCGGACTGCTTCAATAGGAGAAAGCAATGTCCGACATGGATATGAGCCGCCGTGGTCTTCTGAAGACCTCGCTCTTCGGCGCTGCCGCCGCCGGTATGACCGGAATCGCCGCGGCTGCTGAAGCCAAGTCCAGCAAGAAAGCCCCGGTTTATGACGCGATCGTCGTGGGCGCGGGTCCCGCAGGCCTGATCACCGCCATCACCGCCCACGACTTGGGCGCCAAGGTGGTGCTCTTTGAAAAACGCGACCGCCCGGACGGCAATGCCATTTACGCGCTGGGCTCGGTTTGCGGCTGGGGTTCTCGTCATCAGAAGGAGCAGGGTATTGAAGATACGGCTGAAGCCTTCAACGCCATGATGATGGATGTTTCTAAGCAGATGGGTGATAAGGCCCTTAACCGCACCTATACGGACAACATCTCTGAAGGTATCGACTGGCTCGAAAAGGAAGGCGTGAAGTTCGGCAAGATTAAGCCCATGCCTTATCCCCGTCTCGGCCGTACCTGCCGAGTATTGGGCGAAGGTCTCACGGGCGGCTCCCGCCTCGTGCAGACGCTCCTCGCTGCCGCCAAGAAGCGCGGCATTGAAATCCTCTACGAACACAAGGTGATCGAGCTTCTCCATGACGATCATTTCAGCGTCACGGGCGTGAAGACGCTCTCGGACGAAGGCCAGAAGGAATGGCTTTCGAAGGGCGGCGTCTGCTTGACGACGGGCGGCTTCTCGGCCAACCCCGAAATGGTGGACCGCTACATCGGCGGCTGGGCTACCCGCATGGTGCTGCGCGGTTCGCGGTCGACCACCGGCGAAAACATTTCGCTCGCGCTGCCGCTCTATGCCAAATTCGTCAACATGGACCAGTTCCACTGCGGCCCGATCGTCGGCATCACGCATGTGAATCCGGCCGATGTGCTCAATTCCGGCTACGGCGTTCAGGTGAACACCTCCGGCAAGCGCTTCATGGATGAAAACAACACCTATGTTGTCAAGGCCCGCACGACCGCGCTTCAGACGCTCGACAACCAGGCCTGGGTGATCGTCGACAGCGAATGTCCCGTGCTCGACAAGGTCATTGCGAAGTTCGATCGCCTCCACAGTCCCTACGGCAAGGCCGATACGATTGAAGAACTCTGCAAGCAGGTGAACCTCCCCGAAAAGAACGTGGTCAAGGAAGTGAAGGCCTACAACGACGCCCTTGCTGCCGGCAAGCTCGAAGAAATGGTTCCGCCCTGCACGTACAAAAAGCCCCATCCCGTTGCCAAGGCTCCGTTCTACGCCGTTCCGTTCCAGGGCGGCATGACGGCCACCTTCGGCGGCCCGCTCATCAACACCAAGGCTGAAATTCAGAGCCTTGACGGCGGCAGCATCCCCGGCCTTTACGCCGCGGGCAATGCCGCGGGCGGCATCTTCTTCTTCAACTACGCGGGCGGTGCTCAGCTCGGCGCTGCGACCGTCTACGGCCGTATCGCCGGCCGTGAACTGGCCAACCGCGCCAAGCAGAACTAAAAGACGGGAGAGATTTTTAAAATGACCAAGACCAAATTCCTGGGCCTCGCGATGGCCCTGTGCTTCGGTGCGGCGTTCTCGACGGCATCGATCGCCGGCGACTTCACCGCGGACTTCCACCTCGCGCACGGTCAGAAGTGCGAAACCTGCCACAAGACTGCCCCGAAGGCGGGCGCCAAGGTGAAAAAGCAGGTCTGCCAGGGCTGCCACAGCTACGAACAGCTGGCCAAGCAGACGGCTAAGGTTGAACCCAATCCGCACTACAGCCACCTGGGCGACGTGAACTGCACGGACTGCCACAAGGGTCACAAGAAGTCTGAACTGATGTGCAACAGCTGCCACCAGTTTGACCTCAAAGTTCCTCACTAACGTGAGTTAATCAGCAGTCTTCACTGATTGCTGAGCTTCAGAAAAGCCCGCCCGCTTCCTCTTCCACTTCCGGGAGCGTGTGCGGGCTTTTTTAGATGCCGGCGGCATTGAAAAAGCCTTCAGGTGCAGTGACCTGAAGGCTTTCCTCATATTGATGGTGAGCCGTTAAGCCGGGAGCAGGTCCACCTGTTCCTTCAAATGCTTGGAGAGGAGCGCCTTGGCGCCCTCTTCATCTCCGCGCTGAATGGCGCGCAAAAGCTCGCGCTCCTGTTGAGCGATCATCATGAAGAACGACGGGTCGTTTTGCGGCAGGTGGGAGGTCGTCTTCTCAAAGTACGTGATGAGCGCAGCGGAGAAAACTTGAAGCACACGGTTGCCGCAGGATTCAAGCAGGATCAGATGGAATTCGCGGTCCCAGCGGTCGGCTTCCTGCGTATTGCCGGCATTGGCCTCAATGCGGCAGATGGCGTTGTCGAGGCGCCCGAGCAGTGCGGGCGTCATGCGCCGCACGCAGAGCGGAATGATGTTGACCTCAATGAGCAGACGCGCTTCAATGAATTCGCGAATGTCGAAATTCGCGATATCCATCTGGACCTGAATCTGTGAGGACAGATTCTTCGGACCAAGAGCATTGACGGTCATGCCGCGTTTGGGAGCACGGTCGACAATGCCCATCTGGGAGAGAACGGAGAGGGCTTTTCGGACTTTGTAGCGCGTGACGTTGAAGCGTTCGGCGATTTCCGCCTCGGTGTCAATGCGGCCGCCCGACTTCGCTTGACGAAGAATGTGCTTGTGAATATCGCGAAAGAGCGTTTCTTCGTCGACCGGACGGTCTGACAGGTAGTTGGATTCCAAGGCGGTTGCTCCCATCACTTCATGAAATGCTGTTGACCCCTATTTTACGCGGATGCAGTCGGATCCTACTAAATTTGACGTATGGCGCGAATTCGGGAGGTCATTCAGGTTATTCGGATTTTTCGAGCGATTCGATGCCGGCAGCCCGCTCTCTAAATGCATAGAGGAGTTCCATTGCAGCCTTTGGCGTCATATTGTCAACGTCAGCCTGCATGAGATCGTGCGTGAGTGACTTTCTCGCCAGATCTGCCGGAGACGGTTCGCTTTGGAGGGGAGCGTCAAGCGGATCGGGTTCCCAGGCATCGTCTTCGGCGGGCAGCATCGGTTCGGCAAAAAGATCCGGCAGACTGCTCGTCTGTGCATTCGCCTGAGCTTCGAGTTTGGCAAGAAAACCTCTCGCGCGGCGAACGACCGGCGCAGGAACGCCGGCGAGCTGTGCGACGGCGATGCCGTAGCTCTTCGATGCAGGGCCCTCTTTGATTTCGTGTTTGAAAACGATTCCCGCGCTCCCCTGAGCAGCCGCAACGTGCACATTGGCCACTTCGCGCAGCTCCTGCGCGAGTCGCGTGAGCTCAAAGTAGTGTGTCGCAAAGAGCGTGAAGCTTCGCGTCTTCTGAACCAGTTCCTGAGCGATGGCAGCAGCGAGCGACAAGCCGTCAAACGTAGAGGTGCCGCGGCCGATTTCGTCCATCAGAACCAAGCTGCGGTCGGTGGCATGACTCAGGATGAAGGCCGCCTCGGTCATCTCCACCATGAAGGTGGAGCGGCCGTGGGCCAAGTCGTCGGATGCGCCGATGCGGGTATGCATGCGGTCGATGGGACCGATCTCGGCGGCCGCGGCGGGTACAAAGCTCCCGGCCCAGGTGAGGAGCACAATGAGCGCCACACTGCGCATATAGGTCGACTTGCCGCCCATATTGGGACCGGTAACGATCAGCATGCGGCGGCCGTCTTCCAAGCGGCAGTCGTTGGGAACGTAATTTTCAATCGCGGTTTCTACAACCGGGTGACGACCCTTGCGGATGTCGAGCCCCGGGCGCGATGAAAGCTTGGGGCGATGCCAGCGGTTTTCCGCGGCATGGCGTGCGAAGGCACAGAGCACGTCAAGCTGGGCGGCCGCTTTGGCAGCAGCGAGAAGCTCCGGCGTATGTTTGGCGGTTTCAGCGACGAGCTTGTCGTAGAGCTCTTTTTCGAGCGCGGCGGAACGCTCTTTGGAGGAGAGCGCTCGGTCTTCAATGGACTTGAGTTCGGGCGTGATGAATCGCTCGCAGTTCTTCAAGGTTTGCCGGCGCTGATAGTGCATCGGCACCTGATCGGCTACGCCCTTCGTCACTTCAATATAAAAGCCGCTTACCTTGTTGTACTGCACCCGCAGCGTATTGATGCCCGTGGCCGCGCGCTCACGTTCTTCCATTTCGAGCAGGATCCGGCTGGTGTCGTCGCGAAAGTGCCGAAGTTCGGCGAGTTCCGGACTGCAGCTCGAGGCGATCGTGTCGCCGTCACGGAGCATGCCGGGGGGCTCAGGGACAAGGGATTGCTCCAAGCCTTCCCAAATCTCAGAATTGAGCGTCATGCTCCGGCCGATGCCGGCAATAAGGTCAAGCGGCGAGTCAGCGAGCGAAGTGCCAAGCGCTGAAAGCGTGGGGAGCGTGTCGCGAAGCGAGGCAAGCTCTCGCGGACGAACCGTACCCAGACTGACGCGGGAGGCAATGCGTTCGACATCGGGGAGCGCATCCAGAACGGCAAAGAAGTGTTCGCGCGAGGGTTCGTCGCCCATGATCGCTTCGACGGCATCGTGGCGGGCCGAAGTATCTTCCATCGAACGAAGCGGTTCGCGCAGCCAGCGGCGCATTTCGCGGCTCCCCATAGCGGTGGCGCAGTGATCCATGACGGAAAAAAGCGTCGGGCCTTCGCCATTGGCTGAAAGCGATTCATCGACTTCGAGATTGCGGCGGGTGGAAGGGTCGAGCACGATGAACTGCGACTCTTCGACCAGTTTGAGCGGTTCGATGAAGGGGACCAAGTCAACCTGCGTTTCCCGGATGTAATCGAGAAGGGCATTGGCCGCAGCAAGAACCGTTGTGCGGTTGGTGACATCCCAGGCGTCCAGCGCGGTCATTCCAAAGGTTGCGCACAAATTGGAAGCGCCTCGTTTGGCGTCGAAGTGCCAATCGGGCAGTGTTGAAACGGCAATTTCAGGATGAGCCGTGCGCATTTCGCGCTTCATGTCTTCGTCGACGAGTAGCTCCGACGGGCGAATGCGCGCGAGCGCAGCCTCGAACGAATCCGGCGTCACTTCCTCCGCACGGAAGTCGCCGTTGCTGAGCGTGAGCCAGACGAGACCGATCGGCGCCGTCTTCTTTTTGGGAAAGCTCGCAGCGAGCAAAATGGAATCGGACTTTTCGGGCAGCAGCGACGTATCCGTGAGCGTGCCCGGGGTCACAATACGTGAGACCTCACGCTCAATCATGCCCTTAGCGCCGGGGGTATTGCCTTTTTGCTCGACGATCACCACGCTTTCGCCCTGACGCACCAGACGAGCGATATACGTGTCGAGCGAAACAGCAGGAATGCCCGCCATGGGAATCGGCGTGCCGTCGGTGAGCTTCCCGCGCTTGGTGAGCGTGATGCCGATCAGTCGGTTGGCGATAACCGCATCCTTGAAGAACGTTTCGTAGAAGTCGCCCATGCGAAAGAGCACCAGCGTATTCGGGTAGCGGTTCTTCACTTCAATGAATTGGCGCATCGCCGGAGTGAAGAGCGCCTGATTGCTGAAGTCGGGCGATTCGGAGGCTGCGTCGGTCATTGAGAGATCCTTTTCAAAATGAAGAGAATATGGAAAGCCGAAGTGTTCGGATACGTCAAGCCGCCCGGAAGGAGTGGCCTTGCGGACGGCTTGTCCATTTAAACCTGCTGAAGGCTCAAACGGGAAGCGCAGTGGACTGCGCTTAAAGCTGAGGGCCTAGATTAGGCCTTCTTGGTCGAAAGCGTGCGGCGAACTTTGTCGTTTTTGATCTGCACCTTTTCGTTCTGAGCAGCTTCAGTTTGCGTATTCACAGGGAGCTTCCCAACCAGAGGCAGAAGCTGAGCGAAAATCTTTGGGTTGCCGGCACAGACGTTCCCGGTTTCAAGCCATTCTTCGCCGCCCGTGAGGTCGGTGATCAAGCCGCCCGCTTCGAGAACAATGAGACCGCCGGCGGCGACATCCCAGGGCTTGAGGCTGAATTCCCAGAAGCCGTCGTAGCGGCCGCAGGCTACCCAGCAGAGGTCAAGCGCCGCAGAGCCCGGACGACGGATGCCGGCAGAGCGTTCGGCAACGTTCTTGAAGCCCTTGAGGTAACCGTCAATATCAGCGCCCGGACGGAACGGGAACCCCGTGCCGATCAGTGAACGGCGCATTTCGTCATTCTCAGACACGCGGATGCGGCGACTGTCGAGCTTCGCGCCCTGGCCTTTGGCAGCAGTGAAGAGTTCGTTCTTTGCAACGTCATAGACCACAGCGGCAATCGGCTCGCCGCAGTAGGTGAGCGCAATGGATACGGCGTACTGCGGAAGACCGTGGATAAAGTTCGTCGTACCGTCAATCGGGTCAATGATCCAGAGGAAGTCGCTCTTGGGACCGAGGCGGCCGGCTTCTTCCGTGAGGATCCCATGCTGCGGATAGGCTTCCATGAGTTCTCGCACGATGGCGGCTTCGGCAGCCTTGTCGGCTGAGGTCACGAAGTCGTTGCGAGCCTTGTCGGTAATTTCAAGCTGATCGCGATCCTGAGCGGCGCGGGTGATTTCACGCGCAGCAAGGCGTGCGGCCTTGGTGGCGGTGGCGACGAATGCGTTGAGCGACGACGTGGGGGTAGGCATTGGGATGATGCTCAATGGTTGAAGAGAAATCGACGGAGGGGACATCTTCAAAGACTCTCGGCATATCCGGAGCGCTCACAAGAGGTCCCTAAAAGAATGGCCTGAAAGTTTAACAAATGGCGGGCATCCCGGCTAAGGTGCCGCGTTGCTTTTGTAGCCTTTGAAGCCTTGAAAGCTTCGGCTGGCGACCCGCCTCGGCCTTTGGCGAGGCGGGTCATTGGTTGCTCGATGGTAAGACTTCTGATCTCTGCTCCTCGGAAGCAAAGCAGCTTTAGCACGGTGAGCATAATGAGCTGTTCGAAAATAAAGTTCCTTTGTTTATTGGATAATAATTATTTTATTCGATAGTTTATTTGGCTGCGGTAAGAGGTATTTTTGGACGATTAATAAATCTAAATTTAGAAATAATTAGAGGAAAAACATATTATCTTGGTCGTATAACGACATAAGTTGTTGTTGTAATTGCGGTTTGATGTTAGCACCTTTTATGGCACTAAATTTTGTTTTTTGCAATGGCTTCATAATTATTCTTAGTTAAATCTGATGACAGATAGTCGTCATTTAATAATTTATATAGACAATGAATACTTTTCTGGCTATTTAGTAATATCTTATTATTCTTTGTTTTTAAATTAAACTTATGCGTATTTTTCTTGACAAAATTTATAATAGCATCTTTATTCATTTTTAAAACTTGACTTTTAGCTGTGCGAATGATTTGTCGTGTCGAAACTTGGTGATTTTCCAAATATCCCTTTTCGTCTATTACAATATCAAGACTTTTTATTGAGCTGATCACGAAGTCTCTTTTTTGCTTTTTTATCTGGTCAAAAGAGAATGCTGTCTCAAAATGGCTGAGATCACTAATATAAAAATCATCTCCCATCAACATTACGTCGAAATCACCTGTGAGTCGAATAATATCATTCTCTAAGGGTTCAAATTTTGCGCCTGAGTTAATTAAAATAGTTTTCTTTGTGCCTTTTACTAATGAAATGGTATAAAACTTTTTAAAGAAGATTATATTTTCGGAGTATGAGCAAATTTTTATAAGTATCGACTGCGCCTTATTAATATCATTCTTTAGTTTGAAGTAATCGTCAGTGCTTTTACTTTTAATTTCTTTAATAATGTCAAATTCTTCTGGTGATTTCTCTAGATCATAACAGATGAGGGTGTCAGTACGCTCATCTATTTGTGATAGTGGAATAACAGATAAGTTTTTGCTGAAATATTGATTGATACTATCCAGAAAATCATCCGCAATTAATTCGGCAGCGCTGTCAACGAGATTCGCACGGAAGTATTTTCGGGATTCACTATTGCCAAACCCTAAATATAATTCAATATTCATCTCTGCAGAAATGACTTTTTCCCAGGTTTCTTTGATTTGTTTGATTGTTTTCATTTTCTTGTATAAGCCTTTTTCGCATAGGAAACGCCGCTGTCTAATGCTATTAATATAATCTCATCGTGAAGAGTTAGTTAATAATATGCATGATTTAATAGGTGCATCAACATTACTTTGCAAATTAACTTTATATATTATAAAGTTAAAAAGCGAGAGGGTAGGGTTTGCATAGAAAATATTGGATTTTATAGACATCAAGCCTAATGCTATTAGTGTGACGATGAAATATATAATTTGCCTGAAGGTTTCTAATTCAAATCCTGTTAAGGGAATAATATAAGTAGCGAGAAAGATCGGATAATCCGAGTTTGCATTTTCTATTTTTATTATTTTGAATGGTCCAGTTTTATCCTCTTTAATAATTGAATCAAATTGGGAATAAAACCACACTGAAAATATCAATAGAAAGAGGCATATTGCAGGTATGATATTTGCTTTTAATAAAGCGAATGGAGTGCATGATGCTGGTATTTCAATCTGCTTAATAATGATAATAATAAATAGTAAGCACAAAGAAAGCACATACATGCCGCATTTAATAAATATCGTTGTAAATAATCGGCTCATGTTTTTTATTGATGAATTGATCGCTGTGCGTAGGTCCTGTAACTTTCATGCTTCCGTGCCTAATTTTTCCATCCACCGCTTGCAGGTGCTCGCGCCGACGCCCGTAGCTTCCGCAATCTCATGCCAGGTGTGTCCTTTTTGGCGCATGCGCACGGCCTTACGTTTAACGGCATCCGAATATCGATAGAGATGCGGCGAAATGGTGGTGCGGAACTTCCCCGCACGCCATGCTCTGGCCCAATCCCGCAGCGTATTGGCGGGCAGATCCAAAATGCGTGAAGCGCGCTGATAGCCAATTCCGTGCGCAAAGAGCTCTGCGGCCTGCCGGCGCTTTTCATCGGACGCATACGGGGGACGCACGCGATCGGCAAACTCACCCGACAAAGCGCCCGAGGTTTCAGCTCTACTCTTCTTCATCATTCTCTCCGACCGGAAAATGCAGGCAAAAAGAAACCCGTCCCGCGCACTGCTGCGAGAGACGGGTTCCAATTGCCTCTTTGCGAGGCTCCTTCAGGGATCACTCCCGGAAGGCCTGTGG
>NZ_QNRV01000011.1 GCF_003315195.1 Sutterella wadsworthensis | reverse complement strand
CGCCGGAATTGAAAGATTTGATTTGATCTCTTCTTTCGGCTTTCGAGAAGTGCAAACTTCGTAAAATTTTTGAGTCTCCGGATCGTGAAATCCGGCGCCTCTTTCGAGGACTCCTCAAGTTTCCGACGTTCACACTTATCGGTTCGTTGAATCTGATTTTTAAAGAACTTTGCTGACCTTAGTCAGCGCAGAAGAAAAAGTTTATCTGAACTTTTTCTTCTTGTCAAGGACATTTCAACGATTCGTTTGAATGCATCTCAATGTTTCTTAACTTTCTGCCTCTCGTTCGAGGCAGGGAGCGAACTATATAGGGTTCGTTTCGTCTTGTCAAGGGTTAAAAAAATCCGCGGTCTCATGAACAGCGGATTTCTGCCGTTTAGCTGCGGATCAGGCCGGCAGCCTCCAGCTCCCTGCGGCGGCTCTCTTTGAGGACATTCACCCAAATCCGCTTTTCACCGTCCTCATTGGTTTCCAAGTAGACGCCCTGAAGCTCTGGAGCGAATCCCGGGAACCGATTGACGCCGACGGCGAGCGCTTCGAAATACGCCTTCACCGCGCCGCCCCAGATTTCACCCGGCACACAGCAGATGACACCCGGCGGATACGGCAGCGCACCTTCCAGGGCGATGCGCCCTTCAGCTTCAGAGAGCGGAATGTACTCGGCATTGCCGCGCATAAATTCAAAGTTCGCCTGCTGAGCAGACATGACAGCCTTGGGAAAATGCTCCCGGCGGAACATCGCTTTCTGCAGATCCTTGATATTGAATTCGCGGGAGAAATCGTGCATTTCCTGACAAAGCTCGCGAATGCGGTAACCCTCGTAGCGCTCTTCCCAGTCGCGGTAAACCTGCGGAATCACCTCCTTCATCGGCGCATTGGCGTCGAGCAGACGCTCAAACCGGGCAATCTGCGTTGTCAGGGACGAGATCTTGGCTGTCGTCTGCGACGGCGTCAGCAGGAAGAGAATCGAATTGAGGTCACACTTCTCGGGCACAACGCCGTGCGCACGAAGGTAGTTGGCCAGAATCGTCGCAGGCACCCCGAAGTCCTCGTACTCGCCGGTTTCGGTATCAATGCCCGGCGTCGTTAAGAGGAATTTGCACGGATCCACAAAGTACTGGTTGGAGTCGTATCCTTCAAAGGCATGCCATTTCGCCCCCGGTTCGAATTTAAAGAACCTCAGGTCGCGTGCGATTTCCTCAGTGGGATAGCTCTCCCACGGACGGCCGATCACGACCGGCGGCACAAAAGGCTGAATGTAGCGGCAGGTGCGCTTCAACTGCTTGCGCGCCTCAATGCCGATCTTCACGCATTCCGCCCAAATCCGGCGTCCCGAGACGCCCGAATGCATCTTGGCATTGATGTCAATCGAGGCAAAAAGCGGATAGAAGGGAGAGGTTGACGCATGAAGCATAAAGGCGTTGTTCACCTGCTTATGCGTCACATACCGCGCCTGCCCTTTCACATGAGCATCCTTTTTGTGAATCTGCGAAGTCTGTGAAAAACCCGCCTGCTGCTTATGCACGGACTGGGTGACGAAAATGCCCGGATCGTCAGGTCCGAGCTCAAGGAGGAGCGGCGAGCAATCCTTCATCATCGGAATGAACTGCTCGTAACCGACCCAGGCAGAGTCAAAGAGAATGTAGTCGCACAAGCCTCCGATGCGGTCCACCACCTGACGGGCGTTATAGATGGTGCCGTCATAGGTGCCAAGCTGAATCACAGCGCAGCGGAAGGGTCTCGGCGCATCGGCCTTTTCGGGCGCAATCTCAGCCACGCGGCGGCGCAGCTCCGCCTCGTCAAAGCACGCATCATCAATGCCGCCGATAAACCCATACGGATTGCGCGATGTTTCCAGATACACCGGACGCGCACCGGCAAGCACCAGCGCCCCCTGATGACAGGATTTGTGGTTGTTGCGGTCAAAGAGCACCAAATCGCCCGGGGTGAGGAGCGAAGAAAGCACCACTTTGTTCGAAGTAGACGTACCGTTCAGCACAAAGTACGTCTTGTCGGCATTGAACACCTTGGCTGCGTGCTTTTCGGCCTCAGCCGCGGCCCCCTCATGAATCAGCAGGTCCCCCATGTCCACGTCCGCATTGCACAGATCGGCACGGAAGATGGTTTCACCGAAAAAGTTGGTGAATTCACGCCCGGCCGGATGACGGCGGAAGAACGCGCCGCCTTGGTGCCCCGGGCAGTCGAACTGCTCGTTGGCTGTGCTGACGTAGCGGCGAAGACTGCGAAAGAACGGCGGCAGAATCTTTTCCTCATAACTCGTCGCCGCATCCACAAGCTGTCGGACGAAATAAGCCTCTTCGACCGGATCGTCGTTGACGACGCCCATGCAGCGTCCGATCAGCTCGTCGGGCACGTAGCGGCCTCGTTCGACCAAAATGAAAATCGGAATGCCGAAGCCGTAAGCCTCAATGCGGTCGAGTTCGCCTACTTCGGCGTCCTCTACTGACATGAGCACCACGCTCGTCTCTGTCATTTCTGCTTCGGAAAGCTTCACGACGACCCGATCCTTCGGGAAGTTTTGGAAGGACACGTTGTTGCTCACGGCAATGGCAAGCTTCTGCATGACGAAAGATCCTGAAATGAAATGGCGGCGGACAATGAGATGCCGGCGCGCGTATCTTAACGGGAGAAGGTGCGGATTTTGAAGGACTGCAGACAGTTCGAGCAGCCTGCAGCATAAAAATGCTGAAGCCGCGCAAGGCGATGCGGCCTCCCGCGGCTTCATTCATTTAAGCATACCGGACGCTCAAGATGTCGGCCGGCATGCACTCAGCTGATCAGCCGACCCACAGGCGGGCGTTGCGGAACATGCGCATCCACCCGGAGGCTTCTGACCATTGAGCCGGATGCCACGAGAGCTGAACAGCACGGTGGCTGCGTTCCGGATGAGGCATCATGATCGTAAAGCGCCCGTCATCGGTCGTGAACGCCGTGAGGCCGCCTTCGGAACCATTCGGGTTCTGCGGATAATAAACCGCAGGCTGTCCATTGCCGTCAACAAATCGGGCTGCGGCGTGCGAAAGCACCGCATCTTCGGGCTTGAGGAATTCGACGCGTCCCTCGCCGTGGCTATTGACGATCGGCATCACAGAACCGGCCATTCCGGCGAAAAGAATCGAGGGGGACTCGAGAATTTCAACCGAAATGAGGCGTGCTTCAAACTGTTCGGAACGATTGCGCAGGAACTGCGGCCAGTGTGAAGCCCCCGGGATAAGCGAACGCAGACGGCTCATCATCTGGCAGCCGTTGCACACGCCAAGACCAAACGTGTCGCCGCGCTCAAAGAAGGTGCGGAACATGGCCGAAAGACGATCATTGTTGAGGATCGTCGCCGCCCAGCCGCCGCCGGCGCCGAGAACGTCGCCGTAAGAGAAGCCGCCGCAGGCTGCCAGTCCCTTGAAACCCGAAAGATCCAGACGCCCCGAGAGGAGATCGGTCATATGAACATCCCAGGGTTCGAATCCGGCACGCAGGAAGGCCGCAGCCATTTCGTTCTGTGAGTTCACGCCTTCTTCACGCAGGATGGCAATCTTCGGACGAACGCCGGACGCAATAAAGGGCGCGGCGATGTCTTCATCGACATTGAACGTCGTCTTGGCAATGAGATTCGTGGCGCGCTCGGCCGAGATGCCCTCGAACTCTTCATCTGCGCAGGCCGGATTGTCGCGGCCGCGGGCAATAAGATGCGAAGCTTCGCTCCAGGCGGACTGGAGCTTCTCGCGCGGGAAGACCGCAAGCGTCTCACCGTTGGCGCAGATTTCAAGCGCGTCGCTCTTGATAAATTCACCCACAAAGTGGCAGCAGTCGGCAAGACCGGCCGCACGCATTTCAGCCACCACTTCCTTCACGCGGTCGCTCGGAACCTGAATCAAGGCGCCGAGCTCTTCGTTAAAGAGCGTATTGAGAACCGTTGCGCCGTGAGCTTCTAGGAGAGAGTCGAGCGTGAGGCGGATGCCGATGCGGGAAGCAAACTGCATTTCCGCCGCCGCAGCAAAGAGACCGCCGTCAGCACGATCGTGATAGCTCATCACGCAGCCCGAAAGCTCGAGCTTGCGCAGCGACGTGACAAAGCGGCCGAGCAGCGTCGGATCTTCGCAGTCGGGGGCCGTATCGCCGAAGCGCTGCGTCGTCTGAGCGAGGATGGAGCCGCCCATGCGGTTTTTGCCCAGGCCCAAATCCACCAAAACAAGCATGCTGTCTTCAAGAACAGGCGTCTTTTTGATTTCAGGGGTGAGCGTAAGCATCGCATTCGTCACCGGAGCGGCAGCCGAAACGATGAGCGACACCGGAGAGGTAACCGTCTTCTTTTCGCCGGCATCTGTCCAACTCGTGCGCATGGAGAGTGAATCCTTGCCGACCGGAATCGAAATGCCTAAGCCGATGCAGAATTCACTGGCGGCCTTCACGGCGTCAAAGAGACGCGCATCTTCACCGGGGGCGCCGCAGGCGGCCATCCAGTTAGCCGAAAGCTTCACGCGGGCGAGTTCGATATCGGCCGCGGCAATGTTCGTGACGGCTTCACCAATCGCCATGCGGCTCGCGGCAGCGGAATTGATCACCGCCAAGGGCGTACGTTCGCCGACGGCCATGGCTTCACCGCGCTGAGTCGTAAATCCAAGCGTCGTAACGGCACAGTCGGCAACCGGAACCTGCCAGGGGCCGACCATCTGGTCGCGTGCGGTCAGGCCGCCTACCGACCGGTCGCCGATCGTAATAAGGAAGGACTTCGAACCCACCGTCGGATGGCGCATCACATCGTACGCCGCAGCCTCGAGCTCAATGCCTTCTTCGGCAAAGGCCGTGAGCACCTTGTCTTCGTGCTTGACGTTGCGGTGCATACGGGGTGCCTTGCCGAGGAGAACCTCCATCGGCATATTCACGGCGTCGTCTTCGCCGGGGCGCTCCACCTTGAGGTCGCTCTTTTCCGTAATGTGACCGATCACCGCATAGGGGCAGCGTTCACGGCGGCAGAAGGCGTCAAACTTGTCGAGTCCGGCGGGATCGAGCGCAATTACATAGCGTTCCTGCGATTCGTTGCACCAGATTTCCAAGGGCGACATGCCGGTTTCTTCAACCGGAACCTTCGAGAGGTCAAACTGCGCGCCCTTGCCCGAGAGATCGGCGAGCTCAGGCATTGCGTTGGAAAGGCCGCCAGCGCCGACGTCATGGATAGCCAGGATTGGGTTGGCTTCGCCCATCGACCAGCAGCGGTCGATCACTTCCTGAGCACGACGTTCCATTTCCGGATTGCCGCGCTGCACGCTGTCAAAGTCAAGTGCTTCGGAGTTTGCGCCCGTATTCATAGAGCTTGCAGCGCCGCCACCCAAACCGATGCGCATGCCCGGGCCGCCGAGGACGATCAGCAGGCTGCCCGCCGGAGGCGTCAGCTTCTTCGTCTGATCATCGCGGATGTTGCCGATGCCGCCCGCGAGCATGATGGGCTTGTGGTAGCCGTAACGCACGCCGCCCACATTGGCTTCAAAAGTACGGAAGTAACCGAGCAGATTCGGACGGCCGAATTCGTTGTTGAATGCCGCGCCCCCCAAGGGACCTTCAGTCATGATGGAGAGCGGCGTAGCAATGCGGCCGGGCGCGCCGTAGGGCTGCGCGTTTTCGACGCCCGCGGAGCAGTCGGAATCGTCTTCCCACTTGTGCGGGGCTTCGCTCAGACGGAGCGCCGAAGTCGTAAAGCCCGTGAGACCCGCTTTCGGACGTGCGCCGCGGCCGGTCGCACCTTCGTCTCGGATTTCGCCGCCCGAGCCGGTAGAAGCGCCGGGGAACGGAGAAATGGCGGTCGGATGGTTATGCGTTTCAACTTTAAAGACCGTATGCGTACGCTCGGTCTTCATTTCAAAGGTAGAGCCGAAAGGATCCGCATCGCTCGGGCGCGGATAGAGGCGCTCAACGTCACGGCCTTCAAAGATTGCCGCATTATCGGCATAGGCTGTAATGGTGAACTGCGGAGCGGCCTTGTGCGTTGCACGAATCATGCCGAAAAGCGTTTCAGCCTTCTTTTCTCCGTCAATCGTCCATTCGGCGTTGAAGATCTTATGGCGGCAGTGTTCCGAATTAGCCTGCGCAAACATCATCAGTTCAACGTCAGTCGGATCACGCTGAAGTTTTTCGAAGGCGTCTGCCAAGTAGGCGATTTCATCGTCGGAAAGCGCAAGACCCATGTCCGCATTGGCTTCTTCAAGCGCCTTACGGCCCTGAGCCAAAAGCGGCACCGTTTCCATCGGACGACCCTGCAGATCTACAAAGAGGTTCTGAACAGGAAAATCCGGCGGCACCGCGGATTCCGTCATGCGGTCGTGAAGCAGCGCGGCAAGTGCACGCTTCTCATCTTCCGAAAGCACCGTGCCCGCTTTCATCTGCACGGAAAAGAGCGTGCCGCGTTCAACGCGGAGCACGCCGGCGACGCCGCAGTTGCCGACGATATCCGTTGCCTTCGAAGCCCAGGGCGAGATCGTGCCGAGGCGGGGAACGACCAGCACGTCAAACGTATTTTCAAGAACCTTGGACGGCGTGGGACCGTAGTTGAGAAGTGCCTGCAGGCGGTCAACCGATGCCGCATCAAGCTCCTTCTCAGCATGCACAAAATGAATGAAGCGGCTCGATACCGCTTCAACGGCGCTGTTGACCTTCTCGAGAGCGCGAAGCAGCCGCTCCTCACGAAAATCCGAAAGTGCGCGAGGCCCTTCGAGGTTGAAGACGATGCCGGCAATGGACGCCATGACTCAGTTCCTATTTGAAGAGAGGGATCAACTTTTTTACCCGCTGACTCGGCCGCATACAGATAGCCGAACGAGCATTTTGCGCGGGATTATAAAGGTGCGGCAGGGCACAGTTGGTCGTCATGCGATGAAAACAATCAGGGAAACATCATCTTCTAAGCACAACACGGCGACTGATCAACGATCCTTTGATCGAACCAACTATAGGATCATAATGATCAAAGGATCGTGAAATACCATTTCAAAAGATTATATTTAAATCGCCCATTAGCTTATAAGATATTCACCTTGTCTTTATCCAAAAATATCTTCAGAAACGGGGACGATAAAGAACCCATGCGGAAGTATTGTAGGTCAAATAATTACCGCCAGGCAGGAAAACAGGCTGAACACCCCATTTAGTCCTGATCAACCTCTGCATTTCCCTTCCCTCGTATTCACCTGCAATTACAGCAAAGAGATTATTAGTTTTAACAAGATCAACGACAGGCCATCCTTTTGTTTCAGCCAGATTCCGCAATTCATTAACTGCGTTCATATAATTTTCTTCACGAAATTTATGAGATGAATTGGTAGATTTATTGATCAAAACAGAGGGGGCCTCATTTATTTTTTCAGTTTTACTTACATCTTGTATTGACGGCGTAACCACTTCAAATGGCGAACCCTTTTCGAAAAGTTTCCGAAGTTTAGCTTCAACTGCTGACGTGGGTTTTGTGATTCCGTTAGCAATTTGACTCACATAACCCGTTGAAATACCTACTACGTCAGCAATTTGCCTATGTGTCCAGCCAAGGCTTCGCAATTTTTGGATATAAGAGACTCCATCCGACAAATTCTTGTCAATACTCACCGATTCATCATTCTTCAAGGATGATGTTTTATTTTCAATTTTGTCCAAAGAATCAAAATTATCAACATTTAAAATGTCATCACAACCCGACGCTTTAATTTCTGCCGAGACATCAGAAGCAGATGCTCTATCCAAATCATTTATTTCAGCATTGAATAATGACGGGGCATTATTTTCTATTCCCTCTTGTGGATCGCCGTTTGTTTCAAATGCGCCATTGACCTCCAGCGTCATAACATCAACAGAACCTCTTGTTACAGGTCCTGCTGCCTGTCTGACTCTGCAGAGCAGTTGATCGCCATTATCCTGACGGTCTTCTTCTGTCTTTTTATCCGGGTATATGCCCAGTTCCTCGAGTTCGCGCACCACTCGATTCATCGCTTTTTCAGGATCTCGGAAATACTCTGAGCCACGCAAACGGATGAAGGACCAACCAATACGTTCCAATACGGTCTGGCGACGCATATCCTCTTCAATTTTTTGCGCACCTGAATGATAGCGATCACCATCGCATTCGAGAGCGACACGTTTATAGCCTGTACCAAAAACAGCTATATCAATGCGAAAATTACCAACAGGCTCCTGTTGCCGAATCCGGTAACCAAGTTGTTTGAGATGTTTGGCTACTGGTACTTCAAAGAACTGAGAATTAGGATCAGCAGCTGCACGAATTTCCTCTTCTAATGCCGCTCCAGACAAAACTTTATCGGCATGTTCAAAAAGTTTTCGGCGTAAATCTTCAAAGTTTAACTGAGTCTTCCAATCGAAGGAGTGGATAAGCCAAACTTGATCGCGGGCACGAGAGACCGCAACATTATACCGTTTGGTCATAATCTCTTGTCGATCTCCTTCTTTCTTGAGTAATTTTCCTTCTACATCGCCGCTATCGACAAAGGATAAGAAAATCACGTCTCGTTCATCACCTTGAAATTCGGCAGAAAGACCGCAAAGAATATGCCTGTCTTTAATAACATCCGCACTAAAAGTCTGGGCAATTACATTCTGAATAAGGCGCACTTGGGAAGATTTACTCCGCATAACAATTACGCCAAAGGTTTTCCCCTTATATTCAGGCTGATCTATACAGGCCTTCATGAGGGACGCAATTGCATGGGCCTCTTCATGGTTTTCATCGTTCTCGCGACGAATGCCAGGAACCCGCTCGATGACAAACGGAGGGTGCACCGTTGTGTCGTCATCATGACGCAGCGGTTGGATTTTTCGTTCATAACACAGTCTATTGCTGAATTCAATAATGCTTGGGACACAGCGAAAATGTTCTGAGAGACGAACCATCCTCATGGTAGGTATCACCATGTCATATAACGACATGTCATATTCATAGGACTCTGCATGTGGTACACGACCTGTCAGCCACGATCGACGCAATGCATCTACTGCTTCAGTTTTGGTACCGATGGAAACTGGACTAACCTGTTTATCGTCACCAACAATAATTGCGTTTTCTGCAAGATATAAAAGCGGCAAAGCGGTGAGATCAGCTTGACTAGCCTCATCAACTATCAGCAGATCAAACCGGGATTGAACATCGACGAAAGAGGTTAAAGCTTGATCAATCGTCATAATCCAGACAGGTACGATCCCGCTGCCTACTTTTAGTTCTTTTTGTGCATTCTGTAAATGAACTGCGGCCATCTTCCCAGTGCCCTTGCCGACTCTCTTCATAGCCTGTGCAGCGCGCTTTAGAGAGGCCAACATTGTGGGCTCGGATTCCTGCCGTCTTGATGCAGCAAGCCAAGCCTTGGCTGCAGCCAGTTTCTCAGTTTGCGATCTATATTTTCTAGAAAGATCTGCGGCCTTTCGTTGTAAAGATTTAAGATTCGTTGATGTTTTTGAATTAAATATTTGCTCCAGTTGTTTTATACGCCATGCTTTGGATAATTCTGAATAAATAGGATGCTCGCTCTCAGAAATAGCCTTTGCTGACTTTAATCTCTCTGCAAAAATTGGAGCTGCAGAAGCGAGTTTATTAAAAACAACTCGCCACCTTTCATAGACTGGTCTTATTTCATTAAGTCTCTCAATATTTTCATATGCATCTTTATACTTTTCGCTTCGTTCGCCGACAGCAAGCCATAAATCCATTCCAACAGCAGTTGTTCCAAATGACTCTAAATAATTTTGGTAATTATTGAGCAGCAGATCAATTTCAAATCGTCTTGTTTCACGACCAACAATCTCCATCGCGGCCTTTGATGCCGGAAGAAACCTTTTACGGAAAAATTCAATCTGCTCTTTTTCACTCGAATCTTGCGCAGGATTAAAGAGAGAATCAACATTCACCCCCATCTCTCGCCAAGATTTGATTAATGGGTCCACAACTCCCCTTTTTAAAGTTAAGGCATTCTGCAATCTAACGAAATATTTACGATAAATAACTTCAAAAGTGTTATCCAGATCCTCTGCGCTCAATTCATTAACGTCTGAATCATTTAGTAAACGGTTCCATAGACGGTTAAAACTCTGGCGAGTTTGAAACATTTCAATTCGCAGCTTAACGGCATTAACGGCCTCCGTTGTATTTGGGGTTTTTCCATTGACGGTCACCTGTTCAATTTTTTTGCAAATAGACCCATTACTCAGCTTCCATAACCAACTTGGCTGACCATTAGGAGCCGCATTTCTAAATTTTATAAAAGACTCAATCCAATTCTGATCTTTCAGGCAATCGTTAGCAAAATTTACTTCATAATCCAACTCAACTTCTTTATAAAGTCGCTCTGACTCCTTAGCAGCAACCATCGAGTTCAATAATTTCTCAAAAGATAAAGCCTTAACCTTATCTCCAAAACCAGCAATAAATGCTAGGTTGATCATGGGATATTTCAAAGCATCATCAAAGATAGTAAATACATCTTTTACGCCGTTCCACACTTCCACTATTTTATTTCCGTTCTTCGTTGGAAAACTAAAGTTCGGCAATCCCTTGGTCATCTGAAGTATAGTTGTATTTAACCCTTTTATATCAGTACGCTTTATAACTTTGGAAATTACATCAGGCTTCTCAAAAGATTCAATATTTTTAAGTTCAGTAATTGCAGCATCAAAGTTGGCAACCGGCATCAATCTATCTAAGGCCGGAATTTCCTGATTTAATGATTCAATATCATCATCTTTCTGTGAACCTCGCCATTTTGTCAGCAGCTCATATTCTTCTTCTGATAATGGAAACGACGGCACATCAATTGTTCTGCCCGGTATAAGTGCGAGCAATCTATCCTGTTCATGCAGTTTTTTCGCAACTGCCTTAAGACTTAAACTTTCTCCATCAAAAGAAATGGATCCAATCTCCTGATTAAGTTGAGAAAAAATGGCATCACGAACTTCAACCAAGTCATTAAGCAAGTTTAAGCGTTCAGCCGTCAACGTCTCAATAAGTCGCTGTTCGTCTCGAGAATTTAGGCTTTCAATCCGTTCAGAAAAACGCGAGGCAGTATCTAAAATTTCTTTTTGATTTTCAGAAACACGTGAGACACAGAGATCTCGAAAACTTATAGGAAGTTTGTCCTTGAGTACAGACAGCGCTTTTGTCTTTTGGCTTGTGACCAAAATACGTTTACCTTCTGATAGAAAATGACCTATCAGATTAGCAATAGTATGTGTCTTACCCGTCCCCGGCGGGCCCTGCACAACGACAGACCCAGCTTCACGGATACGGCGAGCAATCATCAGCTGTTCTTTGTTCGCAGCTTTCGCTAGTAAAATGTCCGGGTCCTCACCTGCCGTAGCAGCAAGACGCTGTTCATATGTTTCCTCTCCGTGATCCGTATATTTTTGATTTTTTTTACATTCACAAATCACGTTTTGTAAATGGTTGGGAACTTTCCCAGAAATAGCAATTGTTTTTCTGATGCGGTCAATTGCTGTATCCAAACCCAAAATACGGTCTCGAAGCATCAGGATTGGATATTCATATAGCAAAAAATCCGCTTCAGTTGGAAAATCAGGCGAAGGAGATGTGCTCTTGCCTAACCAATTCGCTCGAGGGTGAAGTTTCAATATAAAATTACGAAAAAGATCCTCATAGTCATCACCATTGATAAGATCTCCAGCTGCATCAATAACAGCTTCTCTCAGCCCCTCTTTTGCTTTAGGATTAAAACCGACTTCAGCAAAATAAGTCAATAAACTATCATTAAAAATTCCTTCTTCTTCATCAGGCTTCAATTCAATAATACTGCGATTGTATTGATCGACACCCAATTCAATTGTTAATCGCCTTGTTACTAACGGATATAACACGGGCGCCGGCAAGCCTTCATCTTCTCTTGAGGAGAAGATGAAATTACCAAGAACAATTTCCTTTCTTAAATTGGAATTTTCAACTTCTTGAAGAATTTCATTAAACCGGAGGTACCATTCGCGAGTTTTTTTCGTCTTGGCCAAATTAATCTTCCAAGACTCTCTGACACCTAACCAATGATGAAATTGCTTCACTCGATCGTCATCATCTTCAAACTGAATTGTGATAAATTCAGTTTGATTAGGTTCATTACTCGAAAATAAAACATTTGAAGCTATTTTTTTGAAGGGAATTATAGCCGTATTTGGATCCCAATCTGGATCATCATAATTTGGTTCCTTCAACCATGCAGCTATCTCTTTTGAAGGCAGCGGGCAACCTGGAATTGGCAAATTGGCGACCTGCATCACCCATGTTTGATGGCCATCCCCAAAGCGAATTCCTGGCAATTGATCTTGTTTAATTTTATCAATCCAGATTTTCTTTTCGACATCTTTAACGTGAAATATTTTCTTATTTTTAATCTTCGCGAGCTCTCTGATAAATCCAAATACACTGGCAACCTGATCATTCGAGTTCCCATAAATATCTTTTTGTTCTTCTAAATTATTACTATTCGTCATAATTGCACGGAGACCGCTATAAGAAAATATTTTGCTCATTTTCCACTGACATATGTCAGATACAACATAGCATCAGTTTACGGATGAGGCACTTTTAAAAGTTTACCGTCTGAAACCTTTAATTGTTGTAAGTCGTCACGATGGTATTCATATTAGTACGACTTATATTGACACAGCTCAGGCCGAGGCCTTCATCATGATCAATCCGACAACAATGAAGCCTGCTGCAGTCACCCGCATGAGTGAGAGTGATTCGCCGAACATAACGACGCCCGCCGCAAACGCACCGACAGCGCCGATCCCCGTCCAGACGACATATGCCGTGCCGAGCGGCAGCGTCCTCATGGCAAGCGCAAGGAGCGCGACTGAGCCAATCATCGCGAGCACAGTGATAAGGGACGGAATCAGCAGCGTGAAACCATTTGAAGCCTTCATGGCAACGGCCCAAAGCGTTTCAAGAATGCCTGCCGCAATTAAGTAAATCCAGGCCACAGAGGCCTCCTTCCTGAAAAAGAATGAAGCTCCGGGCCGTCCCGGGCAAGAGTTCCCAGACTGCCCCTTATTGCGGCGCAGCCGGATCGAGGTCGTCCTCGATAAGTTGAGGACCCATTCTCGCACGTGAAGCGCTCTGCGGAGCCCTTAAAACTTCGGGCGGCCGCCCGAAAAAGGCGGCCGCCCGAATACTGACGGCTCTATCAGATTTCAAATCAGCGCATTATTCACGCCAGAGCGGCGCAGCCTCCGACTGCTTGTCGCGAAGCCACTTGTCAACCGCCGCTGCGCACTCACGCCCTTCAGCCAGAGCGTTGACGACAAGCGACTGACCGAACCGGCCGTCGCCCGCCGCAAAGATGCCTTCGGCAGCCGTGCGCCATGCTTCAGGACCGTCTACCGGCGCTGCAATGGAGCCGCGTTTATCGGTAGCCAGTCCCAACGCCTTCACAATGGCATGCGAAGGATGCGCGTAGCCCATCGCAATCAGCACAACGTCAGCCTTGACCTCGCTTTCGGTGCCTTCGATCGGCGTGATTTTGCGTCCGGGTCCCCATTTGACCTGTACGGTCTTCACGGACTCCACGGCATTCTTGCCTTCAAAGCTCACCGTATTGGTGGCAAAAAGCCGCGTGCACCCTTCTTCCTGAGAAGTAGAAGTCCGCTTGATATGGCGCCAGTCCGGCCACTCACGCATCAGATCGGCCTTGAGCGGCAGTTCGGCGTGATAGTCGAGCTGCGTCACGGAGGCAGCCCCCAGTCGGTTAGCCGTGCCGATGCAGTCGCTTGCCGTCTCGCCGCCGCCGATCACCACAACATGCTTGCCGCGGACCTGAACCGGATTGACGCCGCCCCCGGAATTCACCCGATTCTGTGCAATCAGGAAGTCAAGCGCGAAGTGAATCCCGGAGAGCTCGCGCCCGGGGAGTTTCAAATCGCGCGGCACTTCAGCACCCAAAGCCAACACGACGGCGTCGTACTTGGCCTGAAGCGCTGCAATGGAAATGGTCGATTCCGCATCATCATGAACCCCCGGCTCAAGCGTTTCTCCGTCGGTCCCCGTGACGCGGGTGGAGAGCACGAAACGCACCCCCTCGCGCACAAGCTGATCGAGTCGGCGGTCAACCACCTTCTTGCCGAGCTTGAAATCAGGAATGCCGTAGCGCAAAAGACCGCCCGGCTTATCCATCTTTTCGTAAACGGTAACCGCATGCCCCATCCGAGCAAGCTGCTGTGCCGCGGCCAGGCCTGCTGGGCCAGAGCCCACCACAGCCACGGAGCAGCCCGTTGAGGCAGCTGCCGGCTGCGGCGTCACATAACCTCGGCTGAAGGCCACCTCGGCAATTTTCTTTTCGATCGCCTTGATCGAAACTGCATCGCGGTGAAGACCAAGCGTGCAGCCTTCCTCGCAGGGTGCGGGGCAGATGCGTCCGGTAATCTCCGGAAAGCTGTTGGTGGAATCGAGCACCCGCCAAGCCGATTCCCAGTCGCCGTCCGAGACGTACTGCTGGGTATCGGGCATGGTGTTGTGCAGCGGGCACTGGTGCTGACAGAAAGGGATCCCGCAGTCCATGCAGCGGGACGCCTGTTCACGCCCTTCAGTATCGGAATAAATCGCAATGAATTCGTTGAAGTGCTTAATTCGCTCCTCAACAGGTTCATGGCGCGGTTCCAAACGGGTGAATTTGAGAAAGCCTCCATCGAGTCCCATTTCAGTTCTCCTCCTTCTTGAGGCTCGCAAGAGCATGCTTGTATTCGAGCGGGAACACCTTCGTAAACCGGCCGAGCGCTGCCGGCCAGTCGGCGAGCATCTCACGCGCCGTCGGACTGCCGGTGAGTTCAGCATGGCGTTCAACGAGGCGCTTTAAGAGCACTTCATCCTTCTGACCGTAATGGAGCGGCTCATCGGAGCCCTGTTCGGCAGCAGGAAGCACATGCGAAAGCTCAAAGGCACCGTCACTCATTTTTTCGGCCAGCTCATCGTTGGGATCCCAGACATAAGCGATGCCTCCCGACATGCCCGCCGCGAAGTTTCGGCCGGTTCGTCCGAGAATGACTGCCGTGCCGCCCGTCATGTATTCGCAGCCGTGGTCGCCGCACCCTTCTGCAACCGTCGATGCCCCGGAATTGCGCACAGCAAAGCGTTCGCCGACGACGCCGGAAATGAATGCCTCGCCGGATGTAGCGCCGTAGAGACAAGCATTGCCGGCAATGACGTTCTCGTTCGGGCGGCCGTCAAACGACGGGCTCTTTTTCACAGCGATCGAGCCGCCGGAGAGCCCCTTGCCGACGTAGTCGTTGGCGCCGCCCGTCAGACGAAGCGAAACGCCTTTGCCGAGGAAAGCGCCGAAGCTCTGACCCGCCGTCCCCACAAGCTCAAAGAGCGCGAAGTCGTCGGGCAGTTCCCCTTGAGCTTCCTGCGCGGCAATGCCCGAAAGCATCGTGCCGACGGCGCGGTCGGTATTGCCGACGCGGGTCTGCACCCGCATCGGGCGCTTAGCCTTCAGCGCTTCAGAAAGCTCGGCAGCATAGCGAAGGTCAAAGGCCTTCTCGAGCTCATGATCCTGCGGCTCCGTCGAGAGCAGCGGGAAGCCCTTCGGATTGGGGAGCTTATAGAGGATCTTTTCGAGCGATAGCTTCGCGGCCTTCAGGCCGTCGAGTCCCGAACGCTTGCGAAGGTATTCCACATGACCGATCAGATCATCAAATTTCGCCACGCCGAGCTGCGCCATGATTTCGCGCACTTCCCGAGCAACAAAATGGAAGTAATTCTCCACATGTTCCGGGCGTCCCACGAACTGCCGGCGAAGCGCCGGATCCTGAGTCGCAATGCCGGCCGGGCAGGTGTTCTTCTGACACTTGCGCATCATCAGGCACCCCATCGCCACGAGCGGCGTCGTTCCGAAGCCGAATTCATCAGCGCCGAGCATGGCGCCGATCACAACGTCTCGGCCGGTCTTGATCTGCCCGTCCACCTGCAGCCGTACACGGCCGCGGAGATTATTCATGACGAGCGTCTGCTCCACTTCTGCGAGCCCGATTTCCCACGCGCTGCCGGCGTGCTTAATGGAGGTCGCCGGAGCCGCGCCGGTGCCGCCGTCATGTCCGGAAACCACAATGTGGTCTGCCTTGCACTTGGCCACGCCGGCGGCCACCGTGCCGATGCCGGCCTGAGAAACCAGCTTGACGCCGATGCCGGCATGCGGATTGGCGTACTTGAGGTCGAGAATGAGCTGAGCCAAATCCTCGATCGAATAGATGTCGTGGTGCGGCGGAGGCGAAACCAGCCCGACGCCCGGCAGCGAATGGCGGAGCATGCCGATATATTTCGACACTTTCTTGCCCGGGAGCTGCCCGCCTTCACCGGGCTTCGCACCCTGAGCCATTTTGATCTGAATAAGGTCGCCGTGAGCCAGGTAGTCCGTCGTGACGCCGAAACGCCCTGAAGCAACCTGCCGAACGCGGGAGCGCAGGCTGTCGCCCGGGTGCAGGGGATAATCCACTTCGACATCGTCGCCGAGAATCGCTCTGAGCGACGTTTCTGTCGTCACCGGGGCATTGCGTCGAACGTCTTCACCGCCTTCGCCGGAGTTGCTGGCACCCTTCATACGGTTCATCGCCACCGCCATCGTCACGTGAGCTTCGGTGGAAATGGCGCCGACAGACATCGCAGCCGTGGAGAAACGGCGAATGATTGACGCTTCGCTTTCAACGGACTCGAGCGGTATGGCCTTGCCCGGCACGAACTCAAAGAGTCCGCGAATGGTGAGAAGATCCCGGGCCTGATTGTTGATGAGCCCGGCATAGGTCTGGTACTCCGCCCAGCTGCCTTCACGCACGGCGCGCTGCAGATGCACGACCGCGTCGGGCGTCCAGAGATGGTGCTCACCCCCTTGACGATACATGTACTGACCGCCCGCAGCGAGCGGAATCACCTTGCGCTCGATGGCTTCAAAAGCGCACTTATGAACGGTTACGGCTTCTCCGGCGACATCAAAGAGATCGAGCCCCTCCACTGGACTCGGCGTATTGGTGAAATACTGATCGATGAAGCTCTTTTTGAGGCCCACGGCCTCGAAGATCTGTGCGCCGATGTAAGACATGTAGGTCGAAATGCCCATGCGCGCCATGATCTTATTGAGACCCTTCATGATGGCGTGCAGATAGTTGTCGACATACTTTGCGCGCTCTTCCTCGTTCTTGGCGAGCGACTCCACCACCGCGAGCGCGAGATAGGGATGCACCGCTTCAGCGCCATAGCCGCCGAGTACGGCAAAGTCATGAACGGATCGCGCTGACCCGGTTTCGACCACGAGACCAGTACTCGTACGGAGCCCTTCTTCCACGAGACACTGGTGCACGGCCGAAGTGGCGAGAAGCGCCGGAATGGCCACGCGTTCACGCGAAACTTTCCTGTCCGTGAGAATCAGAATGTTGATGCCGCTGCGGACCGCATCGACCGCTGCGGCGCGAATGCTTGCCAGACGCGCTTCAATTGCTTCGCGTCCCCACGCAAGCGGATAGGTAATGTCGATCTCTTTGGAATGGAACTTCCCGTCGGTAAAGTCCGCGATGGCACGAATACGTTCCATCTGTGCGCCGGTGAGCACGGGCTGCTCCACTTCGAGACGAACGGGCGGGTTCACGGCCATGATGTTCAGGAGGTCCGGACGGGGACCAATGAACGACACGAGTGACGTCACCATCGCTTCACGGATCGGATCGATCGGCGGATTGGTCACCTGAGCAAAAAGCTGCCGGAAATAGTCGTAGAGCATCTGCGGACGCTCGGACAGGCAGGCAAGCGGCGCATCGTTGCCCATGGACATCACCGGATCCTGACCTTGATAGGCCATGGACTTGAGAATGCGTTCCACGTCCTCACGGCTGAAGCCAAAGACGCGCATGAGTTCATTGCGTCCGAGCAAAAGCGGAGCAGAGGCAGGCGTCTGCGGAATATCGTCGAGACGGATGCGGATCTTGTCGATCCATTCGCGATAGGGATGCTGCGCAGCGAGCGAACCCTTCACCTCGTCATTGCCGATAATGCGGCCCTGCTCAAGGTCGAGCAAGAGAATCTTGCCCGGCTCCAGACGCCAGCGGCGGCGGATGCGGCTTTCGTCGATCACCGCGGCGCCCGACTCTGACGCGAGGATCACCAAATCGTCTTTCGTCTCCAGATATCGCGCCGGACGCAGACCGTTGCGGTCGAGAATCGCGCCGATTTGACGGCCGTTGGTGAAAGCGACCGCCGCCGGTCCGTCCCAGGGTTCCATCATGGCAGCGTTGTATTCGTAAAGCGCCCGCAGCCGAGGATTCATGGTCTTGTTCTTTTCCCAGGCTTCCGGAATCAGCATCAAGGCGGCCTGGGCAAGCGAGTAGCCCGCCATGGTCAAAAGCTCGAACGCATTGTCAAAGGATGCCGAGTCGCTTTGACCTTGGAAAATGAGCGGCCAGAGCTTTTTGAGATCGTCGCCGAGGACCGGCGACGAAATGTGCTTTTCGCGCGCGAGAATCCAGTTGAAGTTGCCGCGCAGCGTATTGATTTCACCGTTGTGAGCGATGTAGCGGAAGGGATGAGCGAGCTGCCACTGCGGGAAAGTGTTGGTTGAAAAGCGCTGGTGAATCATCGCCAGAGCGGAAATGCAGCGAGCGTCCTGCAGGTCACGGTAGTAGATGCCGACCTGTGTGGCCAAGAGCTGTCCCTTATAGACCACGGTGCGCGCCGAGCACGAACAGATATAGAACTCTTTGCAGTGCTTTAGATGCAGATTCGCAATAGCAATGGAGGAGCGCTTGCGGATGATGTAGAGCTTGCGCTCGAGCGCGTCGGTCACCAGCACATCCGGGCTGTGGCCGATGAACACCTGACGAATGACCGGCTCTTTTTCGCGAACGACGGGCGACATGGGCATGGAACGGTCAATCGGCACGTCACGCCAGCCGAGAATCATTTGGCCTTCGGCCGCAACAGCACGTTCAATTTCCTCTTCGCAGGCATGACGAGAAGCCGCCTCCTGCGGAAGGAAGACCATGCCGACGCCGTATTCGCCGGCGGGCGGGAGCTTCACGCCCTGATTCATCATATCGTCGCGATAGAGCTGATCGGGTATCTGAATCAAGATGCCCGCACCGTCGCCCTGCAGGGGATCAGCGCCTACAGCGCCGCGGTGCCGCAGATTCTTCAGTACGTCGAGCGCCTGACTCACGATGCTGTGGCTCTTTTGGCCCTTGATGTGCGCAATGAAGCCGACGCCGCAGGCGTCGTGCTCAAATTCGCTTCGGTACAAGCCGCAGGAATTCGTCATGTTTCATCTTCCTCGGGATGCGGCCGTCTAAATCGACCGCCCCGCGTCGTGCTGCGCCTTCAAAGAGAGCGGCGTTTTCCGAGGACGCCTTTGAGAGCCGAAAGCTTTTAAGAGCCAAGGTTCCTCAAGTGCTTTCCGAAGGGCAGACGGTTTGTCGTAGAGATCGCGGTCGCGCTCAGCGGGGAGGTCGGCGGCCGTGTCTCGGGGTTCTTACTGAAGAATGCTCGAGTTGACGAAGCGTAAGCGTCTTGCAGGCGCGTGGATTGGAGAGTTCGATTTGATCCATCACAAATAATACGAAATCGGGAGTTGTGCTTTTGAGTGGTTTACCTTACCTCCTCAGGCATTTTCCTCATCCCAAAAGTCGGTATCCGCAGGGCGGATGAACGACTGCTTTAAAGGTCTTTTTCACTTCGCGCCGGCGGATCATTCGAGGACGGCGAGAGAAAGGAATCCAAGCGAAAAAAACTCCCCAACGACCGTGTCGCCAGGGAGCCTTTTGAGAATCCTTTCAGCCCTGAGCTGCCGCCGCAGCGGTTTGCTTGGGGCAGAGAAAGGTTCTCGAGAAGCCGGATGAAGCGCAGCTTCTATTAGCAGACTTCGCGGATCCAGCCTTCAGGCGCTTCAATTTCGCCGTCCTGAATGCCGGTCAGCGTCTTACGCAGACGACCGCTGATTTCGCCCATCTTATCCATGCCGGAAGGCAGAACGATGTCGCCTTCATGCGTATGAATGAGGCCGACAGGGGCGATGACGGCAGCCGTGCCGCAGAGGCAGCATTCCTTCATGTCCTTGACTTCGTCGAAACGCACCTTGCGCTCAATCACGTTCAGACCGAGGTAGTGTTCGGCAACATAAACGAGCGAGCGGCGGGTGATGGACGGCAGAATCGACGTGCTCTTCGGAACGATCAGGTTGTCGTCCTTATCGACGAAGAGAACATTGGCGCCGCCGGCCTCTTCAACGTAAGTACGCGTCTGCGGATCCAGATAGAGGTTTTCAGCATAGCCGGCGCGGTGCGCATCCATCGTCGGGTGCAAGCTCATGGCGTAGTTAAGGCCGGCCTTGATGTCGCCGGTGCCGTGCGGGGCCGCACGGTCCCAATCCGACACCACGAGCTTCTGGGGCTTCACTGCGCCCTTATAGTAGGCGCCCACAGGCATTACAAAAATGCGGAAAAGGAAGGACGGGGCCGGTGCCACACCAATCTGCGGGCCGGAGCCGATCATGAACGGACGGATGTAGAGCGAGCAGCCCGTGCCGTAAGGCGGCACCCAAGCGGCATTCGCGCGGACGGTTTCGAGCACGGCCTCAACGAACTTTTCCTTCGGATAGCTCGGCATTTCCAGACGGGCGGCCGTGTTGTACATGCGTTCGGCGTTCATATCCGGACGGAAGGTGACGATCTTGCCCTGCTTTGTCGTATAAGCCTTCAGACCTTCGAAACAGCTCTGGGAATAATGGAAGACGCAGGCGGACTCCAGCAGCGAGATGTGCTTGTCAGTGATGAGCTTGCCGCCTTCCCAAGCGCCGTTTTCCCACTCATCCTGATAACGGTAGTCCGTCGGGGTATAGGCAAAGCCGAGCTTCGCCCAGTCGATGTTCTTTTTTTCCATTTTGGCTTCATCCGAAGAGTAAATACGCTCCGCCGTCCGTCTGTGGGTCGGCCGCCGACGCTCGGGCGGAGAAAAAAATCGTTCTGCTTGACGAGCCTCCTGCAGGTGAGGAGGCCGTTTGAAGCATGTCAAAAATCCTATCACCCGAGTTCGGGCCGTCTAACGAGGCTTTTAGGGCTTTTCCACTAGCAGATTGAGCTTAAAGCGAATCGAAGCCATTTTTTGCGCATTCCGCCCTTTTCCTCAATAATGTTTCCTTGTTTTTCAATGCAATTTGATTGTTCTATATCGTTTTTTGCATCAACTGAATCGAATCGGCCAAGCGGTTTCCAAAGAGACGCAGCTCAGGCATACCGACCTTTGCCCGCTGCCGCGAGCCTCATCGGACTGGCCAAAATGCGAAAGACCGCAGCAGAGTCATCCTCCGTGCGGTCTTTTTTCATTGCTTGCCTTCAAAGAGAGGCTGCTTAGGATTTGTCAGCAGGTTTGGGCGTTTCAGCTTCTGCCTTCACTTGAGCCGCCGCCGGCTCCGGCGAATCGACCTCAGGGACGGTGTCTGAAGCAGCATTCGCTGATGCGGCATCGGCGGGCTGAGCAGCTTCCGCAGGTTTCGCCGGTTCCGTCGGCTGATCCCCTGCTGCAGGCTTTGAGCGCTTAAAAACACCCTTGAGCTTATTCAATCCGGAGAAACGCGAAACACTCCACTTAGCTGATTTTTGAGCGGCTTCTTCCTGCGCATCTGCCTCGGCAGCATCTTCAGCAGCCGCGCCTTCCATCTCATCCGTCGTATCTGCACCCGGGCCGGCTTCAGCTCGTGCCTGTGCTTCACTCTGTCGGGCCGCCTCTGCAGCTGCAGCCTCAACATCTCCCTTGCAAACCGGATTGCCGAGCGTGATATCTGCGCGCATAGCGGCGGCCGTCTGAGCGGAAATCAAGCGCGCAGAAGCCTCAACGGTCGAAAGAAAAGTCACCTTCTCCATCTTCACTTCCGGCCAAATGCCGCGAGACGTAGCGGCCACCACAATGGGCAGATTGGGCGAAACACGTCGAGCGGCCTCGGCAATGCGCAGTGACTCCGCACCCGATTCGAGCAGCACCAGCAGCTTGGCGTTATGCAAATGCGCGTGAATCCATGTCTCCTCAGTACTCGGATCCCCCAAAACGACAGAGATCTTGCGATCGTCGAGCGCTTTGGCGTTGGCTTCATCAGAACTCACTGCAACAACCGGAATACCGCTTTCTTCGAGGGACACCGCAAGGCGATCCAGAAGAGGTCCGGAACCAGCCACGACAGCCTGTCCCTGAAGCTTTTCGGCCTCCGTATCGGCAGGAAGGGATTCATAAGGCGCGTGGCGCATTGCTGCGCGTCTGGCCCAAGCAAATCGAGAGGTCAGCCAGCGGCTGATGTGCGGCTCTGCCCAGAAAAGTCCTGGATTCAGCGCGATTGAAAGAATGGCGCCGGCCACAACGAGATTAACCGTCGACATATCCGCCAAGCCAAGCTCTACCGCCTGACCGATCAAAATGAAGGAGAATTCACCGATCTGCGCCAGCGCGACCGCCGCAATCATGGCGGTATGGAGCGGATAACGCATGAAATAAACGAGACCGAATGCACCAATCGATTTGCCGAAGAGAATAATCAGCAGAACGGTTAAAACCTCAAGCGGGGACTCGAGCAGGATATGCCAGTCAAAGAGCATGCCGACGCCGACAAAGAAGAGTACGGAGAAGGCGTCCTGCAGCGGCAGCGATTCCGTCGCCGCACGATGCGCAAAGCGGCTTTCACGCATCACCATGCCGGCAAAGAAGGCCCCCAGCGCAAAACTCACATGGAAGATTTCCGATGCGCCGTAGGCGACGCCGACCGCTGCGGCCAGTACAAAGAGCGTGAAGAGTTCGCGCGACCCCGTACGGGCAACCTGCCCCATGGCCCAAGGCAGCACTCGGCGGCCGACGACGAGCATGACGGCCACAAAAAGCGCGGCGTTGAAAAGCGTCTGACCGATCATCCAGAGAATGTCGGCATTGGCCAGACGCGTCGAAGCCCCAGGCGTCCCCGGCATCATCAGATTGGCAAAGGGCGGCAGCAGCACGAGGATGAGCACGGTGGCAATATCTTCGACCACCAGCCAGCCCACCGCAATGCGTCCGTCGGGACTCGTCAGTTTGCCGCGCACGTCAAGTGCCTTTAGGAGCACTACGGTCGAAGCGCACGAAAGCGATACGCCAAGCACGATGGCTTCCGCCCAGTGCCGATCAAAGAACCAGTGCGCAAAGCAGGCTCCAAGCACTGTGGCAATGGTCATCTGCAAAACAGCGCCCGGCACCGCAACACTTTTGACAGACCAAAGATCTTTGAGCGAAAAGTGAAGGCCGACGCCGAACATCAGCAGCATCACACCGATTTCCGAGAGCTGCGAGGCGAGCGCAGCATCCGCAACGACGCCGGGCGTGTACTTGCCCGCCGCAATGCCCGCGAGCAGATAACCCACGAGAGCTGGTGATCGGAAGACACGTTCGGCAATAAAGCCGAAGACAAGCGCAAGTGAAAAAGCGATAACCAGCGTCGAAATCAAAGGCAGCGAATGGTCCATTAGCGGCTCGATGGGGATGGAGTTGGTGATCTGCGGCTGCAGGTGACGAATTTGGAAGTATACCTTTGACGCTTAAGCTATTTCGTGTATGCATCCGCCAATAAAGCAAAGAATAGAAATCTGTTGCTTAAGTTCCTCGGGAAACCTCTCCAACACCCATATTGCCCTAGCCCGAAGCGTCATAAAAACGTAAAATCCCGTCTCGAACATCATTACCAGCCTGCGCATCGCTTGTCCCTTCTGGATTCCGTGCATTGCGCCCGCAGCAATATGACCGAATCGACGGAAGATCAACTGCAGTCCGAGCCCGGGGGGTCCCCGGCTCAAGCATCGCAAAAAGTTCAAATTAAGCCCGTCGGCGCGGCAGGCATCGGCACTCCCGCAGCTGCTGTGGCAGCCGCGCGTTCCGGCATCCGCCAGTCGCCCTGCACGGCATCACCGACTCAGCGGCCGCAAATTCAAATTGTTGCCGTTATTCCGGTATATGACCAGCCGGCCAAGCTCGAATCCGTCGTACAGTCGCTTCGACAGCTTGCGCTTCCTGTCATTGTCGTTGATGACGGCTCACACGAACCCACCAAGAGTCTCTGCGATCGTCTCGCCGCCCCTCAGGTGAAGGTGATCCATCAGCCCTTCAATCAGGGCAAAGGCGCTGCCGTCATTGTCGGTTTTAAAGCCGCCGTCCGCATGGGCTACACGCATGTGCTGCAGATTGATGCCGACGGGCAGCTCGATTTCAGCGCGGTGCCGAATTTGATTCGCCTCGCGCAGAAATTCCCGCACGCCCTGATCTGCGGCACGCCGCAGTTTGACGCCTCTGCGCCGCCCGCTCGCAAGTGGGGCCGACGGGTAACAAACTTCTGGTGCTCCGTCAACAGTCTTTCCTTGTCCTTTGGGGATGCAATGTGCGGCTTGCGGATCTATCCTCTGGACTCTGCGCTCGCCATCTGCGAAAACGCCCGCATCGGACGCCGTATGGAGTTTGATCCGGAAATTTTGGTGCGCCTCCTTTGGGCTGGCGTGCGGGTGAAAAATGTTCCCGTTGCCGTCACCTACCCCAAAGACGGCGTCAGTCACTATGCGCCGTTTAAGGACACCATGCGCATCAGCTGGATGCACAGCCGGCTCTTCCTGCAAATGGCTACGCGCATGCCGATCATCTTGTGGTCGCGTATCTTCGGCTGGACGGCTGAATGCGAGTGTCCGTCGAGTTCAAGAAAGTCCTGCTGCTCCATGCCTAAAGGCAAAACGGTCCCGCCCTCCAAAGCGCCGAAAACCGCTCAGCCGGCAGCCGCGTCCGTGAAGCCCCAGGCCAAAGCTGCCCCTAAACGTCCGCCTATGACGCCCGAAGAAAATGAACGGGCACGGCGCGCCTTTCATGCCGCAACGGTTGCCAAACGAAACGCGGATCGTGCATTGGCCCAAATCGAGCAGGAAGCGGTTGACCGACCGGGATCCTCGGACCGCTCAATCTGAACTCTGGATGTCTCGACTCACTCCCTCGAGGGCGGCAGACCTCTCCAATGACGAAGAAAAGCACCGGCAGCCTCTTCATTCCAGCAAGCTGCCGGAATGGCCGACTTTGACCGAACGCACCAGCGTACTCGGCATCCGCATCCTGCTTTTCATTCACCGCCATTGCGGCGCTCTGCCCTTCAGAATAGTTTTGCGGATGGTGAATGCCGTCTACTGGTTCTCCTCTCCCCGTCTGAGGGCAGTCGTCTGCGACTATCAGCAGCGAGTCGACCGAGCAGCTCCCTTTCTCCTCAATGATTTCGGCACATCGGCCCCATCCGCCCGTTCCGGATTGGCCCAGCTGGAGCGGTTTTCGCTGGCTATTCTTGAAAAATTCTGTGCGCTTTCGGGGGAAGACCATTTGGCAGCGCTCGAGGTGAGCGGAGACGAGCCCTTTCGCAAAGATGCGCCTAAAGCGGGATGCGTCATTCTCACGTCGCACACTGGGTGCCAGGAACTCCTCTCTCAGGCATCGCCCGCCTACAGCAGCCACCCCATTGTGATCCTGCAGCATACCGGGCATGCCAGACGGTTTAATGAGCTCCTCGAACGTGCCGGCGCACGGCCGCCGCAAGTCGAACTCTTTGAAATCGGCTCTGCGCTCTCGCCCGCGCTCGTCATGGAGCTTGCGGACCGTGCTTCCCAAGGCGCTTATATTGTTTTGGCAGGCGACCGAACGCCGATGGGATCCGAGGCTTCCCAAGCCGTCCCTTTCTTTGGCAGCCCTGCCCGCTTTCCTACGGGCGGCGCACTGCTCGCCGACCTGCTTGGCCTGCCGCTTCGCATGATGGTCTGCACGCGCCCGAAGGCAAAAGAACGACGCTACCGCGTCAAGTTCTTTGAGCTCGCCCCTGGCGGCCCTATTCCGCGCAAAGCTCGCGCAGAGCACCTCCAAAACATGGCGGCCCGCTATGCCATGCATCTTGAAGAGGAACTTAAGTCCTCTCCGCTCGACTGGGCCAACTATTACGATTTCTGGGAGAGTCTCTCTTGAAAGCAGCCGCTCACTTTATCCGAATAGCCTCTGGAGCCGTTATTCCTGCCGTTCTTGCGATTGGCTTGGGCGGATACGTTCATGCCGCGAAGGGCGCAGATATTTCACCGGCCGCGCAGACACTGCAAGACGGGGCGCTTTCTGCCGACGTACGAGCGCTCCTCGCCCCCTTGGCTGCCAAGCGTGTTGAAGGAACCTTTGAAGAACGCCGCTCAGTGCCGGGCTTTCCCAAACCCATGCTGAGCCGAGGACATTTCACGCTCGAGGGTGAGAGCCTCGTGTGGCAGACGCAAACACCCTTTGCCTCACTCATGAAGGTCACGCCCGAAGGCGTATTTCTGGAAGCCGCCGGCGAGAAGCAGGCACTCACTGCCACTGAAATTCCTGCAGTCGGCCGAATCTGCACGCTGCTGACGAGCGTAATGGGCGGCCGATTCGATGCACTCTCCGACCTTTTTGCGGTCAGCGCCGCTCAGTCAGAAGGACGAGTTCACATTTCAGCCAATCCCAAATCACCCGAACTCGCCCAGGTGGTCAAGCACATCCAAGCCGAAGCAGGCAGCTATTTGGAAAAACTCACCATGACGGGACCTCAGGGAGACGAAACCGTCGTGCTCTTTTCCAATGTGACCGTTGAACGCTGAGCGCACGAAGCCGATCCGGCGCGGCCTCAGGATTCAATGGGCCCGAGATCCGAAGGCAGCCGCAGATCACCTCTCGGCGAGAGCGCCACAGATCCGATCTTGGGGCCGTCGGGCATACTGCTGCGCTTAAACTGCTGCGCATAGAACCGACGGAAGAAAGTTGCCGCGGTTTTGCTGAGCAAAGCTTTGTCAACCTCTGGAAAGGCAATCGCCGCAAGCGTTTCAATTTTGGCTCTGGCAAAGCCCGACTTCATCACGTGATAGAGGAAGAAGTCATGAAGCGCATAGGGGCCGAGCGCAGCTTCAGTTGACTGAATGCGTCCGGCGGCATCGGGCGGCAACAGTTCCGGACTAATCTCCGTTGCGAGTACGCCCGCCAGCACCTCTTCAAGCTCAGGATGCATCTCGCCGAAAACGCGCACCAAATACTGCACAAGCGTCTTCGGCACGCCGGCGTTGACCGCGTACATGGACATATGGTCGCCGTTGAAAGTGGCCCAGCCCAGAGCGAGCTCGCTCATATCGGACGTTCCCAGCACGAGTCCGCCCACAGCATTGGCGACATCCATGAGAATCTGCGTGCGTTCCCGCGCCTGAGCATTTTCAAAAACCACGTCATAGCGATCTTCCGGATGCCCAATATCGGCAAAGTGCTGCCGACAAGCCGGACGAATATCGATCGTGCGGAATTCAATGCCAAGACCCCGCATCAGTGCCTCTGCACTGGCACGCGTTCCCGATGAAGTACCAAAGCCCGGCATGGAGATGCCGAGGATGTCCGAACGCGGACGTCCGAGATCATCCATAGCCGCTGCCGCGACGAGGAGCGCCAGCGTACTGTCGAGACCGCCGGAAACCCCGATTACAACGCGGGCAATCCCGGTCTTACGCAATCGCTCCGTCAGTCCCGCGCACTGCATGCGCAAAATTTCCCTGGCGCGCTCACGTCGGCGATCAGCGTTTTTAGGAATAAAGGGTGCCGGATCCACCTTGGCGGGCCACAGTGCCGAGCGTGCCGAGGGCGTTGGCGCCGCATGAATGCGGCGGCAGGGCTTTGTCTCAACGCCCTGCGCAAATGAACGAAAGCGAATGCGTTCGAGCTCAATGCGCTCCAGATCGATATCGGCCGAAATCATGCCGGTCTGCCAAATGGATTCCGCCGCGATGCGCCCGCCGGCGGCCGCGAGCAAATGTCCGGAGAAAACCAAATCCGTTGTCGACTCACCCTCGCCCGAAGATGCATAAACGTATGCGCACATGGACCGTGCGGACTGCAGACGCACGAGTTCGCGGCGAAATTTCGCCTTGCCTGCCGTTTCATTAGAAGCGGAAAGATTAACGATAACGTTGGCTCCCGCCGCTGCCGCTGCTGCCGCGGGCGGCTGAGCAACCCAAAGATCTTCACAAATTTCTGCGGCGATCGCTAAACCCGATGCTGACTCGATGATCAGATCTGTGCCGAAAGGAACCGTGTCGCCCAAGAGTTCCGCGGTGCAGCTCACCGCCTCAGAAGCGGGCGAAAACCAGCGCGCTTCATAAAATTCCTGATAGTTGGGCAGGTGACTCTTGGGAACAATGCCTAAAACCCGGCCGTTTTGCAGGAAAACGGCGCAGTTAAAAAGCCGGCCATCCGCACGAATCGGCGCTCCAAGGACAACGATGAGTCCCTCGGATTCAGGCCGCTTCAGATGATCTTTAATGCATTCGAGCGCCGTCAGAACACCTTCGAGAAGCGGCGCCCGCAAGAAGAGGTCTGCTGCCGTATATCCCGAGAGCACCAGTTCGGGCAAAACCAGAACATCCGCTTTGAGGGCTTCAGCCTGATCGATGACCGAGCAGATTTCCGCTGCGTTTTTCATAGGCTCTCCAGGATGCACCCGAGGCGAACCGGCCGCAGCTTTAATGAACCCTGTGGCGTTCTCACCGATCTTCATAACCATTCCTTCTCGTATACATCCTGCCGCGGAGCGATCTTTCCGACGACCTCACAGCGCATTCTAATAATGCCTTAACGTTCCAACCGGATACGCCGCAGCTTAAGCCCCGACGAACCGTGAAACTGCACAAAAAATCACCCTCACTGCGGGATTGGCATTTGGCATGAACTTGCTAAACTCAACCGCAGCTGCGCAGTTCAACCACTGCAGCTGCCCACATCAAAATCCACACAAGCGGAGATATTTAAAGAGCATGTGCACCACCATCGTTTTCGGCGAAAAGGCTTCCGCCGACGGCTCATTCATCGTCGCCCGCAGCGCCGACAGCTCCTCGCTTAAAGCCCAGCACTTCGTCATTCATCCTGCCCGCCAGGGTCAGACCGGTTTTTACAGCTGCAAAGCGCACGGCGGCGTGAATGACTTCACCTACCCGCTTCCGGAGAATTCCCTGCGCTATACGACGATTCCCAACTGGAAGACGCAGCTTCACGGTGCCTGCGGCTTCAACGAAGCCGGCATGGGACTCACCGGCACAGAATCGATCTTCGCCTCTGAAGCCGCACTTGCCGTTGATCCGTACGTCAAGGAAACGGGCATTACCGAGGACGACATCGCCGACGTACTGCTCTGCCGCTGCCGCACCGCGCGCGAAGGCGCTGCAGAACTTGGCCGCATCATTGAAGCGCAGGGGTGCGGCGAAGGTTTTGGCGTAGCGTTCGTTGACGAAACCGAGGTTTGGTACCTTGAAACCGGTTCCGGCCATCACTGGCTTGCGCAGCGTATCCCAGCCGACACCTATTTTGCCTCCGGCAACCAGGGACGCTTCCAAACTTATGATCCGGCGTCCGACGACCAGATGGCCTCGAAGAACCTGGTTGAATTTGCTGTCGAAAAGGGACTCTACAACCCCGAAACCGACGGTGAATTCAATTTTTCCAAGGCCTATACGCGTGACGACGACCGCGACCGCACTTATAACGACCCGCGTGTCTGGGTCATGCAAAAGCGCCTCAATCCGTCGCTTGAACAGAACCCTGACGCCGGCCGCAGTTTCCCCGTGTTCCTCACGCCCGAGCGCAAGGGCACCATTGAGGATGCCAAGGCGCTGATGCGCGACCATTTTGCCGGCACCGAGCATGACCCGTATGGTCACGGCCTGCGCGGCGACGAACCGTGGCGTCCGATCAGCGTTTTCCGCACGTATGAAGCTCACGTCATGCAGGTGCGTCCGTGGCTTCCCAAGGAAATCGGCCAAGTCATCTATGTCGCCGTCGGTATGGCTGATCTGTCGGTCTTCATTCCCTTCTATGCGGGTCTCACACAAGTTCCGGCATCCTGGAGCAAGGGAACTGATCAGTGCGACACGGAATCGGCCTACTGGAAGTTCCGCCGCCTGCAGACGCTCGCCATGACGGACTACCCGAAGCTTGCGCCGATCGTACATGAAGCCTTTGCGGCCTTCGAAGCTGAAACATCTGCTGCCCAGCAGCGCATGGAAGAAGAGTATCTGGCCCTTAAGGCTACAAGTGAAGCGGCTGCCCGCAGTCACCTTGACGCCTTCAATCTGAAGATCATTGCTGAGGCCGAAGCCCTCGCCGAGAAGCTTCTCTGCCGACTCTTCACGATCCGCACTGCCGATATTGAGGCGCTTGTTCCTGCAAAGAACCGCAAGAACAAGGATTAACTGCAGTTTCGTTTTCCCTGCCGGCAGACGTTGTTTGTCGGCAGGATTTTGGAGCCGCGAAAGCGGCTCTTTTTGATAGCTTGAATCAAAGAATCGCAAGCGAAATCCAGATGGGCAGCGTCACTATTGCTGCTAATGTCTGCAGGGATGTTGCAGCAGCAACAGCCGGCGCATTGCCGTGCATGGAGGCCGTCATCACATAGCACGACTGTGCTGTCGGCAGAGCCGCAAAAATAATGACGACTCCCGCCGCTGCCGGCGGCAGTCCGCAGGCTGCCGTCACTCCCCAAGCGGCAAAAGCAATTCCATGCCACTTCACTCGCCTGCGATCCCAAAGCCCATTTGCAGGCGCTACAACCGGTTGAATCTGAAGCTCTTGCCACAGTACAAACCTTGCGCGAGCAGAAGAAGTCTTCCGAGCAAAAACCAACTCAGAAGGAAAGCGTCATCAAAAACAGATAACGACACGTCTTTGCAGCTTGGCAGATATTCGGCGGGAAACCTTGTCAAGCCAAGGTATAATGATAGGAAGATAGACGCATATCCACCTTGAAAAGTCAGGATCATCTATGACTCAATCTGTCATTTGCAACTCAAATGTGAAGTGGAACATTTCTGTTCCGCCTGATTTTGATGAAGCAACCCGAATCTACCTTGCATCCCATGGTGGGAAAAAAGGGGCTCTTTCCTCGTTAGTTCAGAAGGCAGTTTCACGTTACATCATTTCTTCGCTAGCCGAGGAAGCAAAGGAAGAGGTGCGTACTTCCGGACTATCACAAGACGATCTTGACAAGATCATTGCGGATGGAGTTATGTGGGCGAAGGAACACCCTCAATGAAAGTCGTTCTTGATACCAATGTTCTGATCTCTGCGCTCATTTCTCCGCACAATCCTCCTGACCTGATCCTTCAATCCTGGCTCGCCGGAGGATTTGAGCTTCTCACTTCAGAGGAGCAGCTCGAAGAAGTGCGGCGAGTCTCGCGTTATAAGCATCTGCAGCCCTTTCTTCAACCGCACAAAGTAGGACTGATCATCAATCGGATGCGCAGTTTGGCAACAATTATCAAACCCGGAGCATTAATCTCCGAAGAAGCTCTTGATCCTGACGATAATTTTCTGATTGCAATTTCTGAATACGGTTCGGCAAACACCCTCGTGACCGGTGACCATCGCGCAGGCTTGCTTGATCGTAAACAAATAGGTGCAACAGAAATACTCACCGCTACGCAATTTGCCGAGCGTTACTTAGGCTGGCATGGGAGCGTCCCAAAGGCCGAGAACGGGAGCTGAGACGCAGAGGGATGTCATGCGAACAAGCATGGAAATCGTCCGTAAATGGACGCGGACCATGGTGAAACGTTAAAGGCCTAACCACTGAATTCACGGCTTAACTTTAAAACGCCGATGCCGAACGGCTCGTCCGGTGGAGTGCGAGTGAGCAAGGTGCAAACCCGCTCTCTGCCCGATGCTTAAATCAAAGAATCGCAAGCGAAATCCAGATGGGCAGCGTCACTATTGCTGTCAATGTCTGCAGGGATGTTGCGGCAGCAACAGCCGGAGCGTTGCCGTGCATAGCGGCCGTCATCACATAGCACGACTGTGCTGTCGGCAGAGCCGCAAAAATAATGACGACTCCCGCCGCTGCCGGCGGCAGTCCCCAGGCTGCTGTCACTCCCCAAGCGACAAGCGGCAAAAGCATCAGTCTTTGCACGGCGCCGGTGAGAATAAGTCCCCAGCTTCCGCGAAGCGCTGCAAAGCGCAGACCGGCACCGATGCAAAGCAACCCCATGGCCAGCGACGCATTGCCAAGTCCCTTTAAGAAGTGATGGACGGTTGCGGGCACTGTGATGCCGAGAAGATTGCAGCAGAGTCCAAGAACCGTAGCGATAATGAGCGGATTTTGGACAACCGCTTTGCCCGTAACAACCATGAGGCTGGGCTCAGAGCCCTTTGTCTGCTTTCCCAAGGCTGCATCACGTTTGGCCACAGCACCAGCGAGCGCACTCACCGCAATGGTGTTTGAAATCGGCACCCAAAAAGCGATCAAAAGTGCCAGAAGTGCAAAACCCTGGTCACCAAAAAGCTTCAAAGCAAGGGCAAAACCAATATAAGTGTTGAAGCGAAAGCCGCATTGAAAGAGCGATGCATGGGTGACCGGATCAGCCTTCACCAAATAGCGAATGCACCAAGACGCGCAGACGCCGATCAGCATCGCCCCGATGCCTGCGGCGAGGAACCCAGCAGACTCTCCGAGCGAGAGGCTGGACCCAGAGATGGAGGTGAAGAGCAGCGGCGGGAAAAGCACGTAGAAAACAAGCCGTTCGGCCTGTTTCCAGAAATCTTCTGAATATTCGAACTTCAGCCGCAGCAGCAATCCCAGCAGAATGATCGAAAAATCAGGTGCGATGAGCGCAACGCTGTCCATGATGTCAGGCAGTTAAATAAAGACGTACTACTCTATTCTCACTATGGCGGCAAAGCCGTGCCATGCGGAGATACGTGACTCTTCGAAAAGGAATACCATTCCGGTCGAAATCGGTTTTGGAAGTCGATAATAAGAAACCCGATTGCGGCTTATGCTCAGCCGCACAACGAATCTGCATTTTTGCCATGATCTGCAATCTTTGCCCTCGCCGCTGCGGCGCGGACCGTTCGACCCCCCAAGGTCTGAAGCGCAGCATCTGCCGCGCCACTGATGACGTTGAGATCGCGCTGGTCAGTCTCCACGCTTGGGAAGAACCGATCCTTGAGAGCGGAAACGGTGCCGGCACCGTTTTCTTTTCACACTGCAATTTACGGTGCTGCTTTTGTCAAAACTATGAAATCAGCGCCGGGGGCAAAGGCCTCAAGGTCACCACAGCCAGACTCACCGATATTTTTCTTGAAGAAGCTGAACGCGGCGCATCATGCATTGAGCTGGTGACTCCCGGTCATTACACCCGCCAAATTCGTGAAGCGCTTCTCTCTGCCAAAGCTCAGGGCTTAAAACTTCCAGTTGTATACAATTCCAACGCTTATGAGCTCCCTGAGACGCTCAGGATGCTCGATGGTTTGGTGGATATCTTTCTGCCGGATCTCAAGTATTTCGACAGTCGACTGGGTGAAAAATATTCTGGCGTTCCGAAATATTTCGAATATGCCTCCGAAGCTATCCGTACGATGTTCGCGATGACGGGACCTGCCAGGATTGGCGATGACGGTCTCTTAAAACGAGGCATGATCATCCGTCATCTGGTTCTTCCCTGGCAATGGAGAGACAGCTGCCGCTGCCTGGATTGGATTCATGAAACTTTCGGCGATGATGTTTTCGTTTCTGTCATGAACCAATACATGCCGATCTATAAAGCATGCCTGCATCCGGAGATTAATCGCCCCTTGACAACACTTGAATATCAGAAAGTTATTCGTCACGCAGATGAAATTGGCATTACCAAGGGCTTCATGCAGGTGGGGAAAACGGCCGAGGCGAAATTCATCCCGAACTTCAATGGCGACCATGTTCTGGCTGATGCGGGTTAACTTAAATTTCATTAACTCTCAACGCAATACAGTATCTTGAAGTCATCCAGTTAAACTGCGCCTAAAACGTTTGTCAACGGTCAGGTAAGTTGACCTCATAACGTACCGCGCGTTCCTGCGGCGTGAGCACGATCTTGCGCCAGGGCTGACAAAACTTTTGCAGCGTGCGCAGCTGCACTGCCAAACCCAGCTGCTCCTTTAATCGACGTTGGAGATTGGGGCAATGACCGCGGCAGTCGACAAACAGTCTCTTGATCACTTCTTCATAGGGATCCAAAGCGCGAGCTCGCTGGACACGCAAAACGATGGGCTGTCCGCTGTCAAGGAGCGCCAGATATTTGCGCACCGTGTTGCGCGAGAGGCCGAGCCGCTTGCTGATCTTGAGCGAGCCCTCCCCGCGTTCATGCAAGAGCTGAATGTATTTCAGCGCTTCCGTTCTAACCATCTTGGGTTTCCGTGATCATCTTCGAAGAGCTCCTTTCTTGAGATAGTCCCTTCGTCAAATTCTTCCACTTTGATTTCTTCATTTCCTTTCCTCATTGATTGGGGTGGAAAGTTCTCGTTGCGTTTAAGTGGAAATTTATCCTTGCGCGTAACACACGGTTAATCTCTCTTGCGTTGAAGAGGGGTCAGGAAATGTCCGCACGGGGGTATCTTATGCTGTCCGCTAACAGTGGTGCATCGGCGTCTTCATCGGTTCTTTGTGGTAGTTCGCTTTAACCTCTATCCCGGTGACCTCACAAAGCCGCTGATAGTTATGTACTTGCTCGTCGCGACAGACATTTCTCCAGTAGCTCGCTTAACGGAACCAAGGATCCGTTCATGCTTTCGATCATCGCTTCGACCAACGCAACATGAGAAATCTTTTCAAAAGACAAGTTCCATCCGTGCTCGTTGGCAAAGATCTGGAAGAACAGGCGTGTAGATCGCCCGTTGCCCTCACGGAATGGATGCAGTGCGTTAACTTCCGACAGGTAGTAGGCTAATTTACAAGCGCATTGCTTGACATCCATTTCGGTGAAATTCTCTCGCTGCATTTTGCTAAAGATCCCGCGAGCATACGATTCGATCATAGGAGCAAAGCAGAAGACGGATTGCCCCTTACTGATGAACCCTTGTTGACGAATCTCACCAGCCCAATCGTAAAGCTCGCCAAAAAGATACTTATGGACAGCTTGAAGGTGCTTAAGATCGAAATTCCCAGTAGGAATATCGTCGTCACTTTGCTTCGATTTAACAAACTTAGAGTCTGTGATTTGACTCTCTAATTCGGATAGCAGGTCCTGGTGTTTGATCCCGAATTTGTTTCGCAATATCCTGGTGCCAGGATAGACGTAAGGATCCTCCAGAGAATCGTATTCGTAATCGTACTCATCAGACACGGTCGCGCGCCTCCTGCTTTGCGAGAGCCTCGGCGACATATTTCTTGATCAGATCTTGTCTGGAAATTTCGCCACGAACCATTTTCCACAGATCTTCGACTTCATTAGCAGGAACCGTTCGGCCTTCGCATGCCGATGTATGGACAGCGGCCGCAATTGCAGCTTCAGCTGTGGGAAAAATTCCGTATCGTTGTTTGACCGGCTTAAGTGTCAACTCAATGCTCAATCCGATTGCTTCCGCATACCGTTGGAGAGCAGATAAGGTGACGTCTGCTCCTGTAAGCAGACGTTTTTCGAGACGCGCAACCGCCGATTGAGTCGTGGCCATTGCTCGGGCAACTTCGGTTTGCGACAGGCCATGCTCTTTTCTGTAAAAGACCATGGCGGAGGTGTGAGTAGCAAAGTTCATTGCAGGAAAAAATAAAACGAATATGCGATATTATAGCAAATGAGTCATATTCCTTCAGCGGTTCTTTGTTGCGGTTCGCTTAATCTCGGCCTGCCTCGCACCCATTGAAATGACTGCGGTACACGCAGCAATCCGCGATGATGTCAAATAACAAGCGAGCTCCAACAGTGATGGGTAATCGATGGCAAGTCCTCTGAGAGCACTTGCCAACGTACGCTACTGGTAGCGGAAAACGATGTACTCGTCTTTGATATCCGTATCGGTGATAAGGACATTGCCGAAAAAGTACGAATCGCCCTCACGTGAATGGCGGGACGTACGAATTACACCAGAACCGGAAACCTCTTTTACCTTTTTTGCGATCAGTCGCTTCAAAGCCGCTTCTTCCCCAATGTCCTCGGTGTATTGACCGTCAATGTACCCAATAACAGTGAATGGCTTGGAGGGTGCACCCTTGATCCATATCTCGACCCCATTAGCGATATCGCACGCACCGCCAGAGCCTTTAAGAACTTGCTCATCTCCTACGAATGGGTGATATTCAATCGCAGCGGAGCAGCCTGAGATGAGCGCAACAAGAAACCATGTTAACAGTGATCGTTTCAAATCAATCTCCCTCCGAATAATGCCGGTCATGCAAGCATTGCCGGCGAAGCGTCCCTTTTCACAGAGCTCGCATAAAACGAATCAGCCGAATTTCTGAGAGAACAAAGCAGCGAAACAAAGTACCTGAATCTCCATGACCGTTTTCTGCTCCATCAGCATGCCCCGAGTGGACACAACCCAGAATGCATACAATTTCTGCCATTATTGATTAAAGTCGACTCTGACAGTGCATTTGTGTACCAATCTTTGGGTGCTGACCTCGATGGAACATCCATGACACATATCTTCGGTTACTTCCGCGTCAGCTCGGATGATCAAAACCCCAGCCGGCCTGAGCCCGACAAACGCCTCGACGAAGTTCAGTACGGCGACACAACCGTCTGCTGCAGGCTCGACTGCCTCGATCGAAGTCTTGCCAATTTTCTCCGCTTGGGCGAAGAATTGACGCATCGCGGTGTTACGCTCCAATTTATGAAAGAAGGTTTGCGCTTTGAGGACGGGGAGAACGTCTCCAGCATCTCGAAACTTATGCTGACGCTCGTCAGTGCGTTTAACGAGTTCGAACGCAGCATCGTCAAAGAACGGCAGCGCGAAGGTATCGAACTTGCCAAGAAGCGCGGAGCTTTTAAGCTCGGCGTGTGCCGAATCTCCGACGAAAAGGTATCGCATATGAAGCATCTCCTCAAAGAAGGAGTGTTACTTGCCAAAGTTTCCCGAATCATTGGCATCAGTCGAACGAGTGCATATCGCTATTTGGAATGTGGAAGTCCAAAGAATAAGAAGGAAAAAGGTCATGACCGATTTGAAACCCGAACAAAGAGCGCGGGAATGGATTGACCGCAAGTTGGAAGATGCGGGTTGGAAAGTCATCAACCGTGACGAGTACGCCCCCGGCATGACCGCCGTCGCGGTCCGTGAAGCCGCCATGCGCGGCGGTCTTGAAGCGGATTACCTGTTGTTGATTAACGGAAAGGCAGCTGCCGTACTCGAAGCTAAACGCGAAGAGATTTCGCTCAGCAACCCGCACTTGATCGCTCAAGCCGAGAATTACACGAAGCAAGTGAAGCCTTGGTACCCGACGTGGCTTTTGCCGCTGCCGTTCGTTTATCTCTCAAACGGCAAGGAGATCGCCTTCAAGGATTGCCGCAAGCCGAACGCGAAGTACGAAATCATCACGAAGTTCCCGCGTCCGTGGGATTTAGTTCGGCGTCTTCATCTCGGAGAGTTTGACGGATTGCCGTACTTGTCCCCGAAGGGACTTCGCAAGTGTCAATACGAAGCACTTAACAATCTGGAAGCGTCCTTCAAAGACGGCAAGCGCCGCGCAGTCATGGTTTTAGCGACCGGCTCAGGAAAGACCTTTACAGCGTGCATGATGGCATACCGAATGCTGTCCTTCACGCCGATGAAGCACGTGCTCTTTCTGGTGGACCGCAATAATCTTGGAACGGCTGCCGCTACAGAACTCAAGACCTTCAAGTTGACGGAAAGCGGTAAGCCGCTCTCCGAAATCTTCTGGGTCGAGCAGCTGACGAATAGACCGATCGATCCTCGCACGCGCATCGTCGTCAGTACGATCCAGCGGCTCTATTCGCTGTTGACTGGAAACACCGATTCGTATTCCGAAGAAGACGAAGATGCCGGTATGGGTCATCACGAAGGGGATGTGGTGGAATTGCCGGCCAACCCTACGTTGCCCCCCGATTTCTTCGATCTCATCATCATTGACGAGTGCCACCGTTCGATATACAGCGACTGGCAGAAAGTGCTGACCTACTTCAATAGAGCGAGACTCGTCGGGATGACCGCCACGCCAATCCCGGAAACGCTGGCGTTCTTCGACAATAACCGCGTGGCGAACTATACCTACGAGCAGTCCGTTCTCGATGACGTGAACGTATCCTTTCGTATATACCGAATCAAAACCGAACTCACCGAAGAGGGAGGAACGATTGAAACGGGGGACAAGCTCGAAGTGACAAATCGCCTTGATGCCAAGAGGCATCAGCAAGTTGCGATCGAAGAGCGTGCGTTCTCAAAGGCGGACCTCAACCGACGCGTTGTCGTTCGCGACCAGATCCGAAAAGTGCTTCAAGAATATAAAGATGCGGTCTACACGCAGTTTTATCCGGAACGTGAACCGAATTTCGACTATCTGCCGAAAACGCTGATTTTTGCCCTGTCGGACGCACACGCCCAGTTGATTGTGGAGGTAGCAAAAGAAGTCTTCAATCGGACGGACGATCACTTTGTTCAAAAGATCACCTATTCGATTGGGAACTCCAACGAGCGCATCAAGCAATTTCGCTACGACGTGAACTTTCGCATTGCCGTGACAGTGACGCTGGTGGCGACCGGGACTGACGTGCGTCCGCTCGAAGTGCTGATTTTCTTTAACGACGTGCACTCTGAAACGCTTTACGCGCAGATGAAGGGACGCGGCTGCCGCACCATTACGCCGTCGCAACTGCAGGCTGTCACGCCAAACGCCAAGAGCAAGGAACTTTTTTATATCGTTGACGCGGTCGGTGTGACGGAGAGCGAGAAGTACGTCCCCAGCTTGGACGGTAACGACGGACCGCATCCGATCAATCCGACGCTTGAAGCGCTCTTTGAACAGATGGCATTAGGTCATCTGCCGGACGATTACTTCCATTTGTTGGCTTCAAAACTCAGCTGTATTGGCAACCGAGCGGATCCTGAAGACTTGCAGGAGTACGCAGAATTCTCGCCAATTTCGCCGCTGACTTGGGCGAAGACCATTATGGATGCGTTGGACAAAGGCAATTTGCCGCCATTTGTCTCGGCATCACATGAGAACCGCGAACGCATGGCAGTTGTTCATGACTTGCTCACGAATATCCCGGCCAGAAAGAAGTTGGTCGAAATTGCCAAGGGTTACGTCAAGGAAATTCTGGGCAAGACCGACTCAGTTGTCTCCGCTGGGTTCTCGATGGAAAACGCAAAGGCTTCAACGATGGCGTTCGAAGAATACGTGCGTGCACACCGCGACGATATCGAGGCCCTGCGACTGATTTACAACGAGGAGTCCGGGAAGATCACACGGGCCGCCATCGATGATTTGGCGAAATACCTTTCGATGTCGTTGCCTGGGTTCCATGTCGGACGGCTCTGGAACGACTATGCCCTCATCTGCCCAGACAAAGTGACGCCCTTGCGAAGTGACCAACAGGCTGTAACCGACCTGATTCAGTTGGTGCGGTACGCCTTCAACATGATCGATTCGCTCTACACGCTCACGTCGCTTACCGCCCAACGCTTTGAACTTTGGTGCGGTCAGGTTCAGCGTTCAATCACAACTGAGCAGAAAGAACTATTCCGTAAAATCGCCTTCTACATTGCACAGAACGGCAGCTGCGAACTTAAAGGTCTGATCCAAATCATGCCGGTCTCCTTCGCTTCTGCCGTTCGCCGGACGCAGCGAATAAAGAACTCTTCTCTCTTAACGAATTCATCCTCAAGGCAGCATAAGAAATGGCTGAAACCAAAGTCACCGAAGCATCCCTCATCAAAAAGGTCTGGCAATTGGCCGACATCATGGCCGGTGCTGGAGTCGGGTTCACCGACTACCTGACACAGTTGACCTACATGCTCTTTCTCAAGATGGATCGCGAACGTGTTGACTTCTTTATGGAAAAATCTGCCGTTCCGGAAGGCTACCGTTGGGAAAACTTACTCAAGGAAACCGGTGAAGACCTGCTCTACCAATACGAACGTACGCTCGATGTGCTGAGCCGTCGTTCCGGCCTCGTCGGTACGATCTTCACGAAAGCAGCCAACCGAATCGAAAGCGCTGTATATCTTGAGAAGCTTGTCTCCTTTATCGATCAGCAGCAGTGGCTCTTGATGGACGGAGATTTGAAGGGGGCACTCTATGAAAGCATCCTTCAGAAAAACGGTCAGGATAAGAAGAGCGGGGCGGGACAGTACTTCACACCGCGTCCGCTCGTCGATGCCATTGTGGATGTCGTCCAACCACGCATCGGTGAGACAGTGACCGACCCGGCTTGCGGGACCGGCGGTTTTTTACTTTCGGCCTTCTCGCACATGAAAGACCAGTCCATGGACGAAAAACTGCAGACGTTCCTGAGAAACAATGCTCTGCATGGCAGTGACATCACCCCGCTCGTCGTCACGATGGGCTCGATGAACATGTACCTCCACGGCGTTGGCATGAACAGCAGCCCAATCAAGTGCGAAGACTCACTATTGCGGGAACCGTCGGAACTTTCACGGGTGGTCCTTGCAAATCCGCCTTTTGGTGCGCGTCCGTCCGGTTCTGTTGAGATCAATCGTCCGGACTTCATCATCGAAACGAAGAACAATCAATTGAATTTCGTTCAGCACATCATGTCGATGCTTGAACGCGGAGGGCGTGCCGGTGTGGTGTTGCCGGACAATGTTCTGTTTGAACGTGAAGGTGCGCCGATCCGTAAGAAGCTCCTGACGGATTTCAATCTGCACACGATCCTTCGCTTGCCGACCGGCCTTTTCTACGCCCAGGGGGTTCAGACGAACGTGCTCTTCTTTACGAAGGGTGAACCGACGAAGGACGTTTGGTACTACGACTACCGAACCGATGTGAAGCACACGCTCGTTTCAAATCCTCTGACCCGCAAGCACCTTGACGATTTCGTGACGTGTTACCACGCTGAGGATCTCTCAAAGCGAAAAGAGACGTTTGATGCGGACTCGAATCCGAACGGCCGTTGGCGGAAGTACGACGCGGCAGATTTGCTCAAGCGCGATCAGGTCAACCTTGACATCCAGTGGATGACCGAAGCGAAGACTGAAGAAGAGATGCTCACAATGGATGAGGTGTTCAAGCGTATGGAAGAGCGCGTGGCGACCATTCAGGACGCGTTCGCCAAGCTCAAGAAGGAGCTTCATCATGAACTTTGATCGGATGAGAGCTTTGCTGTTGGAACAGGCTGTTCAAGGAAAGCTCGTTCCGCAACTGGAAGACGAACCCGCCGTTGAGCAGATCGGTGAAGTTCCAAAGATAGAGCCGTTCGCGATTCCGAAAAAATGGAAATGGGTTCGACTTAACGCAGTCGGAAAGGTCATAGGTGGAGGAACGCCAAAGACGGGAGTCTCTGCTTATTGGAACGGTGACATTCCATGGATTACCCCTGCCGATTTGGGCAAGAACCATGATCAAATTATTTGCTCTGGAGCAAAGTTGATTACTCAAAAGGGCTTGGATGAAAGTGCCGCTAGGCTGATGCCAAAAGGAAGCATTGTGTACTCTTCTCGCGCACCAATTGGTCACATTGCTATTGCAGGGAATGATCTTTGCACGAACCAGGGATGCAAGTCTTTTGTTCCTGAGTCGAAATGCATTTCGACGGAATGGGCTTATTACATGTTGATTGCGCGGACGAGCGATATTCAATCGCGCGCTAGCGGAACAACATTTAAGGAAATCTCAGGAAAAGGAATGGGGGAAACCTGGATTTCGTTACCCCCTCTTCCTGAACAAATCCGTATCGTTACGAAGATCGAAAAATCCTTCACTGAGATTAACCGTGCTGAGAAAGCCTATCGGGAGTTGCAAACACTCACCGCTGTACTGAGAAAAAAGATCCTTCAGGAAGCGGTGATGGGGAAGCTCGTCCCGCAGCTAGATGGAGAACCGGCAGTAGAACAGATCGGTGACGCACCAGAGGATGTACCGTTCGCGATTCCCGAGAAATGGAAGTGGGTTCAATTCAAGAGTACCTGTTCAAGTCTTGATGGAAAGAGGGTGCCTGTCAAAAAATCAGACAGAAAAAAGCAAGCAAGAAATTTCCCTTACTACGGCGCAACAGGGATCATTGACTATGTTGAGAATTACATTTTTGACGGAACATATCTTTTGATCGGCGAAGATGGTGCAAACCTTCTGTCAAAAGCAAAGGACAATGCTTTTATGGTTTCTGGAAAGTTCTGGCTAAATAACCATGCCCATATTTTTGAGAGTAATGAAGTCGCAGAACTCAGCTATTTGAGGCTAGTCATCAATTCAATGTCACTGAATCCGTATGTAACAGGTTCTGCCCAGCCGAAGTTAACGCAAAAGAAGTTGCTTAGTATTCCTGTACCGTTGCCGCCTCTGACTGAGCAACGCCGCATCGTTGCCAAAGTCGAAGAACTGATGGCGCAAGTCGATAGGTTAGCAAACTAAGTGCGTTCGAAGAATGGGGCGGAGAATGAAGAGAACGGTTCAGCTTCTTTTGATCGATGGTGATGGCGCTGGTCGTATTCAAGCACAGCTCGACAATTGGACGGGGGTTGCTTACAAAATTCCAAAGCTGTTGCTTTCGGAATGCAAAGAGCGATCGGAGTTGAAGCACTGTGGCGTCTATTTCCTTTTTGGCGAGGACGAATTGACTGGAACACCGATCGCGTACGTTGGTCAGGTCAGAGAAAGAAAGAACGGCGAATCCCTTCTTGCTAGGTTCTCTGAACACACCAAGAGCGGCTCGAAGAGTTTCGTCAATGAAGTGATTTTCTTCACGACCTCGACGAATGTCTTTGGGCCGACAGAGCTTTGTTATTTGGAAAACCGTTTCTATGAGTTGGCTAAAGATGCCGGTCGGTACCGATTGACGAACGGAAATGCACCGAGTGCGGGCACTGTGACAGAAGCCAAGGAAGCGGAGCTTAATCTCTATATCGAGAATGCCAAAATTCTCATGAGTGCTCTTGGACACAAGTTATTTATCCCGATGGTACCCGAGAAACGCACCGTTGTGGTTGAGAAGCCTCGATCCGTGCCGCTGTCACTTGACAGGAAGGTGAATGTCTACGGACACATTCATGCGGATGGCTTGTGGACTACGGATGGTGTTGTCGTGCTCAAGGGAAGCCAAATCTACTTGCCGAAACGGAAAGGAATAAGTCAGTCGCTAATCAAGCGCAAAAAGAAGGATTTGGGGTCCGGGCTGTTGAAGCAAGTCGATGGAGCAACGGCGGAATTGACAGAAGATGTGCTGTTTGCGAGTCCTTCGACGGCAGGCAGCTATGTGTTGAACTGCTCTGTCAATGGACGCACTGCATGGAAGGATGCAGACGGTACGCTGCTTGGCGAGTTGGAAGAAAAGGACGAATAAGCTTCCTGCTATTGGACGCACTGCGAAAAAATCTCGCAGAAGGAGACATCTGTACCCTCATACATTCAAAGGCTACCTTTATTGATGCGGCAACACACACTCAATCTGAATGCCTTAGACAACACAGTGATTTCGTCATATTCCGCCGCTATCGCGGATGTCGCCTACGGTCATGCCAAACGCGATCCGGAATTGCTGGTATTCAATTTCACCTTTGCTTGTGACCAAGACTCTGGGAACATTGTCTTCGCCATGCCTTTGAAGGCTCAACTCCTGATGTCACGGCCATACCCCCGTCGAACTCCTCGCTGTGAGCCGAAAAAACGTAAAAAACGAACATCAACAGGTAGGTCAATTTGTCGTTCGTTTAGATAGGTCAATTTATCGTTCGCTTGACATCTTGCGTTGAAGAGGGATCAGGAAATGTCCGCACGGGGGTATCTTATGCTGTCCGCTAACACCTTCTGACAGCTAGCGCTTCGCGAACACGAATGTACAGCCCCACAGCTTGACTGTCCTTGTGGCATCCGGGCGGCAAGCTAGCAAAATTTGAAACTGTTATTTTTTCCTGCATTTCACTAAACACTCAGAAAGTGGTTCCGTAAATGGTTCCGGAACCACATCGTTTACAACTAAGTGGTTCCGTAACGGTTCCGTAGCGCCGTTTTTCTGGGTTGGTTGTGCGGTTTCGTTCGTCTTCAAAGCTAAATAAAGACTAATCGCAGGACGCATGATGCAATAAAAAAGCCTGAGGCAGTAGGAGCTTCAGGCTAATCGTATGCATTCGCTTTATTTGCGCGGCAACGTTTCTTATCGTGCGTGGCGGAAGGAGAGAGATTCGAACTCTCGGGAGTTATTAGCTCCGCCGGTTTTCAAGACCGGTGCATTAAACCGCTCTGCCATCCTTCCTGAATTCAACTTCGCGGTGAATCGAGCGTTGAATTCTACATATCCTCTGCCAGAACCGCAAATCTTATTGACTACTTCGCGGCATTGACCTCATGAGCATCCTCAACTTCATCAGACTTGGCTGCCGTTGCGGGCTCCCCAACCACCTCGAAATCTCCCATGCGGCGCAGACGTTCTGAACGACGCTCCATCAACGTATTGAGCGGAAGTTTCAGGAGCGCCCGCAGTTCGTCGATTAAAACCTGACGCAGACTCGTAGCCATCAATTTCGGATCGCGATGAGCGCCGCCCAGCGGCTCGGAAATGACACGGTCAACCAGTCCGAATTGGCTTAAGCGATCTGCTGTCAGCGCGAGCGCTTCAGCCGCGCGCGGCGCCTGTGCAGCATCCTTCCAGAGAATGGACGCGCAGCCTTCCGGAGAAATCACCGAATAGGTGGCGTACTGCAGCATCATCACCATGTCCGCGACAGCCAGTGCCAGCGCACCGCCGGAGCCGCCTTCACCGATGATGCAGGTCAGCACCGGAACCTTCAGTCCAGCCATTTCAAAGAGATTGCGGCCAATGGCTTCAGACTGTCCGCGCTGCTCGGCGTCGATGCCTGGGTAAGCACCCGGAGTATCAACGAAGGTTACGACCGGCAGATCGAACTTCTCGGCAAGCTTCATGAGACGCAGAGCCTTGCGGTAGCCCTCGGGCTTAGCCATGCCGAAATTGCGGCGGCTGCGCTCTTTGAGCGTGCGGCCCTTTTGGTTGCCGATCACCACAACGTTGATGTCGGCCAGACGTGCCAGACCGCCCACGATCGCTTCATCATCGGCAAAAGCACGGTCTCCGTGGAGTTCATGGAAGTCCGTAAAGATCGCATCGATATAGTCGAGCGTGTAAGGGCGCTGAGGATGGCGAGCCACAAGCGAGCACTGCCAGGGGGTCAGCTCAGCGTAGATCTTCTTGACAAGCTCGTCTTCCTTAGCTTGGAGCGAAGCGATTTCACTTGCTACGGAAACCGCATGCCCCGCTTCGCTTTCGTCAAGCTCACGAAGGTCGTCGATCTTCTTTTCAAGCGCTTCAATATCATGCTCAAATTCGAGAAAAACCTTCTTGGCCATCCCACTCTTCTCCGTCATCTTTGTTGGGTTTGTATCTCAGCGGCGCAGGCTTCAAATGCGGCGCCAGGTCGTTCCTGCTGCCCCGTCCTGGAGCTCGATTCCCTCTGCGAGGAGCGACTTGCGGATTTCATCCGCACGCGCAAAATTCTTCGCCTTCTTTGCCAGAGCACGCTCTTCAATGAGACCCTCAATGCGGGACGCGTCGTCAGAGGCTTCAGCGCCGCCCTGAAGGAATTTCTCCGGGTCCATGCCGAGAATATTGAGAATGCGACCGAGGCCGAGGAGCTGCCGAACCAGTTCAGGCGACCCCGTGCGGTTGATTTCAGTCGCGAGCTCAAAGAGCACGGATACGGCCAAGGCCGTATTGAAATCGTCGTCCATTGCGGCCTTGAAGCGCGCAGCGAAGGGTTCATTCCAATCGAGCGCAGCTCGGTCAGCAGCGCGCCCCTTGAGCGCCGTATAAAGGCGAACGAGCGCCTTATGCGCCTCTTCAATGAGAACGGACGAGAACGTAATGGGGCTGCGGTACTGACTGCGAAGCAGGAAGAAACGAAGCACTTCAGCGCCGCATCCTTCACCGTAGGCGGCATTGGTTTCCTTGAGCGCATCCCGGATCGTCCAGAAGTTGCCGAGCGACTTGCTCATCTTTTCTTCTTTGCCGTCGGCCGAACGCACGCGCAGCGGCCCCGAATGCATCCAAGTGCGCGCGAACTGATGGCCCGTCGCCGCTTCGCTTTGGGCAATTTCATTCTCGTGATGCGGGAACACCAGATCCGGGCCGCCGCCGTGGATATCAATGGTTTCGCCAAGGAGATCCATCGCCATGGCTGAGCATTCGATATGCCATCCCGGGCGCCCGCACCCCCATTTGGAATCCCACTGCGGTTCACCGGGCTTTGCACTCTTCCAGAGCACAAAGTCGAGCGGATCATGCTTGCCTTCACGCTCCTGCACCCGAGCGCCGGACTGCAGATCGTCAATGGACTTCCCGGAAAGTCTTCCGTAATTGGGGAACTTGCGGACGGCATAGTCAACATCACCGTCAGCAGCGTGGTAGGCGAAGCCCTTTTCCTCGAGCTTGCCGATCAGATTAAGCATCTGCGGGATGTACTGAGTCGCACGCGGCTCGAATGTCGGCGCAAGGCAGCCCAGTGCCAGCATGTCTTCCTGCATGGCACGGGCAAATTCATCGGTAAGCTCATCAGTTGTGACGCCGCGTTCCGCAGCGCGGCGAATGATCTTATCGTCAACGTCGGTGATGTTGCGCACAAAAGTGACTTTGTAGCCCGACGCCTCAAGCCAGCGGCGCACAACGTCAAAAGCAACGAAGGTTCGGCCGTGGCCGATATGGCAGTAGTCATAGACCGTCACGCCGCAGACATACATACGTACGCGGCCGGGTTCAAGAGACTCGAAAGGGCGCTGCTCGCGCGTGAGGGTCGAATAAATCGAAAGCATGGTGCTCGAACGAAAAAATCACGGGACTCTCAGCGCCGTCCCATATCTCGATACAAGTCCTAAAAGACCAAGAGAGATGTGGATGTGCTGAGAGCCGCTAAAATCAACAGTTGACTAATCTTCGAGAGTATAGCGGCTGCCTTGGGCTCTCTAACCTCTGGAAAAGACCGCTTCAGGCTGATGCGCCCCGCAAGTGCGTATCAGCCGAACGATCGAAGACGCTGCATTGAGGAGCTCCCAAGCTCCCTGATTTGCCGCGCAAACATTTTTATTCAAGCTGTCTGCGATGCCCATTTTCCGTCTCCGCCGCCCGCTGCGCGGTTACATTTTCTCCGCGCTTCTCTGCTCCGCCCTTGCGGCAGGTCTCACCTCCGCTTCCGGCTCCGCGATGGCCGCCTCTGAAATGCAGGAACTCGCCGCAACGCTGCACGCTGCGGAATTCTCTCCCCGCGTTGATCAGCTTCTCAAGGCCGGACACCCTGCACAAGCGCTTGAACTTGCCGACCTTGGCCTGGAAAAAAATCCCCGCAGCGCCCAGCTTCGCTTCAGCCGAACCGTCGCGCTCGAACGGCTCGGCCGCACGGAGGAAGCCGCCAAAGCCCTTCGTTCGCTCATTGCCGAATATCCCGAAATTCCGGAGCCATACAACAACCTGGCGGTGATTGAAGCCGGCATGGGCAGTCTTGAAGAGGCCGTGAAGCTCCTTGACCGCGCCCTGCTCCTCAATCCCAACTTTGCAACGGCTCAGAAAAACCGCGGCGACGTGTACCTCGCGCTCGCGCTCGAGAGCTACGAAGCCGCTGCACCGAGCCTCTCCTCCAACACCGAACTGCAGCAGCGCCTGAAGACGCTGCGCCGTCTCACCGCACACTGACGATCTATTGAATGCATTCGTCATTCACCCCGCTTCGAGGATTCCGATCAGGATCCGCCGTTTTCCCTTTTGACATTTCCCAATCAACATGAAGAATCGTTTCCGCATCCTGCTGCCGCTTGCTTCTTTTGCTGCCGCCCTGACGTCGCTCCCTGCCGCTGCCGCGGGTAAAGAAGAGCTTGTTGAAATCGACACCACTTTGGGCAATATCGTTGTGCGCCTCGCGCCCGACCGCGCCCCCATCACGGTCAAAAACTTCCTCACTTATGTGCGCGAAGGCTTTTACAAAGACACCATCTTTCACCGAGTGATTCCGGGATTCATGATTCAGGGGGGCGGCTTTACCGAGCAGCTTCGTGAGAAGCCCACCCACGATCCCATCCCGCTCGAAGCCCGCGGCGGCATGAAAAACGAACGCTATACGATCGCCATGGCCCGCACGAGCTATCCGCACTCGGCTACGTCTCAGTTCTACATCAACGTTGCTGACAATGACTTCCTCAACGCTGATCAGGCAAGCGACGGCAACGGCTACTGTGTTTTCGGCACGGTCGTCAAAGGCGCCGACGTTGTTGACAAGATTGCCGCTGTGCGCACAACCACTCGCCGCGGCATGAACGATGTACCCGTTGACGTCGTTAAGATCGTTGACGTCAAAGTGCTGCCTTAATTCCTGCCGCGCTTCGCTCAGCATCTATGGGCTGTGCGAAAATGTTGGATTTACCTTAAAGCAGTCCTGCTGATGCATCCCGACTCGGAGCATTTGCCCGACTGCATATGAATCATTAATTGGAACAACAAATCTCATGATCCGCTTCACCACAAATCTCGGCGTCATTGATATTGAACTCGACCCGGAACACGCTCCCATTACCTGCGCCAACTTTGAAAACTATGTGAAGTCGGGCTTTTACAACGGCACGATCTTCCACCGCGTTATCCGCGGCTTCATGATTCAGGGCGGCGGCTTTGAAAAAGGCATGAAGCAAAAGCCCACCAATGCTCCGATCGAAAACGAAGCGGCCAACGGTCTGAAAAACAACAAGTACACGATCGCCATGGCTCGTACGCAGGATCCGCACTCTGCAACGGCTCAGTTCTTCATCAACGTGGCCAACAATGACTTTCTCAACCACACCGCTCCCACTCCGCAGGGCTGGGGCTATGCCGTCTTCGGCAAGGTTGTGGCCGGTCAGGATGTGGTCGACCAGATCGCCAAGGTCCGTACGGGCATGGTCTCCTTCTACGGCGACGTTCCTGTTGAAGATGTTGTGATCGAAAAGGCCGAGATCATCTAAAGAGCGGCGAATGCACGGTCGGACGACATGTCGCTCCGACCGACTCTTGCCTCCCGCATACGCACGAGAACCGTCATGGACACCCAGAATCAGCTTCCTCCGCCCGCACTAGCCGGACTTACCGAGATCGCTCCGCTAACGAGCCCGATCATCATTTCCGACCTTCATCTTGCCCCTACGAAGCCCAAAACCATCATGGCCTTCGTACGCTTCATGAAGACCATTGCGCCGCGCTACCCGGAGCTCGTCATTCTGGGCGATCTTTTTGACTACTGGATCGGCGACGACGCACATCCTGAAGCACAGCCTGTGATCGCGCTGCTTAAGCTCCACGCCGCTACCGGCCGACGCGTCATTGTGATGCCCGGCAACCGTGACGTCATGCTGGGCGCTGCATTTGCCCGCGCCGCGGGCGCCGAATTGATCCGCGACCCTATCGTCGCTGACATTTGCGGCCGCAAAACTCTGCTTGCGCACGGCGACCAGTGGTGCCTGCGCGATGTGGCCTATCAAAAGTTCCGCGCCCTCACTCACGATCCTCGCTGGCAGGCCATGATGCTCATGAAGTCTGTTGAGGAACGACTGGCCATTGCCAAACAGGCCCGCGCGCAGTCCGATTCTGAAAAGGGCGAAAAGAGCATGGCTGACATGGATGTTGTCGAATCTGCCGTTGCCGAAGCCGTCAAAGCCGCAGGCGTTGATCTGGTCATTCACGGCCACACCCATAAGCCTGCCGCGCACATGCAGAACGGCTATGAACGCTGGGGGATTCCCGACTGGGAGCTCGACGGCCCGGACGGCACCGCCAAGAGCGGCGCCATCACCTTCCTCGAGGGCGCCAGACCCCAAATTCAGATGTTCTAAAAAAGTCAGCCGATTCATTTCGAATGATCTGCAGGACCGTTGACCTTTTGAGTCGGCGGTCTTTTATTTTGCGTCAACAGTGAACCGCCGCCCCTTGCTTTTAAAGTTCTTCTCTAAGACAAATGCCTGTGGAATAAAGCATCAATCCGTTGAAAAATAGAACCTATTCTCTGCAGTAAATCCGTTTTGGAGATTTTGACAGATGGACGCAGCATCTCTTACACAGGCGCTCTACAACGCCTTTTGCACCAACAAGCCGCTTGACATGAAGGCCTGCTCGGGTGTTTTGAATGACTATGAAAGCGCTTACGCCGTTCAGCGCAAATTTGCCGAATTAAAGGGCGAACCGACTGGCGGCTACAAGATCTCGCTCACGAGCAAAACGACGCAGGATATGTTCGGCACCACCGAACCGCTCTTTGGCGAACAAACCAAGTCGCATATCTTTGCAGCGCCCTGCACGCTCGAACTTGACCACATGAACGAACCGCTCATTGAGGTTGAACTCTCAATGATCCCCAAGGTGGATCTGACGAGCAGCATGAGCGACGAAGAGCTTCTTGAAAACATCACCGTCGCCGGCGGCATTGAAGTTCCGGACGCTCGCTTTGAAGCTTGGTTCCCGACGCTCAACAAATACTTGGTGGTTGCCGACTGCGCCGTCGGCGGCTGCATCATTCACGGCACGCCCGTTGACGGCAAGACGCTCACCGTTGCCGGCCTCAATGCCATCCGCTGCGAACTCTTCAAGGACGGCAAACTTATCAAGGCAGGCAATTCGACGGAAGTGCTCGACAATCCGATCCACGCGCTCAAGTGGCTCGTCGCCGCACTCGAAAAACGCGGCCGTCAGCTCAAAGCCGGTCAGGTCGTTTCGAGCGGCACCTTCTTTGTTCCGCCGCACCTTGAACGCGGCGAATATGTCGCCCGCTACACCGGCACGATTACGGAAGACGTGAAGCTGACCGTCAAATAATTCGCGCCTGAATTCGAAAAGAGCCTCCGCAAACTTGAATGTTTCCGGAGGCTCTTTCATTTGCGCTGCAGGGAATATCCTGCGCCCAAGCTTCACGCGTCAGACCCGGTCGGCGGCTTCACGAGCTTCGTTGCGGCACCGGCGCGCGAAGAGAAGCATTTCTCCCAAGAAAAGCGCCACGGCAGCCCAAATGATCAGGAAACCCACGAGCATGCCCTTTGAAAAAGGCTCGCCGAACGCAAAAACACCGATCAGAAAAACCATCGTCGGACTGACATACTGAATAACAGCCGACGTGGAATAAGGGATCCGGCGCACGCCGGAAGCAAAAAAGAGGAGCGGCACAGCGGTAACTGGACCGGCAGCGACAAGCAGAATCTGCGTCGTCAGATCGGCCGAAATGAAGGCGAGCTCATGATCAGACCACAGAAACCATAACCAAGCCGCAGCCGCCGGAGTGAGGAGCAGACTTTCAAGCACCATGCCCTCAAGACTGCCGAGCGGAGCGATCTTGCGGATAAGCCCGTAAAGCCCGAATGTCACGGCAAGCATCAGCCCGAGCCAGGGGGCAACACCTGTGGTCCAGGTTATCCAAAGCACCCCAACGCCCGCGAGCACAACGGCTGCCTGCTGAGGCCGGCGCAGCCGCTCGCGCAGAAATAAGCTCCCTAAAGCAATCGACACCAGCGGGTTGATGAAGTAGCCGAGCGAGGCCTCAATGGTGCGGCCGGAAACAATGGCATAAACGTAAATGCCCCAATTGGCGCCGATGATGAGCGCGGAGAGACAGAAGACACCGAGCACCTTCGGCGTCATGAGTGCGCCTTTGAGCCACGCCGTACGGCGCATAGCGACGACCACGATCGTGATGAATACAAGCGACCAGATGATGCGGTGGGCAAGAATTTCCAAGGCTCCGATGCCCTGTAAGGCATGGAAGTACAACGGGAAAAGACCCCAGAGAAAATACGCGGCGAAGGTGGCTAAGATACCGAAAGGCATAGGTTTGTGCGCTTGAAATACAGAATGCGGCCGAGGGCGCAGAGGCTCTCGGCCGCATGACTTTCAGAGTTTATGAAAGCGCCGCCAGACGTTCAAGCACGGTTCCGGCGAGAACAGTAGCCGTAGCGGGAATCACTTCGTCGTTAAAGTCGAAGGTCGGGTGGTGCAGCGCGGCTTTATGGCTGTCATCGCGAATACCGGCGCGGATGATGCAGCCGAGCACCTTAAACGTATATTCAGCGAAATCCTCTCCGCCCATTGAGATGGGCATCTCTTCGGCATGCTCCGCGCCGAACTGGTGCGTGATGAAGCTGCGAATGTGCTCGACGGCTTCGGGCGTATTGAAAAGCGACGGCACCAAACGATCGTAGCGGAATTCGCCCGTGCAGTTCTCGGCCTCTGCCACGCGCTCCACCATGCGCGCCATCTCTGCTTCAATCTGATTGCGTACATCTTCATTGAAGGTGCGCACCGTACCCGACAGCGTGACGGTTTCAGGGATGACGTTGGGGGTATGGAAGTTCCCGCCGTTCACCGACGAAATGGAGAGCACGGCCGTCTCAATGGGATTGACCTTGCGTGAAACGATTGTCTGCAGAGCACCGATGAGCACGCCGGCAGTGGTAATGGGATCGACGCCGAGGTGCGGGCGAGCCGCATGAACACCCCGCCCCTTCACCGTGATGTAGAAGAAGTCGGTTGACGCCTGAGCGGGGCCCGCGCACAAACCGTACTGTCCCTTGGCGACCGTCGGTTCATCATGGGCACCGTAGATTTCCTGAATGCCCCAATGCTCAAAAACGCCGGACTGGACAACACGGAGCGCCCCGCGGCCGATTTCTTCAGCGGGCTGAAAAATGCCGACGACGCGGCCTTTGAAACTCGCGCGCTTTTCGTGCAGATAGCGCAGCGCCCCCAAAAGCCAGGCAGCGTGACCGTCGTGACCGCAGGCGTGGCAGCGCATTTCTGTCTGACTTTTCCATGGATTTGCCGAATTGTCAGGCATCGGAAGCGCATCAATGTCGGCGCGCAGCGCCACTGTTGCTCCAGGCGCCGCTCCATTGATGACAACCACTACGCCGCCCTTGACCTCATCGGGATCCACATGTTCAAGTCCCCAGCCTTTGAGGGTTTTGACGATCAGATCAACCGTACGAGGCGTCTCGAAACCAAGTTCCGGATGAGCATGAATGTCACGGCGCAGAGCGGCAAGCTCGTCCGCCCACTGAACCAATTCAGGAAATGCCTTGTCGGCAAGAATGGGCTGCATGGATGTATCTCCAATTTATATTTGTATTCCTTGCGGTGCACCCGAAGACTTGCATGCCTCTCAAGGCTCTGTCGACAGGGTTCTCCGACTGCACGGCATTGGAGCATTATGCCGCCGACTTCTGAAGAGCTGACCTCAACAAATTCCCTATGCGGCAGTCCTCCAGCACATGAATTGAGCATGAATGCAGTCATTGCTGCCGCCCAGTCGGCTGGTTCGAGAGGCCTGCAAACGGCCTAACATCAGGCGACGCCCCAATCATGACGCAAATGCATCAATTCAGTGCGCTGCGCACAATTTTGCAACGTCCCGATCCGATTCAAGGCGTCTTGTCGTAAACCCTGAGTACTTTGCCTTACCCCACGTCGAACAAATCAATAATCGAGTGAATCTGCCGATCGTTGTGCGTACTGAAAAAGCCGCCGACAAAACGAGGCGCTATGGTACGAACTCAACAATGCACACTGCGTCCGGCGGTATTGCGCTGACCGAATGCAAGGGTTTTCTGCATGACGCGGCAAGAGTTCGTGGCATGTGCTTTGCTTTAAGCCCATAAAGAGTGATCGGCGCAGAACATCTCTGCCCTGACGGGCAGTTCGGATGTCAAAAGCCCGCAAGGGATCAACACGGCCGCAACGCATTCAATCCGCTTGAGCCAACCAATTTACAAGAACAATGATGGAAGCTAAAGAAACAAACATCACGCCGCAGGCAGAGCTCCCCATATTGGAGGTTGAACACCTCCGCGTGCAGTTCACTTCGGACTCGGGCACTACCACGGCAGTAGTCGATGAATCCTTCTCCATCCGCCCCGGCGAGACCCTTGCGCTGGTAGGCGAATCGGGATCCGGCAAGTCCGTTACCTCCCTCTCTGTAATGCGTCTTGTCGAACACGGCGGCGGCAAGATCGTCAACGGCTCCATCAAACTGCGCTGCCGCGACGGCCGCGTGGTTGACCTGCGTCATGCCAATAAGTCTGAACTGCAGCATCTGCGCGGCTCTGAAGTGGCCATGATCTTTCAGGAGCCGATGACCTCCCTGAACCCGGTGTTCACGGTCGGTGCGCAGATTGCCGAAAGTCTGATCCTGCACCGCGGCATGGATGAAAAGGAAGCGCTCAAGGAAGCCGTTCATCTGCTCGAACTCGTGCGCATTCCCGATGCTGAACGGATCTCTTTGCGGTTCCCGCACCAGCTCTCGGGCGGCATGCGTCAGCGCGTCATGATCGCCATGGCGCTTGCCTGCAAGCCGCAGCTCTTGATTGCAGACGAACCGACAACGGCGCTTGACGTCACGGTTCAGGCACAGATTCTTGCCCTGATTTCTGAACTTCAGAAAGAAATCGGGATGGCAGTGCTCTTCATCACGCACGACATGGGCGTAGTGGCGCAGATCGCCGACCGCGTCGCTGTCATGCGCTACGGTGAAATTGTGGAGTCCGGCACTGCTCAAGCCATCTTTGCGCATCCGCAGCACCCCTATACGCAGGCGCTGCTCTCCGCCGTACCCCGTCTGGGTGCCTTGAAAGACATTGAACATCCGTGCTTCTTCCGGCTGATTGATCCGGACAACGGCAAAGTCATCGAACCGCCCTCGGACAAACTCCCGCCGCCGGGAGAAACGATTCTTGAAGTTAAGAATCTGGTGAAGACCTTCCCGGTCCGCACCGATTTCTGGGGGCGCCCCACCTACGTCGTACGCGCCTGCGACCATGTGAGCTTTGATCTGCGCGCAGGCGAAACGCTCTCGATCGTGGGCGAATCGGGCTGCGGCAAGTCAACCACTGGCCGCGCCGTTCTGCGGCTGCTCGATGTCGACAGCGGTGAAGTCCTCCACCGCGGCAAGTCGCTGCTGCGCATGACCCGGCACGAACTTCAGGAAGAGCGCCGCAATCTGCAGATGATCTTCCAGGATCCTTACGCCTCGCTCGACCCGCGGCAGACCGTGGGCTACTCGATTGCCGAGCCGATGATGATCCACAACTACTGCTCCAAAAAGGAGATGTACGACCGCGTAGCGCTGCTCCTTAAGCGCGTGGGACTCTCCCCGGACATGGCTAACCGCTACCCGCATGAATTCTCCGGCGGTCAGCGTCAGCGCATCTGTATTGCCCGTGCGCTTTCGCTCAAACCCCAGATCATCGTGGCCGATGAATGCGTTGCCGCGCTCGACGTCTCCATCCGTGCTCAGGTGGTGAACCTGATGATGGAACTGCAGGAAGAAATGGGGCTTTCCTATATCTTCATCTCTCACGACATGGGCGTCGTTGAGCGCATCAGCCACCGCGTGGCCGTCATGTATCTCGGCCAGATCGTCGAAATGGGCTCGCGCCGCGCTGTCCTCGGCAATCCGCTCCATCCATATACGCAAAAGCTCCTCTCGGCCGTTCCGATTGCCGACCCGCAGGAGCGCAACCTTCTGAAGCTGCTCAATCTCTCAGACCTCCCGAGCCCGGTACGCAAAGTGGGTGATGATCCCGTCATCGAACCGCTCGTTGAAGTTGAACCCGGACACTTCGTGGCCAAGCATGTCGTGGGCACGATGGAAGGTCATAAATAAAAGCAAAGGGAAACAACATGCAGAAACGGCAAACCCTCACCAAACTGCTCCCTGCTGCGCTCATTTGCGCCGCCGTGCTCTCACCGGCCGGCGCAGCTGAAGCCAAAAATGAAATTACCGTCGCCGTAGCGAGCACCTTCACTACGATGGACCCGTGGAACGCGACGGACACGCTCTCTCAGGCCGTGGCAAAGTCCTTTTATGAAGGGCTCTTTAAATTCGACCGAGAAATGAACGTGGTTCCGAGCCTTGCTGAATCGGCCGAATCGAGCCCCGACGGCATGCAGCATGTCGTGCACCTGCGCCGCGGCGTGAAGTTCCATGACGGCACGACATTCACGGCCGAAGCAGTCAAAGCCAATTTTGACCGCATCACAACGCCCGGCAGCACGCTCAAGCGCTTTTTCCTTTTTGAAAACGTCGCTTCACTCAAGGTGCTCGATCCTTACACGGTCCGCTTCACGCTTAAGCGCCCGAATTCGGCCTTCATCAACCGTCTTGCGCATCCGTCGGCTGTCATGATCTGCCCGAAGAGCCTCAGCGAAAAGGAAGTCAGCATTGCCTTCCATCCTTGCGGCACCGGGCCTTTTGTCATGAAGAACTACAACCCGAGCGACGTTTTGCGGGTGGAGAAGAACCCGAACTACTGGCGCGCGGGATACCCGAAGCTCGATGCCATCACCTGGCGTCCTGTAGTGGAAAACAGCACGCGCGTGGCCATGGCGCTCACGGGGGAAGCCGATTATGCGTTTCCGCTGCCTTCCGAGCAGGTCAAAATGGTGAAGGACAAAGGCACGCTCCGCGTCGACGTCACGCCTTCGATCATGCTTCGCTTTGTGGAAATGAATCTCACGAAGCCCGTCTTCAAGGATGTCCGCGTTCGTCAGGCGCTTAACTACGCCGTGAACAAAGAGGCGCTCGTCAAGGTGGCCTTTGCCGGATACGCCGATGTGGCCGAAGGCATTGCGCCGCTCTCGGTTGACTATGCCGTTAAGCTCGGGCCCTGGCCCTATGACCCGCAGAAGGCCAAGGCGCTTCTTAAAGAAGCGGGCTACCCGAACGGCTTTGAAGTGGAACTTTGGTCGGGCTACAACCATACGACGGCCTCCAAGATCATTCAGTTCCTGCAGCAGCAGCTCGCTCAGGTCGGCGTTAAAGTTCGCGTACGCACGCTTGAGGCCGGCGAACGCACGAGTTTTGTAGAGTCAACGCCCCAGCCCGAGCAGAGCCGTCATGAGCTCTATTACATCGGCTGGTCGAGCTCCACGGGCGAACTCGACTACGCGGTGCGCCCAGTCCTCGCAACGTCAAGCTTCCCGCCCCGCGGCTCCAACGAGTCCTACTATTCCAATCCCGCGGTTGATCAGGCGCTTTTCTATGCGCTCGGCACCACCGACCGCGAGAAGAAGTCAGCGATCTATGCCCAGATGCAGGAAACGATTTGGAAAGATGCGCCGTGGATCTTCCTCGTGAGTGAACAGAACATCGCGGCAAGCTCCAAAGCGCTCCACGGTTTTTACATTCAGCCCGACTCGAGCTTTAACTTCGAGGAAGCCAGCTTAGAGCCGGCTTCCCTCATGAAGCCCTGAAGACGAGTTCAGGAACAAATCAACAACAAACAAGCAGGCAGAAAGTTCCATGCTGAGATATTTCATCAAGCGACTCCTCGGGATGATCCCCACGCTCATCATCGTGGCGGTCTGCGTCTTCTTCTTCATTCACCTGCTCCCGGGCGACCCGGCACGTTTGGCTGCCGGCCCGGAAGCTGACGAAGCGACGGTGGAAATGATCCGCCACAGTCTGGGTCTGGACCGCTCGATCCCTGAGCAGTTCGTGAACTTTGTGGTGGGCGCGTGTCAGGGCGACTTCGGCACCTCCATTCGATCCCAGCGTCCGGTGATTCAGGAAATCGGCGAACGCTTCGGCCCGACGCTCTGGCTCACGCTCACTTCCATGGTTTGGTCGGTGATCTTCGGTCTGGTGATCGGCGTGATTTCCGCGGTCTACCGCAACAAGTGGCCTGACCGCATCGGCATGACGCTCGCCGTCTCCGGTATTTCGTTCCCGGCCTTTGCACTCGGCATCCTGCTCATGGAAATCTTTTCCGTTGAGCTCGGCTGGCTGCCGACGGTAGGCGCTTCATCCTGGAAGCACTACATTCTCCCGTCGATCACGCTCGGCGCAGCGGTTGCCGCCGTGATGGCCCGCTTCACGCGTGCCTCCTTCGTGGAAGTGCTCCATGACGACTACATCCGCACCGCCCGCGCCAAGGGCGTGACGGAAACGAAGATCGTTGCCAAGCACGCGCTCCGCAATGCTTTGATTCCCGTGGTCACGATGATGGGTCTGCAGTTCGGCTTCCTGCTCGGCGGCTCCATCGTGGTGGAAAAGGTCTTTAACTGGCCCGGCATGGGTCGTCTGCTCGTCGACGCCGTCGACATGCGCGACTACCCTGTGATTCAGGCGAGCGTTCTGCTCTTTTCGCTTGAATTCATCGTCATTAACCTCGTGGTCGACGTGCTCTACGGATGGATCAATCCGTCGATCCGCTACAAGTAAAAGAAGAATCGGAGTGAATAAATGAGTACTGAAACTGCAGTGGATCCGCGCATTGCCAAGTCCAACGATGCGCTGCGCACCCCGATGGGCGAGTTCTGGCGCAAGTTTAAGAAGCAGCCGGTGGCGATGGCCGCTGCCGGATTCGTCTTCTTTTTGATCATCGTCGCCATTGTCGGCCCCATGATCACGCCGTTTGATCCGGAAAACTTCTTCGACTACGACCGTCTGAATGAAGGTCCTTCGGCCGTGCATTGGTTTGGCGTTGATGCCCTCGGGCGCGACATCTTCAGCCGCATCGTCGCCGGCACCCGCATCTCGCTCGTCTGCGGCTTTTCGTCCGTTTTCGCCGGTGCTGTCATCGGCACGATTCTCGGCCTGATCGCCGGTTTCTATGAAGGATGGCCTGACCGCATCATCATGCGTATTTCGGACGTGCTCTTTGCTTTCCCGGGCATTCTGCTCGCGATCGGCATTGTGGCGATTCTCGGCGGCGGCATGCTCAACGTTGTCGCAGCCGTGGCGATTTTCTCGATTCCGGCCTTTGCTCGTCTGGTCCGCGCGAATGTACTGAGTCTGAAGACCCAGACCTATGTGGAGGCGGCGCGAAGCCTGGGCATCAGCGACACGATGCTTCTTTTCCGCCATATTCTGCCCGGCACGATCTCGGTGATTCTGGTTTATCTCTCGATGCGTATCGGCACGTCAATCATCACCGCGGCATCACTCTCCTTCCTGGGGCTCGGCGCTCAGCCGCCGATGCCTGAATGGGGTGCAATGCTTAACGAAGCCCGCGCTGACCTGCTCACCGCGCCGCACGCGGCGATCTTTCCCGTGATTGCGATCTTCCTCACGGTGCTTGCCTTCAACCTTTTGGGCGACGGTCTGCGCGATGCGCTTGACCCGAAGGTCGACACCAATCGTTAAGCAGCCAAACGCTGCGTGAGAGCGATGAGCGGCGGACCTCTTTAGTGAAGTCCGCCGCTTTTTTTGCTCCCGGACGAAGCCGGAATACATACAGCATCACACTGCGGAACTACAATCATTGCTGGTTGAAAGGCACCGTCTTTCTCTGGAGGGTTTTATGACAACAAAAACAATTGAGCTGCCCGCTCCGCGCGAACTGAAGATGACGCTCACGGAAGCTCTGAAGGCACGCAAAACCATTCGCTCCTTTACGACCGAGCCCATTTCCGACGCAGATCTTTCAACGCTCCTTTGGTGCACGGCCGGCATCACGCGTCCTGACGGAAAGCGGACCGTTCCCTCCTGCCTCGATCTGCGCACTGTCTCGGTCTGTGTTCTGCGCGCTGACGGCGCATGGCGCTGGAATGCGTCCAAGAATACGCTCGAGCTTCTGACCCCGGAAGACCTCCGCGCAGCGTCAACGATGGGACAGCACGCTTTTGTTGATACGGCCCCTGTAACACTCGTCTTTATCGTTGAAGCGACGCCCCGCACGCAGATGGCTCGGCCGCACTGGGCTTATCTCGATGCCGGCACCATGGTCGAAGCCGCGTATCTGGCCGGCACCGCACTCGGTCTCGGCGGCGTTGCGCGCGGTTCGGTTGCAGGTCCCGAGCTCGGCAAACGCATGAAGCTGCCGGCCACCTATGAACCCGTCTTCTGCTTCACCTGCGGTCATCCGGCCTAAGGCGCTTTGATCTCTGACTGAAGCGAGATGCTCAGCATTGCCGCGAGCATCTTCTTCGCGGCGTTCCTGTTCATTCATTCGCTTTTCTCCTTCGGCGAATCGACTCGAACGCCGACTTCCTCTCTTACTCAAAAAAAGTTTTCACGTTGACCGTACAGCACCGCGCTCAAAAAATCCTTGACGGACTTCTCAGTTTTTTGGAAGTCGGACGCGGTCGGCTTGCGCTCGGCTGCCTCATCGTCCTGCTTGCACTCTCTTCATGGGTGCTTTGCGACCGATTCACTCACCGCGCTTTTGATACAAGTCTCGCGTCACTTATTCCAGCGGAATTAGCCCCGGAACTTCCCGACGATATTGAAGACGCCCTGCGCGCCCGCCTGAGTCAGGATGAAGCCGGCAATGTCATCGTGCTCCTTCGCGTCAGGGGCGAAACGGCTGGGGCGGCAGAAAAACTCAGAGAGCTCGCCGAGACTGCTCAAGCGGCAGTACGGAACGTACTGCTCGCTTCACCCGCCCTTTCAGAGCGCTCTCCGGAGCATTTTGGGGCTGGTGCTGTCCCCAAAATTCCGCATGCCGCCGGCCGACTGCTTTCGGATGCCGACAGAAGTGCGCTCAGGAGCCTCATTGGCCTCCCGGAACCGAGCCGCAGCGAACGGCTGACAGAGCGAGCCGTCGGCTGTCTCACGAGCGCCGTGTCGCTCAGGATTCTCGGCTTTGCCAATGATCCGTTCTGCACCTATGACCATTGGCTCACCGAAGAACTTAAGCGCCTCCCTTGGCGCGTCTCTTCAAATAACGGCCGCACGGATATCGAATTAAAGACGGTGCCGACAGGAGAAACCGCCCGCGTGCTTTTTTTCACCGCGGACGAAAACCTTGCGGCAGCCGGGAAAGCTCATTTTGCGCAGACGCTCGAAGACGCTCAAAACGCCGCTCAGGATGCGGTGGGGCACGGAGCCTCCGTCCAGATCGAAGCGGCCGGCGTACCGCTCTTTACCGATGCGATCGCTGCCCGCGCACAGCGCGAACTCACCTTTATCGGCACCCTCTCGACCATCAGTGTCTTTGCATTAGCTTGGGCGCTTTTCGGCAGTCCCGTCGTGCTCTTGCTGATGGCCGGAACCATTCTCCTCGGCTTCACGCTTGCGCTGGGCGCCTCTTTTGCCGTCTTCGGCACGCTCTCGCTCATTACCTTCGTTTTCGGCGCAACGCTGATCGGCGTATCGATTGACTACTCTTCGCATTGGTTTGCCCTCAAGACTGCCGGAGAATCCGCACAAGCGCGCCGCCGCCGCATGGCCGGCGCGCTCCTCTCGGCAGCGCTTTCCACTGCCGCCGCATACTGCACGCTTGCGCTCACGCCGCTGCCCGGTCTTCGGCAGATGGCCGTCCTCGCCGCCTGCGGCGTCGTCGGAACGCTCTTCACCGTCTTGACGGTGCTTCCTCGACTGGAGCGTTGGGTGCCTAAAGACCAGACGCGGCTGATGCGGCTCATCGCCCAAGCGCTCCCGAAGCTTCCGAGACTAGACGCCTCGGCACTCAGACGTCCTGCGGTTCTCTTCGGCCTCGCCCTTTTTGCCGCAGCGCTTCTCTTTGGCCTCTCGCGCATGCAATTTGACGCGGGCATCCGAGACCTGCAGGGAGCGCCCCAAAAGCTCCTCGAGAGCCAGCTGGCAGTGTCGCGCGCCTTGGCGCTCCCGTCACCGGCTCAAGCTTTTGTCCTGCAGGGTCCGACATTGAGTGAAACGCTCGAGCACGAAGAAGCGCTCTTGTCTGCTTTGCAGGCCATACCTGAACTCAAGAGCCTCACGCCTTCCGGGCTTTCCATGCTGCTGCCCTCGGATGCCAAACAGGATGCTGACAGAGATCTCGTTGCCGCGGCAACGGCTGCCGCCGCCCCCCGGCTGCTTGAGCTCCTCGGAGCTTCGCCAAAAGGGCCTGACGCCCAGCGAATGGCCTTGAATGACTTAGAAAGTACGCCGTGGCGAGAGCTCACTCATCGCTTCGTGCTCGAGAACGAGCCCGGGCGCGCCGTCACGGTCCTGATGCTCGCCGGCGTTGAGCCTAAGCACCTTCCCTTCTTAACGAAGGCCGCCGAAGCGGTGCCGGGCGCTTATTTTGTGGACATCACGCGCGGCATGAGCGAGGGGCTCTCGCTTTACAGAGACCTCATTCTCATGGTGCTCGCCGCCGGCATCGTGCTCCTCTGGGCGCTTTTAGCGCTTCGTTTCGGGCGTGAGAGCTGGCGCGCCGTACTGCCCTCGGCCCTAGGCATTCTTGCCGCACTGGCCGTCTTTGGCTGGACGGGAACGCCAGTCACCATTTTCACCGCGCTGGGTCTCGTTTTAGTGCTTGGCCTGGGCGTTGACTACGGCATCTTCCTCACAGGGAGCCCCAGCGACGGCCGCACCTCTGCCGCCGTCCTTTTTTCGGGCGTTACGACGCTCCTTTCTTTTGGACTGCTGGTATTTTCCGCTACGCCTGCACTCCGCGCTTTCGGCATTACCGTGCTGGTGGGTCAAAGCATTGTTTGGGCAGCGACGCCCCTCTTGCGTCCGGCCGCTGATAAGCGCTGAGGTCGTGCGTCTCTCTCGTATATGCCGCCACAGTCTCTCCTAAGTTCCTCATGCCTAAGATGAGAGCAAGCATCTGTCAGCGATATCTCGCCCTTGGGGGCGAAGGTTCCGGGCGGCTGCGCGGATTCCATTCGATTAGGAGATTGTTATGCCGTATTCACGCCGAACATTTCTGCGGTCTGCTTTTTTCACCGGCATCGCCGGGGTGCTCACGCTCTCGGGCTGCGTCGCTGCACCGCACCGTGCACCCCCGCCGCCAAAGCCCAGACCCGCCGCCCCCGTCATTCGTCCGCTGCCGCCGCACCATCCTCGATGGCATCGATAAACGTGCAAAAGTCTGCCATGCGCTAACATTTGATATCGGACGGAAACCGCCGCCGAACCTTAACTTCTTCGGAGGCTTTCATGCCCGTCCGCTCACGCCGACTTTTCCTTACCGCGCTCTTCGCAGTTTCGCTGCTTTCGGGCTGTGCATTGAAAAAGGCCGCTGAAGGCAGCCAGACAACTTCGCAGAAGACAGCTAAGCCGCTTCAGAGGAAACCCTCCGTACAATCCGGCAAGACTGCTGAACGTCCTCAGCCTCAGAAGCCCTCGGCTGCAGCCAAGGAACGCTCTTTCGTACCTGTTTTTCTGCCGGCAATTGCTGACGCTCCGCAGCTCTCCCTCGACCAGCAGATTGTCATTCGCTTCAGCCCCAAAGCCGCCCAGCATGGCGCTCCGGCTGCGGTTCCGCCCCTTCGAGCGACAGTGCTCTCTGCTCCAGGCAGCGTCAATGCGGTTTTCTCCGCGCTCAGCATGACGGTCTGGCGCATCACCTGGGACGGCAGTACGATCACCGAAGCACGGAGTCCGCGTCTGGATGAACGCATCTCCGCCGAACGGCTTCTGCGTGACCTGACCTTCACTTTATGGCCGACACAAAGCATTACGGCCGCCGTCCCCAGCGGCTTCGTGTTTTCGAGTCACCGTCAAGGTCCCACCGAAATCCGTGAACTCTCGTCCGAGGGCACAGCCCTTTTGCGCGCACACATCACCCAGATGGGCTCACGTTCGATGATTACCATCGAAAATGAACCGGAAGGCTATACGCTGCAGATTGAATCTTTGCTTTAAGCCGAGTCCGGCTTCTTTCACGGCCTGCCGCTCCGCTCAAATTCGGTTCATCATCCTTCGCAATGCCTCACTAAGCGCTTTCGTTTAGGGGGAAAACGTTATTGCAGTCAACATTTCTCAGGGAATGTTTCAGAACTGACGGTCTTCGCTCCCCCAGCGCCCCAAAACAGAGCGCATTGCCCGTAGAGTAGACAAACCCGCACAAAAAAGTGCGGCCGAAATGACCCCAGCTAAGGTCGTTTCTTCTTCAAACACTTCTTTGCAAGGGAAGCAGTTTTCGGACTTCAGCACTCCGGCAACTCAGCGCTTCCCGCCGCTGCACTATGAAGACATTTGTCAGCCTTTGGGCATTTAAGGAGTCAATGCGCTAAAAACGCATTGAATGAACGATATGAAATATCTCGTGAAAGTGAGCCAGTTTGTGAACAAGACCTTCGCCCTGTGGGTGATTATCTTCGGCATTCTCGGATTCATTTTCCCCGAGATTTTCAAGTTGGTCGGTCCTTATGTTCCGGTGCTCCTCGGTGTGGTGATGTTCGGCATGGGCCTCACGCTTTCGACGGCTGATTTCCGTGAGGTGGTCCGCCGTCCGAAAGAAGTACTGACAGGGGTCGTGGCACAGTTCACGATCATGCCGCTTTCGGCTTATGCGCTCTGCGTTCTGCTCAACCTTCCGGCAGATGTTGCGGTCGGCATGATGCTTCTGGGCTGCGCGCCCGGCGGCACCGCCTCGAATGTGGTGACTTTCATCGCCCGCGGCGATGTGGCGCTTTCGGTGACGGTGACGTCCTGCACGACGCTGCTCGCGCCGATCGTAACGCCGGCCTTGATGCACGTTTTTGCCAATCAGTGGCTTGCCATCGATCCGGCTTCGATGTTCCTTTCGATCGTCCAGATGATCCTGCTCCCGATCGCCGCCGGCGTCGTCATCCATAAGCTCGCGGGGGATAAAAACGTTGAAAAGTGCGTGGCTGCGCTTCCGATCGTCTCCGTTGGCGCCATCGTGGTCATCGCCGCTGCTGTCGTTGCCGCAACCCGTGCCCAGCTCCTCAATGTCGGGCTCTTGATCTTCGCCGCGGTTGCCGTGCAGAATGCCGTCGGCATGCTGCTCGGCTGGTATGCAGCACGCTTCATGGGCATGTCGCTCTCCAAGCGCAAAACCCTTGCGTTTGAGGTTGGCATGCAGAACTCCGGCCTGGCTGTAGCGCTTGCCACCCTCCACTTCGCTGCCGCCCCTGCAACCGCCCTGCCGGCTGCCGTAGCCGCCCTTTGGCACAATGTGGCTAGCCCCGCCGTTGCCTCCTGGGTTCAGAAGTGGCGCGATGCCGGCGAAAAAGAATCCTTTTTCGATCGTATCGAACGCGAAGTTCAAGAATCCAAAACGGCCAAACGCTCTGCAGCTTAAGGCTTAAGACCTGTCGGCAGTCCCGCTCTAAAATGTTTTGAAGAATTCCAATCGGCTCACATTATTTCGTGAATTCGACAAAACACCGCACCGCCTGCCGACAGCGCTCCTCATAAAGACAAGCCCGAACCTCTGCTGAAAGGTTCGGGCTTCTTTTTGCCCTTTAGAAATGCTTGGGCCGAAGGTTGTCTTTAGCTAATGAATGATCTCAGCAGCTTCTGCCTGCGCCGCCAGCAGCATATCTTCCACGCGTGCGGGCCTTGCCAAATAAGCATCCTTGCCTTCTGCATGACGCATCCATTCATGCACGCTCTGAAGCGTTGAAGCATTAAAGGTGACAAAGTCGCCCTCCCGCTCCCAGTTCTCTGCGGTTTTGAGCTCCCGCAGAATACCGTCGAGCGTCACGCTCGAGGTTCGGATGACTTGAGCAATGTGGTTTTTACGGCCCGGTATGGGCACCCGGATCCGCAGTCCGCGAGGTCCCTCAGAAACCTCACCGTAAAAAAGCGACCAGGCAGTGAGGAGCGCCTTGAAGCGGTCAATGGCCGGCAGCAGCGCCAAAATGGCAAAGCCGAACCGGTCAGAAAGATTGATGAGTTCCATCTGCGCGTAAAGCGCCAGATAAAAATCCTTGTCTGCCTGCATCAGAAAAGCGAGCGCTTCACTATGCGGAATTTCTCGCAGGCGCACGTGAGAGAGCGCCTGATAACGTCCGATAGCCGAACGATGCGTGAGCCAATTCAGGTTCCCTGCGGCATTGCGCATGGGAGTGGAAAGCGCCATTGCCCCTGCGCCGGACTGTCCGTCGACCGTTGCGACAATGCGTCCGGTCAGTCCCGCCTCCACCAGCATATAGCTGCGCACTTGGACATGGGGATAGAGCCAGTCGCCGGGATTAAGCTCCCGCACCTCGCCCATGTGATCAAAAGCCTTTCGTAAATAGGGATGAATCGGCGCGGTAATCCAGGGCATGACCGGTGCAGCCCGAGGCCCGCTCCAGTCAGGCCACTGCCCGGCAAAGCGGCAGCGGCTGAGAGCGTCAAACCATTCTTGAGAAAAACGTCGCATGCAGAGCTTTTGGATGAAAATTGGTCGGTGCAGCTGACGGAAGCTGCCGCCTTAAGCGGCCTCTCCGTCAGCGCTCTGAATGTCTGCGTCCATCTTTGCAGTTTCATGCCTTCAAAAGCTGCAAAAAACCAAGAGCGGCAGCAATGGAGCAGACATCTTGGGCGGAACCCGCCCCAGTGCATTTCACCCGATTGCTTTGACCGAGCTGATGAGCATCTCCCAAAACTGCGGCACGTTGAGCTTGAGCGCAGCAAAGGTGTGACAGCCTTCAGGCGCTCTGCGGCGAAAATCACAGACCGTCATGCCGGCCGTCAGCGCGCCTTTCGTTTCAACATTGATCGGGACAGGAACCACTTCCATAACCGTCGGATCAATGACGTAAGCCATCGCGCAGGGATCATGAAGCGGCGGAGCATCAAAGCCGCGCCATGCCTTGTAGTTTTCGGCAAAGGTCTCGAGCGTTTGGTACATAAAGTCGCCTGCCGGGGTGCCAATCGCTTTGAAAGCATCGCGCACAGACTTATCAGCGCGCGCCTGATACGTCAGGTCCAGCCCGACCATCACCACCTGCCAAGGTTCATTAAAAACAATATGCGCTGCTTCCGGATCGTTTTCAATGTTGAACTCCATCGCCGGGCCAACATTGCCTGTGTGGCAGGCGCCGCCCATGAGAACCACCTGCTTGACGCGCTCAACGATCTTGGGCTCGAGCCGAGCGGCCAGAGCCACATTGGTGAGGGGCCCCGTGGCCACCAGCGTGACCGACTTTTCGGGCTCCCGCATGACAACGTCGACGATGAACTGAGCCGCCGGCCGCGGATCCGGATCGCGCTCAGGCTCTGCTACCGGAACCCCCAGTCCAGTTTCGCCGTGAATCTCTGAGCAGACCTGCACCTGCGGACGCAGAAGCGGCCGTGCCGAGCCCCTGGCAATAGGAACATCCCCCATGCCTGCCATCTTGGCCACGAAAAAAGCGTTCTTGGTCACGCGCTCGATGGTCTGATTGCCCGCTACGGTCGTAATGCCGAGCACATGAATGCGGGGCGATCCGGCTGCCAAAAAAATAGCAGCCGCGTCGTCAAGACCAGGATCGCAGTCAAGGAGGATATTTTCAACAGTCATTAGCGCAGATTCCCTTCGGTATCCCACAAGTCGGCCACCACCGCGTCGACAACCTCAAAATGCGGAATAGATTCCGCTGCTCCGGCGCGCGTCACAGAAAGCGCTGCCGCCGTCACGGCATATTTGATCCCGTCCTCCAAAATAGCGCGGCAGCGAGCCGGATCTTCACCCTTTTCTTCCGCATTCCATGCGAGCGTCAGCGCACGGACAGCGTACCCCGTAAAGGTATCTCCGGCCGCAGTAGTATCGACCACTGCATCAACTCTGTAGGCCGGGAAAAGTTTGGGAGACTGTCCCGGAATGCGCACGGCCACGCCGCGGGCGCCCAGCGTAATGAGGAGCGTCGTGTTCGGATAGCGTTCTCCAAGCGCCGTGAGGAGCTCAAGATCGTCGAGATTTTCCGCCGCCGCTTCATCCATGGAATAAAGCCCGCGGGCTTCACCTTCATTGAGAATTAAAGCTGCCGTTTGGTTGAGCGGCAGAAGCGGCACAGAACGGTCGAACGGCGCCGGATTGAACACGATGCGAAGTCCTTTTTCAAGGCCGATTTCAATCGCGTCCCGAATGGCGTTCGTTTCATTTTGCAAAAGCAAAACATCACCCTGTTTGAGATCGGAAACGGCATTCTTCACGAACTCACGCGTGAGGCAGGTGTTGGTGCCCGGGTAATAAAGAATGGCATTCTCGCCTTCGGGAGAAATCTGAATGACCGTATGACCAGAAGCTTCATCGGCACGCATTTCAACATGCGCCGCATTAACGCCTTCAGCTTCCAGAAAATTCTTCAGCACCTCGCCGTCACGGCCAATAATCCCGGCATGAGAACTCGCAATGCCGGCGCGGGCAAGCGCCACGCTCTGGTTGAGTCCTTTGCCGCCGACGTGAAGCGTACGGCGGTATGCCGCTACAGTTTCGCCGCCGCGCAGGAAATGCGGCACCTGATATACATTGTCAATATTGAGTGAACCGATGTTCAAAACGTGCATGGCTGACCTCGGCGCGAACCGTCTGCTCTGCAGGTGGCTGGAACGGTTCGCTCTGATTTATTTTGTTCTTTGCTTCCCTGACGGCTCGCAGGGGTCGATCTCACGACCTTTTGTGCCGGCAGATCTTTTAATTTTACCTAGTTCGCAGCGGCTGCTATCAAACTTCTCGCAAAGCCCTGATCAAGAGAGCTGAGACTGCCCTCCTCGAAACCCCTGCCCGCAGCAGACAAACAAAAAATGCCGCAGCTTTCACGCTGCGGCAGTGTGTTAAGTGCGCTTAAGCGTCACTCGTTATTTTTGCCACAAAAGAGCTCCAGCCTTGAGGTCCTCTGGAATTTCCAATCCCAGGCGCTTCATAGCCTTCACGTTGAAAGTGGGATTTTTCACGTCCTGAACGCCGATCGGCGTTTCTGCGGCGGTTCTCCGGCCCTCAAGAATATCGGCGCCGAGCTGAGCGGCCTGAAGCCCGAGCGTGTAATAATCCACCGTCATCGCCGCCGTGCAGCCGGCGGCAAGTGATCCCATATCCCCCGATACTGTGACCTGATGAGCCGGCACCGTCGTGCGCAAAACGACCGCCATGCCGGCGACCACAACGTTGTCGGTCGGAAAGACAAAGCCGTCGACTTTTTTGCTCATGGACACGACGGCTGACTGAAGGTCCGTGAGATTCGTCACCGTCGCTTCTTCGAGCTCAATGCCGCGCGCCTTCGCAGCGGCTCGCAGGAGCTCAATCTGCACGACGGAATTGATTTCTCCGGCGTTATAGATGGTGCCGACCCGTTTGGCGTTCGGCACCAGCTTCATGAAGAGATCGAGCTGGGCAGCCACCGGGCCAATATTGGAAACACCCGTCACGTTGCCGCCGGGATGCTCATTGCTTCTAATGACCTTGGCTGCGGTGTAGCTCGTCACTGCAGCACCCACAATGGGAATGGTCTTGGTAGCGCGCGCCATGGCCTGAACCGCAGGGGTCGCAACGGCAAAAATGAGCTTGGCGTCCTTATGCACAAACCGGTCGCCAATCGTCTTGAGCGTTGACTGGTCTCCGTGAGCATTCTGCAGATCCAGACTCCCGGCGAGTCCCCGCGCCTTCAAGCCGTCGGTGATGCCGCGCACGGAATCGTTGAGAGCTTCATGATCAACAAGCTGTACGACACCTATCAGAGGCGCTTCGGCGGCTGCAAAGGCTGGTCCAAAAACGGCCAATCCAGAAAACGTCACGGCAGCAGCCGCGGCAATCAGCCGCCGGCGCAGGCCGCTCGGACATTGGGCATGAGATATTGAACCGGCATTTTGACTGTCGGGAACGCTTTGCATGTTTTCTCCTTGGTGGCAGCTCTTGAGCGGCACTCAACAGATCCGGTGAGCCGTCTCAGAGCAGTCCGCGCAGTTGTATTCATTGCTGATTTTCGATTTTATCGAAGCAAAGCGAATGAAACTTATGCATTTCACTTTGCAAAATATCGAATTTGACTCAATCAATAAACCGCTACCATTAACTGCTTAGGCCGCCTGCCCTAAGCGTTTCTCCGAATAACATTTTGTAGTTTCCTGCTTGCGAATGTTTCTCATTTGCGTTAAAGTTCATCTCAACACGGAACGAATTCCGCCAATTGATGAGCCAAGGGGTCGGCTCTGGCGGTTCAGCAGCACCGATTACACAAAGCGGGGAAACTTTGTGGTGCTGCTTCGATTATCCGGAACTCTCCTGTCCGGTTCGTTCCTTGCTACTACGGGAGGCCGCGCGTTTCTTGGTCCGCGGCCTCCCCTTTTTTTGCCTTTTTTCTGTGAATCTGGTCTGAGCGCAGAGAAGACGCAAAACGGGACCGCCCATGAGGAAGGCAGTCCCGTTCAGTTCGTTCAAGGATCCCCGCAGGGAATGTCAGGTTCAGGCCGCAGCCTTGTGCGAAGCGTTTGCAGCGTGCTTCTTGGCTGCCGCATTTTCTTCGAGCACTTCAAAGAAAGTCTTCTTTTCGCCGTTGCCGCGAAGCTTCTGGAAGAAACTTGCAACCACAGCGCCGGAGACATTGTGCCAGAGCGCACCCACCGCCGACGGCAGGGCCGTCATCGGCGAAGCCGCAAAGTGCACGGTAGCGAGCGTGACGCCCAAGGCCGAATTCTGCATGCCTACTTCAAAGCAGAGCGCCTTGCATTTGGCGACATCCATTCCAAAGAGACGACCGGCGAGGAAACCGAGTCCCATGCCGAAAGCATTCTGCAGCGCCACCACAGCGAAGACCGTGAGCCCAGCCGAGAGGAACTGACCGCGCGTTGCTGCGACGACCGCGGCGATGATCACCACTGCTGTAGCAACAGACACAAACGGCAGAACCACAGAGGCCTGATCAGCTTTCTTCCCGAAAACCTTATGAACGACGACGCCGGCAGCGATCGGGAGCAGGATCACCTGTACGATCGAAAGGAACATTGCCGTCGGATTGATGGCGATCCACTGGTTGGCGAAGAAGTACATCAGAGCCGGCGTAACGAGCGGCGCAAGCAGCGTCGTGCACGAAGTGATCGTGACCGACAGCGCGACATCACCGCGGGCGAGGAAAGTGACCAAATTCGAAGCCGTACCCCCAGGAACACAGCCAAGGAGCATCAGACCGACAGCCAGATCCGGCGGCAGCGCAAAAGCCTTGCAGAGCACGAAGGCTGCCAGCGGCATGATGAGGAACTGCGCGAGAATGCCGACGAAGACATCCTTGGGGCGGCGGAAGATTTCACGGAAGTCGGCCGTCGTGAGCGTGAGCCCCATGCCGAACATCATGACGCCGAGGAGAATCGCAATCCAGCTGCCAATGGGCTTGAACACGTCCGGGAAAACAAAACCCAGTATCCCCGCAATAATCACCCACAGCGCAAAGGTCTTGTTGGCGAAGCGGCTAAGCATAAGTAACGTATTCATCATTGGCAGATTGGGGCGGCGCGTTATTGGCGCTCCGCCTCCCTAAATGTTGTGGATTGCAACCAGGGTTTCATCAACTGCTCGGCGGTCCTTTCGGATCCGCCGCCTCATGGCAGGAAACATTGGAACCCGCTGCCGGGAGTTCTGGTTTTGACTCAGCAACGGCGCGGGCGTCAGAAAACTTTACGAGCGTGCATGCTTTGGCGCCTACGGCATCTGTCGTAGAGCAGGTTGTATTCATTTTTTTTGAATCACTTTCTGACGTTTTCCAAGCCGTATTGCCGGAAACACCTAATGCAAAAATCGTAGGTTTCGCGCAGGGCCGCCATGGCCTCTGAATGTTCAAGGTCTCAGCGCCATTGGCGCGGTGATCCTCTCGGACTTGACCCGATCAGGCGTCTCACAATTGCAGCGAAAGCCAATGAAACGGCTGCCGGCCGCATGGACGATGACGTCAAAGGCGTCGTTTTTTTATTGAACTCTCCCGCCGTCGGGCATAAGTCTGCAGACCGAATCCATCGGCACCGAAGCCCCTCGCAGACGCCGCAAAAAGCACAGAGGAGACGGCGGGATCCTCCGCGCCGTCTCCTCTTTGAGAACTTTATTAGGCTAAATCCATCAAACCGCTGCGGTCTTTTCTTCACGCGCCTTGGCGATGCTTTCTTCCATCAGATCCAGAATGGACTTCTTCTCATCCGCTGCACGCCATTTCTGGAAGAACGTAGCCACCACAGGACCTGTAATGTTGTGCCACAAGGCTCCGATGGCTGACGGCAGGGCCGTCATGGGAGAAGCAGCAAAGTGCACGCTGGCGAGCGCCACGCCCAGAGCGGAATTCTGCATGCCGACCTCAAAGCACAGACACTTGCACTTAGGAAGATCCATTCTGAAGACCTTGCCGGCAGCAAAACCCAGGGCCATCCCGAAGGCATTCTGCAGCGCCACCACAAGAAATGCTGTCATGCCGGCGGTCAAGATCTGGCTGCGAGTAGCGGCCACCACTGCCGCGACAATCACCACAACCGCGCCGACAGACACAATCGGGAGCACCGCAGCCACGCGTTCGACCTTAGCACCGAAGATTTTGTGCACGATCACGCCGGCGGCGATCGGAACAAGGATCACCTGAACGATCGACATAAACATCGCCGTCGGATCAATCGAGAGCCACTGACTCGCAAAGGCATACATCAAAGCCGGGGTCACGACAGGCGCAAGCAGCGTCGTGCAGGAGGTCACCGTCACAGAGAGCGCCACGTCGCCGCGGGCAAGGAAGGTAACGACATTCGACGCCGTCCCGCCGGGAACGCAGCCCAGGAGCATCAGACCGACAGCGAGGTCAGGCGGCAGATCAAACGCCTTGCAGAGCACAAAAGCCGCGAGCGGCATGATCAGGAACTGAGCGAGGATCCCGACCGCCACATCCTTGGGACGACGGAAGATTTCACGAAAGTCCGCTGTCGTCAGCGTGAGCCCCATGCCGAACATAACTACGCCGAGAAGAATCGAGACATACGCACCTACCGGTTTGAAGACCTGGGGGAAAACGAAGCCGAGGGCGCCGAATACGACGACCCAAAGGGCAAACGTTTTGTTCATGAAGCGGCTGATCATCAGGAAGGTGTTCATCATGTCTCTCACAGCGGCACGTTATTGGCGTGCCGATCCTCGGGGTGTTGTGCGGTTGCTAAACCAGGTTTTCATTTCGGGAGCAGTGCGCTTTTTCAAACGCAAGCCTCAATTGATGAAGTGGACTGGGAACCGACGGCATCTGAAACAAAAGCTTTGTTCTCGCTGTCGGTGTTTGCAAAATTTACCGCAGAGCAATGATTCGCGCATGCAGATTTCTATTTTTTACTGCACAGTTTCCTTATATATGCACGACTTCATGATTATTTCCAACAGATATCGATAAAACTGCTTAGTGCAGTAAATTGAATATCGCTAAAAATTTCGGGTTTCCACGTCAGCCCTTTGATCTACTCCTTAGGGGGATCTGGATTGACTGGCATCAATCCTTACGTATCTTGTCAGGATTATTTTTCCATCCGCTATTGCGAATTGTTCTCAATCAGCGCATACTTCATCTCAAGCAAGGCGCTGAGATCGCAGCAGGGAACCAGGGGTCGGTTCCGCGGTCCAGCCGCTCCGGAGAACGCAAAGTTCTCCCTTAATGGAGCAGCAGCGCCTTGGGGTCTCCTGTAGGAGGCGATTCGAAATGAATCGCCTCCTCTTTTTTTTGTGCGCCCGGCAGCGCACGTGTGATTGTGTGGTGAAAGTCCACTGTCCGCCCGGTCGCGGGAAGGACTAGCAACTCGGCAGAGTCGA
>NZ_QNRV01000010.1 GCF_003315195.1 Sutterella wadsworthensis | reverse complement strand
TGGTCGGCAAAAGCGGCTTTAGTGAAGGCTGCGCGGCAGGAAGCATTCGTCAAAGCTAAACAGGAGCTCATGGGACAACCTGCAACGCTCAAGAGTGGAACTCGGCTGAACGTGCAGCTGATCATTCAACCTCCCGATCGCCGGCGCCGTGACGAGTCGAACATGGTTGAACGTTGCAAGTCGTTCTTCGACGGCATCGCCGATGCGCTCAATATCGACGATTGTTTTTTTCACCATAGAGAGCAGATCTGGCTGGATCCGAAAAAGCCGGGGAGCATCTCTTTCGATATCGACTGGGAGGAGCCAAATGAATGACAAAGAAGAAACAAATGAACGCACTCCTCCGCCCACAGTCCCACTCGGTGTCTCAAAGTTCCTCCCGCCGCTCGCGGTGCAAAAACTCGTCAATGCAGCCTATCGAGCAAAACTGTTCAAGCCAGGATCGTTCGATCGTCGCCGCGAAATTGAGAATGCAATCTTGGTCGTCAAAGCTCAGTGGCCGAAGTTCTTCCGGAAGAACTGAAATGGTGCCTGTAGGCGTTAAAGGGGACAGCATTGGTCAGTATCACCATAGAGCGATCTATACCGATGCTGAAATTGATGAGGTGCTTGCTCTTTGGGATGCCGGCTTTACCGTCGCTTGTATTGCCATAAAGATGGAGATGCCCAAATCGACCGTTTGGGCTGTTTGTCATGGCGTTCTCAGAGGCAAGACTCCGACCAATTGGAAGAGGAAGAAAGTGTGATGGCAAACGAAAGCAATTTGATCCCAAATTCGAAACGAACGCCGAGTGAACGCCGAGAAAATGCGAAAAAGGCAGGCCGTGCATCTGGAGTTTCCCGGCGTCGACGTAAGACCTTCAAAGAGCTTCTGGAAATTGCGCTCATGAAGCAGTGTGAGGGCGAAGGCACTTACGGTGAGGCTGTCGTTGCGTCCATGCTTGAAGCTGCACTTGCCGGTGATGTCAAGGCATTTGTTGCCATTCGCGATACCGTTGGCGAAAAGCCTGTCGAGAAAGTTGCGTCAGAAATTGAAGGCGGTTTGAGGCTCTATTGGGATCGGGCCGCCGCGGCTAAAAAAGAGGACACTGAGACGTGACTGAGACTGCTGTCAAAATTCCATATTGGCCGCGTTATCCTCAGGACGAAATCCATCGGAGGTTTGATGCTCATCGCTTCTGTGTTCTGGTTGCGCATCGTCGAATGGGGAAGACGGTTCTAGCGGTCAATCACTTAATTAAACGCGCCATTGTTGATGGCAAGGAGCGTGGTTTTTACGCATACATAGCACCGTTTCGTGTGCAGGCGAAGGCTATTGCGTGGTCCTACCTCAAGCATTACACGTCGCCGATACCGTACTGCAAGATCAACGAGGGCGAGCTATCGATCATCCTGCCCAACAGAGCGACGATTCGCATCTTTGGCGCGGACAACCCCGATGCTCTGCGAGGGCTTTATTTTGATGGCGTAGTGATGGATGAAGTAGCGCAGATGAAGCCTGAAGTTTGGGGCGAGATCATCCGTCCGGCCTTAGCCGACCGCAAGGGGTGGGCAGTCTTCATTGGAACGCCGAAGGGCATCAATCTGTTCAGCCAGATGTATGACTTAGCGCTAGCACGAGAGGCTAAAGGCGAGAAAGAGTGGAAGGCTATGGTCTACGGTGTTGAACAAACGCGTGTTATTCCAGAGAAGGAGCTCGATAGCCTGCGCAAGGAAATGTCTGAGAACGAGTACCGGCAGGAGTTCCTGTGTGACTTCAATGCTGCGTCAGATGACAATTTGATCAGCATTGACACGGTTCGAGCTGCTGCAGGCAGGCATTACGCTGAGCGTGATTACTCGTCTGCGCCCGTTGTGCTCGGTGTCGACGTCGCTCGCTTTGGTTCTGATTCCACCGTGATATTTCGACGGCAGGGGCTCGTGGCTTTCCCGCCGATCGTCATTCGTGGGCTTGACAACATGGAAGTCGCAGACCGTGTTGCTATTCAGATCGCCCAGCACAACCCGGCACAGGTTTTCATTGACGCAGGCGAAGGCACCGGCGTCATCGATCGTCTCCGGCAAATGCGTTTCAATGTTGCCGAGGTCTACTTTGGCGGTAAAGGGCCGCGTAAAGACATCTTCGAGAATCGCCGCATGGAAATGTGGTGGGAGATGAAGCAGTGGCTGGAGAAGGGCGGAGCAATTCCTCCAGACGAAATACTGCAGGCCGATCTGGCCGCACCTACATACGGTTTTACAACCCGCGGCACAAAGATCCTTGAACCCAAAGACAAGATCAAAGAACGCATTGGTCGTTCACCTGACATGGCTGACGCTCTGGCTTTGACGTTTGCGGCGCCAGTACCTCCACAAATGGATCCACGCCTTGCGAAGATGCTGAATAACCGCCGTCCTTATGATCCGGAACGAGCTTTCGACGATGAGTGGCGCAGCATGTAGCGCGTCCATAAAGCCTCATGTCGTGCCTCGACACTGCCGGCATGAGATACGAAACGATGTCATTGCTTCAAGCGAGACAACTCTGCACGGATTTAATTCAGCACAACTTTGTGGAATCCGGACTGAAAGGATTCCCGCTGGCACTAAACGATGCTGTTTATGAGGCGCTTGATGCTGTTGGTCTGAGTTTTTCGCTTGTGGCCTTCGACGGAGAGCGGCCGGTGGGGCTCTGTTCAGTCTTTATCTCAGTGCATCCCCAGACAACGGGACTGTTTGCAACGAACGACACGATCTTTTGCATGCAGGCCTATCGGTCTCGAGGTGTCGGTGGTCGTTTGATCGTTCTTGCTGAGAGAGAGGCTAAGCAGCGTGGTTGCATTGCTTTTCAATGGCAAAGCGCCGTTGGTTCGTCGCTCGCAACGGCACTTGCCAAGCGGCACTCCGATTCGTATCCCGTCCCGCTCATCACTTTCATCAGGAGGCTCTAATGGGTAGCTCAGTTTGGGGCGCGATTACCGGCGGTTTGTTCGGGCTGTACGATTCGTATCAGGAAAAGCGCGCGAACGACCGTGCTGAAAATTTAGCTAAAGATCAGCTCGAGGCCGAAAAGAGGGCTCAGCAGAATGAAGATCAGGCGCGCAATAAGGCCAATCAGAAGCAGGCTGATCTTGCTGCGCTTCTTGAAGGTAATACAACAAGCGGTCTTGGCAATACTTCGCTTTCGGGCGCTCAAGGTGCTCCGGTCGATCCGAATCGGCTTGGCAAGGGCAACACGCTTCTGGGTGCCTAAACATGGCTCGCGTCGAACCGCGTAAAGTTTTCGAGCGCTTTAGTCAGCTCAAGGAAGAGAGGGCTACTTGGGAGCCGTTGTGGCGAGATATCCGAGATTTCATCTTGCCGCAGGCAGGGGTTTTTGAGGGGGAGAAGCCCTATGAGGGTTGGCGACGTCATCGCAAGATCGTAGACCCAACGCCAATCCAGTACGCCGACATGCTTTCGTCCGGGCTCTATTCTGGCGTTTCTTCACCCGCAAGGCCTTGGTTGAAACTCACTACCAAAGATCCGAAGCTGGATGAAGAACCCGATGTTCGGCAATGGCTTGACGACGTTCAGAAGCAGATGCTTCTGTTATTTGCAAAGTCAGAGGTTTATTCAGCTCTGCATAAATCCTACATTGAGTTGCCGGTTTTCGGCACTGCATGCACGATTTGTCAACGGCATCCGACAGATACCATTGCTCTGCAGAACTTGACGATTGGTGAGTATTGGTTGGCCGATGACGCCTACGGGCGCATTGATACCATGTATCGGCGATTGAGCATGACAGCCAAACAGCTCGTCGATCAGTGGGGTATTGATGCCGTAAGTGCTGATGTAAGTTCGTTCTATCGAACCGATCCGTTCCATCGTGTTGATGTGATTCATGCCATCGAACCTCGGTTCGATCGCGACGCTCACAAGCGAGACGGTCTCAATAAACCGTGGCGCTCTATCTACTTTGAAGAAGGTGCTGACAAGAAGATTCTGTCTGAGGCGGGATTCGATGAATTCCCCGCGCTTTGTCCGCGCTGGATGACATATGCCAACTCTGTTTATGGTCATGGTCCCGGTTCGCTAGCACTGTCGTTCTCGAAGTCGCTGCAACGACTCGCGACTCGAGAGGCAACACTCGTCGATAAGAGCACAAATCCGGCAATGGTCTATCCCATGACTTATACCGGGCAGCTTGATCAACTTCTTCAGCCCGGCGGTTTGATCCCCGTCGGTCCGAACGATGCGCAGTTGGTTCGCCCCGCTTGGGATCTACGAGGTCTTTCTGTGGATTCCCTTGAGGCGCTCATTGCTCGTCGTCAGCAGCAGCTTCAGAGCATTTTTTACGTCAACATCTTCCAAATGATCGCTGCATCGGCTGGAGATCAGAGAACAGCGACCGAAGTTGCTGCACTGCAGCAGGAAAAGTCCATGATGCTTGGCCCTGTACTCGAGCGCCTGCACTCCGAAATGCTAGATCCGTTGGTCGCTACGGCTTTCGGTTTCATGATCGAAGACGATTTGTTGCCGCCGCCGCCCGAAATGCTTCAAGGGCAGCAGCTCTCTGTCGAGTACATTTCCGTGCTTGCTGAGGCACAGCGTACTGCAGACGCTCAAGGTATCACTAAAACAATTCAAGAAATAGGTTTGATTGCTCAGATGAAACCGGATGTCTTGGACAAGCTCGATGCTGACATTGCTGTTGACAAAATCTCGTCAATGAACGGTGTTCCTCCATCCATGATCGTTGCAGGTAAGAACCTCGCACTCATTCGGCAGCAGAGAACACAGGTGCAACAACAAGCCGCAATGCAGCAGCAGGCCATGAATCAGGCAGATGTTCTTAAAAACCTGGGGCAAGCTGTCAATTCTGCCGGTCTGCAGCAAGCCGCTGTACAGGGGTTGTTGTGATGAGCGTCCATAAAGCCTCTACTCTCGAGGGCACCATGAATCTCGAACACGATGACGACTTCGATCCACTTGATCCTGAGATCGAAGAGGAGCGTGCGAAACGGCGCAAGGATGCCGAAAAGCAACTTCTTCAGGATCTCAAGGTTGTGATGGGAACAAAGAGCGGACGCAGAGCAATTTTCTGGATCTTCGAACTTTGTTCGATGTCGAAGAGCGTTACTTCGCTTCAGCCGTTGGCTATGGCGATTGCTTCTGGTCAGCGCGACATCGGTCTTGCTGTTCGGGCTCGAGTCGAAACCGCTTGTCCAGAGTTACTTGAATTAATGGAAAAGGAACATCGAAATGGATGAACCCACTGCAGCTCCAGCCGCATCGACATCGGAGGAAACGCCGACGGCGGCTGCTCCCGCAGGCTCGGGCACACCCCATTCGCCGCCCGCGGGGACGGCTGAACTAGCTCCCGACGCCGCCGCTGATTCAGATAGCGGTATGGGTATTCCAAATGGGGATGGTGCAGACGAGCACAAAGATGATGTTGGTGTTGATGTGCTGGGTTCGCCGGAAGGCGGCTACAGCACTGAGAACCTCAATCTGCCGGAAGGTTTTAAGTTGGACGAGGGTGCGGCTCATGGACTGAGCGAAGTTTGCAAAGAGCTCAATCTTTCGCAAAAAACGTTTTCAACGATTGTGGAGCGCATGTCTCCGCTCCTTGAACAACGTCAGGCAGAACAACGCGACGCTCTCGGTGCTCAATTTCTCGCGGCAGCTAAGGCTGATCCTGACATCGGGCAGGGCAACTGGAAGCAGACGCTCGCTGATGCAAATCGCGCGTTCGGAATGCTCGATAAAGAGACTCAAAAGGTCTTTACGTTCCTTCATCTCAACAAACATCCGGGAGTGATTAGAGCTTTTCGCGACATCGGCCGAGCTCTCGGCAACGACGTCGTTGTGAAGGGGAAGTCATCGGCAGCACCGACCGATCCGGCTAGGGCGTTTTTTTACAACTCAAATATGAACTAAGGAGGCTACATGCCAGTTGCTCAGTATCCGACCCTCGTTGATCTGGCTTCCCGCCTTGATCAGGAAGGTCACATTATTCCGATTGCGGAAGTGCTTTCTAAGCGCGATCCAATTTTGAAGCTGTTGCGTTGGAAAGAATGCAACAAAACCGACGGTTATCTGCACGGAATCCGGACGGGTATTCCTGAGCCGACGTTCCGCAAGCTCTATCAGGGCGTCCAACCGCAGAAGTCCACGACTGCACAGGTTACGGATACTTGCGGCAACATCGAAATGTATGCCGAGGTCGACAAGGATCTAGCCGACGTCAACGGCAACACTGCTCAATGGCGTTTGTCTGAACAGACGCCATTCTTTCAGGGCATGGGTAATACGATGGCGGAAACCATTTTCTATGGCGATACGGACATCAATCCGGATCGTTTTATGGGTATTTCTGCACGTTACAACCAGTTGCCTGGGGCGAAACGTGCTCTGGCAGCACAGCACGTAATCGATGCTGGCGGTACGGGTGACGATCTCACATCGATCTTCATCATCTCGCTTGATCAGTTCTTTGGCATCTATCCGAAGGGATCAAAGATTGGTCTGCAGCATACAGACAAGGGGCAAGAAACCAAGACTCTCCCCGATGGTTCCATGTATGAGGTTTACCGTGACCACTATAAGTGGCAGGCTGGCACGGCCTTAGAAGATTGGCGAGGAGTTGTGCGCGTCGCGAATATCAAGATCTCCGACCTTGTCGGCGGCACCGGCACGTTCACTTCGGACGTTCTGGTTAAAACCCTCATTCGTGCAAAGAACAAGATTCCAGCCGACCTGTCGACTAACGTACACATGTTTTGCTGCGAAGAGGTCAAGACGGCACTCGAAATTGCCGCCTTGGAGAAGAGCTCCAACGCTGTCAAGATCGTTGAAGCTGCAGATCAGTTCCGCTCGCTCTTCTTCAACATTCCGATCGAAGTTTCCGATTCGATCAGCACAACCGAAGCGCAGATCAAGTAAGGAGGTGCCTCATGCGTCTTGATACTCAATCTCTCTTCTCGGATACTCAGAAACTTTCAGGAGCTTCTGCAACCGGAACCAATGTTCTCGATATCGGTAAGGCTGGTGTTGCAGAACACGAGCTTTTCGTTGTTGCTCGTTTTGATACAGATACGCATGGTTGCGTCAAGGTCACCATTCAGGGATCTGTTGATGGTACGACATTCGTTGATGTTGCTTCGGCGGCGGTCACTGATACCACGGCCGGGGCCGGTGTGAACATCCGTCTTCCTCAAGCATGTCCGCGTTACCTTAAAGCTGTCTATAACGCGGCGACGTCCGGCACACTCAAAGGCAATGTTACTTGCGGCATCACACTGCAGGCTCCGTCGCCACGCGGTGCTCGTATTAGCGACTTCGCAGCGAATGTCTGAAAGGAGGTGATCCTTTTATCTCGGGGGCTACGGCCCCCGTTTTTGTTGGTTTTACGAGGATCCTATGGCTACTGAAGTCGATATCTGCAATGTTGCTCTTGCTCGATTAGGTGATGAGGCGACTCTTACTTCGATTGATCCTCCAGAAGGGTCAGCGCAGGCCGACCACTGTGCGCGTTTCTATCCGATCTGCAAGGACAAAATCCTGCGTGAATATCCATGGAGCTTCGCCGTCAAGCGCAAGACTCCAGCAGAACTTTTAACGGAGCCTCTTGGAGGAGATGAACATGCCTTCATGCTCCCAACAGACTGTTTGAACCTCTTGAGTGTGCATATTCCAGGCGAATCTCGATCACGATGCGGCCTGACGGAATACACCGTTGAGAATTTCCAAAATGCTCGTGCGATTATTTGCAGCGAACCGTCAATTTGGCTTCGTTATGTGTCAGATGAAGTCCCTTCGCAGGCATTCCCTACAGATTTCTGCGATGCCCTTTCTTGGCTGCTTGCCTCTTATCTCGCTGGCCCTATGATCGCAGGTTCTTCAGGAGCCACTATGGCAGCGAATTACATGAAGCTCTATGAAGAGGCTTTAGGCAAAGCTATGCAAGCTGATGCACGCAACAACAATCGCCGTTCACATGCGCGAACGGTCTTCATGCCTGACACCGATCAGGACGGAGGCGTTTATGGCTTCAACTAAGGTCCTGCAGAGGTCGTTTACTGGCGGGGAGATTTCCCCGCAAATGTACGGACGTATTGACGACGCGAAGTATCAAGCTGGGCTTGAAATTTGCCGGAATTTTGTTGTTCTTCCGCAAGGACCGGTGGAGAATCGCGCGGGTTTTGCCTATGTCAATCACGCAAAATACTCGAACAAAAAGTGTCGATTGATTCCCTTTACGTTCAATAGTGACCAGACGATGGTCATTGAACTTGGAGATAAATACGCCCGTTTTCATACTCAAGGCAAGACTCTTATGAATGGCGATGAGCCATACGAAATTAAGACGCCGTGGACATCGGCCGATGTTTTTGATGTTCATTATGTGCAGTCTGCTGACGTTGTGACGCTTGTGCATCCTGCGTATGCACCTGTCGAACTGCGTCGATACAGTCTCACCGATTGGCGTATCGAGAAATTGAGCTTCAACCCAACGCTTTCTGCGCCAACGGGGGTAAAAGCAGAACGAAATGCAAAGGCTGAAGATGATAAGAATGAAAACAACTACACGTTTGAGTATCGGGTTTCGTCGCTCAATACAGATAAAACAGCAGAAAGTGAGGCTTCAAAATCTGTGCCTGTTGTGGCCAATCTTTATGCATACGGCACGACGGTCAAGATCAGTTGGAATGCAGTTGCAGGGGCATCTTGGTATCGTGTCTACAAAAATCAGGGAGGCCTTTACGGTTATATCGGCGATACGGATGGAACATCCATCATTGATGACAACATCAAAGCTGATACGAGCATTACTCCACGTCGTTATGACGACGTCTTTAAACAAGCAAAGGGCATTATCAGTGCGACGGTTACGAATGGCGGATCTGGTTATTGGCCTGCGGGGATCGCCCCGCTGCCTAAGAATTTCCTAGAGACGTTCAAGGACAAGTGCAGGACTGACAGGTACAAATTTAAACATGATGAAGCCGGACACCATTTCAATCCCAGTATCACGTATAAGGATGGGGCTCTGATCATTCAGTCTGGGTGGGAATCTGGATCTTTCTCTGGGTCTCTAATGAACCCAGAGATTGCAATTGTCGACGGCGACCATCCAAAAGAAAATGGACCTGGTTCTGGGGCTGATGTTTCTTGGGAATTCACGAGATCAACTGAATCTAGAGAAGGATATACGTCGGATGAGACATATACTGAATATCGATATACAGTAAAAATTACAAGCATTACCGTGAATAATTCTGGAACGAATTACAAAAAGCCGTATTTAAGAATTCGCTTTGATTTTGCGCGCTCTAAAGATTGGTGGTACGACCGAATTCTTATTCCCCTAGAAGTTGTTGAATCACCTACGTGTAATATCACTGACACCACCGGATTTGGTGGTGAGGTTACGCTCGGCGTCGCTGATGGGAAGATTGTTTCTGCAACGGTACGGAGTGGCGGGCGTGGTTACACGAATCCTCAAGCTCACATTTATTCGGCGAGTGGCGCAGGCGCTTCTATTCGCTTACAGGTCGGCGATGCCGGAGACTATCCGGCTGCGGTTGGCTATTTCGAACAGCGCCGGTGCTTTGCGGGTATGCGTAATGATCCTCAACGCATTGTGATGTCTCGTTCTGCAACTGAATCTGATTTTTCCTATTCGTTGCCAACTCGCGATGAAGATCGTATTTCCTATGCGATTGCTGTCACTCAGTTCAATCAGATTCGGCACATCATTCCATTGTCGCAACTTCTACTGCTGACATCTGGTGCTGAGGTTCGCATTGACTCTCTTAACTCCGACTCTCTCACACCGACGTCCTTTAGTGCTCGAACACAGGCGGCTGAAGGTGCCTCCAACGTGCAGCCAGTAATGGTCAACAATAATCTTATCTATTGTGCGGCTCGAGGTGGTCATGTTCGCGAATTTGCATATCAGTATCAGGCCGGTGGGTTTGTTACATCTGATCTCTGTCTGCGTGCACCTCATCTTTTCGACTTCAAAACGATACAGGACCAAACCTTCTCAAAAGCACCTGTACCGATGCTTTGGTTCGTTTCTTCAGACGGCACACTCCTAGGGCTTACGTACATTGCTTCTGAGGGAGTTGGGGCATGGCACCAACATCAGACAGACGGCGCCTTTGAGAGCTGTGCCTGTGTTGCCGAAGGTGATGAGGATGTCCTTTACTGCGTTGTTCGTCGAGACAATCAACGCTTCATTGAACGTATGGCGAAGCGTAACTTTGACAGTCAGTCTGACGCCTTCTTTGTTGATTGCGGAGGAACATACCGAGGAAATCCAACGACGATTGTTAGCGGGTTAACGTGGCTTGAAGGTAAAACCGTATCAATTCTGGCAGACGGTGCTGTGCTTCCTCAACAAATAGTCAGCGATGGAAGAGTTAACCTTGAAGTCCCAGCGTCTGTTGTTCATGTAGGACTGCCATATACCAGTGATCTGAAGACTCTCCCTTGCGTCCTGAACGATTCGAGTTATGGCTCTGCTCGGCAGAAGAATGTGACGAAGGTCTATCTACGAGTCTACCGGTCCTCAGGGATTCAAGCTGGCCATTCTTTTGATGATATTGCTATGGTTGAATACAAACAGCGTAAGGCAGAACAACCAGGAGATCCCGCTGAACTTGTGACTGGAGAAATTCCATTGCAGCTCAAACCGTCATGGACAGATTCCGGTCAGATCTGCGTTAGACAGGAGGATCCTCTGCCTGTAACAATACAGGCGGTCACCGGGATTATCTCGGCTTGATTTTTCGGCGTTCATAAAGCGAGCTGGTAGGGAAGTACCTTTCGGGCATCTCGAGAGGTATTTTCTATGAATGAAAACAGAGGTTCGCTGAGCTTCCTAAACGTTGATGTCTACCGATCATCACCATGGGACTCGTATGGGACTTTTCGATCTGGAGCCGGATCGTATTCCTGGAATGCCCCTGTTCAAACATCAATGGGGCAGCAGCAGTCTTCGGCCACGAAAGGCATGACGCAAGTTGAAGCGACCAATTCCATTGGTGAAGGCATCAAGAGCATGCCGAACTTCAACAACTTTGTCCAGGGGATGAAAATCGGTTATCAGGGCGTTAAAGATACGCTTGGCCCGTTTCTCTCTTATCGCAAAGCAAAGCAGCAGAAGGCGATTCTTGGCATGCAAGCCGAGCTTCTGGATATGCAGGCGCGAACGTATCAGACGGCCGCGGATGATGCCATGCGTGCAGGCATGCAGCAAGCTTCAGCAATTTCCTTCCAAACCGGACAGCAGAAGTCCTCGGCTCGAACTTCCATGGCCGCACATGGTGTGCGTGTTGGGGCTCAGGGTTCAAGCGCAGAAGTTTTAACGGATTACGACATCTCGAAGGAGATTCAGGTCAATCAGATCATGGCGAATGCCGTCGCGCAGTCTTTCGGATACCGCCGTGCTGCCGTAGGCGTCTCAAATAAGGCTTTGGCTGTTCGCTCTGCGCAGAAATCCATCACGCCTTGGGCAGCAGCGATTACGACGATGGTACGAAGCGCAATGGAATCCTCCGACATGATGGGCAGCATGTCTGGTGGCGGAAAAGGCGGTGGTATGAGCGGAAGTACCTGGCAGAACTTTGGCTCCTTCTTTGGCAAGGGTGCCGGCAAAGCGGCCGGCGGCATGAGCGCCGCTAAATAAGGAGCAGATATGGCTATTACTGTTCCGAAAAATCCATTCAGTATCAATGTTGCTATTGGTTCGACGGAAAACATGGGAGGTCTTCAAGCGGCTCCTAAAACAGAGTTTTCACAGGACGCATTGGCACAGAGCGTAGTAGAGAGGTTCGACAAATTCTCTCAGACTGTGGACAAGTGGCAGAGCGAACTTGATCAGGTTCGCGCCAAGGATTTGATTACTCAGCTCGAAGAGAAGCGCCTTGATCTTCGTTACAACAAAGATTCTGGCTATCAAACCCTGTTAGGGATTAATGCTCTTGAACGTCCGAATGGGAAGAGTCTTACGGATGAGGTGAGTGCAAATTTCAAAGAGACATACGATGCGATTCGTTTGAAGGCAGGGAATCCACGGCAGCGTGCCGCATTGGATGCTTACTTTCAGGATGCGTCAGCCAAATTGAGAAGTGATGTTGGCTCTTGGGAGTTCAAACAAGCACAGGTCTATCAAGTGGATCAGGCTCAGGCGCAATTCCGTTTGGGTATGACTCAGGCGCTTTCGGACGATCCCGAATTGCAAGCTTCAGGAGAGGCTGTTGTTCGTGACGCCGCTTTGACAGTTGCACGAATTAGCGGCAAGACGGTCGACATGGCTAAATATATGGGGCCGATTCATGCCATGCGTATCTCCAAGATGGTTGACGATCTGTCTCCTACGGAGGCAAAAGCATATCTGTCGGCGCATCGGGATGAGATGTCGGCCGACCAAATCGCGCAGGCTGATAAGTATGTCCGGGCAGGGCTTCAGGATCAGAAGGAAAAGCGTATCGCGGCGAGCATTCTGAAGTCGGCTAATTCAGAGTCAGAAGCCCTTAAAGCAGTGGCTGGTCAGGATGAAAAATCTCGTGCTGGTGTAGAGAGAATCGTGAAGAAACACTACGCCCTTGAAGATGCAATCAAAAAAGAGCGTCTCTCAGAGATCACGGATGCGGTTTGGAATTTCGTAGCGGACAAAGTTTCGAAAGGTGAGGAAGTGACGATTCCGACCACCTTGATGGAAGATCTTCGCGAACTTGATCCTAAGGGATACCTGTCACTGAATACTTATATTGGCAAGCTTGAACGTGGGGAATCTGTAAAAACAGATATGACGACATGGGGGATGTTAGAACGCATGTCTGCTCAGGATCCAGAAAGATTTGCCAATCTCAATTTGAATTCTTTTGCTGATCGAATCAGCCCTACTGATTTAAAAGGGCTTAAGCGAACTCAGGAACAGTTATCGAATGAAGACCGAAAGGCTTACCTGAGCGACGTGAAATCGTTAGTGAAGGCAAATAAAAAACTGAAAGCACGTTGGCCGGAGGTTTTAAATGCGGCTGGCGAATGGTTCGATTATCAGGCGCAACAGTATCAGAAAGGTGTCATACCACGAGATGTTCTTGAGCGCGGCAAAGCGGGGATCGTATCTAGGCTGGAGGGTTCTGGATGGTTCTCTGATGATCCTTATGCCTTTGAGGCGATCAATTCCGGTGCAGTAACGGATATTGCTTCGGGGTTTTTCCGTGGTGCTTACAAAGCGTCTGGGTCTGATGCTGACAACAAGACATTCGTTCTTAAAAAATTTGGCATTCAGCTTGATTCACTATCGAAGGAACAAAAAGCCGTGGCCGATGCGTTGCGCCGTGGCTATGGATGGCCGCCAGAAGTGATGGCTCAAGCCTTGAGGGAGCTTGAGAAGCACCGTAAGGCATCCAAATATGTGTCGAACGCACAGATCACTAATGAAGATATATCGAACATGTGCGCGGCCATCATTTTTCAGAATACTCAGAAGGCAAAGTAATGGCTCAGATTACCGTTCCCGGCAGCACTGCAGAATCTACTAACGTCACTCCTGTCTCCGCGGAGGTGCCCACAGGCGTGACGCTTCCTGAACAGATTGACGACTTCACAGCACAAACGAATGCGGCCGAGCCGTCAGGGCCAACTGTGGATGCTGCGCAAGATCTTCCGATTGAACAACCGGAATGGAACTACTTTGATGATCAGTACGAAATTCGTCGCATGGCGGCAGATGCACTTGATCGCGGCGATTCGCAAAAGGCTATTCGTGTGGCGGCGCTTGCTGAGCACTACAACCGTTCACAGCTTGAGGTAGAACTCAACCTTGATCGAGAAGAGAAACGCCTGCAGCGCGAACAGACCGAAACGTTGCTTGCAGATTTGCCGACCTCGAGTCGTTATTTTCAGGAGAACCCACTTGAAGCGCCAATCTTCAAAAATGATCTGAAACCGCTGGCACTGATGGAGAAGCAGTTTGGGAGGCTCGGATCGGCACAGTCATGGAAACCTGAAATTGATCCGCACACCAAACCTTCTGGAACATTCAGCCGTGAAAAGCCACTGCGTCTTGGCGACGATGAATCCACTGGGGATGAAGAACTTGACGAACGTATTCAGCTCGTAAAGAGACCTGGTGACTATTTGTCTGACACCGTTGGACATCTTGGTGATTGGTACAAAGTTGGCACGCTTCAGACAGAACAAGGACTTCTTTGGAATCGTGCGCGTCAAGGCTTCACGCGGATTGATGAACATCTCCTCAGTGAGGATCGTCGGCTCGAGTCGGAAATGAAAACCCTTACGGGAGACGCCGAAGGAAATGCCATTTATGAGGCTGCTGTTGTAGTTGGTCAAATGGTTTCTTCAATGTTCTCGGGAAGTGGTATTGAAGGAGCGGCCAAAGGTGCAGCGGTCGGAGGTATGTCTGCTTCCGTCATTCCTGGTATTGGCACTGTGGCAGGTCTTGTCGGCGGGTCAGCGCTTGGTGCAGCAACACAGTCCACTTTTGATGTCGAAGCAGGGTCTTCTTACCGTGACATGTATATGGCTAAGGTTGATCCGGCTGCTGCACGTTGGTTGTCGACTGGAGCAGGGGCTGTCAACTCTCTTATAGAAATGGTTGGCATAAAGGTGCTTGGCTCCGCCGCCAAGCCTCTGCTTGGTACCTTGATGACAAAGTATGGGGCAAAGACCGTGAATGCCGCACTTGCCACGTCGACGATGGGAACAGTTCTGAAGCATGCGGCATTGGCCTATGCAGGAGGTGTTGGTGAAGAGGTCGCAACTGAAGTCATGCAGGAAGGTGTGAATATGGCGTCCGAAGAGATAGCTCGCCTTTATGCCAATGGAAACTTTGATGCAGTGAATGGAGAGGCACTCTTTGATCGATTGTCTGAAATCGCTTGGAAGACGCTGCAGGCTACGGCAGTACTTGGCGCTTTGGGTGGTGGTGCTGCAGTCGGCGTTGGCGCACATAAGGTACATCGTGCAAACCAAACAAAAGAATTCTTTGAGACAGCAGCACAGGCTGTGCCGCAGATGGAGTCTATTCAGACGGCTCCAAACAAGATTCAGGCATTAATCGCTCGTCAGGCAGATGCAGCAGGAGCGCCGACCACTTACATTGACGGAGCAGAGTTCCGTCAGGCAATGATTGATCAAAACGTCTCTATGACTGATCTACGGCAGATTGCGCCAGAAGTCGCAGATCAGGTTGAAGCTGCTGCCGATCTGGGAGTCGATGTTGAGGTGTCGACCTCTGAGTACGCTACTAAATTCGCAAGTACACCGCTCGGACAGCGTCTTACAGATCATGTTCGTCTTGCTCCGGATGCCTTGAGTGTGGCAGATCTAATCAAGGTTGATCAGGCTCGCAAGGATCTCATGAAGCAGATCGTGAAGGCCTCTTTCGATGGCAGTGAGCAGAAACTTGCCGATCGGTTCTTAGATTCTGTCGAAAACCGACAGTGGCGTCAGGAGAGCTCACGTATCGAAAAAATGCTTGCCGCACAGATTCATACTGTCGCCCCACATTTTCAAAAGGCGGAAGTTCTCACGCAGGCTCGACTTGGTGCGTCCATGGTGACGTTACTCGCTCAGCGCTCTGGACTTCCAATTGAGCGGATTGGACAGATCATGCCGTCGATTTTGGCAGAGCCCCAGGCCGGCTCCCACCTCGAACAGGTCAATGTGTTGAGTCCAGAGGATAAGTTGGCACAGGAGGTGGCTGCTTGGAGCGACCAGATCGATCAGATGCAAACTAAACCCAGTCAGCCGGTACTCATGCTCAAGCAGACGCCATTAGTTATGCATCTGGTAGGTGCGGATTTTCATGAGCTGAAAGCGCATCCGCACGTCTTTGATGGGTTTTTCCCTTGGGCTGAAAGGTCAAGCGCTACACACCATTCACACCCTGAGATGACGCGTGAGGTCCTGAAACAGCTACCTACAGCGCTTGCTGATCCAATCGCCATCTTCAAGGACGACCGTCGACAAGGTTCTTACACATTTATGCTTGAGCTTTTAGACGCAAAGGGGAAAACGGTGGTTGTTCCCATCCAGTTTGAGGCGCAAGGTTACTACGGCACCATTAATCTGGTTAAAACTGCATTTGGTAAGAAAAACGACTTGTTCTTTAGTCTGCAAGAACAAAATGATGCAGTTGTTTATGCAAATACCGAAAAAATAAAGCGCTGGAACCTTAACTCCAGGACCAATCCCTTTCGCGGTTCCAACGCTTCAGGTGACAGAGTACTCACCGAAGATGATCTTGTCAAGGCAAAGGAGGCATTTCCAGGGCTCTATCAAGAGAGTAACGCGGGACAACGCGGCTCCTTCAGTCCTCTGACAAACACCATCGCTCTTACACCGAACGCTGATCTCTCGACTTTTGCCCACGAAATGTCACATTGGTACCTCGCGAACTTGATTGAATTATCAAAGCTCGACGGCGTGGATCTCAGTGTGACAGAGGACGTCGAGACACTACTCAAGGAGTTCGGCCTCAAGGACGTCACCCAATGGGATGCTTTGGGGTTTGAAGGACAACGGAAATTCCATGAACGCTTCGCCTATCAGGCAGAGGTCTATCTGTCAACTGGTCATGCACCGACGCGAAGTCTTGAGCGGTTTTTCGCACGCTTTGCATCGTGGATAAAGAGTGTTTATTTGCAGTGGTCGGGCGATGCTCGTGCGGCTCTGAGCGCTTCTTATCAGGCGGAGTTCGGTGAAGATTTGCCGGATATCTCTCCCGGCATGAAACGCGTTTTCGACCGTATGCTCGTGGCGCAGCGTGATCTTGATTTGGCTGAATCTGCAAATGGCCTGAAACCGCTCTTTGATCAAAAACCAGAGGACATGCCGGAAGATCAGTGGCGCGAGCTAATGGCCGCACGTGATGAAGCAACAGCACGGGGCGAAGCGAAGCTCTTTGAGGCACAGGCAAAGGACGAAAAGTGGTATGTCAATGCTCGGCTGCGGAGTGCTCGTCGTATTGATCGTGAAGCGAAAGATTATCGCGACAGAGTTGAGGAAAAAGTTCGTGCTCGTATCAATGCCAGAAAAGAATTCGCGGCATTCGATGCCCTTAAATCAGGTGGCAAGGTTTTTGGTATTGAGAACTTAAAGATTGACCCTGAAAGTTTGGATGGCCTGGGGCTTAAACCTGCTGTGGTGGCGAAGCTTCAAAAACTTGGTCTAACAAAGAAGTCTGGGTTTCCAATTACGGCGGCCAGGCAACTGCTTCAACCGATTGCCCGCTTCAAAACAAACGAGCAGTTAGTGGCAGGTTTAATTGCTGGCAGCAAAGATCGAGAGAAAATCATTCAAGATGAGACATCTCGCATCTGTTTAGAAAATAAGAGTGATTACTTCGATCCCATAAAGAAAGAGGAGTTGATTGAGAAGGCGATCCATTCGGAGGCTCGCGGCCGTATGGTTGCGACGGAGCTTAAATACCTCGCCGGCGACAAGACTTTGAGTGCACGAGTGATTCGGGAGGCTGCCCGTCAAGTTGCACTCGAGCGGTTTGAGCAAATGAGGGCAGGGAAGATCAATCCGAAGACCTTCATGGCGGCTGAAGCTCGAGCTTCGCGCGAGGCTTACTCAAAACTCGTTGCAGGGGATCGGTTGGGGGCGGCCATGGCAAAACGTCGGCAGCTTCTCAACCATGAGTTCGCACTGATGGCGATCGACTTTAAACGTACGATGGATCATCTCTCCGATTTGCGCAAACAGATTTTCAAGAGCGACAAGGAGCTTGCAAAGACTAGAGATATCGATGTAATTGCCGTGGCTCGCTATATCCTCAATGCTTCTGGTTTTGGCCGTATCCACCCGAAGGACATGAACGCTAATGCCCTTGAGAAAACCATCGAAAAGTTTAAGAACAACGATGCGAATAAGTTTGAAGAGTACAAAGCAATTCTTGCACCGTACGGCTATTCACCAGGGCGCAATTATGACTGGCGAACTTATGCAGTCGCAGATGTTCGAGCAATCCTGCAGCAGGTGAACGATTTTTGGAAGAAGGCAGGAGATGACCGTGCTGTGCTGCTTCATGGCCGCCGCAAGAATCTCACCGAGGTTGTGGATGAGCTAGTAACTCATATTGATAATGGAAAGGACATCTTCTCGGCGGGGGCAAAATCTGCTGTTACGCCCATGGAGAAGCTGCGCTTTCACTATTTGGGGTGGAAGGCAAGCATGATGCGTGTTGAATCCTGGTGTCGCATTATGGATGGAGGCCGCGCAGGGATCTTCTCGAAGTACATCTATCAGCCCGTCGAAAATGCTGTCGTACGTTACAAGAACGAGAACATGGAATATCAAAGGCGGTTTGGAGAAATTCTCCAATCTGCTGAGAAAGAATGGGGACAGTCCGACGCGATTGAGGCTCCAGAAATTAACTACACCTTCAATACAAAAGCTGAATTGATGGGTGCAATTTTGCACACTGGGAACGCCTCAAACAAACGTAAGTTGCTCTTGGGTGGGCGTGGTATTGATGACAATAACGTGCGTCACGCCTGGGCTGCCATTAAGGAGCGCGATGACGGCACGCAGTATGTCGACACCTCGGCATGGGACAGTTTTATCAATCGCATGTACGTGCAAGGGCGGGTTACGAAGGCCGATATGGATGCGGTTCAAGCGATCTGGGACCTGCTTGAGGAAACTAAGCCAAAAGCACAGGCGGCCTACATGGAAATGTACGGGTATCGCTTTGAAGAGGTGCAGGTAACGTCCGTAGTGACACCCTTTGGTACCTACCGAGGAGGCTATGTTCCGGCGGTGACCGATCGGTATCTCTATCAAAAGCGAGATGCGCAGATGAAACAGGAGGAGCTTGAGAGATCAAACTTTCTCACGTTGATGCCTGTTCACAAACCAGGGTTTTCAAAAACACGCGTTGAGGATTTCACGCAGCCGTTACAGCTCAATGTGGCGGCTTACGGCATGCATATTGCGAAGGTTCTTCGATTTGCAGACATTGCTCCTGCCGTCATGCAGGTCGACAAGATCATTACGAATCACAGATTCCAAGATGCTATCGCTGCGCATAATCCGAGATTGGTCTCACAGATGTTAAAGCCGTTCCTCACGCGCGCAGTTGGTCAAACGGTATCTGATGGAAAAATCGGTTGGGTTGACAGAACGTTCAATCACTTGCGCGGTCTCGCAGGCATGAACGTGATGTTCTTAAATTTGATCAATACCTTTCAGCAGTGGACGGGTTTCAGCATTGCAGCCTCAAAAGTGCCAGCTTCATTAATTGGTCGTGCTTTTAAAGAATATGGCCTAGCTCCTAAGGAGTGTGCGGAGTTCGTGAAGGCGGCATCCCCATTTATGCGGCAGCGCCTTGATAACTTTGCCTATGAATACCAATCGACAATAGAGGAAATAGGTAACCAACAAGTTCAAAAAATTTCTCAAGTGCAAGGCTTAGGCAACAAGGCGGCCGCCGTTTGGTCGAAAGGGGCGCCAGTTCGCGATATGGTCAACCGCCATGGGTATATTCTGCAGACGCTTGCACAGTATCCGATTGACGTCTCTGTCTGGAAGGCGGCTTACGAATATAACTACAGTCATGGCATGTCACACGAAGAAGCCGTACAGGAGGCTGATAGCGTTATTCGAACGACGCAGTCTGACTTTAATCCCGAAAACGTATCTGCAATTGAAGCTGGTTCTGCGCTGAAGCGCTTTTTCCTGGTTTTCTACAATTATTTCAATATGCAGTACAACCTGCTTCAGGAGCGTGCGGCATTCCGTAAGGCCACGAAGCAGTATGGACGTTTTGCTCTTGATGCAATATTGATCGTCTGGATTCCCTCTGTGGTTGGGAAGCTTATTACTGATGCACTGATGGGAGGCAGTGATGATGACGACGATGCCCTCGATGCATTGGACATCATTCAACTCACAGTAGGTGAACCGTTAAAGGGGACTATTTCAATGGTCCCTCTTGCGGGACAAATTTCAGCGTTTGCAGGGGCAAAGATGGCGCAAGCGGGATCTGTGACTGCACAGGCGATTTGGGGGAAGTCTCCTTATGTTGGTCGTGTCGGATCCGCACCTGCCATCATGTTGATGGAGGGTGCGATTTCAGGAGCATCCGATATTGTGAGAATCATTAACGACGACGAGAAAGTTAATGGCCGAACGGCGACTCGCAACATCCTTGATTTGACGGCAGTAGCAACAGGTATGCCTGTGGGTGGCCTCAAACGTCCAATTGGCTACATAGCGGGGGTGGTCTCTGGCGACATTGATGAACCTGAAACGGCGCTGCAGGCTGTGCGCGGTCTTGTCGGAGGAAAGTAGCCGTCCATAAAGCTCGTTGATTATGCAAGAAACTCACTTTTAAAAGAAAAGGAGTTCATTGCATGGCTATCAGCACAGAAGTCCGTCGCGCGGGGCCTTACCATGGCAACGGACAGCAGACGGAGTTTCCTTTTAATTTCAAAGTATTTGACTCGTCTCAGGTTCGCCCAGTGCTTTCCGTTGACGGAGGGAAGACAGAAACAGTCCTGCCGTCAGCGGATTTTGTAGTTACGCTTTCAGTTGATCAGGATGTGAATCCTGGCGGTGCGGTCGTCCTTGTATCTCCATTATCTATTGGCAGTATCCTCACCATTATTTCTGCGGTTCCATATCTGCAGCCGGTAGTGCTGACAAATCGAGGCGGGTTCTATCCTGACATCCTTAATCAGGCCCTTGACCGTGCAACGGCTCAAATTCAACAGCTCGCGGAGAAGCAAGAAAGGGCATTGACGGTCCCCGCTACCACTGAAAAAACTTCAGAGCAGTTGATACAGGAGCTTTGGCAAGTAAAAGACAGTGCGGCAGCATCAGCTTCAGCATCCGCATCGTCGGCAAAATCTGCAGCCGATTCTCAGTCTGCAGCGGCTGAGAGTGCGGCGGCTGCGAAAACGAGCGAGAGGGCGGCCAAGAGTTCTGAAGAAAATGCGACGGCTTCAAAATCTGCCGCGGTTAATTCCGCATCTGCATCTGCCACGTCTGCCTCGTTGTCTGCGTCGCAAGCGGCTTTGGCAAAGAAATGGGCGGCGCAAGATGTTGAGCCTGTAGAGGGCTCTGGAGAAACCGCGCTTTACTCTGCAAGAGAGTACGCAAAGCGCGCTGGCGCTTCTACTCAAATTGCTGTGAAGTCAAAAACTGAGGCGGCCGCGAGTGCATCCTCTGCAGCCGGAAGCGCTTCTTCTGCAGGAAGTTTTGCGAGCAACGCTTCGACAGCCGCAGCAAAGGCCGCAGACAATGCGATGACCGCGCAAAAATCTCAAGCTGCAGCGGCCATTTCTGCATCTGCAGCGGCGGTTTCGGCGAAGGAAGCCAAAGATGCCGCAGGCCAATCTGCCGCAGGTCAGCTGCAGGCGGACTGGAAGGAGACCAACTCGTCTGCCAAGAGCTTCATTAAGAATAAGCCGGAGATCCCCGCTGTGAAAGATTTGGTGCTCAAAGTTGGCGTCAGAGGTGCATTGGCAGGATATGAAACTCCTGTAACGGCGATTAAGGCAACAACCATTACTCATGACTCTCCAGATATGCAGGCAGTGGCAGGGACAATTACGGCGCAGAGCCCCTCAGCCAATGCAGGCTTCACGAAGGTAGTGCGATTAGATGCCGAAACGCCAACGGTTGTTTTAAGCGCTAATTGGACTTGGGCAGGAGACACCGCTCCAACTTTGAAAAAAGGGAGCTTTGTAGTTTTTTGTGCCCTTAATGGCAAAGGTATTGCAGCCCAAATTAAGGGGGCGTAATGGCGACTAAATATATTTATAGAGAAAAGGAATTTAAAAGTCTATACGCAGTCCGACAATATATTGGTATTGAAGAACGTATAGGCTTTGGTGAAGCCGAAACCGTTGAAGATTTTCGCAGGTTCGGGTTCGATGTTATTTCAAGAGAATACGACCCAGAGCAAGAATATTACGCCTCTCTTACTGAACTGCAAAAAACACAATACGATTTAAGAAAAGCGAAGCGAGTGCGTGAAGAAGCCGTCAAAGCGATCAAAGTCACCGTTGACGGAATGACCTTTGACGGTGATGAAATAGCGCAGAGCCGCATGGCTAGGGCGTTAACCGCAGCTGAAGCGGCTGGTCAGGATTCTACAGTTTGGGTGTTGGCTGACAACACCGTCGCTACTGTAACAAAAGCACAGCTTGCTCAGGCTCTTGCTCTCTCTATGCAGGAGATGGGGAAGATGTGGACAAAGCCTTATGAGGAGAAAGCTGAATGAAGGTAAAGCATCCTGATGGGCTTCAGGTGCTTATTGCTCTGGATCAGCTGATTAATACGCTGATCTGGGACATGGCTGATGAAACTCTCAGTGCCAGAGCACATCGTCATGCACTTAAAGATCGTAAGTGGCCTGAGAAGATAATTAATGCTTTGTTTTTCTGGCAGCCAGACCATTGCAGACAGGCTTATGAGAGTGAGTTAGAGAGAACTCAAGTGCCCAAGGAGTATCGCTAATGTTTAATAAAGAGCTGTTGTTGATTAACTCTTCAGGTGTTGAATATTTACTTATTCCGGGGGTTATTACAAAAGCTTCAAGGTTAAAAGAAGTTGGATACTATCCGTCGAAGAGTATAGGAAAACTATCCCCAACAAGTATTGACGGTAAAAAGATCTTTAAGCTGTCCGGGGCGACTTCTAAAATAAATAGTAGAAAGTTTGTATCTCTGTACTGCTTATTAGAGCCTAATGAAGAGTATCAGACAGCTTTTATATATTTTGGGCTACCGAATATAAAACAATATACTTTCAAACTTAATCCGTATACTCCGCCAGAAAATGCCAGAGGATGGTACGCAATGGAGGCTAATAAAAATCTTGAACGCTGGGCGGCAATGCAAGTTTTAGTTGGTACTTTACAAGAACTTGCTCTTAGGGGCGAAGTCGGTCCATTTTATTTGAGCACCACTCCTCCGCCTTGGGGATATACAGCGTAAGTGATCTCTATCAAAAGAGAGGAGTTATGACACGCAAAGAAATTTTCAGAAAAATTGGTCTTGCCGTACAAGGCTTCACGGATTCTGCACGACGGAAGTTCGTCATAGCACTTGATGCTGAAAAAGCAAAACTGGATCCAGAGACTCGACGCAAGGTGCGTATCTTTTGGGGTTTTGTCAGTGCGGTGACATTTGTTTTTGGCTTCGCCCTTTGCTACGTCATTGTGGGGTGAAAGGATGCCGGACAAGCAACTTCACGAATGGTGGGTCTTAGTTATGACGGGCTTCTTTTCCGTTTTTTGCGGTTGGCTCTCGTACCTACTGAAAGTGCAAGAAGGAAAGCAATTCATATGGCGAGAGTTCTTTCTTCACGGAGCGATAAGTGCTGTAAGTGGCCTTGTTTGCTATGAGATTCTTGCCTATCAAGGATTCCCGGCAGAGCTTTGCGGGAGCCTTGCAGGCGTGGCGGGTTGGGGTGGGACCAGAGCGATACGACTTGCTGAGGTGGTGATCCAAAAGCGACTCGGCGTAGACAGGGAGGACTTGAAGTGAAAAGTTTTGGAAGCTATCGCTACGAGCTGGCTATGGCGTTCGTCAAGGCTGAAGAAACGCTGCGTCTCAAAGCATACAAATGCCCGAAAGGCGTGTGGACGATCGGGTGGGGGCACACAGGCGGCGTCAAAGAGGGAGACACCTGCACCAAGGCGCAGGCCGATGCGTGGATTCGCAGTGACTTGCAGTCTGCACAAACCGGCCTTGCAAAGTACATCAACGTCCCTGTTTCAGCAAATCAGTTCATTGCGCTACTGAGCTTGGCATACAACTTGGGAGCGCAAGGTGTCGTCGATAAGTGTCCCAAGATGCTGCGCGCGCTGAATGCAAAAGACTACGACGGTGCCGCCGATGAGTTTTTGGACGTTACCAATGGCGGTTTGGCGGGGCTTGTTGCCCGCCGCCGCAGAGAAGCAGACTTGATGCGGAAATGCTGAAATGGTCAAAATTCGCAAAATGTCGCAAAGCCTGCTGCGAGCTCAGGACGAACGTATCCGCAAAATGACACTCGCAGACACTATCGATCTGATGAACTCTCCGGATTACAAAGAGCGCTTCAAAGCGGAGTATTACCAAATACGCATTCGAACTCTCAAGCTCAGAGATATGTGTGAGGCTTGGGAGGCTGGCCGGCTCAATTTCGCTCCAGCTTGCAGCCGAAATCTTTACCAAAACCAGTTAAGTCGTATGGGCGCGTATTGTCGCGTGCTGAGAAATCGGGCGCAAATGGAAGGTATTGAGCTGTGAATTGGCAGACTGTAGTCGCACTGATGCTTATGAGCGTGAGTTTTATGGCGGGCTACACGACTAGAGGTTACGTAGCAGATGCAGAAATGGCCAATTTGCAAAAGACAGAAGCTGTTGCACGGGTGACGCAAGGAAGAAAAAATTATGAAAGACTTGTTGCAGCTTTGGACAAAGTCGCTGCTGCTGACGTTGACCTTGATCGTATTCGCCGTGATGCTGACAGGATGCGCCGGGCATATGAAAGTCGTCTGCGAAAAGCCAGCGCCGCTGCCTGTAACCTTGAGCAGGCAGCAGTTGCCCGATGCGAAAACCTTCTCAGAGAAAGCGTCGAACTTATCGAAGAAGGTCGCAGCCTACTTCTTAGAAACGCCGCAGTTCACGACGCCCTAGTGTCTACTCACGATTAACTGGTATGCAAAAGACGCACACACGCCAGTTTCTGTGCTATAGCTCGTAGCGTTATGATCTCTGCTGTGGCGTTCCAGTTAAGGCCGCGCCGGATGGTATAACAGATGGTATAACATTTTATAGATGTACTGGAATTCCTAGTGAGAGAGGGTGGGTTAATCCTTCTCCTCCCACCAGAATTTCAACCGGAAGGTTCCATCGGACCTTCCGGTTTTGTCGTTATGCAGTCTTGAACCGACATATTTGCTGTTCCTGAATGCAACGGACAATAATTTTGAAGATTCTCTAGTGAAGTAGAGTGTTGGGGTATTGAGTGTCAGTGCTCCTAAAGCTGTAAAGGATGCATCATGGCTGATAGTGATGATGAAGAAGTGAAACTTCCGGGACTTCCCCCCAATACTAAGAATTACATGACGCCGGCTTGCTATCGCCGCTTACTTGATGAACGTGAACATCTAGTGAATGTTGAGCGTCCTGATGTCGTGAATGTTGTGGCTTGGGCGGCCAGCAACGGTGATCGCAGCGAAAACGGTGACTATCTGTACGGCAAAAAACGACTGCGTGAGATTGATCGCCGCATTCGCTTTTTGAATAAACGTATTGAGTCAGCTGAGGTTGTTGATCCTGCGGCTCATCCAGAAACGGATCAAGTCTTTTTTGGCGCTACGGTTCTTTACTGCAATCAGCGTGGTGAAGAGCGCAAGATTCGCATTGTTGGAATCGATGAAGCAGATGCAGAACACGGCGATGTGAGTTGGATTAGTCCCATTGCGCGTGTATTCCTTCGTCGTCATGAAGGCGACGAAGTGAAGCTCCCGACGCCGGCTACAAGCACGCATCCAGCCGGCGTAGATACGTTGGAAATTCTTGAAGTTACCTATACCGACCAGCAGCCGGTACCGTAAAGTCGGCACAAAAGGCCAATGAGGAAGGGACGATTTGAAGCTTCAAAATCGTCCCTTCTTGTTAGAGTCGCAGTTCAAGGTGCGGTGGTTCTTGAGACCGGTTTAATTGATTTTCTTTTTGGTAGAAACGCCTTCCTCAAGACTGCGTTTGACCTTGATAACAACGTCATTTTGACGAATCGTGCGCATGACATGAATGAGGTGATTTTTATCGCGCACTAAAACCGTTACATGCACGATATGCTCGCCTTGAGAGTCATCGAGCGTTACCGCAGTGATGCTCGAATTAGCTTCGGCCACGGCAGCGGCCACAGTCGCGAGGCCGGCGTGTGCGTCCTTCACGCGAACTTCAAGCGGTACTGAGAAGTGGGCTCCCTGCTTCGTTGGGCCCCATTCCAGATGCATCCAACGGTTGGGATCCGCCTGCTTGCCGCGGGCGGCATGCGGGCAGTCCTCACGATGTACTGTGAGTCCAAGTCCCGGGCGGTTGTAGCCCGTGATGTCGTCACCGGGAATCGGATGGCAGCAGACCGCAAGATGCTGGGCGATGCCTTCGTTGCCGTTGATGATGACGGCAGGGAGTTCTTCTCCGGAGGAATCCAGATTCTCCTCGCGCATAAGCGAGCGCAGTCGATGAAGAACCGCGGCAGGGAGAGCCTTGCCGAGTCCGATCATGGCGTATAGCGAGGCAAGACTGTCGGCACCAAATTCCTTGAGAAGCTTCTCCTCAATCGAAATCGGAATGGTAGTGAAGTCAATCTTTTGTTCGTTGGCCAGGGCTTCGAGTGCTAGACGGCCAAGTTTCGTTGATTCATCGAATTGGCAGCTGCGCAGATATTGACGAATTTCCGCGCGGGCGCGGCCGGAATGCACGTATTCGAGCCATTCGGGGGATGGGTGCGCATCCGGAGAGGTTTCAACTTGAACAAGGTCGCCGTTACGAAGCGCAGTTGAAAGCTGTTTGGCTTCGCCATTGATGCGAACGGCCTGCGTATGGTTGCCCACGTCGGTGTGAATCTCGTAGGCGAAGTCGATGGCTGTAGATCCCTTGGGAAGCGAAATAATCTTGCCCTTCGGCGTGAAGACGTAAATGCGGTTGGGGAAAAGGTCGACTTTGATATTTTCAAGAAACTCTGTGCTGTCCGTGCTGGTGCGCTGGATTTCAAGCAAATTCTGAAGCCACGCAGCTGTCCGGGACTGCAAGTCAGAAGTGTCTTCGCTGCTGCTGTAGAGCCAATGAACGAGAATGCCGTTTTCGTCGATACGGTGCATTTCCTCTGTTCGTATCTGAAACTCAACCGGCGTGCCGTCCGGACCAATCACTGTCGTGTGCAGACTTTGGTAGCCGTTCGACTTCGGGATGGCAATAAAGTCCTTAAAGCGCGAATGAACGGGTTTGAAACGGCGATGAAGGGCTCCGAGCGAGAGATAGCAGTCGTCAAGATTTTTCACAACGAGTCGGAAGCCGTAAATGTCGAGCGCGTCCGAAAAGGATTGATGCTTTTCGCGCATCTTGTTGTAGATGCCGTAAATGGTTTTGTCACGACCGAGGATTCGACAAGGAATACCGGCTTTGAGAAGTGCCGTACGAGTATCCTCCATCATCTTTTCGAGGAATTCGCGGCGAGCCTGACGCGTTTTCAGAACATTGGCGTAGAGAACTTTGTAGCGGAAGGGGTAGCGGTTCGCGAACGAAAGTTCCTGCAGTTCGCGGAACACATTGTTAAGCCCTAAACGGTGTGCGATAGGCACATAGATATCGAGCGTTTCGCGAGCAATGCGGGCGCGTTTTTCAGGGCGCATGACGCCAAGCGTACGCATATTGTGGATGCGGTCAGCGAGCTTCACGAGAATCACTCGAACGTCGCGAGCCATGGCCAGCAGCATCTTGCGGAAGCTTTCGGCCTGAGCAATTTCGTTTGAAGAAAAGCGGAGCTTATCGAGCTTGGAGACGCCGTCGACGAGTTCAGCCACTTCAATGCCGAACTTTTCGGCCATTTCCCGCTTGCTGGTGCCGGTATCTTCAAGCACGTCATGCATAAGGCCCGCTTCAATCGTTTCGGCGTCCATGCGCCAAGACGCCAGAATGGAAGCAACGGCAATCGGGTGCGTGATATAGGGCTCTCCGGATTTGCGGAACTGTCCCAAATGAGCGTTGTCGGCGTAGCGGTAGGCTTCGCGAATTTTTTCAACGTCGGCATTTGATAGATAGCTGCGGCAAGTATCAACCAATGCTTGAGCAGTTACGACGCCAACGGGAGGCTGCGGCGTGAAGAGCGGCAGGTCCGCGTCGGGCAGATCTTCCGGAACGACGGCTACCGGCACGGGCGTACGCGTAAGGTGCTTCGTGAAGCTAAAGGGCGAAATGGGCTTACGCGGTGTGACGGGCTGCGGAACGGCACCATCATGAGCGGTGTCGTACATGTCGTCGGGAAAAGCAGGAAGGTTGTCGAGGGCCATTGCTCTGATTCCAGTTCTTTTATCTGCCTACCATTGTGGCGCGATTGCAGCGAAATGTCGCGTATTCATCTTTATAGGGACGCAGTTATTTTTCCAAGAGACGACAAACGGCCGGCGTCTCCCCTTAGCAGAGAGGCTTTCCGGCCGTCCTGAAGCGCGCCTAGAGAGGATCAGCGGACGTTCTTAAGCATGTCCGTACCGATCAATCCGTCGGCGATCTCGCGCAGTGCGATAACGCCGGGCTTGTCCTTGGCATCGATCTTCGGCGCATAGCCCTGAGAGAGCTGACGTGCGCGGTAGGCGGCAACTAAAACCATCTGGAAGCGGTTGGGGATTTTCTTCAGGCAGTCTTCAACAGTAATGCGGGCCATTTTTATCTTGAGCGGAAAATGAAGAGCGCTCCTCTATAGTGAGAATGCGCTCCCAGTAAAAGAAATTTTTTAAGAGAATGCTGCTCGTTTGAAGAGCGGCAGGTTCAATCGTCAGGAGATTAGACCGGAACGCCGAGATTGGCGAATTGGTCGCGGTGACGAAGCGCCTGCTGTTCATAAGTGAGGCGGCTCGCTGTTACGATAGCTTCGAGCTGCGCCAGAGCCGTATCAAATTCTTCATTAATTATAACGTACTCGAATTCTGGAGCATGTGCAATCTCGGCGCCTGCGCCCATCAGACGACGTGTAATCGTCTGGGGAGAATCAGTGCCGCGATGGTGCAGCCGCCATTCAAGCGCCTCAATCGAGGGCGGCAGGATGAAGATGCCGACGGTCCCTTCAAATTTTTCGCGCACCTGACGAGCGCCTTGCCAATCGATTTCAAGGAGCACGTCATTGCCCCGAGCCATTTGGGACTCGATCCAGGGGCGGCTCGTGCCGTAGTAGTGCCCATGGACGTAAGCGCTTTCGAGGAATTCACCGCGCGACTTCATCTCGAGGAACATGTCTTCGGTGACGAAGTGGTATTCGCGGCCGTTCACTTCACCGGGCCGCGGGTCGCGCGTGGTATTGGAAATTGAAAGCTTGATGTTAGGCTGACGAGCGAGAAGCGCATTGACGAGTGACGACTTGCCGGCACCAGAGGGTGCCGTCACGAGAAAGAGTCGTCCGGGATGGCGGGTTTTGCGGGCATGTTCACTAATGCTCACTTCAGGCATGTTCGTCCTTCCTTATTCCAAATTCTGAATTTGTTCGCGCATCTGATCAATGGTGATCTTGAGCGAGAGCGAAGCCTGCGTCATTTCAATGGCAGCAGCCTTGGAGCCCAGCGTATTGGCTTCGCGGTTCATCTCCTGCGCCATGAAGTCCAGTTTGCGTCCGACAGCGCCGCCAGCGGCCAGCAGACGACGAACTTCAGCAATATGAGTGGTCAAGCGGTTCATCTCTTCGTCAACGTCCATGCGCATGGCGTAGAGCGTGACTTCCTGGCGGATCCGTTCGGTAATTTCTTCCTTCGTCAGCGTTCCCTGCTGAGTGAGCGTCTGAGACAACGCATCTTCAAGGCGTGCAGCGAGTTTGGCCTGCAGCTGGGCAAGGATCTGCGGAATAGCCGCACGGACTTCTTTAACGACGGACGTCATCTTGTCCATATAGCCGTTGATGACCTTGGCGAGCGCAGCGCCTTCACGTTCACGGGCGGCGATGAAGCCGTCCAGAGTCTTGTCGAGAACGGCAAGAACTGCCTGCAGCAGTTCGTCCTTATCCGTTTGAGCGGTATGGGCGATGCCCGGCATTTCAAGGATTTCTGAAACGGAAAGTTCCGCCGCTTCAGGAGAATGACGCAGCACGGCGGACTGCAGCTCAAGGAGGCGCTTCAGCGCACTTTCATTAATTTGAGCCGGCAGCGCCGATTCATCGGCTGACAGCGACATGCGGACTTCAACTTTGCCGCGCGTGAGGCGCTTTTGCAGACGCTCGCGAATAGCGGGTTCGGCAAAGCGCAGCGTGTCGTCAAGACGAAGCGTGAGATCAAGAAAACGGGAGTTGACGGAACGGCATTCAACGGTGACGGTACCGGCGGGCGTCATCCCGTCCGCGGCGAAATAGCCCGTCATGCTGGCAATTGAAGGCATGGAAACTTTTGCTCCTTCAGAATAGCGGAGGGTGGAGGGGGGCTGCATCCACCCAAAATGAGTGAAGCTGACTTAACTTCAAGGTTTGCGAATTGTAGAGCGCCGGCCGGCGGGATTGAAGCTTTCAAGCATCTTTAGGTTTGTCAGAAACAGAATCCGAGCGAAAGCAGGGCGCATAGTCCTGCGGATACAGGGTTCGCCGTTCGACGATAATGACGCTTCGCAAGATGATGAATATTGATGCGCAGATCAGTGCGTCAAATGCACTTATGCTTGAAAAGATGATGACTACACCCAAAGAAGCTTTCGTTCCGCGCCCCGACGGTCGTGCAGTTGATGCGCTCCGCCCGGTTGAAATTACTCGGCGCTTCACCAAATATGCTGAAGGCAGCGTTCTCATGTGTGCGGGTGATACGCATGTGCTCTGTACCGCCAGTGTGACGGTCGGCGTACCGAATTTCCTTCGCGGCAAAGGCGAAGGCTGGGTGACGGCTGAATATGGGCTGCTGCCTCGCTCCACCGGTACCCGCACCGACCGTGAGGCGGCCCGCGGCAAACAGACGGGACGCACGCAGGAGATTCAGCGCTTGATTGGCCGGAGTCTGCGCGCCGTTGTGGACCGCAAAAAGCTCGGTGAACATACGATTCAGATCGACTGCGATGTGCTGCAGGCCGACGGGGGCACGCGCTGCGCTTCGATTACAGGCGCCTGGATTGCCCTTCGCGATGCCGTGGATTGGATGCTCGCCAAGGGCATGATCTCTGAGGATCCCATCCTCGCACAGGTGAGCGCGGTATCCGTAGGCATGTGGTCCGGCGAACCGGTGCTGGACTTGAATTACGTTGAGGACAGTGCTTCCGACACGGATATGAATGTCGTCATGACAAGTGCCGGAAAGTATGTCGAAATTCAAGGCACTGCCGAGGGAGATCCGTTTTCTGAAGGTGACCTCGCCAAACTCCTTGCGCTGGCAAAAAAAGGGAATGCCGAACTGGCGGCTTTTCAGCGCAAGGCTCTGACGGAAAAGACAGAAGCAAAGCAGTAAAAAAAATCATGACGAAAAACGATCCTATTCTTGTGCTTGCCTCCGGCAATGCCGGCAAGATCCGCGAATTTCAAGCGATGTTCTCGCACCTCAATGTGCACGTAGAAAGCCAAAAGACCTTCGGCGTAAAGCCTTGCCCGGAGCCCTTTCACACCTTTATTGAAAACTGTCTGGCCAAGGCTCGGCATGCCGCTAAAGAAACCGGACGTCCGGCGATGGCTGACGATTCGGGGCTCTGCGTGGATGCATTGGGCGGAGCGCCGGGCGTCTATTCCGCCCGCTTTGCGGGCGAAGATGCCTCAGACGAAGACAACAACCGCCTGTTGATGGAAAAACTGCATGGCGTTAAGAACCGTGAGGGGCATTATGTCTGCGTGCTGGTTGCTGTTCGGTCGCCCGACGACCCAGAGCCCCTCATTGCTGAAGGCACCTGGGAGGGCGTGATTGCTGAAGCTCCCAAGGGCAGCGGCGGCTTTGGGTACGACCCTTATTTTTATTTGCCTGAAGCCGGCGCAACGGCAGCAGAACTTTCGCCAGAAGCCAAAAATGCCTCCAGTCACCGCGGCAAAGCACTCGTGAAGATGGCTCGGCTTCTGAAGGAGCGCTGGGGCTGGGGTGCGGCGTGAGCGCAGAAACGCCCTTAATCAGTCCGCCGGTCATGCCGCCGCTCTCCATTTACCTGCACTGGCCCTGGTGCGTTCGTAAGTGTCCGTACTGCGACTTCAATTCACACCGTCTGCCGGCTTCTGCAGCGGATCGATTGGCTTTTGAGTCGGCATATGCGGCGGGCGTACTGCAGGATCTGGAGGCTTGGTGCCGTCAAGCGCCGGAGATTGCCGATCGTCCGATTGTTTCGATCTTCGTGGGGGGCGGAACCCCCTCTCTGATGTCGGGAGAAACGGTTGAGCGGCTCTTAACTGGCATCCGCAGCCGCTTTCGACTGACCGAAGACTGCGAGATCACGATGGAAGCGAATCCCGGTACGGCAGAAAGTGAGAAATTCAAAGCCTTTCGTGCCGCAGGGGTGAATCGTCTTTCCATCGGCGTGCAAAGTTTCAGCGACGAGAAACTCCGGCGCTTGGGGCGGATTCATACTGCTGACGATGCGCGTGCAGCCATTGATATGGCGCGACGGTCGTTTGAGAACTTCAATCTCGACCTGATGTACGCGCTCCCGGGAGAATCAATAGCGGATCTGCAGATGGAACTGGCAGAAGCATTGTCCTCAGGAGCGACGCATCTCTCCTGCTACCAGCTCACGATTGAACCCGGCACTGCCTTTGAAAAACGCCTGCCGGAAGATTTGCCTGATCTTGATGAAACGGCAGAAATGGGTGATGTCGTGGAAGCTTTACTGGCGCAGGCGGGTTATACACGCTATGAGGTATCAGGCTATGCGCAGCCCGGCCGTCAGTGCCGGCACAATTTGAATTATTGGATGTTCGGCGATTATCTCGCGGCGGGGCCGGGCGCCCACGGCAAACTTTCCGTTGTGAATGCTGAGGGCTTCAGCATCCTTCGAGAGGCTCGGCGGGCCAATCCGCGGAAATGGCTTGAGGCTCTCGAGGCGACGGGGAGCGGCGCGGAAGAAAGTCATTTCGTGCCGCCCGAGGATCGTCCTTTTGAATTTATGCTCAATGCCCTCCGACTGCTTAACGGCGTGCCGGCTTCGCTTTATGCGGAGCGCTCAGGGCTGCCGCTTGAGTCCATCCTGCCGCAGCTCGAACGCTTGCGCCGTGACGGTCTGCTTTCGGCGGATCCCGACCGCATTGCGCCGACGCGCAAGGGCCTGGATTTCCTGTCGGATGTTCAGGAAGCTTTTCTATAAGCAACCCGCGCTGAGTTCGTCTTGGCCATGCACAACTTTGGCGCAGTTTTTGAATTTTGGAGCAGCCGTCTTTCCTCTGCAGCCGCATCAGCCGGGCTTTTTCGAGCCTCGGCGTGCATAACGTTGTGCATGGGACTGCACCGGAAGGCACTGACGAGAACAACTTTGGTGCGTATTGCGCCTGGCATGCACTTTATTGGTGCGCAATGACTGAGCTTCAAGGCATAATGCCGAAGGTCGGAAGGTATTGCGCCCCAAAGTTGAGAGGCCTGGCAATGAAATGGCAGGTCAGGGGTTCCACGAATCATTCGGGGAATCCCGCAAATACGTCAACGGTGCGGTTTTCGGGTATTGGCGCCGTCGCATTGTTTGGCATGTTCAGCATTTGGCACGGACCTTGCTTCTCATACGAGTACGCCTTCTTCAAGGCAGCCGCGTCGGAGAGTGCCTCCGGCGGGCCGCTTTAGAGGGGCTTCCCCCATTCAGTTTTTACCCCGCAAGGGAACCGCGGCGGAACCCGTTGGTCTGGAAAGGTTCCAGAACCGAACCGCCGTCGAAGTAGGAGAGATGAATATGACGTCCGCTGCTGATGTACTGCAGATGATCAAGGACAACGACTGCAAGTACGTGGACTTGCGCGTCACCGATCTGCTCGGCAAGGAAATGCATCTGACGATTCCGGCCGATAAGATCGATGAAGACACGTTTGAACTTGGTCAGCCCTTCGACGGTTCTTCCTTCGTCGGCTGGCGCGGCATTGAATCGTCCGACATGCTGCTGCAGCCGGATCCGAGCACTGCCCGCATGGATCCGTTCCGTGAGGCCAATACGCTCGTGCTCAACTGCGACGTGCTTGAACCGACGACCGGCAAGGGCTATGAACGTGATCCGCGTTCGCTCGCCCACCGTGCTGAAGCCTATTTGAAGTCGACCGGTATCGGCGACACGGCTTATTTTGGCCCGGAACCCGAATTCTTCATTTTTGATTCCATCCAGTGGGATCATCAGTCCGGCTCCTCCTTCTTCAAGATTGGTTCGGAAGAAGCGCCCTGGTCGTCCGGTCTTGACTTTGAAGGCGGCAATCTTGGTCACCGCAACCGCGCCAAGGGGGGCTACTTCCCTGTTCCGCCCTGCGACAGCCTGACCGACATGCGCAGCGAAATGTGCACGCTCCTTGAGCAGCAGGGTGTGCCCGTTGAAATTCATCACCACGAAGTGGGCGGCGCCGGCCAGTGCGAAATCGGCACGCGCTTCAGCACCCTCGTGCAGCGCGCCGACTGGACGCAGATTCTCAAATACACGGTGTGGAACGTAGCGGCTGCTTACGGCAAGACCGCCACCTTCATGCCGAAGCCTATCGAAGGCGACAATGGTTCGGGCATGCATGTCCACCAGTCCATCTGGAAGGACGGCCAGAACCTCTTCTCGGGCAATGGCTACGCCGGGCTCTCTGAAATGGCGCTCTATTACATCGGCGGCGTGATCAAGCACGCTCGTGCGCTTAACGCTATTACGAACCCCGGCATCAACTCCTATAAGCGTCTGGTTCCGGGCTTTGAAGCGCCGGTGAAGCTTGCCTACTCGTCGCGCAATCGCTCGGCTTCGATCCGTATTCCGTTCGTCAACAGCCCGAAGGCACGCCGTATCGAAGTGCGCTTCCCCGATCCGCTCTGCAACTCTTACCTCGGCTTCTCGGCTTTGCTGATGGCTGGTTTGGATGGTATTCAGAACAAGATCCACCCGGGCGAAGCGGCTGACAAGAACCTCTACGATCTGCCGCCCGAAGAAAACGCCAAGATCCCGACTGTTGCGCCGAACCTCGAGGTTGCGCTTGACAGTCTTGACCGTGACCGTGAGTTCCTCACCCGCGGCGGCGTCTTCACCGACGACCTGATCGACGCCTGGATCGCCGAAAAGCGCAAGGACGTGCTCCGCGCTGAAATGGCCGTGACGGCGCTTGATTTCGATCTCTACTACTCGCACTAATCCCTTTCAGCCTCTGCGGCTCCGAACCCTCATCCGTTCGGGGTAGCAGTCAAAATGGGATCCGGCCGTCCGGACAATGCTGATCGATTGTTTGACGGCCATGGTCGAAATGAAGGGAACGGTGCGTGCACTGTTCCCTTTTTTCATAAATAGGAGCTGATGAGCTTCAATGCTCCGCCTGCCTGCTTTGAGAGGAGTTTTTGCAATTGACTGAGAAGGAAAGCCTGACGGATGCCGTCGGCACCAGCTTTGATCTCTTCGATGCGCTCGCCGAAGCAGTGTTTCTGCTCGATGACGAGGGCCGCATTACGTCGGCCAACGCAGCGGCGGAGACGCTTATCGGTCGTACGCGCAGGGCATTGTCAGGCGTAGATGTAGCGGAGTTCCTCCCCGAAGCGGCCGGCTGGTTTCGACGGCGTGCGGCTGCCCCGGGAGCCGTTGAAGCAGCATCCTTCATGCTTCCGGCGGTGGAGTTTCTGCGGGGGCTTCTTCCGTCCGTGCGGGTGCGAGCCTCTTTTTCGTCGCTTTCGCCTAAGCCTTCGAATGCCCCGTCGGGCACCACGGCGCTTCTGGAAGTGGTTGATCTTGATGACGCGCTACGAGCTGAGCGCGATGCGATTGCAGAGGCGGGGCGTGCCGCCAACAGCGAGCTGCTGCGCAATTTAGCGCACGAAATTAAGAATCCCTTGGGCGGCATCCGAGGTGCGGCGCAGCTGCTTGAGAGCGAACTCGTGCGTGACGAAGACCGTGAATGCACGAACGTCATCCTGGAAGAAGCGGCAAGACTGCAGGAACTGGTTGACCGACTCCTCATGCCTTATCGGACGCCGGCAGCAGCCGGCCCGGTCAATATTCATGAAGTGCTCGAACATGTGCGCAGCCTTATCGGCCTTGAATTTGCCCAAGGGCTCACGATTGAGCGTGATTACGACATTTCTGCGCCGGCCGTTTTCGGTGACCGCGGCCGTTTTACGCAGGTCTTTCTGAACCTTGCGCGGAACGCCGCAGAGGCCATGACGGAAGGTCGCGCTCACGGGACGGCTGTCATTATTTTTAAAACACGCATTGCGCGCGATGTGATGCTCGCAGGGACCCGCACCCGTACGGCACTGCGTATTGATGTCGTCGACAACGGTCCTGGGGTGCCGGAGCACTTGAAGGAGCGCATCTTTTTCCCGTTGGTGACCGGCCGTGCGGAGGGCTCGGGCCTCGGACTCGCATTGGTAAAGACCTTTGTGGAGGAAGCCGGCGGAAGCATTACGCTCGAAAGCCGTCCCGGCCGGACAGACTTCACGGTACTGCTGCCGCTGGAAGGCCGTGAAGCGCGTGAAAACCGAGAAGCAAAGAACGGCAAAGGTGCGTAGCGAATCGCTTTTAAAGACGCTCTGAAACGCTGACGACAAACATTGGAAGAACAAATCATGGTGGACGACCTTTACGGCACCTCGGACTACGGCACAACTCAACCGGCAGCGGGCGGCAGCACAGGCAAGCCGCCTCTGCGAGAGCTCCGCGGCGCACATGATGCCGGCCGCGAACCCGTTTGGGTGATTGATGATGACCGGGCAATCCGCTGGGTGCTTGACCGTGCGCTTGCGCGTGCCGGCATTGGCTGCCGCACCTTTGAGCGCGGTCAGGACGCTTTGAATGCGCTCGAGGCCGCGAAGACTGTGGGCGGAGAGCTTCCCCTCGTTCTGGTTTCAGACATTCGTATGCCTGGTCTCTCGGGCGTGGATCTCCTCACGAAGGTGAAGGAGCTTGTGCCGGAACTGCCGGTCATTATCATGACGGCCTTCTCTGACCTGGAAAGCGCGGTTTCCGCCTTTCAGGGCGGCGCGTTTGAATATTTGACCAAGCCCTTTGATGTGCTCAAAGCTGTTGAACTCATCAGCCGAGCCATGGAAGACGCCCGCCGCCGCGGTCTGCATGCAGCAGCCGGTCAGGCGGGCGCGGCCGCACAAGGCGCGGCGTCGGCAGCCTCGCCGATTGACGAACCCTCGGCACCGGTGCCTGACCTGATTGGTCAGGCGCCAGCCATGCAGGAAGTTTTTCGTGCCATCGGACGGCTTTCGCAGAGCAACGTCACCGTGCTGCTCACCGGAGAGTCCGGAGCGGGCAAGGAGGTCGTTGCGCGTGCCATTTGGAAGCACAGCCGCCGCAGCCGTGCACCCTACATTGCGATCAACATGGCGGCTATCCCTCGAGAACTGCTCGAAAGTGAATTGTTCGGTCACGAAAAAGGCGCGTTCACCGGCGCGGTGGCCACGCGTCTGGGCCGCTTTGAGCAGGCCAAGGGCGGCACGCTCTTTTTGGATGAAATCGGCGATATGCCGATGGAGCTGCAGACTCGGCTTTTGCGTGTACTCTCCAACGGGTACTTTTACCGCGTAGGCGGTCACCAGCCCATTAAGGCCGATGTTCGCGTCATTGCCGCGACGAACCAGAATCTGGAAGAACGCGTCAAGAGCGGACAGTTTCGAGAGGACCTCTACCATCGCTTGAACGTCATCCGTCTGCGCTTGCCACCGCTGCGTGACCGAGTTGAGGACATTGCCCCCTTGTCGGCACATTTTCTCGCTGCCGGTGCGCGGGAACTCGGCGTGGAGCCTAAAACCCTGACGCCAGAGGCATTGAATGTCATCCGTGCGTTTCCGTTCCCCGGGAATGTTCGTCAGCTCGAAAACCTTTGCCGGTGGCTTCTTGTCATGGCGCCGGCTCAGGAAATCCGTGTGGAAGACCTTCCCTATGAAATTCGTCATAAGGAAGCCGCGGCAGCCGCACATCCGGAGGCGCTTAATGCGGTCAATACGCACGGAGCCGTTGGCAATCCGGCAGAAGAGGGCTTCAAGACAGAAACGCCGGAAGCGGCTTCCGCACAGTCGCATTCTGCGCCGCTTCGTAGCAAACCCCATGCAGCGGCCGCCTCATCGACGGATGCGGAGGGTGACTGGAAGGCGCTTTTGGCTGCCGAAGCCGAGCGGATTCTGGAAGCGGGCGAGCCGCAGGTTTGGGAAACGCTGGCGCACGAGTTTGAGCGCACGCTCATCCGCACGGCCATGAGCGCCACCCGCGGACGCCGCATAGAGGCGGCCGAGCGCCTTGGGCTCGGGCGCAATACACTTACCCGCAAGATTGCAGAGCTTGGCCTCACCGATGAATTGGCAAGCCGTCTGCCGCCAGTGCGAAAGAAGGATCAAGTCAAGTCCTTGGACGATGGCGCAGCGTAATGCGTATGCGCCTTGAGGGATTAATGGGTTCAAAGGCTAAGTTTTCTCAGCGGATTGACGTACCGGGAACGGCTGATACGCCGGAAAATCTGCAGGGCGGCGTGCTTCTCGTTTTCCCGCCCGGCTTTGGACCGACGCTCAGTCCTGGGCTAGATGCTTCAGCGCAAGCGCTGGAGCGGCAAAAGCTTTCTCGCCCTCGCGGGCGCATCACCGCAAGACAGGTGGATCGGGGCCCTGAGGTTCCGCAGCTGCTGAAGTGGCTCGAACGTGCGGGATTCCCTGTTGCGCAAGAAGCTGCGCGTTTTTCGATCTTCACTTGGCCGCAGCGCTGGGAGGCCGATCGGCCGCTGGATCGACGGGTGCTGAAAGCGGCTGCCGCGGATGCGGCGCGGCTCGCCGAAGAAGTCAAAAAGCGTCGGCCGCTCCTTCTTTTCTTTGTTTCCGCTCAACTCCTTGATGCCGCCAATCTCCCCGAAGTCTTAGAGGCGCTTGAGCCCGTGCTGGCGCATCCCGCGGAACCCGTGCGCCGCATTACTGACCTGCGCTTGCGAGTGACCGCACAGCGCTGGGTGAAAGCGCTCTGCTTCGGTTTGCCGATGCCTCGGAAGACCTTTACGCCTGAAACAGAAGAAACGATTGCGGCGGGCATTGCCGCTATATTTCGCCGTGAAGAATTGCTCCCGAGCTGAATAAAACGCGTCGTTTGCGTATAGTGTCGCGCATCGGAAAAAATGGCCGCAGCAACGCGCCACTTCCTTCACGGCCCCCCATTCGTATCCAGCAGCAGCTTCATGACTCAGACAGAACGCACTGATGCGTCGATCAGCTCCACCCCTTCTTCGGGCAGCCCTTTGGCGTACCCGTCGCTGGCCGCTTTTGAAGCGCACCTCGGTGCACTCGGAGCGAAGCCCGCGCATCTGCGCCGCATCTGCCGTGCTTGGCTGGGTTCGCCGAGTGCGGCATGGCCCGATGCGCTGGGTGCTGAAGCCGAGCAGCCTGCCCGCAGCCGGGCGGCTCGGCTGCCGGCGGTGCTTATGGCGGCCCTTGCGAACATCCGCAGCCGACTCGACGCTGTGCTGACGGTGCGCTCTCGCCATCCCGGAGCGGATCCGGAGAGTGAACGGCTGCTGCTCACACTGGCCGACGGTCAGACCATTGAAGAGGTGCTGCTGCCTCGTCGAGGGGTTTGCGTTTCCACTCAGATGGGGTGCGCCGTCGGCTGCGTTTTCTGCATGACAGGCAAGGGCGGTCTGGTGCGGCAGCTCTCCGACATGGAAATTGCGGCGCAGGCCGCGTTGGCTCGGCGTTTGCGTCCAGAGACCAAAAAGGTGGTCTTCATGGGGATGGGCGAGCCGTCACACAACCTTGACAATGTCCTTCGTGCAGCGGAGTTTCTGGCGCTCTACGGCGGATTCGGGCATAAAGACCTGGTGATCTCGACGGTGGGGGATGAGCGGCTCTTTGAGGCGCTCAATCGAATGTCTGCTCGTCCGGCACTCGCCGTTTCGCTCCATACCACCGATGATGCGAAGCGCCGAACGCTTTTGCCCCGCGGAGCAAAAATGACCGTGAAGGCACTCACCGAGGCAGCGGAAGCTTGGGCGCGGAAGACGGGCTACCCCACGCAGTACCAGTGGACGCTGATTCAGGGGGTAAATGACGGTGAAGAAGAGGTTAATCGGTTGATTGAACTGCTGACCGGCCATTACGCCATGGTGAATTTCATTCCTGTGAACGCCGTAGATGGGAGCGTCTATAGCCGCCCTGACCGCGAACATGCTGCCCATCTCGTACGCCGTTTGAAATCAGCCGGCATTGTCGCGACGCTGCGGGATTCCGCCGCGCAAGACGTTGACGGCGGCTGCGGACAGCTTCGCGCCCGAGTGCTTTCTGCTGAATCGAAAGCTCGTGCAGAGCAGGCCGTACGGCGGACCGCGACGCCATTTGATGATCGGAATTCAAACGCATGACTGCTCAATCTGCTTCGAAGGAAACGACGCTCGACTTGGTCGACCGTCAGGTCGAAACGCCGGTTTCTGCGGCGCGCCGGCGCCGTTACTGGCTTGTTTGGTGGCTTTGGGCTGTCTTTGGCGCAGCTGTATCCTTTCGCGGCATGCCCGCGGGGGGACTCCTCATCGCCTCGGCGGTGCTGACGGCGCCTTTCTGGGTGCTCTTTGCGGTCTGGCCGATTTTATGGCTGCGAGATCGCCGGCGTTCAAAGACGCTTTGGGCGGAAGAAACGGCTGTTCTTCTGGCTCCCAATCCGCAGCAGAGCGCATCGGACTCATCGGCAGACGCTCAAGGCGGCATTGCGCTGCCGGTCATTTTGGGTCATGAGCGTGAATCGTCGGGCAAAGGCATTCTCATTCCGATGCTCGGCTGGGAGGCGGCTTTCCCGACGCTTGAGCCCAAAAGGATGGGGCTTCACTTGGTGTCGGCCGATACGCTTCCCGGGGTTCACCTGCCGGCGCTCGAAGCCGGTGACCTGCTCGCTTTCTCTGGGTGGGACCAGTCCGCTCAGTCATTTGGCGCCTCGGAGGACGACTGGCAGGCGGCTCGCCGTTGGACGGAGCATCTGCGGACGGTGTTTGCCGGCAAAGTGTTCTGAAGCGCTCCGAAGAAAAACGTCCGGTTCGCCGTAAAACAGCAAACCGGACGACGCAAAAGTTGTATGGAAGCGGCCTCGTCAGGGGGCCCTCGCTAATCCTCTTCAGCAAATGCCTTTTCGCGTCCCGAACGCACGGCCGGGAGTATCACGATGAGAAGGAGAAGGGCTGAGACGGCGAGCAGACTGCCCGAAATCGGGCCGGTCACAAAGGTCGAAAGATCGCCGCGGGAGAGCAGCAGCGCTCGGCGCATATTCTCTTCGAGCATCGGGCCCAGGATGAAACCAAGGATCAGCGGGGCGCATTCGCAGCCCAGTTTATTGACGATCCAGCCAAAGATGCCGAAGCCGATAGTGATCCAGATGTCAAAGGGATTGTTGTTGATCGAATAGACGCCGATCGCGCAGAAAACGAGGATCGCCGGATAAAGCAGCCGATACGGCACGCGCAGAAGCCTCACCCAAAGACCGATCAGCGGGATATTGAGAATCACGAGGAAGACGTTGCCGATCCACATGGAAACGATGAGCCCCCAGAAGAGCGAGGGGTTGTTGGTCATTACCTGCGGGCCCGGAGCAATGTCGTGGAGCATCAGAGCGCCGATCATCAGAGCCATCACGGCATTAGACGGAATGCCAAGCGTGAGCATCGGAATGAAGCTCGTTTGTGCGCCGGCATTGTTTGCCGATTCTGGGCCGGCTACGCCGCGAATGTTGCCGTGTCCAAAGGGCGGATTGGCCTTTTCGCCGGCGAGCTTCTTTTCAAGGGTATAGGACGCAAAAGAAGAGAGCAGTGCGCCGCCGCCCGGGAGAATGCCAAGGAATGAACCGATCAGTGTGCCGCGGGTAATCGGGCCGGCAGAAATTTTGAGGTCATTTTTGGACGGGAGTACGCGGCCCACAGGAACGGGCTTGGCTTCTCGGTCTCCGAGCACATCCAGATTGCGGATGATTTCAGCAAAACCGTAGACGCCCATCGAGAGCGCGACGAAGTCAAAGCCGTCCATCAGCTCGTCAATACCGAAGACATATCGGAGCGCTCCGGAATTGACATCCATGCCGACGCAGCCGAGCAGAATGCCGATCAGGATCATGCCGACCGCTTTCAGGAGCGAGCCGGATGCAAGCACAACAGCGCCGACCAGGCCCAGGACCATCAGGCTGAAGTATTCGCGGGGGCCGAATTGGAAAGCGACTTGCGTGAGGGGTTCAGCAAAGGCGGCAATCACCACAGTGGCAAAGCATCCGGCGATGAAGCTGCCGATGGCGGCGATGCCGAGCGCAGCGCCGGCGCGGCCGGCAAGCGCCAGGCGGTGGCCGTCCAGACACGTCACCACTGCCGAAGCTTCGCCTGGGATGTTGACCAAAATGGCGGTGGTAGAGCCGCCGTACTGCGCACCGTAATAGATGCCTGCGAGCATGATGAGCGCTGTGGACGGGTCAAGCGCATACGTGATGGGAAGGAGCATCGCCACGGTGGCCACGGGGCCCATGCCTGGCAGTACTCCGACAAGCGTACCCAAAGTCACGCCGACGAAGCAGTAAAGCAGGTTCGTCCAGGTGACGGCGTTCTCAAAGCCGATAAGGAGGTGGTTCAGAAGATCCATGGTCTAAGTGCCTCCTCTCAGAAGAACGTCGGCCACATCGGCACGATCAGTCCAAGTCCGCCCACGAAAAGCAGCGCTGAAAGCGTCGTGAGAATTACCGCGGAAATAACAGCGTCGCGAAGGCGAAAGAGCGGGTGTGCACAGGAGGCGGCAATCACCATCAAGCTGATGGAGAGCACGAAGCCAAGTGTCAGGAGTGTTGCGGCATAGAGCGCAACACTTCCGAGAATGAGCAGGCCTGAGAACGGTCTGCCGAGCTCAATTCGGCCTTCTGAGGGCAACGCCGGCGTAAGGAGAAGCGATTTAACCGCGATGGCCAGTCCGGTGAGGATGATGCCTGTCGAAATGATGAGCGGGAAGTAGCCCGGGCCCATGCGTGAGAGGCTGCCGATTTCATTTTCGCCGAGTGTTGTCGCGCCGAACAGGCCGATCACGATGTAAAAAAGCCCTGCGGCGAAGTCTTTTTGATTTTTAATCATTGCGGTTGCAACCATTTCTTCGTGCTGAGCAGCAGACCGCATTGCAGGGGCGCGGATACGTGAACAGCAGGTCGATACGGTTGGGGTGTGGTTGTTTCCGCGCGCATTATAAAAATGCTGGCCTGAACAGGGAGTCGTTTGGGCTGCTTAGGGTGAAGCCAGAAGCGGAATTAACAAAAAAGCCAAAGGAGCCGGTTGATGGGTCAACAGGCTCCTTCTTCGGGAAGATTTTCAGAACGGCGAGGAGGTCATCGTTCTGTACACCGTATTGGAGTACATCAGTCGACGCGAGCGCCGGAAATCTTCACGAGCATCTTGTACTTTTCGGCCTCACGCTCAACCATGGCGGAAAATTCGGCAGGCGTGTTAGGCGCGGGCAGTGCGCCAAAGCTTTGGAATTTCTTTACGGTTGCCGGGTCACGCAGAACCGGAACGATGGCTGCGTTGAGCTCATCGACGATGTCATCGGGCGTTGAGCCCGGCACCATCAGACCGAACCACGTATAAATGTCGAAGTCGGGAACACCGGCTTCCTTCATTGTGGGGACGTCGGCGAGTAGCGGCGTGCGTTCTTCCGTGGTGACGGCAAGCGCGATGAGCTTGCCGGCATGAATGTTCGCGGCGGCGCTAGCCAGATTGTCGAAGATGAGGTCGGTCTGCCCCGAAATGACTGAAAGGAGCGCCGGAGAGGCGCCCGCAAACGGAATGTGAACGATATCGATGCCCGCCTTGTTTTTCAGGAGCTCACCGGCCATGTGCCCGGCAGAACCATTACCGCCGGAGGCATAGTTGAGTTTTCCTGGGTGAGCTTTGGCGTAGGCAATCAGGTCAGCCACCGATTTGACGCCGGTCTTTTCAGAGAATGCGGGCGTAATAACGAGAACGTTGGCTGCCGTGGCGACGAGTGTTACGGGTTTGAAGTCGCCCTTCGGATCGTAGGGCAGCTTCTTATAAAGCGAAGGATTGATGGCAAGCGTCGCCACCACGCCCATCACAAGCGTGTGGCCGTCACCCTTGGCGTGACTCACGTAGCTCATGCCGACATTGCCGCCGGCGCCAGGGCGGTTTTCCACGACCACCGTGCCGAGCACAGGCGAAACCGCATCAGCGATAGCGCGGGCAGAAACGTCGAGCGGGCCTCCCGGCGGATACGGCACAACGATGCGGATGGGATTGCCGCCTTCGCCTTTGAGCGCCGCTTGGGCGGTCAGCGGAAAGGATGCGGCAGTTGCGAGTGCCACCGCTCCGATGGCGCCCAACATAGTACGACGCTGCATGATGAATCCTTTTTTTGCAAAAAAGCTCTTCCTTATCTTGAAGAACTTTGATTTTTCAAAAGATGACGCCGTCATTCTACGAGTAGACGGCGTCCTTAATTATTAGAGCATGCTCGCGATCGGTGCGTTGTGCCCGTCGAAGGAGCGTTGCGAAGCCTCATGCAGGCTAGGGCAGTCCTCTTAAGAAAATGTCGCAGTTCTCTGAACGCGTTGGATTGAGTGCGGACGCCAGACGCATTTCTTCGGATGCTTTCCTCAAATAGATCGCCCAATACCGAGCGGAATCATTGATGACTGGATTATGTGAAAACGATTCTCATTTCGTACCTCATTTTAAGTATCGCTATTTAATACAAGAATAAGCAGTGGAATTACGAATTTAGATATCAATTCGTCACGATTAGAGTGGATTTCACAAGCCGGAAGCTGTGCATGAAAACACAATATTTTGTGATTTATGAGTTTACATTTCACAAAATAAAGAAAATTGATGCTGATAGAGGTCTATCCGACAAGCAGAGTTGCTGAGCTTGATAACATAAGGAGGGTCTTAATATGACAAATATTTCTCGTCGTCATTTATTCAAGACGGCAACAGCGGCTGGGCTGGCTGTCGGTATCCCGGCCACTCAAAAGGCGCAGGCGCAGGTATCTGATATCCGTAAGATTCCGAAAGAATTCACGGCAGGCCTCCAAAGCAAGATGGTGTATGAACCGGTGCCGGCAGCCGGTATTGATCTGAATACGACGGGCACCTTTGAGCAGGCCGCGTCCATTTTGAATGAAGGCGAGAGCATCAATGCATCGCACTGGGGCATCATGCGTACGGTCGTTCAAGGCGGCCGCATTACTCGTGTCAAACCTTTTGAGTTTGACTATGCGCCGAGCTTTGTTTTGGAGGGCCTTGCCGAACTGCCTTATTCAGAGGCTCGCATTCACTATCCGATGGTTCGTGAAAGCTACCTCAAAGATGGTCCGGCTTCTCGCGAACGCCGTGGCGAAGACCGCTTTGTGCGTGTTTCTTGGGAGACGGCTCTCGATCTCGCTGCCAAGGAAATTCAACGTGTGTATGACACCTATGGTCCGTCGGGCGTCTATGGGAGCTCTTACGGCTGGAAGTCCACTGGCAAGCTCAATCAAGCCACTGTTATCGTCAATCGTTTGCTCAATCTGATGGGCGGATTCTCACGCAGGCGCAATTCATACAGTCAGGCAGCCCATGCGTCGATCATGCCGTATGTTGTCGGCACTTCCAATCCGCGCATGACGACTTATGAAGTGATTTTGAAGCACACGGAACGTATCGTCTTTTGGGCCTGCAATCCGCTCGTGACAGCGGACGTCAATGCGGCTACGCCTTTGCACAACCATGCTGGTTATTTCCGCGCTCTTAAAAAGAAGGGCATCAAGACCTATTCCGTTAACCCGTTGGTGACGGATACCGCTGCCTATATGGATTCTGAATGGATCGCGCCTAATCCGGGTACCGACTGTGCGCTGATGGCTGCGATGATGTATGAGCTCGAAGTGACCGGCAAGGCTGATCATGCGTTTCTTGCCAAATACTGCTCCGGCTGGGAGGAGATGAAGAAATACCTCTTGGGTGAAGAGGACGGCGTGAAAAAGACGCCGGAGTGGGCGGCTGAGATCACGGGTGTGCCAGCGCAAAAGATCCGTGCCTTTGCGCAGGATCTGGCCGCACACCGCACGATGATTATGTTTGGCTACGGCATGCAGCGTGCACAGTACGGTGAACAGACTTCCTGGATGGTTGTTACGCTCGCGGCTGTACTGGGTCAAATTGGCCTTCCCGGCGGCGGCTTCGGCACTCGCTATCAGTCGGCAAGCGCGGGTTCGCCGGTCTCTAATGGCCCCATCATGAGCGGTCTTCCGGGTTCGCCCAAGCCAGTGCGCCCGGTTTTGCCGTGGAAATCTACAAAACTGCTTCCTGTTGCCGCTATCACGGAGGTGTTGGAACGTCCCGGGGCGACCGTTGATTTTGACGGTCAGAAATGCACCTATCCGGATATTCATCTGGTGATGTGGGGCGGCGGCAATCCGTTCTGCCATCATCCCGATACCTTCCGCCTTGAAAGGGCCTGGAAGAAGCCCGATACCGTGATCGTCGCAGACTATGTATGGTCTGCGACGGCTCGTCACGCCGATATCGTGCTGCCGGCCTGCACGACCTTTGAGCACAATGACATTACCAACATCGGCGCAGAAACCAATGACGGTCTGGTTGCAATGAAGCAGGTTATCAAGCCGCAATACGAGTCGCGCAGCGACTATTGGATTGGTACGCAGCTCGCTAAGCGTTTGGGGATAGAAGAGGCCTTTACGGAGGGCCGCACCGAAATGCAGTGGATCGAAAAGTTCTACAACGATTGCCGCAACAACGGTGCTCGAAAAGGCATTGTCATGCCGGAATTCAAAGATTTCTGGGAGAAGGGGTATCTCTTTTTCGAGGTGGAAGAAAAGGACCGAGAGTTTGTTTCCTTTAAGACATTCCGAGAGGATCCAAAAGCCAACTCCCTAGGTACAGAGTCGGGGCTCATCCAGATTTATTCACCCAAGCTCGCGAGCTATGGCTATGACGACTGTAAAGGCCATCCCAGCTACTTTGAACCGATTGAAGGTACCGCTAAAGCAACGAAGGAGTATCCGTTGGCTTTTGTGAGTCCGAAGTCACGCTATCGGATGCACAGCCAGCTCGACAACGTCAACACAGCCAGACGCGGGTCGGTTGAAGAACGAGAACCCGTTTGGATGAACCCTGCGGATGCTCAAGTGCGCGGCTTGAAAAATGGCGACGTCGTACTTGTGAAATGCCGTCGCGGAGCATGCCTCTGCGGGCTGCAGGTCAGTGACCGCATCAAGCCGGGCGTGGTTTCTATTCAGCACGGCGCTTGGTTTGAACCGGAAAACACGCCGGCAGGCCGCATCGATGTTCACGGCAATGCCAATACGATTGCCATTGACGTTATTACCTCCAAAATTGCCCGAGGCAATGTTTCTTCAACCGGCAATGTGGAAGTTTCGCTCTGGAAGGATGAGGTGCCGCCCGTTCGTGTTTTCAATCAGCCGCGCAGGGTGAACGCAGTCAAATAATCCAATCGCTTGAGGGACTAGCTTGAAAGGATTTCTAGTCCCTCAGTCTGCCTTGGCGAAGTTACAACAAACAGCGCGAAACATTCGCGCTGTTTGTTTGAGATGCCGTCGGGCAGCACATCTGGGAGCAAGTGATGAAAATCCTCTGTCCTCACCATGATTGTGAGTTGGATCTCGAGTTAATACGGTGTTTCTCAAACATCGCAGATAAATACGAAGAAGGGGATATTGCATGATCTTTTCGTCTGGACTTTTGCAATATCCCTTTAATATATCTACATTTAACGCTTAAAAAAGCTGCAGTAGCTATTTGATGGTTTTGACTGCTCCTTCAGCAGCGAGTCGGCCGGAAGTGACGGCCCAACCCATGTTGCCACCCGGAGGGGAGTCGTCGCCCATGGCTCCGCCGACAAGCTCTCCAGCCGCAAAGAGACCTTCAATCTTGTTTCCTTTGTCGTCAAGTACGTTGAAATCGTCGTTTGTTACGACTCCTCCCATCGTCGTCGCAAAGCGTGGCTGTTGTTCGATGATGTAGAACGGACCTTCCGTGGAGATTGTCTTTGTCATGAACTTGGTCGGTCGATCGAAGGCAGCATCCTTACCTGCTTTGACAAATCCGTTATAGGCGGCAGCTTCCGCAACAAGGTTCTTTGCATTAATGCCGAGTTTTTCCGCGGCAGCTTCAATTGTCTCGGCTTTGACGAGCAAGGGGCTTTTCTTACCGTCCTGCGCAATCCAGGTGTTGATCTCTCCCTCAGTGATGCCGCCAATGTTGAGTCCTTTTTTGAAGAGCTCGAACGTCGGCTGGTCCATCAGAATGTAGAGCATCGACTTAGGCTGTTTAAGCTCAACATTTTTGATCGCATTGTTGGAAGCCGTTTCACTGATGACGCGCTTGCCAGTTTTGGCAATCAAAATACCAGAACCTTTTTCAAAGGCATTTTTGTTCGCCCAGATAGTTGATTTGGCGATACCGGGAGCAACTTCAACGCCGTTCGGGTAAATCTTGCCAAGATCCATCATCTGCAGTTTGGCTCCGACAGCTTTAGCCATCTTATGCCCATCACCGGTTGAGCTGACAGGACCGTAGTAAAGCGACTGCTTGAGGTTCCCCGTAAGGAGATCTTTGGCATAGCCAAAGCCGCCGGTAGCAAGAAGAACTGCACGGGAGCGGATCGTATATTTCGTGCCGTCTGTACCCTCCGCTTCAACACCCACTACACGGCCATGTTCTTCAAGAAGTTTTTCAACGCGTGTACCCGTAAAAACTTGCGTACCGCTTTGCTTTACAAGGTCGAACATCAACTTCATATTTGCCGGAGCGCCGCCGACCCAACGAATACAGCGCGGTTTGCTGTACTCAGCTTCATTGGTGAAGCCGGCTTTTGTATCAATTTTCAGGCCTGTGTCGAGAAGCCAGTCGATCGTCGGACCGATTCCGTTTACATATAGCGAGAGCTTGCCAAGATCATTTTTCTGATGACCGTTCTTTAGGAGGTCTTGTCGCATGATTTCAGGACTGTCGTCAAGGACTCCAAGCTCCCTTTGCAGTTTGGAACCTTGGATCACGACAGTGCCGCCATTGATCGCTGCGGCGCCACCGACAAAGGGCATCTTTTCAACCAGAATGACTTTCTTGCCAAGTTGAGAAGCACGAATTGATGCAACTTGACCAGCACCACCGGCGCCTACGATTAAGAGATCGGTTTCAAGAGACTTCTTGGAGCCAGCAGTCTTCTTGATGGGAACAAGCGCAAGTGCATCTGGATCTCCACCAGCTTGTTTTACGCAGTCTGCAACGGCAGCTTTGATGGCGCTGCTCGTACGAGTTGCCCCGGAAATGCTGTCCACTCCAAGGCTCTGATTCTTAGTAATCGCATCAGGAAGTTGTTCGACAGCCGTCGAACCAATGCCCGGCGTTTCTTTGTTGGGGGATACCGTGATGGAGGTAATAGCGTCTTTTGAGAACTCAACGGTTACTTCAACGGGACCTCCCATACCGGGAGCGGATGCCTTATAGATGCCGGGAGTGTATGCCTGTGCGGTTCCCCAAGCCAAGGTGACAGCAGAGGCTAACGCTAAGAGAGCAAATTTGCGCATATGTTGATTTCCTATGCGTTGATCATTCAGAAAAATCAGCCCTTGAGGGCGGACGTTTGTGCTTTCCTTAGGTGATTAGGCACCTTTCGGGTACATTGCATCGTGAAGGATGTCCATGACTTTTTTCACGTCTTTGTACGGAATCTGGCCTGGGGCAGAGGGAATGCCACCCACCATGGCGAACGTGAGGTCCGAACCGGTAAATTCACCTGTAGCGCGAGAAAGCACGCCCCAGCGACCCATGGCCATCGTGAGCATTGGCTTGCCGCTGTAGTAGTTTCGCACTTTCCAGGTGGCGCTCATCAGGCGCAGTGCATCACCGGTGTTGTGTGCCATGACGGCGAGTTTGAGAATGTCGCTTCCCTCCTTTTCCTGCATAAGCAGACGCCGAATGATTTCGTCTTCCGACGGGGTCCACTTGAACTCATGGTCGGAAAACATCGCCACTTTACCTTTGGCTTTGGCAAGTTTGACAATTTCTCGGCAGACGGAGATATCTCGGAACTGTTCAATGTCGATCCAATCGACGGCACCGTTGTTGAGTACTTCCGTGTAGAACTGACCGTACCAGTCATCGGTTACATGACGACCGCCACCTTCGGTTTTGTCACGGAAAGTCATGAGGACGGGTTTATTGCCGGCGAGCTTGTAAGCTTCTCGAGAAAGATCGGCAAACTCCTTGCCAGAGAGCTCCCCGATGTAGTCAGGGCGCATCTCAATGGCGTCAAGTTCAGGCATCTCGGCATATTCCTTCATGAGCTTCAGAAAGCTTTCGGGCGTTTTTGCCGTTGTAGATGCAATCACTTTCGGCGTACCTTCACCAATGCGGCAATTTTTGATTTGAATGACCTGCTTGACGGGTTTGGCCCAGCCGCTTCGTCCGTTGCGAGTATCAACAGGCATGAGCTTATCGTCAGGACTGAGAACGGATGAAGCAAAAGCGGGAGCAAGGAATGCTCCGGCCATGCTGCCGGCAGCGGACTTGATGAGGGAGCGGCGATCGAACATGGCGGTTTCTCCTTGAAAAGCCTGTGCTGGGCGGATAGCTGCTCGAATTCGAGGTGCTCAGCACTTCTCGTGGTTGGCATTCAATCTAAAAGTCGCTCTGATTCCGAACCACCTACTTTGTGAGGTAGATGAAGTACAGGTGGCGTTCATAGAATCGAACCTATGAAGACGCTAATTGTCCTGCTCACCGTCATGCTGCTAATAGTTTCCTCTGCGCTTGCCGCAGAGAAGGAACGGGTGGTAGTCGGCATCGTGGACACCAATGAACCGGGATGGAGGGCGGAGACTCTTAACCCGACGATTGCGAGGCTTGAAAAGGCTCTCCCAGGCAGGCGAATTGAACTCTTAGAGCTCTCCGTTTACCGTACGATCGATGATGTAGGACGTATTCGCCCCGATTTCATCGTGGCACCAAGCGACGTCTTTCTCCAACTCATCAACGTTTACGGTGCTCAAGCGCTCGCCGTGCGCAAGACGAATCGTGCCGCTGATCCAGTACACTCCGTCGGTTCGACGCTGATTGTCCCCAGTACCAATACGACAATTCACTCGCTTGCAGATCTGCGAGACAAAACGGTAGCGGCTTCCCTGCCAGACAGTCTTGGCGGTTGGCTCGCATTGCAGGGAGAAATCCATCGGCAGGGATATGATGAAAAGTCGTTTTTTCGGGAGGTGCATTTTCTGACGTTTCAAATCCCGGACGTGATTACGAACGTGCTTTCAGGCAAAAGTGATGCGGGGGTGCTAAGTGCCTGTCAGCTGGAGAAGGCAACGGCGTCAGGTCTTCTGGACGAAGGGCGATTACGAGTCATCAACGAGCATCACTACGATGGACTCACTTGCGCACACTCCTCGTCACTCTATCCCGACCTTGTTTTTGGAGCCCTCAACTTTTCACAGCCGACATTGCTGAAGGATGTGAGCATTGCGTTGCTTACGATGCCTGAAGAGCCCACTTTTTCCTGGCAGATTGCAGGAAAGTTTGACGAAGTCGCTTCGCTCTATGCCACGCTGCAGATTGGGCCATGGGCCCCGCCAGAATGGACACTTAAGGAATTCATTCATCGCTTCAGTCGTGAGATCGCACTCGGCATATTGGGAATTGGCTTGTTGCTTCTCAATGAAGTGCGGCTTAACTGGTTGGTGAATCGTCGTACTCGAGACTTGAAGGTAACGATTGCTGAGAAGGAGGCAATTGCTAGTCGGGAAGCGGCGATGGCCAAGCGCATCAATAGGATGGAAAGAAATACGATCGCTGCACAGATGTCTTCCATGATCGCTCATGAACTTAAGCAGCCCGTGGCGGCAATCGTGAATTACATCGCGGTGACGAAGTTGAGGCTTGAAGTACTCTGCGTCGACGATGACCAACTCGATGAAACTGCAGAAAGCATCGAACGTGAGGCCTTCCGCATTTCAGCGATCATTGATCGTGTGCGCTCATACGTGAAACGCCCGGATGCTCATCACGCACCTTGCATGCTCGATGGGATCGTCCAAAAAGCCTTGATGAGTCTCTCGCACTATTCTGACCTCTCGCCTCTTGTGCGAGTTGAGCATTTAGCCTCCAATGCCTTCATTCAGGGTGATGAATTAGAGCTTGAAATCCTATTGCTTAATCTCCTCAAGAACGCGGCTCATGCAGTCTCGAGCCGTGTTGATGGGATGATTTGGGTGTCTGTTACTCTGGTTAACGGCAACTATCGTCTCTGTGTGGCAGACAACGGTCCAAAACTGGATGATGAAGCGTTTGCGCGTCTCACTCAGGCTAGTGACTCGACCTCCGGAGGACTAGGGTTGGGGCTGGGCATCATCCGTAGCATCGCTGACGCACATTCGGCAACTATTGTTATCGAACGGCTTCCTGCGGGAGGAATACAGGTTTTGGTTGATTTTGAAGCATTGGAGGGAGACCGATGACCACGACGCTTCCGCTCATCCGAATCGTTGACGACGACGAGGAACTTCGCAACTCACAGAAGATGCTCCTTGCGTCCGTTGGTTGGAGCGTTAAGACCTATGAGAGCGCTCTCGCTTTTTTGTCCGATGATGAACTCACTCGGCCAGGATGCCTCATTCTCGATGTTCGCATGCCTGGCATGACAGGACTCGAACTGCAGCAGGAGCTCATGCGGCGTGAGATCAAAAATATTTCGATCATCTTTCTTTCTGCTCATGGCGACATTGCGATGGCAACCCATACGATACGGCATGGAGCCGTCGACTTTCTTGAAAAACCAGTTCAGCCGCAGAAGCTACTCCAACGAGTGACGACAGCAGTTGCACGGACCATTCAGAAGACGGCACGAGAAGAGGAGTTGACAGACCTGCGTGAAAGACTTGGCAAACTGACTGGGAGAGAACGTGAGGTTGCCAAACTACTTTCTGAGGGTATGCGAAACAAGGAAATCGCCCGATCGCTTGGTATTGAGGAAACAACAGTCAAGATGCATCGAGCAAACCTGCAGGCCAAGCTTGGCGTGAAGAGTACTGCTGAACTCACACGGATTTTTATTACGGTTGAAATTCTCAGCAGGGAGAACTGCTGATGTTGAGTCGTAGAGATGTTCTGTTTGTATTGGGAGCGCTTCCTGCAATGACGTTCGCAGCGGAATCAACTGCTGAAAACTACGATGTCATTGTTGTAGGGAGCGGTGCTGCCGGGCTCTCTGCTGCAGTGAGTGCGGCACAGAACGGGTCTAAGCGAGTCTTGGTTTTAGAAAAAACGCCGACTTTAGGTGGGCACACCATTCTTTCGACAGGCTATATGAGCGTTCTCGTGCACGATGGTGCAGATGAAGCTACATACACAAAAGCTGTTGAACGAATAATGGAAGTTTTTCTAAAAACCGGAGAAGGACGAGGCAATCCCCAACTCGTCCGTCAGCTTGTGGAGAAAAGCGAGGATGCACATCAATGGCTTTCTTCTCTTGGACTGGTCTGGACGCCGCAGTCCTATCAGACTTTAGCCGGTCTCACCTCGCGCAGTTTCATTCCCAGTCTGGTGAGAGCGGGGTATGACTACATCGTTACGCTTAACAAGGCCGCGCGCATGCATGGCGTGACGACACTTCTGAACGCCGAAGCCAATTTGCTTTATGTGACGCCTCAAGGCGCTATCTCTGGCATTCGAGCACGAGTCAATGGCGTGGAGAAAATGTTCACTGCCAAAGCCATCGTTCTTGCTACTGGCGGTTTCGGCGGTAATGTTGCCATGCGGGAACACTATGATCCTCGGCTGGATGCAACTTTCACGACAACAGCAGACCCTTATCGAGAAGGTGCAGATCCGGCGACTGGTGACGGTATTGTCCTCGCACGGAAACTCGGCGCAGATTTGGTTGACATGGACTGCATCCAAATCATTCCCTTCTGGGGAGGTCGGCTCACGGACTATGTTGGTGCCGATATTTATCTCACCGGGGAAGGCCGACGCTTTGTCAATGAGGGGGATTCGTGGAAACATATCGCATCAAAGATTTGGCAGTTGCCTAATCGAGAATGCTGGGTCGTTACAGATTCACAATCTTCGAAGGGAGCCAGTCGCTCTGTAAAGCTCATGAAGGACATTGTGCAAAAAGCCGACAGCATTGAGGAGATGGCTGCCGGGATGCAGGTCTCGCCACGAGTGCTGAAGGAAACGCTTGAACGCTACAACCGTTTCGTGCGCGAAGGTGTCGATTTTGATTTCGGGAAGACCACATTTACGCAGGATATTTCTCAGCCGCCGTACTACTACGGCAAGGAACACCTTTATGTTCACTATTGCTGTGGTGGTCTTCGTTTTGACGAACGTGCACGCGTTCTGCGTAAAGACCTCTCGGTGATTCCCGGCCTTTACGCAGCAGGAGAAGTAACGGGAGGTCTTCATGGGGCCGACCGAGTAGGCGGATGGGCGATTACCGATTGTATTGTTTACGGACGGATTGCCGGAAAGGAAGCAGCAACCCAAACTCGTTGAAAAGGTTGATAAACGACGCCGCTAAAGTCAAAGTGCTACTGTGGCGTCTGATTTGAACTCAGCAGAGTTTCTCAAGCACACGCACCGAGTGTGCGTAAGAGAGGTTCAAGACAGTCTGACTGTCTAAGCCTGGTACAGGGACTTCCACGCCAATGGCGCAGCTGCGCGGCATGTGCTTCATGAAATCAACAAGCGGAAGCTCTCCATCGCCTGGAAGCAGGCGACCTTCTCGGGCTTCTCGAACAAGTCCTTCAAAGCCTTTTGGCGTTCCGCTTGTACTGTCAAGGTTGGCACGTCCTTCGCGCACCATCTGAATGAGCTTCATGTCAATCGGTGGCGTACGCACGGCGTCGCAAAGATGAATGTCGCCGAGGAAGCGAGCTGGCACTTTATCGATGTCGGCGGCCGTTCCGCCCGAACGGTATAGATGAAGTGAGTCGACCGCGATGGTTCCGTTCTTACGGTCGGCCATCTTAACGAGCTCATAGGCTTGTTCAAGCGTGCCGATGGTGCGCCATGCCATGAACTCAAGATCAATTCGGAATCCGTATGGTGCTGCCATGTCGCACAGTTTGCCGAACATATTCGCAAATTTCTCTTTATCAGGTGCATCGCCGCAGATGCAGAGGCTCTTGATGCCGAGCTCGCCGCAAGTGTCAAAAATCGCTTGAAACTGCATCGGATCGGTGAAGCTATTGAGTGCGAAACCATCGACACCTTGGACACGCATGCCAAGATCATTCAAAAGGTTCTTGAATGCTTTGATTTCGGCACTTCCTGCCTTGTAGGGATATGCCACCGACCCCTTAGAGATCGGATTGATGCGAATGCCGATAGCAGAATATCCGGCTCGATGCGCCTGAATAGCAAGATCTTCTGGCTTCAAATTGAGGGCAGTCAGATGAATGGCGGATAGCCCCCAATCTTTTCTGCAGGGCATGGCACGTGCCGGCAATGAAGCACTTACAGCGGCGATGCCGGTCAAAGCTCCAAGACGGAAAAGTTCGCGACGTTGCATAAATGCATCTCCTTTTGCATGAAGTCGATGCAGTCAGGCTAATCGAAGCAATCTTTTCCAAATACCTCATAAAGGAGAGTAATAAAGCACAGATTTGGCCAATGCGTATCCTGTCAGACGGTCATTTCGGCGAGTTGTGCGGTTTTTTCTTAGTGTGGAGCGTTTCCGTCAGAAGGTTTGCCTGCACCCAGCCATTTGGCAGCCAGCGTCTGAAGAACACCGGCGCGCTCCAGGCGACCCCAGGCAGAAAAGAGGATCGGGGCAAGCGGTTCGGAAGCGGCGGCCGTATGTTCTCGGCCGGGAAGCACCGGGCGGCGGGCGCCGCGGCGAACGAGCATCGTCTTCCACGCCGTGGGCGTCAGGTGGCGTCCATTCATGGCAAGCGTGAGGCGCACATCGCGGGAGGCGTACCAATGTGCCTCAAAGGAATCTGTGATCATGACGTCACCCACTTCATTGGCAATGCGGGCAGGAATGGTGGCGTTGTCTGCCACGGTGGCTACCTGTGCCCGGGTCAGATTGGTGTCCACCCAGCGTTCATTGGTGCCGCCGGGGTTCTTGATGACGCGTACATCGGGCTGATTCAGGTCTTCGGGAGTTTGAAAGCGGTCGATTGAGTCTCGCCGAATAAGCGCAACTTTGGCAAAGGGCGCATAGCGCGGCAGCGCATCGGTTAAGCGCGCGCGTTCAGGAACCCACGATACGCCGCCCGCTGCGATGTCAAAACGGCCTTCGGCGAGATCCTTCATAAACGTGGGCCAGGTTGTCAGAACGAAAAGCGGGGCTAAACCGGCTTCGCGGCAGAGCTCAGCCGCCAGATCCACATCATGCCCGGCAAATCCCAGCGGAGAATCCTCATTGATGATGCCGAAAGGAAGATAGTCTCCGGGAATGCCGATGCGGAGTTTTGGCTTAGCGTTCATGATGTCTTGTTTTTTATGGGGATCGGCTAGTTGCTCAATGATGTCACTCAGAGTGAGAGGTCCAACATAACCGGCGCATGATCTGAAGGCTGAGGATTGCCGCGGGGGCCGTCGTCAATGGACGCACTTTCAACAGCCCCTTTGAGTGCTTCGGAAACAAGCAGCAGATCAATGCGCAGACCGTGATTGCGTTCGAAGCCGCTCTGACGATAGTCCCACCAAGAAAAGCGCTCTGCGGGCTGCGTAAAGAGTCTGAAGCTGTCGTAAAGGCCGAGTGCAAAGAGGCGCTCGAGTGCCTTTCGCTCCGGCTCTGAGCAGAGAATCTTTCCGCGCCAAGCTTCCGGATTCCAAACGTCGGCGTCGGCGGGCGCAATGTTAAAGTCGCCGCCGAGCACCAGTCTGGGGGTATCGGCAAGATAAGTTTTGAGCGTACGTTCAAGCACGGCAATCCAGTCGAGCTTATAGAGATACTTTGATGAACCTACCGCTTGACCGTTGGGAAAGTAGCCCCCGCAAAAACGAATCGGCGGCTGTTCGGGAGCCGCTAGGGGTGATAGGAGTGCCGAAATAAAACGTTTTTGCGGATCGGGCCAGCCAGGGAGACCAAGCACAACATCCGAAGTCTTAACTGTTGTTTGGCGAGAACAGAGTGCAACGCCGTTATATGTTTTCTGACCTAAAAAGAAAACATCGAATCCGGCTTCGGCGAATGCGGCTTGGGGAAAAACGTCGTCAGTTGTTTTTGTTTCCTGCATGACCAATGCATCGATTTTGGCTGATTCTAGCCAGTCGAGCACCTGCGGCAGACGCACTTTAAGGGAGTTGACGTTCCAGGAGGCCAGTCGAAGTCGGGACATGATCAATGAGTCTTGAAATGCGCAGCATGCAGATTGGCGTGCTGTTCTGCGCGAAAGCACGGGTATTCTCTGCGCGCCTGAAAGAATAGGATTGCCTTAAAGCAGTTAGTTTGCCACAGGCGGCTCAGTCCGTCCCGCTAGTCAGCCGGCTGGCAGAGGCGGCCTAAAGCAAACAATGCACAGGATTTAAGGAGAGGATATGACGCAGCCCAAAGTGATGCCGAAATTGAGCGCCGGCGATCCGGCTTCCGTCATCCTGCCTCAGAGCAAGCCGACGACTGGACGTTCAAAGTCATTGAGCCGTCTGCCTTCAAAGCTTCAGCCTGCGGATCAGCGTTCACGTCGACGCTTGGGCGGCGCAGAAGAAAGCAACGGCGCATCCGTGTGCATCGTTGCGCGCGTGACGCGCGAACAGCGAGAGTTCTTTCGCGCTGTCGGCGGTGCGCGATGGGCTCGCGAAGTGGTCAACGCCTGTATTGCCGAAGCTGAGCGGCGCGGTATTGCAATACCAGCAAAAGACTGACCCTCCATTGTGACGGCTGCGCCAATTGTCTTCGGCCAGCCATCCTATTGAAGATCGCCTAACGGGCGGCGGAAAAAGACTTTTCACGAGAAGACGTTCTTTTCTTGTTCGAGTTTTTCGCCCGGCACTCGTGCGGTATCTGCACAATGGTCGACGATTAGAAACATAATAAAAACAAAGAGTTAAAGCCTAATCGGCCGTCAGTTCACATAGGGATAATGCCCTAAAGATTCAAGATCGCTTCTCCGTAGAATGAATCCACGTATCCCACGCAGAGCTGCGAAATGTCTGCTGGAAAGGGGCAGTCCTTCAAGATGAAATGCTTTGGATGATCCGCCCAGCAGTCTTATTTCGCAGTTCTTTGAACCCACTCCCAAGGAGCTTTTCATGCCGATGAATCTTCGCGGCCGCAGCCTTCTTTCCCTCGTTCACCACACGCCTGCTGAAATCGACTATCTCGTCGATCTCGCCATTGACCTTAAAAAGGCCAAGCGCATGGGCAATGAAGTGCAGCGACTCAAAGGCAAAAACATCGCCCTTATTTTTGAAAAGACCTCCACCCGCACACGCAGTGCTTTTGAAGTAGGGGCGCATGACCAAGGCGCCGGCACCACTTTCTTTGAATCCCATTCTTCGCAAATCGGTCACAAGGAAAGCATCAAGGACACGGCTCGTGTGCTCGGGCAAATCTTTGATGCCATTGAGTTCCGCGGCTTCAAGCAGGAAACGGTTGAAGAGCTGGCTGCCTACGCCGGCGTTCCGGTCTACAACGGCCTGACCGATGAATGGCATCCGACTCAGATGCTTTGCGATCTGATGACGATGAAGGAGTCCTGCGGCAAAGCCTGGAAAGACATTTCTTTTGCCTATCTTGGCGATGCCCGCTTCAATACCGGCAATTCGCTGCTGATGATTGGTGCCAAGATGGGTATGGACGTGCGCATCGGCGCACCGAAAGCCTACTGGCCTTCGGCAGAAATCATCGCTCTGGCTGAAGAGCTGGCTGCCGTTTCCGGCGCGCACATTACCATCACAGAGGATCCCAACGAGGCCGTGGCGGGCGTTGACTTCATTCACACCGACATCTGGGTGTCGATGGGTGAGCCGGCAGAGGTTTGGGCAGAACGTATTGCGCTTTTGAAGCCCTATCAGGTCAATGCTGCCTTGATGGCTGCGTCGGGGAATCCGCAAGTGAAGTTCATGCATTGTCTGCCGGCCTATCACAATGACGAAACCAAGGTTGGCGCCAATGTGATTGCGGAGCATCCTGAACTTGCCGACGGCGTGGAAGTGACGGAAGAAGTGTTTGAGTCTCCGGCCTCTATCGTCTTTGAGCAGGCGGGCAACCGTATGCATACCATCAAAGCGCTGATGGTTGCGACACTCGCCTAAAAGACTGAGCCGCTCAAACTCAGTCTGGTTAGGGCCGTCTTTCCCAATACAGGAAGGGCGGCCTTAATGCTTTTGGTTAAAGCAAGAGACGAAAACGGCGCGCAGCCATTCTAAGGCGGGATCATCATCACGCCGTCCGTGCCGCAGAAAGCCCAGCGGATATCCGCAGCCTAAGGACGCAAGACTCAGAGCGGTGAGTCCGCCGCGACGACAGAGTTCACGCGCAAGCGGGGAATAGACCACCATGGTGAGGTCACTCTCTGGAAGCAGTTCAGTTGCAGCTTGAACATAAGGACACCAAAGGGCCGTGTGCTGCTCAGGAAGTTTGCCTTTGAAAATCCAATGATCGAGCCCGCCCGGCGCGCGCGTACCGAAGCTGTCGATGGTTGTTTCGATTTTTTCGTAGCGCTTAAGCGCCGACCAGTCTGGCGTGCCGTCTCTATTGACTTCGGTTAGCCATGGGTGGTTGGTTCGCATCAGGATATCGAAGTCGCAGGTGGCTAAAAACTGAGCTTTGATGTCCGGAGATACGTTGTCCGTCATGGGAAAGATCATCGCATCGAGCTCGCCGGTTTTGAGCGCTTCATGACCCGCATCACTCACTGCTTCAATAACAATGCTCACGCCTGGTGCAAGCCGCCGTACTTCGCGAAAGACATCTGCAAAGTGCGCGAGAAAGAGCTGTTCGTGGAGCATCACACGGAATATCCGTTTGATGTGTGATGGGCGAAAGACCTGCGGTTCGTGAGTCAAAGCATCCATTTCCGCAAGAATGCGTTCAACGCGGGGGAAGAGCCGTCGGCAGGCATGAGTAGGCGTCATGGCCGAAGCGCTTCGAATGAAAAGTTCATCCTCCACAGCCGCACGCAGACGCGCCAGCATGCGGCTGGCCGTGGGCGTACTGACATTCAGGCGAACGGCTGAATCTTTGAGTGAATGCGTTTTGTAGAGAAGAACCAGAAGTCGGAGTTCTTCAATGGCGAGTTTGTCGATGTGCATGAGAAAGCGCTGTTCGTGCGGCGGATGGAATGCTACGGATCGTAGGGCGAGATACAGGGGAGATCAAGACGCCGTGATGCAAGAAAAACGATCGGCCCGACGCGAAAGATGAAACGGGCGTTGAGGAAAGCCGCAATGCGGCGGTCAAGCCTTGAAAAATAGAATTTTTCCTCAGCAATTAATCCAAACCACTGCTATCAAGGAGAGATCCAATGTCTAAGCAGAAAGCTCATCAGAAGCTCAATCAGCTGACCGCCGTATTGATGATGGCTGCGGCAGCTGCGCTTGCTGCTCCAGCCGTTCAGGCAGGTGCTGGTCCTTCGGGTCCGGGCTATACGTATGAAGTGCCTGGTCAGCTCGGTGCTGTCGCCGTGAACCCCTACAAAATCGCGCCGCTCACTGCGGTCATCTACAACGGCGGTTATGTGCTGAAGAACGTTTCAGTGCGCATCGTCCCGAAACAAAACGGACAGGAAATCGCCTACAAAGTGGGCGACAACCAGGCTAAGACCTATGGCGGCATTCCGGTTTTTGGGCTTTATGCTGACTGGCGTAATACCGTGGAAGTGGAGTATGACCGCTGGCAAGGCGATCAGATGAAGCACATTAAGGAGACGTACCGAATCTGGACAGCGCCTGCTTATGTTGAAACAGACGGCTACGGCGCCCGCGATACGGGTTTCTTTAATCCGGAAGTGAAGAAGGTTGATCCGGAATTCAAGGATCGTCTCTATTTCGTCAACAACCTCGGGCAGCTTGACGCACGCAGTACCAAGACCGTTTGGAATAACCCTGTGGGCGGCGCGCTGCAGTGGAACTATTCGCCGCAGAACACGATCATTGATACGACGGGCGAAATTCGCTGGTACATGCTGCCCGAAACCATTTATTCCTTTGACAACATTTGGTACGGCGGCACGATGATGGGCTTCCGTCAGGAAGCTGACGGCGCAATGAGCTGGGGTTACGGTCAGCGCTACGCTAAGTATGACATCATGGGTCGCGAGATCTTTAATCGCCGTCTGCCGACCGGGTATGCCGACTTTTCGCATGCTTCGAAAAAGATTGAATCGAACGGCCACTATCTGCTGCGCGTAGCTTCCGACGGATACAAACGCCCGGACAACAAGATTGTGCGCACCGTGCGCGACGTGATCCTTGAGGTGGATGGCGACGGCAATGTGGTTGACGACTTCCGGCTCTTTGAAATTCTCGATCCGTACCGCGACAACGTGCTCAAAGCGATTGACCAGGGTGCGGTGTGCCTGAATATCGACCCGGCCAAGCAGGGCAAGACCCTGACGGCTGAAGAACTTGCCAAGCAGGATCAAAACGATCACTTCGGCGACATTGTCGGCAGCGGTGCCGGGCGCAACTGGGCGCACGTCAACTCTGTGGACTACGATGAAACCGATGATTCCATCATCATCAGCTCTCGCCATCAGTCAGCGATTATCAAAATCGGCCGCGACAAGAAGGTGAAGTGGATTCTCGGCTCGCACGAAGGCTGGAAGACGCCTTATCAGGATAAGCTCCTGCAGCCGGTTGACAAGAACGGCAAGCCCATCAAGTGCGAAGGTTCCAAGTGTGAAGGCGACTTCGACTGGACTTGGACGCAGCATACGGGCTGGAAGGTGAGAAGCGAGCTGAGCAAGGGAGATGTGATCTATATCTCGGCCTTTGACAATGGCGATGCCCGCGGTATGGAGCAGCCCGCGCTGCCAGAAATGAAGTACTCTCGAGCGGTGGTCTACAAAGTCGACCAGAAGAAGATGACGGTTGAACAAGTGTGGGAATACGGCAAGGAGCGCGGCCACGCTTGGTACAGCCCGGTGACGTCACTGACGGAGTACTACGGCGACAAGGATTCCATCATGGTCTACTCGGCGACGGCCGGTGCGGAATTCGATTGGAAGACCTTCTCCTATACGAAATTCCCGTCGCCCGTGATTGATGAATTCAAGTGGCTTGCCAAAGAGCCTTCGGTTGAAATCATTCTTCACGGCGCAGAAGGCTATCAGGCGTTTCCGTTTGACGTGAAGAAAGCCTTCCATCCATAAACGGTATGGAATGACGGTTTTCAGTTGCGCTGATCATGCGCTCTGAATGCCGCTTCAGCCCAATAAAAAGCCGCCGGCCTTTTAGAGTGTCCGGCGGCTTTTGGCTGTCTGCAATGCGGATTCATTCCGTGATCGAACTAGGCAGGGCGGCAGGGCCGTTGCCGCTGCAGCGAGATGCCTCGCCCAATCCCTAATGGCATTGGGCGGGAATGCGGCATGCTTAATGCTTTTGAGACTCGATGATGCCCGAGAGACGAAGCAAGGGGTCGAGTTCAGGCTTACGGCCGCGGAAAGCAACGAAATTGTCGATCGCGTCACGGCTCGAGCCGCGCTCGAGAATTTCCTTCAAGTAGCGTCGCCCCGTGTCGGGGTTGAGAACGCCTTCTTCTTCAAAGGCGCTGAAGCAGTCCGCCGAGAGGACCTCCGCCCATTTGTAGCTGTAGTAACCCGCACCGTAGCCGCCCGCAAAAATATGCGAGAAGCTCTGCGGGAAGCGGTTCCAAGCGGGCGGGAAGACGACGGCAACCTCACGGCGCACGGACTCCAGCAGTGCCTGCACGGAATCCGTCTTCGGATTGAAGGCCGAGTGGAGCAGCATGTCAAAGAGGGCGAACTCAACCTGACGCACGCAAAATGCACCGGCCTCATAGTTTTTGGCGGCAATCATTTTGTCAAAGAGTTCGTCGGGGAGCTCTTCACCCGTTTCGACGTGAGCGGAGATGCTCTTGACAATTTCGTGTTCCCAAGCGAAGTTTTCGAGGAATTGGCTGGGCAGTTCGACCGCGTCCCACTCGACGCCGTTGATGCCGGAGACTTGCGGTTCGGTTTGAGCGGTGAGGATGTGGTGCAGCGTATGGCCGAATTCATGGAAAAGCGTCGTTACCTCGTCGTGCGTCATCGTGGCTTCACGGCCTGCCTGCGGGGCCGCAAAGTTGGTGACAAGATAAGCGATCGGAGTAATGAGCTTGCCGTCTTCAATTCGACGAGTACGTTCGCCGTCCATCCAGGCGCCGGAGCGCTTGCCTTCTCGGGCATAGAGGTCAGCATAGAAGGCGGCGATTTTTTCGCCGTTGCGTTTCACTTCAAAATACTTGACATCCGGATGCCAGACGGAAGCCTGAGCTTCTTCGATTTCGATGCCAAAGAGCTTTTCGACCAGGCCGAAAAGTCCCTTGAAGACCGCACGCTGTGTGAAGTAGCGCTTCACTTCCGCGTCGGAATAGCTGTAGCGGGCCTCGCGAAGCTTTTCTGCAGCATAAGCGCGGTCCCACGGCTCAATTTTGTCGATGCCGAGTTCGTCTCGGGCATAGGCGTCGACCTGAGCGACGTCGTCCTCTGCACGAGGTTTAGAGCGGCGGGCAAGATCGCGCAGAAAGTCCAGTACTTCCGCAGGGCTCTTGGCCATCTTGGTCGCAAGCGACAATTCACCGTAATTCTTAAAGCCGAGCAGCGACGCTTCTTCAGCACGCAGTTCGAGAATGCGCTTGATGAGCGGCGTGTTGTCAAATTTGCCGCCGTCAAATTCCGAGGCGCGTGTGGAGAACGCACGGTATAGCGCTTCGCGAATGCCGCGGTCAGCGCAGTACTTCATAGCAGGGAGGTAGGACGGATACTGCAGCGTCAGGCGAAAGCCCTTTTTCCCGGCAGCTTCGGCACTCGCCCGATAGAGGGCTAGCGTTTCCTCCGGAATGCCGGCAAGACGTTTTTCATCTTCAATGAGGAGTTCGTAGGCGTTGGTGGCATCCAACAGGTTTTCGCTGAATTTCTGCGAAGTCTGCGAGAGTTCTTGTCCAATCGCTTTCACGCGTTCGCGTTGCACTTTGGGGAGCGACGCACCCGACAAGCGGAAGTCTCGCAGTTCCCGTTCAACAATGCGGCGGCGCACCGGGGCAAGCTCTTCGAACTCAGGCGAAGCGGCGAGTTCTCGGTACTTGTCGCAGAGCTTTTCATCCTGAGAAAGCCGGAGGAAAAGATCCGTGGCGATAGGCAGCGCCTCATTGAAGGCGTCGCGGAGCGCCGGTGTATCTACAACGCTCTGCAGATGTCCGACAGCCCCCCAGGCTCTTCCAAAAGCAAGCACAGCCTTTTCGAGCGGCTCAACCGTGTTTTCCCATGACGCCGGAGTGGACGGCGCATCGGCTTTTTCAAGCGCCGCTTCAACCTGAGCGGCAAGCGACTTGACGGCCGGCACGACATGTTCGGGACGCACGGAAGCGTAGTCGATCAGATCCGTGATCGAGAGCAAAGGGTTAGGTGTCGTGTCGGAGGTGGGCATGATTTTTTTCAGAAAGTTGAACATTGGCGCTTCGAACGGACTTTAGTCAATCCGGACGGAGAGCGGAGAGGCTTGGAGGCTGGTCTCCGCTGATGAAAAGAAATACATGCGCCCGAAGAGCGCTTCAAGCGTGCGCAGCCTTCGGGCGGTAGGGTGTTCGGTACAGGTCTGTTGCAGCCTGCAGTCTCTGATTGTAGGGCGTGGCTCATGACTGTGCGCGGTTCAAGCGCTTTCAATGGCCGCCTGCGGTGCAATGCGGGATGTGCAGAACCCGCGGAAGAAGGGTGTTTATAAGCAATCACGTCTCGATGCGGCTGCAGTTTGCATGGGACAAAACTGACAAATTTTGATCACTACACACATCTGCCTATGGTGAATTTTTGTCACTGATTAATTTTCACCACACCTCTGATAAGGCGATATTCCGTATATAACAAATAATTACGAATTGGCATCACTTCTGCGTTGTATGAACTTGAAATGCCCCGCATATGGGTTTCATTTTCATTCATTCAGGAGCTGTCATGAGCGATAAGACCACCGAAATCTTTGAGCACCTTCGTTACAACCTTATCACGAAGGATCGGCGCTTTAGCGAGGTAAACGGAAAGCTTTGCTTCGAAGGCGTCAATGTCGAAGAGCTCGCCAAGAAATATGGTTCGCCGGTCTATGTTTATTCCGAAAAGGAGCTGCTGCGCAATCTCGCTGAAATTGAAGAGGCATTCAAAGGACATAAGAACACCAAGATCTTCTATGCATCCAAGGCCTGTTCTGTCATGGCTATTCTGCGAATTCTTAAGGATGCAGGCTGCGGCATTGAGACGAATTCGCTCAATGAAATCAAGAAGGCTGTAGAAATCGGTTTCAAAGGCGAAGATATCGTATTCAACGGGGTTATGAAGACCCGTGAAGACTTGGAATACGCCATTGCTCATGACCTTTACCTCATCAATGTTGACTCTCTTTATGAGCTCGACATGATCGATGAGATTTCCCGTGCTCAAAAGAAAGTGGCGCATGTCTGTGTCCGCGTTGAACCCAATGTCCCGTCGGCCACGCATCCTGGTCTGGTGACTGCATTCCACGCGAAGTCCGGCATTGATCTGCAGCAGGCCGAAGGTGCTGTTCGCCGCATTCTGGAGATGCCGTATGTTCAGGTTCGCGGTCTGCACATGCATGTCGGCGATCAGGTGCCCGAAAGCGAACCGTTTGCCAAGGCCACCGCAGTTCTCGTCAATGAAAGCATTCGTTTGGAAAAGCTCTTTGGCATTAAGTTTGATTTGATTAATGTGGGCGGCGGCATCCCGGTGCCTTACAAGTACGACGAAGAAAATGGCGACCCGCTTCACGACAACATGTATGCGGGTATCAATTCGAAGGACTTTGCCGACGCCATCATCGGTGAGGTGCAGAAGTGGGGCGAAGACAAGCAGATCTGCATCGAACCCGGCCGCAAGATTCCTTCCTCAGCCGCGGTAATGCTCTCCACGATCAAGTGCGAAAAGATTAAGACGAACTATGACTTGGAGGGCAATGTTCAGTGTCATGTGGATTGGAAGTTCTGTGACGCGGGTTACAACGTCATGGCCGACGCTCAGCACTACGCTTGGTTCTTCTACATCTACAACGCGAGCCGCATTGCTGAACCGCACGATCATTACGTCAAGATCGCCGGTCCGCTTTGTGACGGCGGCGACTATTACCACATGGGCGTCAAAGGCGAAGAGTTCCTGATGCCTAAGGACACCACGATCGACGATGTCTTCGTCTTCCTCGATGCAGGCGCGTACTCGATTGAAAGTCAGACGGTCTACAACTGCCGCGCCCGCACGGCTGTTGTCTTGATCGACAAGGACGGCAAGGATCGTCTCATCCGGCACGCAGACACCTACGAAGACATGGTTTCGTACGACATCTACTAACCATTTTGGGACCTTCCCAAAGAAAGCGGCTGACTTCTTGCTCAGTCGTCAGCCGCCTCAACTCACCCCTGCGCTGCAGGTTCTGCATCGCAGATATTCAGACTGGAGAATCGAATGTCTGAAGACAAAAACAACACGCTCTTGGGGATTCGCGACATCGTGATCATGAATGTGATTGCGATTCTCTCACTTCGTCAAATTCCCAACGTAGCGCCCTACGGGGCCTCCGCAATGCTGCTGTGGCTGCTCGCTGCAGTTTGCCTATTCCTGCCGCTTGCGATGGTCTGCGGTGAACTCTCTACCGGCTGGCCGAAAGACGGCGGCATTTTCGTTTGGGTAAAGGAGGCCTGGGGCAAGCGCGTCGGCTGGATCATCGTGGTCTGCTACCTCTTTTCCTGTGTGCTTTTCTTCCCCCTGATGCTGCAATTCGCCTTTACGGCGCTCGGGTACGTCATCTCGCCAGAATTGGCAGAGAACCCGACATTCATCGGTGTGAGCTCCATTGTGATCTTCTGGTTCCTCACCTTCATGAACATTAAAGGCATGCAGTGGACGAAGATCATCAACTCGGTTTCAGCCTGGCTCGGTGTATTTATTCCGGCCGCCATCCTGATCCTCGTTGCCGGTGCCTGGCTCATTTCCGGTCATCCCATGTCGACGGACTACATGACGGCAGCCAACTGGATGCCGGACTTCACCAAGTGGGACACGATCGTCTTCCTTTCTTCAATGATGTTCGCATTCGCCGGCTTTGAAGTTGCTCCGATGGTTGCTGGCCGCACAAAGAATCCGCAGCGCGACTTCCCGCGAGCGATGGCGCTTTCAGCCATTGTCATCGTCGGCATTTACATGATCGGCACGATTGCTGTGAATACGCTGGTTCCTGCGGGGAAAACAGACATCGTGGCCGGCATTATGCAGGCTATGAAGTCCGGTGCTGAGACGCTGGGTGCCCCTTGGCTCCTTCCGCTGATGGCCGTCTGCCTCTTCTTCGGCGCAGTTGGTCAGGTCAACTCCTGGCTTGTGGGGCCGATCTACATGCTTCAGGAAGCTTCTCGCGAAGACAAGATTCTGGGTGAGAACGTTGCCAAACTGCATCCGAAGTACGGAACGCCCGCCTTTGCCTTGATTATTCAGGCCGTGATCGTGAGCATCCTCTGCCTCTCGACCTTCATCTCTCCCTCTGTGGCAGCGGCTTATTGGATGCTGACCGCACTTACCACGATCTGCTACTTCATCCCTTACCTCGTGATGTTCCCGTCGTTCATTCGTCTGCGCCAGATCCAGCCGAATGTGCCTCGCTCCTTCCGCATCCCCGGAAAGATCCTGCCCATCGTTTTGCCTCTTCTTGGTTGGTGCTCGATCTTCTTTGCTGTGGTTCTCGTCTTCATTCCGCCGGCTGAACTCGATATGGGCGGCTACGGCTTCTATCTGGCCAAGCTGCTTGGCGGTGCGGTGCTCGCTATCGCGCTGGCGGAATGGACATATCACCGCGCACAGAAGCGCAATGCGGCAAACAAGTAATTTGGAGATTTCAGGATGTACAAACCCATTCTTACGATTGACCTTCCTAAATTGCGCGACAACGCTCGCGTCGAAAAGAAGGAGCTTGGTGAACACGGTATTGAAGTCATGGCCGTCAATAAAGTCTTTAACGGCTGCGTAGCTACTGCGCGTGCCGTACTCGAGGGCGGTATTGATGTGATTGCTGAGTCCCGCACCTACAATCTCAAAAAACTCAAAGACGCCCTCGGGTGTCGTACCTGCCTGCTGCGCAGTCCTGTGCTGAGTGAAATTGAAGACGTCATCCGCTACGCCGATATTTCGCTTAACTCAGAAGTCGCAGTTATCAAGGCGCTTTCGGCAGAAGCTGTCCGTCAGGGTAAAACGCATGAAGTTCTTCTCATGGTCGACATGGGCGACCTCCGGGAAGGGATCATGTTCGATCACTATCAGGACATTGTTGATACGGTAAAGCTCATCAATGAGCTGCCTAACCTCAAGCTCTATGGTCTCGGCACCAATTTCAACTGCTACGGCACGGTGATGCCTACGGTGAAGAACGGCTGCGATTTCCGAGACATTGCGAGAAAGGTCGAGGCTGACACAGGCATCAAGATTCCTCGGCTTTCTGCGGGCAACTGCACGAGCTACGTGTTGATTGATCAGGGCAAGTGGCCAGAGGGACTCAATCATCTTCGCATCGGCGGTCTCCACGAGTACGGCATTGAATACGTCAAAGTGCACTACCTCGACCAGTACCACCACTCGCAGAAGCCGGTCGAAAAGGTCTGTTCTCCGCTCTATACATTGACGGCCGAAATCATTGAACTCAACTCCAAACCCACTGTACCGATCGGCGAGCTTGGTGTTGACGCATTCCTGCAGACGAAGACGTTTGAGGACCGCGGCATTCGTCGGCGTGCACTCCTCGCTTTCGGCCGTCAGGATGTGCCAAGTGAAAACTGTGTGCCCTGCGACGATTCGATCACTGTGCTCGGCCAGACGTCCGATCACACCATCATCGACATCGAGGACTGCAAGACGCCGCTCAAAGTAGGCGACAAGGTTTCTTTCGAACTCGACTACACAGGGCTGTTAGCGGCGTGCACAACAGACGGAGTGGAAAAGCGCTTCATCAATTGATGCCGTCAGGCTGAAAACATGACTCACCCCCTCTGCGGCAGATGCGGCAGAGGCGGTGAGTCCACCTGAGTTTCCTCCTTGCTTATGAGGGCGGGCTCTCGAGCAGACCGGCTCGCCCCCTTTTGACTTATGAGTTCGAAGCCTCCCGAGCCTTCCGGCAAATTGTCTTCTTCGGTTAAGCCGCGTCATGTCACCATGATTAGTCTGGGCGGCACAATCGGTGCGGGACTTTTCATCGGCATTGCTGAACCGCTGACGCAAGCCGGTCCACTAGGAACCATCCTTGCTTACTTTGCCGCAGGGCTTGTAATGCTCGGGACCATGATGTGTCTCGGAGAACTTGCAACTTCCTTTCCTCATTCAGGCAGCTTTCAGTACTACGCCTACAAATTTTTCCCCAGCCCTCTGCTTTCCTACACCATCGGATGGATGTATTGGCTCAGTTGGGTTTTTGCGCTGGCCGCAGGACTTGTTGCCGCAGGGATCGTGTCGCACGAAATGTGGCCGAACATCCCGATCTGGCTTTATTGCGGCGGATACCTCGCCGTACTCACATTGGTCAACATGCTCTCTGCGGGCGCATTTGGTGAATTTGAATATTGGCTCGCCGGCATCAAAGTCTTTGCCATCGTTTTCTTTATCGCCTGCGGTATTTGGCTCATTAGCGATAAAGCCTCAACAACCGAATGGGTGCCGACACTGCGGGTGGAGGGGGAACTCTTCCCATTCGGCATTGCCCCGATTTTTCAGTGCATGGCCATCGTGGTGTACTCATTTCAGGGGGCGGAATTAGTCGGCAATGTGGCCAGTGAAGCGCCGCACCCGGAGCAGGCGCTTCCGAAGATCATCCGAACGATTGGTATACGCATCATCCTCTTTTACATTCTCGCGGTCACCGTGCTCGCCATCCTGAATCCGAGCGGCTGGGTTAAAAGCAGCGATAGCGGTCCGTTTGTGGAAGTGTTCCGCGAAATCGGACTTCCAGGTTCAGAAGACTTCATGAAGCTGGTGATTCTTTCGGCCTCTCTTTCTGCCGTCAATTCCGCCATTTTCGCCTGCTCGCGCATGTTCTGGTCTATGGCGCAGTCGGGGATGACCCCGGCATTCTTTAAAAAACTGAGTGTCAACGGCGTTCCGCGCCGTGCAATTTGGTTCTGCGCAGCTTTGTCACTGGTCTGCATCTTCACGCAATTTATCAACGCCCGCAGATTCTTTCTTTTCCTGGTTGCAAGTACGGCCCAAGTGGGCTGCGTCGCCTGGATCGTCATCTGCGCTTGTCAGCTTAAATACCGTGCATTGGTCAACAGCGGTCTCGAACCTTATCTGCAAAGCACCTATCGCGTTCGGTGGCATCCATGGACGGGGGTCATCGTTATCACCGCCAATGTACTGATCATCGTCAGCGGCTGGTTCGGCACTGACGGCTTCTCCATGTTTCTCGCAGAGGCCGGACTCACCGGGTTAGTGATTCTTTCCTATTTCCTTTTCTATAAAAGTCCTTCGGATGATGCCAACCAGAACGAAGCTTCGTGCCGGCGTTAAGAGCATCCTTAAGCTCGCTGCGCCTATAGGCGCAGCAAACCTAGCCATCGTGTGCTCCGGCACGATCGATACGATCATGGCTGGGCAAACTTCGGCGGAAGATCTCGCCGGGGTTGCGCTTGGCATCGCTGTAGCAACATGGATTTCGATTTCATTGGCAGGCATTCTGCAGGGTGTTTCGCCAATTTCCGGGTTTGCATTCGGCGCTAAACGATTTCGCGAAGTCGGTGACTCACTTCATCAATGCCTTTATTTGGCTGTCGGTCTCGCTGTTCCCGGCTTGGTGCTGACCCTGCAGACCAAAATGTGGATGGCTGTTGCCGAGACCTCCGGCTTGGTCGCAGAGATCGCTTCCCAATACCTTCTTTTCGCCGGCCTGGCACTTCCGGCTATTCTTTGCGGTCGAACTTTCATTGCAGTCAATGCCGCGGTTTCGCGACCCGCAGCATCCATGTTCGTGACGCTCGGGATTGTCGTTTTGAAGATCCCCGTGAATTGGTTCTGCATGAATAAGCTGGGATTTGGCGGGGCTGGTACAGGGCTTTCAACCTGCATGCTTTCTTGGCTTGCGTTGGGTGCTTATGTGCTGATTTGGCGTATTGACCCCTATTACCGAGCCATGCGATCAAGACGATGGTGCAGGCCATCGATGAAGAGCATCTGCATTCAGCTCAAAATCGGCGTGCCTATCGGATTGTCGATTTTCTTTGAGATGACTTCCTACACGCTGATGGCGATTTTTATTGCTCGTTTCGGTGCGGTCTCTCTTGCCTCTCATCAGATCGTAGCCAACCTGGTATGGCTCTATTACGTTGTTCCATTTGCAGTCGGGGTGGCAGGCACCGTTTTAGTTTCTCAAAGTCTTGGTGCCGGTTCACCGGAAAGTGCTCGCTACGCAGCTTTTCTCGTCATGATCATGGCGCTTTTTCTAGCTGTTGCAGTCTCCATTATCAATTTCATCTTTCGCAGCGAAATCGCTTCGCTCTACTCGTCTGATGAAGCGGTGCAAAAAATGGCGGTGAGCTTCATCACCGTAGCCAGTGCTTATCACATCGCGGACGCTATTCAGTGCTCCGGCAGCTGCGTTCTTCGCGGTTACCGCATCACGCTCATCCCCATGCTTGTGCACAGCTGTCTGCTGTGCGGGGTTGGGCTTTCTTTGGGTTCATGGTTTGCAGGGCTTTTTCCTGCAGATCCTTTCTCTCTCGGCGCGCTTGGCTTTTGGATCGGCGCCGCAGTAGGGCTCGCCTTCGCTGCGCTGGTGATCGGTCCCTTCACGCTTGCTTCTGCCAATCGGCAGGCCGGCAGGCGGGTCCTGAATCTTCATCTCAACTGAGGTGAAGTTCATTCTGTTCTCTCAAGGATGACAAACATGCAGTCTATCTTCACTCGCAAAATTTTGGTCTGTGCCGTTCTGGCTGCGGCTGCTCTGGGTTCCGCTGCAGTTAGTTCCGCCGCGGAAACCCGTATCTACGGTACTGTCGATACGGGTTTCCGCATGACCAATGTGCGCGGAGGTGACACTACCTTCGAGCTCGTTTCCGGCGATAACTACTCTCCGGCCTTCGGATTAGAGGGCAGCGAAGAACTGACCGGCAGCACAGAAGTCTTTTTCAAGCTCGAACAAGGCTACAGCGTTGACGATGGTTCAATGACCTTTGAAGGCCGCATGTTTGGGCGTGAATCGGTATTGGGGCTGCGCGGTTCTTTCGGTACGATCGCTATCGGCCGCATGGGATCCATCGGCAGCGCTGCAGGCACTTATGACATGGCTTGCGCCTTAGATCCTTTCGGCGCTGGGTATACCGACGCAGGCATTCAGGCCACGATGATTGAAACCTCACGTCTTGACAATGCTGTGACCTATGTTTCACCGGAATTTGCCGGCTTTAAGTTTACAGCTCAATATTCCAACCAAATCGGCTACACAGAGTCCAGTACAGAAAGCAGTCACTGGAATGAAAATACGCGCTACACCGGACTCGGACTGCAATATGACATCGGCGGACTCCATGCACAGGTGATGTTCGAGCGCGAATGGAAGAAGCACTCTGACCCGACGGATGATGCTTACTTCATCACCGGCGGCATCTCCTATGATTTTGGTTTTTTGACGCTCTATGGCGCTGCTCAATATGCGAAAAACTACGGCGCCGGCTCCCAGTTTGGCGGCTGGTGGTACGAAGTGAGCAGTGAGGACATGGTTAATCAAAATGACTCGTACATGATTGGCGTCGGAAAAACACTTGGTGAAGCATGGCTCATGGCCAGTGTTCAGTACATGAACGGGAAAACGGTTGCCGGAGAAGATGTGAACCGCTATGTGGCCGGCATAGGTGCTACCTATAACCTTTCAGGGCGCACTTCTCTTTACAGTGCATTGAGTTACTCCAATGCTGATGGTTCGTTGGAGGAGGCTGGTCTGGACCGCACTGTCCTCAATTTCGGCATATCACATACTTTCTAAATCATAAAAACTAACTAATTATTTGAAGTTTCTCCAGCGAAGAGGTGATGTAATGTTGGGAATAACATCATCTCTTTCGCTGGAGTTTATTTTAAGATATTGCTTTGTTATTCAACTTCTACTCGAGAAATAAAGCCGTGAGGAATGCCTAATTTTTTCAATTTATAATTGAGAGTACTGCGATTTACGCCTAATAGGCTGCTTGCCTCTGAAACATTCCCTTTTGCTTTCTTCAGTGCTGTTGAGAGTATTTTTCTTTCAAAGTCATCGACCATTTCGTTATATGGCTTGTCGATGGTTAAATCTTCTGCTGTTGCGTTGTTATCTGCTTTCTTGATGTTTAATGAGGCTGGTAATTCTTCTGATATTTGTTTGGGGAAGTCTTCATTGAGCTGCGACAAGTCTGACTCTGATGTGTCAAAAAATACTTCTGATATTGGGCCGTCTTCTTTCTGCATAACCATCGTACGCAGAACGGTGTTCTCCAGCATCCGTATATTGCCTGGCCATGGTTTAGCCATTAGCTGGTCAAGTACATTTTGTGTGACGCCGGTGATGTGATGCGCCACATCCGCAGCGTATTTTGCAATGAAATACTCTACTAAAAGCGGTATGTCTTCACGGCGTTCTCGCAGCGGAGGCAACTCAATCTGCCCGACACATAGACGCCAATAAAGATCTGCCCGCAAAGTTCCCTTCTCAATCAATCTGAGCGGGTTTTCGTTCATGGCCACAATGATTCGGACATCGCTTGTGAGCTGTTTGGGGCTGCCGACGCGACTGAAAGTTCGATTTTGCAGGAATCGAAGAAGTTTGACCTGCATGGATGGCGGCATGGAGTTGAATTCATCTAGGAACAGTGTGCCGCCATTAGCAAATTCCAAATAACCTTGTGAATTATCTGCGCCGGTGAAAGCGCCTTTAATCGTTCCAAAAAGACTGGAATCAATTAATGTTTCCGTGAGTGCGCCGCAGTTGAGTGTTACAAAAACATTATTTTTACGGTTGCTCTCACTCTGTATGAGCTGAGCAATAAGCTCTTTGCCTGTGCCGGATTCTCCCATAATAACTACAGGTACATTGGATGCGGCCAACATGCGGGCATCCTCAATGATTTTAAGCATCAAAGGCGATCTTGTGATGATTTTTACAGAAGATTCACCAGGTCGTATCTGTTTATTTTGGCGACTTTGCAGCTTTTTAGTGAGAAGCAGAATCTGATTTTGCAGTTTGGTAATCTGCGAAACATCCCAGCCAATTTCTATAGCGCCAACCGTTTGCCCAATTTGATTGAAAAGGGGAGTGGTTGTATGCATGTAGTTGAGCAGTTTTCCTCTCGCATTAAAGTAATTTTGTTCATGCGAGGAATAGCATCGACCAGTCTGTAACGATTGCAACATAGTGCTTTCTTCTGGGCGCATTTTCTTATAAACATTCAGCAGAAGATTGCCTAAGGCAAATTCGCGAGAGCATCCGTCAATTTCTGCGCTTTCTTCGTTATAGTAAACGTACCGTCCTTCCACATTGATAATCGCAATAGGAAAGTGCAGACAATCCAAAAAAAGTTTCATTGAATTTAGAATTTTTTGAATATATGCATTACTTTCCTCTAAAGATGCGATTTTAGATTTCGATTCGATCATAAGCAGACTTGATCCTCTGAAACACATATCCATTCGAACAGAAATGTGATATGAACAGAGATATGAAATGAGGAGAAACCGAGTGAAGGTGAGTATGGCCAGATGGACTGCCGGGTATGCAGGATGAAAAAATAATCACGCTCTAGGTCCACACATACGTCAGCAAGAGCGATTTATTCGCTCATAGAGTGAACTTTAATGCCTTACAAACCTTTTCTATGAGGCACTGTCAGACCCTCTGTTGCGTACAAATTCAAGGGTTGAGATCAGGTTATGGTTCTCTCATTGTGGCACATCATGAGGGGAGAAGATAGATCTCTGCAGCAGCTCACTGATCATCGCCGGCTCGCTGTGAGTGGCCTGCATTCAAGCGAGGCTGGTGTATGATGCTTTATTAAAAAAGAAATGGTATTTTGCTTTATTTCTAAATAAAACAAGCATCTTATTTAGAAATAAAAGATAAAGATGTCTGCTGAATATTGACTTCCATAGCTGTCGACTGTTAGACAAGCGTTTTAATGGCTTCAAAAGACCTTCGCAGGTGGAATGGTCTTCCTCCCAACAGAGGTATTGAGAGTCGATATTTATACTCTTAAAAAGGTATTGTGCCCAATTTTATTTTCATTTGGGCGGCATCAGTTTTCGGTCCATCATAGCTTGTCTGAATGGGAAGACCGAGAGAGTGTGCGGTACTGGTTTAGGTTATTTCGAAGACAATATCAAGATTCGGGCAGAGATTATTCAAGGACAATCTCTGCCCTATTTATGGTGCGCCCGGCAGCGCACGTGTGATTGTGTGGTGAAAGTCCACTGTCCGCCCGGTCGCGGGAAGGACTAGTAACTCGGCAGAGTCGAGGAGGCAACG
>NZ_QNRV01000009.1 GCF_003315195.1 Sutterella wadsworthensis | reverse complement strand
ACGCCATCGGGATCTGCTGGCTCTGTTGGGAATAACAAAACTCCCGAAGACTGTTTTCCGTTTTAGTTAGGATCTAGTCATTCGGGAGTTCAGGTTGTAATGAGCAAAATCGAATTAGACCGGAACAATAAAACGCTCTACGGGCAGATCGCAGATATTCTCCGCGAAAGAATCATGAGCGGTGAGTTCAAGCCCGGAGACATCCTGCCTTCTGAGCGCGAATTAGCCGAAGAGATGCAGGTCAGCCGCATTCCTGTCCGGGAAGCGATGAAGTCTCTGGAGTACTTAGGCGTTGTCAAGCAAATTCGCGGTAAGGGCGTATTGGTGCAAACAGCTGATCTCAGCAACATCTTGAAGGTTGTTGGTCCTCTCGTCACCACTATCACTCCGCAAACCCTGCTCAATCTTTTTGATTTTCGACTGGCTATTGAGCCCTATGGCGCTGCACAGGCGGCCAAGCTGGCAACCGAAGAAGAAATTAAGACACTTCAAGAAATTTTAGAGGTCCAAAAAACAGCTGTCGAAAATAATCAAATGTCAGAGGAAATGTCATTTGAATTTCATTTGAGACTGATGCAAGCCTCACACAATGAAGTGATTGCCACTGTAAGTCTTTTTTTAAGTGAACTTCAACGGCAATCCAGGCACCTTACCCTCTGGAATAAAGAACGTCGAGAAGATGCCTATTGCGAACACAAGAAAGTTTTTGAAGCCATCAAAAATCACGACAGTGAACTTGCGTTCCAAATTATGAAAAATCACCTGCTTGAGGCCAAAGAACAGCTTCCCAGAGAATAGCTGCCTGCGGCCTTAAAAATTGGAGCCCATCATGTCCCCCCGTCCCGCCTTTGATGCATTGCAAATATCCGCGCTAGACAACACCGCCACACTGCTCAAGTCTGTCAGGATCAGCGATGAGGTCGTGGTTGGGGGGCAGACGGACGTCTTGCGGATCAAAGCATTGGACGATACCCCTTTCGGGCACAAAATCAGCATACGAGATATTCACAGCAGCGACTCCATTGTGAAATACGGGGAGGTCATCGGGACGGCCTCCCGCGACATTCCTGCCGGCAGTCACGTACATGTGCATAACGTTGAAAGCAATCGCGGCCGCGGCGATATGGCTGAACAGAATACGCCGGCATCTCAGCTTGAGAGCTGTGAGGAAGTATTCACTCCGAAAGTACCTGATCGTCCCATTATTAATGCACGCAGCCTCTGCTATCGAGGGTATTCCAGACCTGACGGAAGTGTGGGCATCCGTAATCTCGTGGGCATCATTTCATGCGTAGCATGTGCAAACGATGTCGTTGTTCAGCTCTCAGACATCGAAGGTGTCGCGTGCTTTACTCATCAGCAAGGCTGCTCTCAAACAAAGCCGGACCTTGCGCTGATCGCCAAAGTTCTAACCAATCTAGCTAAGAATCCGAATCTTGGCGCCATCCTGTACGTCAGTCTCGGCTGCGAAAGCGTACCGACTGAGGAAATCGTCCGACAAGCAAAAACTTTCGGAAAACCCGTTGAATTTTTGATCATTCAAAAAGAAGGCGGCTTAACCCAAACGGTTGAGCATGCCAAAGCCGTAGTAGCCGATCTAAAGCAAAAAATCGCCGCCGCCCCGACACAACATCCTTTCAACACGCTAAAGCTCGGCCTTAAGTGCGGCAGTTCTGACACCACCCAAGGTCTCTCAGCAAATGTCATCGCTGGGAAAATCACAGATATCTTCACAGCGGCAGGGGCGAGCGTCGTGATTGGCGAGACAACGGAATTCATGGGAGCAGAGCATATTGCTGCTCGCCGCTGCGTTACCTCGGAAGTTGCACAAGAGATTGCCAAACGCGTCTCAGAAATGGAAGCCCGGGCGAAGGCTGTCGGCGTCGATATGCGAGGCGGGCAGCCCACGCGAGGCAATATTGACGGCGGTCTCACCACGATTGAGGAAAAATCACTGGGCGCTCTAGCCAAAGCTGGATCCTCTATTTTTCAGCGCGTCATCGCTTATGGAGACAACGTCAAGCAGCCCGGCCTTGTCATGATGGATTCTCCTGGGCGCGAGCCAGAAATGCTCACCGGTCTTGCTGCAGCCGGCTGCAATCTGATCCTATTCACAACCGGCAGAGGGGCGCCTCAAGGCTTTCCCTTTGTTCCTGTCGTTAAGACTACCGGCAATGAAAACACTTGGCAGTGTCTCCAAGAACACATTGACTGCTATGTTGGAAAAATCATGCGGGGCGAAGAGTCATATGCAGATGCGACTCAGAGAGTCTTCGATGAAATCATGCTGTTCATCAACGGTGATCTGACCAAAGCAGAACAATGCCGCTATAACAACTCAATGAACATCTACGTGACCGGTCCGACGATATAACCGTTCAAAACTTTTGACGCTGCACCGATTGGACTCAGAGATAGAAACCCATTGAAAACGTAGAAATTCTGAATACCTTGCAGAGCATGTCTATCTTTCTCATCCTCGGTCTAGTTGTTGCCACATTGATCGTTCTGCTGCGGCTGAAGCGTTCTCTAGGCTTCTCAGTGCTCTGCAGCGGTCTGCTCATTTGGCTGCTTCTGAAACCAGAGCCGCACTTGCTCGTTGACGGCGTCGTGTCCATGCTGCAGCGCAGCCGAACGTATGATCTCGTGGGGTCACTCTACTTTGTCGTCTGTCTGGAAATTGAACTTCGGCAAAGCGGATGTCTTGACGGCATGGTCAAGTACCTCCAGCAGCTCACCTCGTCAAAGAAACTGAGCATGGCCATCATGGCCGCATTTTTGGGTTTACTGCCCAGCATAGGCGGAGCGCGGTTTTCTGCTCCTATTGTGAAACAGATCGCCCAGGGAGAAGCCATTAGCTGCGACAGGCTCAGCGCTGTCAATTTTTGGTTTCGTCACATTTGCGAATTTGCCAGCCCCATCGTTCCCGGCATCATTCTGGCTTGTTCAGTTGCCGGCATTCCGGTCATTGATCTGATCTGCCATTTAGCCTGGCTGACGCCCGCGGCGTTTGTTATCGGCTGGATCGTTCTTTACCACAATGTCACGCTGAATGAAGAAAAGCGGATTGAGATTAGCGGTGCTCAAAAACGCAAAGAACGTTTTGATTTTCTACTCTCATTCACACCGATCTTAATCGCATTAGTGCTGATGATGACCTTCAAGCTTTCTGCTTGGGCAGCTTTAGGCATCACCGTACTTGCCACCGGGCTGCTGCTCAAACTTTGCCGCCGCCCTGTCCAAATCGCGGACGTCTTAATCCGGGCGGTGGAGTGGCGGCTTTTCCGAGATGTATTCTGCATTTTCTTCTTCATGGAGCTCTTGGAAAGTACCGGTTTGCTGCAAGCGTTGGTCGCCAACGTCACGCAGTCTGCGATGCCGCTCGAATGGGTTATCGCCGTACTCAGCTTCATGGTTGGCATTCTCACGGGCATCACTCAGGGACAAGTTGCTGTGGTCGTCCCCATTGTGGCCGCAGCCGCGCCGGGGAACTTAGAAATGCTCAGCATTGCCATGGTTTGCGGACTAGGCGGGCAAATGCTGACCCCAACTCATATGTGCCTGACGATTTCCCTTGACTATTTCAAAGGGGATTTTTTCAAGACCGTAGGACTGTGCGCTATCTGCGAAGCTCTGCTTTTAGCAGCATATGGCATTTCCGTCTGGCTATTTCCAATCCATTGATCACGCTGGGAGGCAATCGTTTATGTCCAATTTCTGTACCCTTTCGCAAGCAACACCGAATGAGCAGGATCCTTTTAAAATCCCCGCCTATCCGGAGTACCCCAAACTGCGGCTAGGCACCCAACTCGATGCCATCTATGAACGTCTTTACCGTGATGGATACGGTATCCGCAAACCGGGGATTTCGGACGCTCTCCCCAAAGTATTGGTTGTTTTTGATCCTCGATGCTCGTGGTCCAACCATTTCTGGCAAACCAGTCAATTGCTCACCGAGCAAATCGATTTCATCTGGTTCCCCGTCTGTGTATCTTCTGATTACAGTACGGCACAAGCGGCTGCAATGCTGGCATCGGAGAATAGCTGGGATGTTCTGCGAGAGCATGAAGAGCTTTTCTCTGATCCGGACTACTGCGGCATCCATCCTGAGGCCTTCGGCTTTACTCAGGCTGATCGGGATCATGTTTGGGAGAATGCCCGTATTTTCAGAAAGGCTGGAGGCACTTCAGTTCCTCTAGGCATTTTCAAAACACAGGACGGCCGCTACATCCCGTTGTTTGGCGATAACACTGCCTCCGAAATTCGCTCAAAAATAGAGTTGTCCTAAAGTTTTGGCTGCAGGAATACTGCAGCCCCCTTCAGCAAAACCGTCATTTCTCCCTCCCCGCAATGGCAGGGAGAAATGGCGGCTGAGCCTTAGGAATCACGCCTTTGGCTGACTCTCAACGTACTTTCTGAGGACATCAAGCGTCAATGCGGCCCACGGCTGCAATGCAAACATCCGTGCATAAGCGACCCGGGCTATATAGGGCGGCGGGGCTTCCCGTACTGAGACGTAAAGGAAATGACCTCCGGCTCAATAGGCGTTGAGCCGACATCAAACCTTGGAAACCCGAGGCAGCTGCCAACACGAGGCGAGAAGTCTCGCCCAACTCCCATTAGGGATTGGCGGGGAGCGGTTATAACCTCAGTACAAGCCTTTATTTCGCCCTGTGAGAACGGAGATGCAGATAAACCACATCCCTAGAAAGATTAAGAATTTTGGCAATCCTGCTGACAGAGTTCTTTATCTCGAATAATCCTTCCTGATCTAAAGCTTTAACGATTTCCTTCGTTTTATTGCGAGCTGTAATCGATTCATCAGCATAGATCTGATCCCGAATGCGGCAAGTTACGGACAGCAGCAGGTCATCCAAATTCTGAACAAACATTTCCGAAGACTGTCCTTCCAGCCCGCCTGTTCCCTTGCCATGACCCAGAGCGCCTTTCGTATCCTGCGGCAGTAATAGATGGCAAAGGTCTGACAATGACGTTCCCAAATCAAAGTTTATGCATAAAAATCCAATGGGAATTCGGTCGTTGTTTCTAATCATGATGGTCGTCGAACGCATCGGAGATCCATTTCGAGCGACCGTTTGATAGACAGGTGTTATATCTTGATGAAGGCTTTCGCAATTTTTAAGAAACATCAAAGCCTTATCTGTTATAGGAGACCCTAAGACCCGTCCCGTCTTCATGCCGTTGTGAATATGAATGACGGAGTGCTCTAAATCTGCCAACGAATGGAGAACACATTCGCAGCTGTTCCCAAAAACCTGTCCAATAGCATCGACAATAAGTTTGTAGCGATCCAACAATTCACAATCTTGCGCTGTCAAAAGATATACGGATGATGATTTCATAATCAAATTGAACTTATCTCAATGCACTCATCTCAAGTGATGTATATCAAATATTATGCCGCATTTGCTTAGTTCCAATCGATGCATATCGAAATGAATCCGCAGCCACAGACCCATCTCTGCAGAGCATCGGTATGACTTAACGCCATTAAATCAAATGGATTAACGAATAAAGAACGACAGAAAGAGGCTTGACCGTTCTCTCAAACAGACTGGCTGCCAGCCAACAACAAGCCGCCAGGGCCAGGCCACGAGAAGCTGAACCATAAACTTTTCATGCCGCTCAGCAATTCGTCAGGCCTCGTCACTCACACAACTTCACCCCAATCGCTAAAGTCAGTATACACGCCATCGGCCCTAGAAGTCCGGCAAAGGCTTGTGATTCTTTAAAAAAATCAATCTATTAAGCAGTAACGTAAAGCTTCAGCGTCAATCTTGACGCACCCCATATTAGGACAAGTCCCTCAATAAAAGTGTTGATTGATTCAACTTATTTTGATAAGCTCAATTTGCTTGTAAGAGTTTGTGAAACGTTCGAAATACCTGTTTGAGCTGCAAACTCCACCTGCTGCGACCTCAGCTGCCGACAGCCTCTGAAGGTGACATACAAGTTCAACGCCACCATCTCGGAGTGTTCTAAATGGATAAGGAAATTCTCTCCACGAACAAAGCGCCTGCTGCGATTGGGCCCTACTCCCAAGGCATCGCAGCCGGAACTTTTGTTTTTGTTTCCGGCCAACTCCCCATCTGCGCCGCTACCGGCGAAATGCCCGAAGACATTAAGGCGCAGGCGGAAATGTCATTACTCAACGTCAAAGCCGTCCTCGAAGCAGCCGGCTCGTCTCTGGACAAAGTGGTCAAAACCACGTGCTTTTTGGCAGATATCAATGATTTCGCTGCATTTAATGAAGTGTATGCACGCATGATGCCGAAAACAGGCGCTCCGAGTCGTTCTGCCGTCGGCATTGCTGCCCTGCCCAAGGGGGCGAAAGTTGAAATTGAAGCAATCGCTATCCGTTAGGACGTTCTAGGGGAACACTTATGTTTGCCATCATTATTGGTCTTATAGTCATCGCCCTGGTGGTGACACTGCTGCTCAAAGGGTATTACCCGCAAGCCATTCTTTTCATGGGCGGCGTGGTGCTGCTCACATGCACAGCTATCTTTGGCTGGGGCGATCTGCTCAATGCCAAACAGACGACGAACTTTATCGGCTTTGATATTTTCAAAGTCTTCAGCACTGGCTTTTCATCCCGCATCGCCGGTTTAGGCCTCACCCTGATGGCCATTGGCGGTTTCTCCCGCTACATGGAGCACGTGGGAGCCTCAGCCGCCCTGTTCTCAGTTTTTGAAAAGCCTCTGAAGCTGATCAAGTCCCCCTATGTTCTTCTCGGCGCCTCTTTCCTGGTGTCGCAGATCATGGTGATCTTCGTGCCGTCGCATGCCGGTCTTGCACTGCTGCTGATGGTCACGCTATACCCAATCCTCATTCGCTCCGGCGTGAGTCCTATGTCTGCCCTCGGCGTGATCGGCTGCGCGCAGTTCGTAGACGTTGGTCCGGGTTCCGGCAATGCGATTCTGGCCGCTCAAACCGCCGGCGTTGATGTTTCAGAATACTTCGTCTATTACCAGCTGCCCCTCTTTGTCGGTGTGGTCATTATCCTGACGTTCGTTCACATGTTCGTCCAGCGCTGGTGGGACAAGCGTGAAGGCTGGGTTTTTGATCCCAACAATATTCAGACGCTGGCGGGCGCGAAGACCACTGAACAGGACAAAAAGGTCCCGAAGATCTATGCCGTTCTGCCCATCATTCCGCTCTTCCTGATCATTTTCTTCTCCAAAGTCGCCGGCAGTCATATCCGTATGGATGTTGTCACGGCAATGGTTATCTCCACCATCATTGCGATCATCTTTGAGCTGATCCGCCTGCGCAATTTTCGCGACGTTCTCGCCTCTTTCAAGCTCTTCTTCGAAGGCATGGGCAAGATCCTGGTGAGCGTGGTCTCCCTGATTGTCTGCGGTGAATTCTTCGCTGCCGGCCTCATCAAATCCGGCTTCATGGGCACGCTGATCACTGCAGCCAACGACGCTGGCTTCGGTCTGGCAGCCATGGTGATTATCGGCGGCGCTCTGGTGTGGCTCTTCTCCTTCATCATGGGTTCGGGCAACGCTGCGTTCTTCTCGTTTGCTCCGCTCCTGCCGAATGTGGCGCATGTCATCGGCGTTCCGATCATTCAGCTGATCTTCCCGCTTCAGGTGATTCTCGGCTTTGGCCGCGCCTCTTCCCCGATTACCGGCGCCATTGTGGCCATCTCTGGATTGGCAGGGGTATCTCCATTCCAAGTCGCAAAGAGAACATTCATTCCGATGCTCTTTGGCACTGCCATTACCTACATTGCCTACTTCCTGTTCTGGTACTAATTCACGGCAAAAAACACAATGCGGGGGACCCCCAGGCCTCCCGCTCATCATGACCCGACTACTTCTTGATTAAGGAGATCATCAAATGGGCGTCAATACTATCCTCACTCACAGCGGCCGCGGCGACCAGTCTGTTGAAGTTCGTTCCGTCAATCCGGTAGTGATGCGTGCATCGACCATTTTGTTTAAGGACTACGATACCTGGCAGAAGTACCGCAAGCTTCGCGCAACGGACCGGGTTCTTTCCTATGGCGCCCGCGGCACGACGACCAACTTCGAGTTGGAAAAGCTCATCTGTGAACTCGAGGGCGGCTATCGCGCTCAGCTGTTCCCGACGGGTCTCGCTGCCCTCGCCATGGTTCTGCTCAACTATGCAGAAGCCGGTGCTCACTTCATCGTCTCCGACGCCATCTACGGTCCGGTCCGCACGGTCTGCAACCTCTTCCTCAGCAAGGTCAAGGTTGACGTTACTTTCTGCAAGGCCGACTGCTCAGACGTTGAAAGCCTGATTCAGCCCAATACCAAGCTGATCCTCGTTGAAAGCCCGGGATCGATTCTTTACGAAGTGATTGATCTCCCCAAACTCTGCAAGATCGCTCATGCCCATAATATTCCTGTAGCTATTGACAATACCTACAGCAGCGGCTACCTCTACAACCCGCTGAAACTCGGTGCTGACATTTCTGTCATCGCCGCTACAAAGTATCTCAGCGGCCATTCAGACGTAACGATGGGCGTCGTCGTCTGCAACGAAAAAGAATGGAAGAACTTCGATAAGCTGCCCGAAGCCCTTGGCTTCACGACCAGCCCCGATGACTGCTATCTGGTCCTTCGCGGCATGCGTACGCTCGCAGTCCGCATGAATCAGATCGAAAAGAATACCGACGAAGTTGTGGCTTATCTCCAGACTCGTCCGGAAATTAAGACGATCTTCTATCCGAAACTTCCGACCCATCCGAATCATGACATCTTCATGCGCGACTACAAGGGCGCGTCGGGTATGTTGACGATCGAATTTGCCGATGGCTACACGAAGGAAGATGCCGTCAAATTTACCGATGCGCTCAAGTATTTTGCCTGCGGCGCGAGCTGGGGCGGCTACGAAAGTCTGGCCACAGTGACGGTTCCTCCGCGTACGGCCACGGACTGGAGCAAGCGCGGCCCGTTCGTCCGCTTCCATATTGGCTTGGAAGATGCTCAGGATCTGATTGAGGATCTTGGTCAAGCCCTTGACAAGATCTCGCACAAATAACTGCGTCCTTGCGCGGCCTCTCTAATCGGAGGCATCCCTTTGTTTCTCTTTTGCCCGTGCGTTTCTCAAAACGTGCGGGCTTTTTTCTTTATCCCCCAAGAAAACTTGCCGTTCTGCTGCGGCAATCTTTCCTCAATCTTTCCTTCCTTAGAGCCGCAGTCCTGATTCATTATCTTCATTAATTCAAATTATTTTGATAGACTCAAATTTGCTGTGAGGCATAAGTCGCATCAAGTGATACGGCACGCATTATTGGGTCAGAAGGACGGGAATGAAATGGCAACATATGCACAGATCGCCAGAGCTCATCTAGGAAATCTCGGCAAAGTCTCTTTAGGCTTTTATCCAACGCCTTTTCACAAACTCGAAAGCATTTCCTCGGCTTATGACGTCAATCTTTGGATAAAGCGGGAAGACTTCTCCGGCTCGACGCTCTTCGGCGGCAACAAAATTCGTAAACTGGAATATCTGCTGCACGACGCCAAGAAACAGGGATGCGACACCGTCTTTACTTATGGCGCTACCCAATCCAATCACGTGATGGAAACTGCTACCGCCGCTCGGCGCTGCGGCATGCGCCCTGTTGTCTACCTAGGGGCTATCGTGGAACCTCAGCCCAATGACGTTCGAGCCAACTTGCTGCTCGATACGATTTTAGGAGCAGAGATTCACATTCTGCCGTCCTGCGGGCGAAGCACCAAGGAAACCATGGAGGCCAATGACCATCTGTTCCAAGCGCATATTGCGCAATTAGCGGCTCAAGGGCATAAGGTCTACAACATTCCGATCGGCGGCTCCACTCCCATCGGGGCAGCCGGTTTTGCGGAGTGCTACATCGAAACAATGGAGCAATGCGAGTCTGCCGGGTTAGCCTGCGACTACTTGGTCACAGCAACAGGCAGCGGCGGCACACTGGCAGGATTGGCTGCCGGGGCGGCGATGCTGCACGATGACAGCACTCAATTGATTGGCATCCAAGTCGGTAAAAAGGATCCTGCGACTTATGGCCAAAAGATCGTTGAGCTGGCCAACAGCGTTCTGGAAACCGCTGGCGCACAAGAGCGAATCGACAAGCTGCCCTTTGTGATTCACTCTGAATATGTGGGGCCAGGCTACGAAAAACCCTACAAAGAAGCCAATGATGACATCAGATACCTTGCGAGAACGGAAGGTATCTTCACGGATCCGGTTTATTCCGGCAAAGCCTTCCACGGACTGATGGATCTCATTCGTACGGGAAGTATTCCCAAGGGCAGCAATGTGGTTTTTCTCCACACTGGCGGCGCCACGGCCCTGTTTTCTGAACCCGATATCATCGGAGATTTAAATCAGATTCAGGCATAAGCGATCACTTCGGATCTCTTTTAATGGAGGACTAAATGCACATTGAAGCAAAGCTTCGTAAACTGGGGTTAGAACTGCCGGAAGTCAAAAAACCAGCCGGACTCTATGTATTTACCAAACGGGTGGGAAATCTCGTCTACGTGTCCGGACAAACACCTGACATTGGCAGCATTCTGCAGTACAAAGGCGTTGTCGGCGAGGACATGAGCATCGAAACTGCACAGCAAGCCGCACAGCTCGCTGCATTGAATATCCTTGCAGTTCTAAAACTTGATCTTGGGGATTTAGACCGCATCCGCCAGATCGTTCAAGTGGTCGGTTATGTCCGCTGCGCTAAAGGCTTTGAGGATCAGCCTAAAGTCATTAACGGTGCCTCTCAGGTCTTTAAAGATCTATGGGGCGACGCAGGCATAGCCGCTCGACTTGCTCTGGGTACCAATGAACTGCCCGAAGGCAGCCCTGTTGAGATCATGGCGGTAGTGGAATTAGCCCACTAGCGCTCACGCTCTATGAAGCGTCTTGTATTTCTGCAGGACGCTTCTGCTCAGTGAATGAGATTAAGGAAGAATTTTCGCCCGTACAGTTTGATTAAACGAGCTTCACATTCTTTCTCGTAATCGCCGAGTTTTTGTGCCCACCAATTGGAAAACATTCGAATTTGACGAATTTTCCAGTCATCATCCTTACAAACCACATAATTTTGGTGACTTGGCCGATGCCATCCTCCCAATACCGGCACTAAGCGCCCGGCTTCGAGATCATCAATGATGAAAAACAAAGGCATGCAAGGTGCTATGCCGGCATGTTCAAGCACCGATCTTCGAGTCATCTCTACATTCGAATAACGAATGGTATCGATCGCTTGAAAACTGCAGCTCTGCCCTTTTTTCGTGAGCTGATAGTTCGAGTTAAGCGAGAAGCTGTTCGGATAAAGATTGCTGAATACTCGGTGGTGCAGAAGATCGTCAGGATGATTGATTGGCCCGTGTTCTTTTAGATACTGAGGCGTCGCAACCGGCACAAAAATCATCCGTCCTCTCGGCAGCATGATGCAGTTGGAGAGCTGTGCCTGTGCACTCAAACAGATGACATCCGCCTTGCCCTCCAGAAAACTCGGCACATCCGACGGTGAGAGCATGTTAAAGCGCAGTTTTGGAAACTGTTCTGCATATTCCAAAATGAACTTCGTCGCGAAGTTGATGTGAGCATTGCCGATCATGACTCTGATCAGCATGGAGTCGTCGCTTTGCAGACGCCGGTAGTAGGTTTCAATCTGCTGTCGCTCCTCCAGAATCTTTTTAACAGATCCAATAATCGCACAGGCATCTGCCGTCATTTCAAATGGACGCTTTTCCCTGTTGATCAATTGTCTGCCTAACTGCGTTTCCAGCTTTGTGAGTTTACGCGAGGCTGTTGGGCTGTCGATACCGAGCGCCTGAGCAGTTTTTTGAATCGATCCTGTTGTACACAAAGAAGCAAATACTTCCAATGCTTCGAGGTCATTAAGCATTGACAGATCCTTTTTTTATCAGCCTTAACAAGGTTCTTTGCAATTTTAACAATGGAGGAATGGATACAACCGCAAACAAGTCCTATTCCATATTAATGTTCTAACACATGGTTGTTAAATATGGTCTTGCAATATCTATTATGTATATGTTAAATGTATGAATGAATTACAACTATCAATCATTCATAGTATTTTCAGCTAGTCCGTCAAGGAATTCTGACAGCAGCATCTTCTGGCCAGACGACAACTTAATCGGCATCATTTGTTTACCAATAGACCGCGTATTAACTGAACAAATACTATATAAAGCGATGTCGTAAAGTAGATTCTCACACTCTTTTGGCTTTTGTTTAGAGAGGTGTAAAAATCCATACCAAAGAATGTAGTCATTTATATATTTCGTAGCTACACCTCGAAATTTAAGATGAATCGATTCATTAATTCCCTGCTTAAATTTTCGTACGGCATCAAGCGACCTATCTTCATTAATACCTTTAACAGTCGTTAAATTGACATTTCTTAATGTTTTTTCGTGTTGATTGTTTTTGAATATCTCAGCATCTGTAAGAAGTTTTGACTGTGATGTCAAATGATCTTTTATTGCCGACACGATAGTGTCTGTGGATGAGCGACCCAAGGTTGAAACTTTCCCTGTAAATCCACCATCTCTTCCAACAGCCAGCGGGACACATACTTGCTGCAGAGATTCTTTATTTTTATCGTATTTTTCAATGAGTTGCTTAAACTCAGAAGCTTGTCTGCTGCCTTTAAATGAAAGGTTAAAGAAGGTTCTGTCCAGCTCTACGGTGCCCGACAACATTTGATGCTCGCACGTATTTCGCAGCGCATTGAGAATTTTATGTCTCCAAGCAAATGCTGTAGGGACAGTAATTCCACAAATCTTTGCACTTTGACGAACACTTAATTCTTTACACATACAGTTGACGTACACTCTCAACTTCTCTTGATTTTGATATGTATTCTTTCCCAAAACAGTATTGGTTGTCGCCTGAAAAACTTTCCGACAATCTGCACATTTAAATCGTTGAGTGCCGTCTGGTCTTTTGCCATATCGAACAACATGGCGAGATTCACAATGAGGGCAGAAAAAATCATTCGCAAAACGGTTGTTTTGAACCTTCTCCGGCGTCAGCAGGGAAGGTTTTCCTTTCTGAGTCTGCCTTTCTTCTTCTACGGATTTAATCTTAAGTAGAAACGCCTCCTTCTCTTTCTTCGAGAGCATTGAGAAAGCTGAAAACAACTCGTCAGACTTATTCATTTTTCCAACTATCGAAATATTAATTCAAATAGATTATTTATAAAAATAAATCAACCTTATGCTTAAACATAGTTTAGGGCTTTTCGACGCCGTTCGTTCAAATTAAATTGGTTGCAAAACATGTGGAACCCCCCTACCTCAGCATGTTTTTCCACTAATCAAGGAGTAAGAAATGAAGATCGTCAGCGTCGACATCATTGATGTGAAGAATCCTCTTCAGTCGGCTGTAGCTAAATGGCGCCCGGTTGTCGTCCGCATCAACACCGATGAAGGTGTCTCCGGTTTTGGCGAAGTCGGCATGGCATATGGTGTCGGGGCTTCTGCGGGCTTCGGCATGGCAAAAGATCTCGCTCGTCTTCTGATCGGTGAAGACCCCATGCGCAGCGAATACATCTGGGACAAGATGCAGAAGAAGACCTTCTGGGGTCAGGGCGGCGGCACGGTTGTTTCTGCCGGCATGAGCGCCATTGATATTGCGCTTTGGGATATTAAAGGCAAGGTCCTCGGCGTTCCCTGCTACCAGCTTTTCGGCGGAAAATGCCGCGACGAACTCCGCACGTATGCGAGCCAGCTGCAGTTCGGCTGGGGCAATGCGGAAAAAAAGGAAATTCTCACGACGCCCGAACAGTATGCGAAAGCTGCTGAACAGGCGCTGGCTGACGGCTATGACGCCATCAAAGTTGACGTCAACGAAATTGACCTTGAAGGCCGTGCCAAGAAGCGTAATTTGTACGGCTGCTTTGCCCGCCGCGATCTGTTGGTCGGCTACGAACGACTCAAGGCAATCCGAGAAGCTGTCGGCGACAAGATCGACATCATTGTTGAAGCTCATGCACTGACGGATACGACGTCAGCCATTGAATTCGGCAACATGATCGAAGAATTCCGCATCGCCGCTTATGAAGAACCCGTGATGGCCCTTAACCCCGGCCAGCTCAAGCAGGTCAAGGACGGCATCAATATTCCGATCGCCGCCGGCGAACGCGTCTACACGCGCTGGGGCTTCCGTCCGTTCTTTGAAGACCACATCATTGATTTGATTCAGCCTGACCTGGGTACCTGCGGCGGCTTCAGTGAAGCCAAGAAGATCTGTGACATGGGTCATATCTATGACACGACCTGCCAGATTCACGTCTGCGGCGGCCCGATCATGACTGCCGCTGCGCTGCAGCTTGAATGTGCAATTCCTAACTTTGCTATTCACGAACTGCACCGCTACGCGCTGCTCGAAGGCAATCGCGTCACTTGCAAGTACGACTATCTGCCGGTCAACGGCAAGTATCAAATTCCGGATCTTCCCGGCATCGGCCAAGAACTCACGGATAAATCCATTGCTGAATCGCCCAAGGAGACGGTGAAGTAACCAGCTTCAAATCGAGAGAAATCGCAGCCCCCAATGCATTCCCATTGAGGGGCTGCGGCGAGAGACCACCAAGGAGACCAAGCTATGGGAGCTATAGCGAATACCATCGCAATCGTTGTGATTGTTTGCGTTGGTTATCTGATCATCAAAAAAGTGTATCCGACGGCAGTCTTGATGATTGCCGGCCTGGTGCTGTTGTGCTGCGCCGTACTGCTTGATGTAGAGCCCGGACTGGCCTTGAAAAAGGGCACGGGATCAGAATTCTTCGACATCTTCAAAATCATTCAGGATGTCTTTTCAACCACGCTCGGCGGACTGGGCTTAAACATTATGTGCATGGGCGGCTTCGCCAAGTACATGGACAAGCTTGAAGCCGGCCGTTCGCTCTATGACGTTGTCAGTGCGCCGCTCAAGTACGTCAAGAATCCGTATATGCTCGCCATGGCCGGTTTCATTGTCGATCAGCTGCTTGGTATGGCGATTCCCTCAGCTTCCGGTCTCGGTCTGCTGATGATGGTCACCATGTACCCGGTGTTCATCCGCGCCGGCGTGCCGAGAATGACTGCTGTCTGCGTCATTGCTGCGGGCCGCTTCTTCGACCTCGGACCAGGATCCGCCTCTTGCAATATGGCCTGCAAAACGGCTGGTATTGAATGGGCCGACTACTTCCTGAATTGGCAGATGGGCATTTACTGGGCCCTGCTCCCGACGATGCTTGTAACGATGTACTTTGCTCAAAAGTATTGGGACAAGCGCGAAGGACTTGATCCGGATTTTGAAGCGCTGCGCGAAAAGTTCCGTCAAGAAGAAGCTGACGATACTAACAAAGCTCCTAAGATCTACGCTCTGCTCACCGTTCTGCCGCTCTTCCTCCTGCTCACGTTCAACCCGATTGTGACTGAGTACTTTGGTCTGCCGACCATCAAGCTCGGCATCCCGGCAGCTGTCATCATCACGATTTTCGTCTCCATGATCTTCGAATACATCCGCAAGCGTGAATTCGCTGAAGTCATGGCCAGCATGAAGGTCTTCTTTGAAGGCATGGGCAAATACTTTGCCGTCGTCGTCACCCTCATTGTTGCGGGTCAGGTATTCGGCAAAGGCCTCACGGCAATCGGTGCAGTCAATGCGCTGATCGCAGGGGCGGAATCGATGGGTCTCGGCGTCATGTCGCTGATCATCGTGATGGGCGTCATCATCGGCATCATTGCCTTCTTGATGGGTTCGGGCAACGCTCCGTTCTACTCCTTTGCCTCTATCGCTCCGGCTATTGCTGAAAAGTTCGGCGTCCATGCTGCTGACGTGCTGCTGCCCCTGCAGACCATGACGGGCTTCGGCCGCACGATGTCTCCGGTGACGGGCGGCATTGTGGCTGTGGCTGGTATGGCCGGTGTATCGCCATTCCGCGTTGTAAAGCGCAACATGGTTCCGCTGCTTTGCTGCTGTGTGGTGAACTTCTTGGTTGTCTACCTCTTCATCCTTCCGTAAATTAGCCGTAACCTCATTGGCACTAAAAGCACTGCTCGACCACTTTAAGAGCAGTGCTTTTTCATCTTGAGAGCTGATCATGCAAGAACATATTCAAAATGAACTGGCATCCTTTATCGCCAATTGCGATTGGGAAAAGATTGCCCCGCATTTCAAGGAAGATGCCGCCTATCGGGTATTGGACTGGATTGGCTGCGCTGTGGCCGGAGAGCACTATCCCCAAGTAGAAATCGCTCAGAAGTACTTTATTGAAAACGGTGATCAGGGAAACTCTACTGTCATTGGTCACCAGACCAAATGCTCACCCCGTACGGCCGCCTTTCTCAACGGCATTGCCGGACATGTCTGCGAACTCGACGATGGACACCGTACAGCCATCGGGCACCCTGGTTCAATTGCCGTCCCGACGGCACTTGCGCTTGGCGAGCACCTCAATGCCAGCGGAGCCGATGTTTTAAAAGCGGTCATTCTCGGTTATGAAGTTTTTTCCCGCTTGGGGCGCACTGTCAATCCGTCCCATTACCGGACGTGGCATACAACCGGCACTTGCGGGACTATCGCCGCTGCGGCCGCAGCCGCCAGTCTGCTGAAACTGTCCGCAGAAGAAACCAATAACGCTATTGGCATCGCCGCGACGATGGCAGGAGGACTGGTGGAGTCCTTTGGCTCGCATGCCAAAGCCATCAATATTGCGGAAGCTTGTCAAAACGGGATTGATGCCGCCTCTCTGGCAAAGTTGGGGCTGACAGGCTCTCACTCTGCACTTCTGGGTAAAAAAGGTTTCGTAGCAGCAACCTGCACTGAACCGCATACAGAAAACCTCACCCATTTATCTGAAGATGCACTGGTGTCCGATTCAGCTTTCTACAAGGTGTATTCGTCCTGCGGACATACCAATTCTCCCCTTGATGTGCTCTTTAAACTGATGGCCAAATATGCCATTAATCCAAAAGAGATTGAACGAATTGATGTAGCCACCTACAAGGTAGCTTTCGATCTGACTTCACAGCTCAAAACAGCCACCGAAGATGAAGCAAAGTTTTCGCTTCCCTTCTGTTTCGCCATTTCGCTGCTCAAAGGAAGCGTCTCCTTAGCAAACTTCTCGCAGGCCGTGCGAACCGACGCAGAAGTACTTGACCTTGCCCGTCGAGTGCACGTCATTGAAAGTCCGGAAGCCACAAGCCGCTTCCCGCATCGTCAGGCTGAAGTGTCCATTGTGATGAAGGACGGGACGGTTTATGCCGACAAAACCCTTGACGCGCACGACAGCACCACGCCAGAACAAATCGTCGCTAAATTTGAAGCTGCGGTGAATGAAATGGATGCGTCAAAGCGTCAGCACATTATTCAATTCGTGATTGATCTTGGAAAGCAAAAGTCCATTGCCCCTTTGATGGATTTGCTCGCTTAACTCACCGCATGCACTAGAAAGAAGCACGTTGACCCAAAAGACAACGTGCTTCTTTTTTGAGCGAGCCCTTTATTTCGAACGCAGTCTTATCGAAGAAATGCCTTAAAGAGCTCCATGAAGAGATCCCAGGCCATTGCAGCTCATGGTATTTGTGAGGCTGTAGACAGTTCTGAATTTGTGAGGCTTTAAACCTCTTTTTCTGCTCGCAGTATCAGTTGTGAGGCTTTAACGATCGTCGATGCAGTTGGCCGACGCACCCTGCTGCAGCCTTCCAAGTTTTTTAATTATATTGTTTACCTTGTAAAATAAGCCCTATACAGCCCTCAAGCACAGTGGTAGTGGTGGGACCACCGGGACTCGAACCCAGATCCGACCCTTAGGAGGGGCCAGTTCTATCCAGTTGAACTATGGTCCCACCGTGCTTGATCTCTCTCCGGGGGCTGCCCGGAGAAGAATTTGGATTCTATCAGAGGCCGCAACAGGCCTGCTGACTTCTGCAGAATCATCCGGCGTGATGCAGTTTCTCTTTGGCAACCCGCAAAAGAAGATCTTTTGTGGACGAACCGAACGTAATGCGCAGCACCGTCGTACTGCCCGAACCAATCACTGCTTTAACGGTACCCGCCCCAAAAACATCATGACGAACACGGTCGCCGGGTTTATATCCGCAATCGTCTTCAGCCCGGCGCTGCTGAGCGGCCGCCAGACTTGCGCCGGCGCCGGCAAAGCTGCGCCGCCCGCTCTCGGAAACAACCGCATCGCTTACGCGGTTAGAACCATACGATCCGCCTGAACTGCGTCCTGAACCGTAACCGCTGTAACCCTGACCGGAACGACCGTAGCCGCCGGAATAGCCCGATGAGCTGCCTCCCCAGCGAGCCCCGCGCCCATAGGAATCGTCGCGGTCGCGTCCGTAGAAATGGCCGCCCTGCCGATCTGAATCATCATCCTCATCGTCATCAAAGAGCGGCTCCATCTGCACAAGTTCTGCTGGGATTTCTTTAACGAAGGATGAAAGCGGATTATTGAAGATTGTGCCGTAAGTTCGGCGAACCTTGCAGTGCGTGAAGACGAGTCGCTCCTTAGCACGGGTAATAGCCACGTACATCAAGCGCCGCTCTTCCTCTAGCCCTCCTTGACCGCCTTCGGAAACGGTTTTCACAGCAGAAAAATGAGGAAAGATACCTTCCTCGGCACCAACGATAAATACCCAGGGGAATTCGAGCCCTTTCGCGGAATGCACGGTCATCAGCTGCACGGCATTGACATTCTGGCCTTCGCTCTTGTCGCCCGCTTCAAGCGTAGCCTGCGTGAGAAACCCCTCCATCGGCGTCGGAACCTCATCATTAGCTGGCGAGAAAGCCAAAAGATCTTCCGGCAGTCTTTCGTTTTTAAACCACCCTTCAGCGGCTGTGATCACTTCCTTCATGTTCTCAAGGCGATCCGGGCCATCCTTATCTTTTTCGTAGCAGGCCTCGAGCCCAGAAGCCTTAATGACATGTGCCACCGCATCCGGAAGCGTCATATTCTGCGCTGTCTCACGCAGCGTAAAGATCAGGTCGCGAAAGGCTGCCAGGCGCCCCGACAGCTGGTCGCCCATTTGAATCAGTGTGGCCCAAAGGCTCTGACCACTTGCACGGGCTGACTCCTGGAGCGTCTCAATGGTTTTCGCTCCGATGCCGCGCGTCGGAAAATTAACCACACGCAGAAAACTGGTGTCATCCCACGGATTGGTAATCATCCTGAGATACCCCAGCAGATTTTTGACTTCCGCGCGTTCAAAGAACCGAAGACCGCCATAGATGCGATACGGCACGCCTCGGGCCGTCAGTTCGGCTTCAAGCGCCCGTGACTGAGCGTTCGTTCGATAAAGAATCGCAAACTGACGCCAAGACGCATCGCCTCCAGTAAGGCGCTGAGCTCGACGAATCGAATCCACCACCCAAGCGGCTTCATCCATCTCGCTCTCGAGCTCCTTCACCAAAATCTTTGCGCCTTGACTGCCGCTTGTCCAAAGGTTTTTGCCCAAGCGTCCGTCATTATTGGCAATCAGAGCATTGGCGGCATCCAGCACCGTCTTTGTCGAGCGATAGTTCTGTTCAAGTTTGATGGGCTTCTCAACATGAAAGTCCTTGAGAAAGTCCGCCATGTTGCCGATGTTGGCGCCGCGGAAAGCGTAAATGGACTGATCGTCATCACCAACCGCGAAAACCGCATTCAAAGACGTACCGTTTGGACCGAGCTTCTCACCGGCCAAGATTTTGAGCCAGCGGTACTGCAAAACGTTGGTATCTTGAAACTCGTCGACGAGAATATGACGGAAGCGCTTTTGATAGTGCGCACGAACAAGGTCATTACGGGTGAGCAGCTCGTAGCAGCGAAGAAGCAGTTCCGCGAAATCCACTACCCCCTGCTTCTGACATTCCCGCTCGTAAGCTTGGTAAAGCCCGAGACGCAGATCGGACGCATCCTTCGCTGAAACGCCCGAAGACCTCAGTCCGTTTTCTTTGCACCAATTAATGAAATTGACGACCTGCTTGGGATCCGTCTTTTCCACATCAATATTGGCAGCTTTCATGAGCCGCTTCACCAGCGAAAGCTGATCCCCGGAATCCAAGATCTGGAAGGTCTTCGGCAGTCCCGCTTCCTGCGCATGAATGCGCAGAATACGGTTGCACAGGCCATGGAAAGTGCCGACCCACATGCGGCGAAGGTCATAAGGAATCATGCCTTCCAAACGCGTGAGCATTTCCTTGGCGGCCTTGTTGGTAAAGGTCACCGCCAGAATCTCTCCCGTCGTCGCCAAATTATGCTCAAGCAGCCAGGCGATGCGCGTGGTCAGCACTCGCGTCTTGCCGGATCCCGCGCCGGCAAGAATGAGAACGCTCTCTTCAGGTGCGGTCACTGCCCGATGCTGCTCGGGATTGAGGTTGGCCAGAATATCGCTCGACATAGGCAGACTTTCGATGGAATAGTTTTTCTGAAGACAATGCAAGAAATGAATTTGCGGCCGAAAAGGTAGCACAAGCAGAGCCAACTGCACCGCTTCGATTTAAAACTGCCAAACAGCACACCATACTCAAAGTCTAAGGACAATATCGTAGTTTTCTATTGCAAACCGGAAAAGCCGGTTCAGTGAGCCGAACTTGCATCACTCAGCAGGTATTCCAGAGGGATCTGAAGGCGTTCTCGCCAAGGTCTGGCGGCTATACTTAACAACTATTCTCAAATTTCCCCCCAACTTATTCACACTGGACAAAGAGCGTTATGCGCGAGACATACTCCCCGCAGGAGGTCGAATCCGAAGTTCAGGCGATGTGGAAGGACAAGGACGTCTACCGTGCCAAAGAAGATGCCGTAGACGCCAATGGCCATCCCAAGCCCAAGTTCTACGTGTGCTCCATGCTTCCTTACCCGAGCGGCAAGCTGCATATGGGCCACGTGCGCAACTACACCTTAAATGACGTCATGTACCGCTTCCACCGCATGAAGGGCTACAACGTCATGACGCCGATGGGCTGGGATGCCTTCGGACTGCCGGCCGAAAATGCCGCCCTGGCAAAAAAGGTTCAGCCGGCTGCGTGGACATACAGCAACATCGCCGATATGAAGGCCCAGATGGAGCCCTTGGGTCTTGCTTTCGACTGGTCGCGTGAAGTCGCTACCTGCAAGCCCGAGTACTATCGGTGGAACCAGTGGCTGTTCCTCAAGATGCTGGAAAAAGGCATTGCCTACCGTAAGACCCAGATCGTCAACTGGGACCCGGTCGACAAGACTGTGCTGGCCAACGAGCAGGTTATTGAAGGCCGCGGCTGGCGCTCCGGCGCGATTGTTGAAAAGCGCGAAATTCCGGGTTATTACCTCGGCATTACGCAGTACGCGCAGGAACTCCTCGACGACATCAAAACGCTTGACGGCTGGCCCGAACAAGTTCGCCGCATGCAGGAGCACTGGATTGGCCGTTCCGAAGGCGTGACGCTTTGCTTCCCGTACGAACTGGCCGGCGAAAAGAAGCGCCTCTCCGTTTATACGACTCGTGCCGATACGCTGATGGGCGTGACGTTCGTCGCCATCGCTGCCGAACATCCCCTCGCTTCCTACCTCGCCAAAAATCGTCCGGATCTGCAGGCCTTCATTGCTGAATGCGCCAAGGGCGGCGTGTCGGAAGCCGACATGGCTGCTATGGAAAAGAAGGGTGTTCCGACGGGCTTTTACGTCGAGCATCCGCTCACGGGCGAACCCGTTGAAGTCTGGATTGCCAACTACGTCCTCATGGGCTACGGCGAAGGCGCCGTGATGGCTGTCCCGGCTCACGATGAACGAGACTTTGCATTTGCCAAAAAGTTTGGTCTTCCGATCAAGCAGGTGGTTGCGGTTGACGGTGAAACCTTCTCTACCGATGCCTGGCAGGAATGGTATGGCGACAAGACGCGCGAAACGCATCTTGTCAACTCCGGCGAATTTGACGGCCTGAGCATGCATGACGCCATTGACGCCATTGCAGCAAAGCTCGCATCCAAGGGGCTTGGACAAAAGGAAGTGAAGTTCCGTCTGCGCGACTGGGGCATCTCTCGTCAGCGCTATTGGGGTACGCCCATTCCGATGATCAATTGCCCGCACTGCGGTCCTGTGCCGGTGCCTGAAAAAGATCTCCCGGTCGTGCTTCCTGAGGATCTCGTGCCGGACGGTTCAGGCAATCCGCTTACGAAGTGCGATGCCTGGAAGAACGTCAAGTGCCCGAAGTGCGGCGCGGACGCCGAACGTGAAACCGACACGATGGACACGTTCGTCGATTCCTCCTGGTATTTCCAGCGTTACTGCTCGCCCGACTGCACGACAGCAATGGTCGACAAGCGCGCCGACTACTGGATGCCGATGGATCAATACATCGGCGGCATCGAACACGCTGTGCTGCACCTCCTTTATGCCCGTTTCTGGACAAAGGTGATGCGCGACTTCGGTCTCGTGAAGTACGACGAACCGTTTAAGAACCTCTTCACTCAGGGCATGCTGATGGCCGAGTGTTACTACCGGGATATGCCCGATGGTCACCGCCGTTGGTACTACCCTGACGAAGTGGAGGTTCAGTTCGACGACAAAGCCCGTCCCGTTGGAGCGATCTCCAAGGAAGACGGCGAGCCCGTGGTGCTCGGCGGCATCGAAAAGATGTCCAAGTCGAAGTGCAATGTCGTTGAACCGCGCGACATTATCAACAAGTTCGGCGCTGACACGGCCCGCAGTTTCGTGATGTTTGCCGGTCCTCCAGATCAATCGGCGGCCTGGTCGAATTCCGGTGCCGAAGGCACGTTCCGCTTCCTGCGCCGTATTTGGAACTGGGCCTATGCGCATCAAACTCACCTGAACAATGCACAGGAAGCATCGACTTCTGAGGGTTTCAGTCACGAAGCTCGTCATCTTCGCCGCGAAATTCATTCGTGCTTGAAGCAGGCCGACTACGACTACTCTCGCATGCAGTACAACACGGTGGTGTCAGCCTGCATGAAGATGTTCAACGCAATCGACGGCTTTAAGGGTACGGAATCTGAAGGCGGCAAAGCTGCTCTGAAGGAAGCCGCATCCATTCTGCTGCGTACGCTCTACCCGATTGCTCCGCACATCACCACCGCACTCTGGAAAGAGCTCGGCTTCATCGCAATCGAGGGCGACCTCATTGATGCGAAGTGGCCCGAGGTTTCCGAAGATGCCATCAAGGCCGATGAGCTCACCCTCGTCTGCCAGGTGAACGGCAAGCTTCGCGGCTCCATTACGGTTTCTGCTGAGGCCAGTGAGGATGAAATCCGCGCTGCCGCACTCAGCAATCCGGACGTCAAGAAGTTTGTGGGTGACCTTCCGGTTCGCCGCGTCATCATCGTGAAGCAAAAGCTCGTGAATGTCGTAGCCAAATAAAGCGATACTCAATGAGTCATTGGCTTTAAGGCCGGTTGAGACGGCGTCCTTCAGCATTGAAGGGCGCCGTTTTTTCTCTGTTAACGACAGGAGCTCTGTCGTTTCTTTGCAGCTGCCAATATGCCGCCAAAAGCCCTGCCTCTTTATAATGAATTCTTTTGTGGGCTTGCCTAATTTCGAGCGCCTGTTCATTTTTGGGATCTTCTGCATGCAGCACCTCTCCCGTCGTTCGGTTTTTGCGCTTTTGGGCTCTCTGGCCGGTTCTGTCGTCCTCTCGGGCTGCGGCTTTCGCCTGCGCGGCCAATTCTCCGCGCCGTTTGAAACGCTCTATCTGCAGATGCCGGAAAACACCCGTTTTTCCGGTCTTTTAAAGCGCGTCATTGAATCAGGATCCGATGTTCGCGTCGTCACGTCTCCAAAGGAGGCAGACGCCATTTTGGAGCTTCTTTCCGTCAACCGCAGCCGCGACATTCTGTCGATCAACGACGCTGGTCGAGCGCGCGAATATGAACTCACCATGACGCTTGAATTCCGCGTTGTGTCCCCCGACGGTTTCGATTTCGTTGAAACGACGCGGCTCGCGACCTCCCGAGATCTGACCTATTCGGAAAGTGAATTCCTTTCGCGCGAAGGTGAAGAGAAAGTGCTTTACGACGACATGGAAAACGATCTGATCTCTCAGATCGTGCAGCGTCTTGGCGCCGCCAAGGGCCCGAGTACCGATACGCCTTAAAGGTTCATCATGGCGCATAATGCCGGCAGCCTCGCTGCCGATCTTGCCAATCGCCGCGAACTTGCACCGTTTTGGCTGGTAACGGGCAGTGAAGATCTGCTGATGCTTGAATCAGCGGATCTGCTGCGCCGCCGAGCGCGGGAACTGGGGTATACCGATCGTCAGGTGCTTGAGCTTTCAGCCTCGGCCGACTGGTCGCAGCTTCCTGATGCCGCGGCATCCATCGGTATGTTCGACGACAAAAAGTTCCTCGAAGTTCGGTTGCCGTCAGGTCGTCCCGGCATCAAAGGCAATAAAGCGCTCCCCGAATTTGTAGAGCGCCCTGTCGACGGCGTGGTGACGCTTTTTACGATGCCCCGTCCAGACTGGCAGGGACAGAAGGCCGCCTGGTGGCAGGCGCTCGTCAAAGCCGCCACTGTTGTCGAGTGCGATCCCGTGGAGCGTGCGCAGCTGCCGCAGTGGCTCGCCGGACGCATGCGCGCTAATGGCCAGACGGCCGCCCGCGATGTGCTTGAAGCCTTTGCCGATCTCGTGGAAGGGAATCTTCTAGCCGCCAAGCAGGAAGTCGGAAAACTTTCTCTGCTTTTTCCTCAGGGCGAATTGACGCTTGAACAAATTGAAGCTTCTGTCGGCAACTGCTCCCGCTATACCACGGAAGCGCTGGTGGAAAGCTTTTGCACCGCCTCTGCCGACCGCACTGCACGTATTGTTGATGGTCTGGAGGCTCAAGGGGAGCCGCTTCCCTTTTTGCTCGCGATTCTCACCAATCAGATCCGCAGCCTGATCAAACTGCGCGCGAGCTTTGAGACTTCAGGGAACCTCTACGTAAAAGGGGTCTTTGCCACGAATGCGATGAAGGCCGCCGCTCGGAGAATTCCGCTCAAGCGCCTTGCCGCCGCACTTGACGTCTGCGCCGACATTGACCGCCTGAGCAAGGGACTCTCCGTACGCGAACGCGACGGTGATCCATGGATTGAGTTAAAGAGCGTTTGTCTTTTCCTTGCGCGAACTCGCTGATCCTCAGGACCTTGTGTTCACTGGCACGCACAGCATTGAGCGCTCCTGCGGATAAAATCCAAACACAATCGAGCCATCCTGCCTGATGTCGAGGCTTTTTCACAAGTTTTTTCGACGCCTCCATTCCGACTCGGCGGCAATCACTTATGAAGGAATTCTCATGCCTGAAACTTCCGCACGCGAATTGATTCACGAAATCGGTACGGCTGCCCGTCGGGCGAGTCGGATTACGGCCTGTGCGTCGACCGAAAAGAAAAATGCCGCACTTGAACGCATCGCCCAGGCGCTGATGACACGCCGCGATGTGATTCAAGCTGCCAATGCTGTTGACCTGGCAAATGCCCGCAGTGAAGGACTCTCGGCCGCCTTCGTCGACAGACTTGCCGTCACTGACCGTGTGCTTGATCAGATGGTCACGGGCGTGCGGCAGATTGCTGAACTCGCTGATCCGGTCGGAGGCATCGAAAACCTTCGTCCTATGCCATCGGGCATCCGTGTCGGCCGCATGCGGGTGCCGCTCGGCGTCATCGCCATGATTTATGAATCCCGTCCCAACGTCACCATCGATGCTGCAGCGCTGGTAATCAAGTCCGGCAACGCCGTCATCCTGCGCGGCGGACATGAAGCCATTGAAACCAACCGAGCGCTGGCCGCCGTTGTTTCGGAAGCACTCGCCGATGCAGCGCTGCCTGCTGACGCCGTCCAGCTCATCCCCACAACCGACCGTGCCGCAGTTGGTGAACTGATCCGCGCACGCGATTATGTCGATGTGCTCATCCCGCGCGGCGGCAAGGGCCTCATCTCTCGCCTCATGGCAGAAGCGACGGTGCCGATGATCAAGCACCTGAACGGCATTTGCCACACCTATGTGGATGCCGGTGCCGATCTGGAAATGGCGCTTAGCGTTGTTGATAATGCTAAGACCCAGCGCCCATCTCCCTGCAATGCCACGGAAACACTCCTGGTTCACCGCGATGAAGCGGAGTCGTTTCTGCCGATGATCGGGAAGCTCTGGACGGAAAAAAAGGTCGAAATGCGCTGTGACCCGCAGGCGCTTGCCATTCTGCTCCGAGCAGGTGTTCCGGCGATACCCGCCACTGAAGAAGATTGGGATACAGAGTACAACGCACTCATTATCAGTATCGCTGTAGTGGAATCGCTCGATGCCGCAATCGACTTTATCGATCTGCACAGCTCACGCCATACCGATGCCATCATCACCCGTAGCTTGGACTCTGCCGACAGATTCCTGCGTGAAGTAGATTCCAGCTCTGTGATGGTCAATGCCTCTACACGCTTTGCCGACGGCTTTGAATATGGTTTAGGGGCTGAAATCGGCATTTCAACAGATCGTCTGCATGCCCGCGGACCTGTCGGGCTGGAAGGACTGACGAGTCTGAAGTACATCGTGCTCGGTCATGGTGAAGGCCGAAGCTGACTGCGTTCTAAGCGCAGTTTGTGCTTGAAGCAGCCATTTTCGACCATCAAGGACAACGTCACTTTTTAGCGAGCAGAAAAAACCGCCCGAAGAAAACTCCGGGCGGGCAGCAAAAACAGTTGAATGTTGTCTTACAAATTAAGCGGCAGCATTCTGAGCTTTGGCCGGAACGGCAGCCTTCCAGATCAAGCCAATCACGAAACCGACAATTGCAAACGGAATCCAGCCCATGCCATAGGTGTGGAGCGGCACGTAGGCCTTGAGCACTTCTTCAAGACCGGTCATCGAGATGCCGGCAGTTTCTGCACCATTGACAAGGGCCATCACAAAGGTAAAGCCCATCGTCCAGGCATACACGCACTGGCGGCCGCCAAAGAACTTGTGAAGGAAGATCAAAGCGATCAGGGCCACGCAGAGCGGATAGATGAACATCAGCACAGGAATGGTCGAAACGATGATGGTCTTCAAACCGAACAAGCCGATGAGGTAGGAAATCACCGTGAAACCGATGACCCACTGCACATAGGTGAATTTGCCCGTCAGCTGCATAAAGAATGCTGCGCAGCAGGTGAGCAGGCCAACCGCCGTGGTGATGCAGGCAAGCAGCACAATCGCGGCAAGCAGGTAGGCGCCAAAGCTGCCGAAGAAGACCTTAGCGCTTTCTGCAAGCACCGGCGCCCCCGTATCCTGCATGCCGATAGCGGCAACGCTTTCCGCGCCGATCTTGGCAATGAAGATATAAACCAGTGCAAGAAGCAGACCTGCGAGCATGCCGGACTTCATAACCTGAGAGGAAATAGCCTTCGGATCCGTAAAGCCGATTTCCTTCACCGAATTCACAATCAGAGTCGCGAACACAAGTGCTGCAATGGCGTCAAGCGTGTTGTAGCCGTCAAGCACACCCTGGAATGCAGCCTTGATCGGTTCATCATAGGCTTTGCCCGGCGCCTGGAAGTCTCCCATCGGCGTTGCAAAGGACATGACGATCATGACGGCCAGCGTGACGAGCAGCGCCGGCGTGAGGAACTTGCCGATTCTATCAACAAGCTTTGATGGTGATGCAGCCAGCCAGCAGGAGATCCCCAAAAAGAAAGCGAGGAAGATCGGTAGCGCAAATGCCGACGGATCGGCACCGAGGAAAGGACGCACGGCGATTTCGAAAGATACCGTGCCCGTACGAGGAATGGCGAAACAAGGGCCGATCGCCATGTAGCAGACAACCGTATAAAAGAGTCCGTAGAGCGGATGCACACGGCTTGCAACTTCACGAAGATCTCGACAGCCGGAATAACCAACCGCAATAATGCCCAGAAGCGGCAGGCCTACACCCGTTACGCAAAAGCCGAGCACAGCCCACCAAACGTTCGCTCCGGCGGACTGACCCATCGCTGCGGGGAAAATAAGGTTGCCGGCTCCGAAAAAGAGTGCGAACAGCATAGAGCCGATGGCAATAAATCGTTTGCTGCTGGGTTGTTCCATTTCAGAAGTCCAAAAGTATTTGTAATGATGTCAGCGGTTCTGAGATCGAACCGACTGTTCACTGTTTCAGCAGGACGACACAGGGATGCCGGCCGCAGACTGAAAATGCAAAATAGACAGTGAAGTTGTCATTATGCTTTGTAAATTGGATCAAGATGTAGGCAATATGCCCTATAGAACAACGAACTTCGTCACCAAATCAGAACTTTCCGCAAAGACTATCGTTTGTCTTTTCTGGATTTTTGCGAAATTTATCATCATTCATGCAAATCGTTCCTACGGCTGATGACAGCAACATGCCGCTGCGGGCAGCCGTTATTTACCGCACGCTCTCATTGATCCAAGGTGACTGCCTTTAAAAACGCTTTCTTTGCATCCGTCCAACGAACATCCAGAATGCAGACGTCACTGGATAGATGAAAGCAGTCGAAGTGATTAGAATATCGGCTTCAATTTTTAGCCGATTTTTCTGTAGCTTACATGCCGAGCTTCATCTTTCACGCCCCCTGCCCCTTTGGTCTCGAAGGGCTTCTTGCCGACGAAATCCGGGCGCTCAACGCCGACCCCGATCTCATTCGTTCCGCCAAGGGCGGCGTCTCGTTCGCAGGCGGTCTTGAACTCGGTATGGCAGTATGTCTGCATTCACGCTTTGCAACCCGCGTCCTTCTGCGCGTAGCCTTTGACGAATATTGGGACAGCCGAGATGTCTATGCGCTGGCCAAAAAGACGCCGTGGGAAAAATGGTTTGGTACAGATACGACCTTCCGCATCCACTCTTCGGCCAACCGCTGCCCGCTTGAAAGTCTTGACTTTGCAACGCTGCGCATCAAGGACGGCCTCTGCGATCGCTTTACTGAACTCGTCGGCCGCCGCCCTTCAGTAGAAAAGCGCTCGCCGGATGTGCGCATTGAGGCCTACTTCACCTTTGATCATGTGAGCTTTTACATTGATCTCGCAGGCGAATCCCTCTTTAAGCGCGGCTGGCGCCTCGAGCACGGCGAAGCCCCGCTGAAGGAAAACCTCGCCGCCGCGCTGCTGGCGCTTTCCGGCTGGAAACCTGAACTGCCCTTGGTTGATCCATTCTGCGGATCGGGCACCATTGCCATTGAAGCCGCAGCCATGGCAACCAATACCGCCCCTGGTCTGATGCGCCGCTTCGCTTTTGAGCGCCTTCAGGGCTTTGACATGGCGCTCTGGCAGGAAATGAAGGAAGACGCCCGGGCGGCACAGAATCGTTCCGCCAAAGTTTTCATTCGCGCAAGTGATATTTCCACAATCGTCGTCGAAAAAGCGGAAGAAAACTGCCGTCGGGCAGGATTCGGCGCTCTCCTTGACGACGGCCGCATCGTCTTTCATCAGGGCGACGCCCGTTCGATTAAAGCGCCCGAAGGTGCTGAAGGGGGGCTTGTCATCGCCAATCCGCCTTATGGTGAACAATCCAACCCGAAGAGCGCCTCGATTGCGGCAATGATGGCTGATTTTGCTGCTGCACTGAAGAGTCAGTTCCCCGGCTGGACGGCCTGGCTGCTGACCTCAGACCGCTTATTGCCGCGCCAAATGCGCTTGAAGGAATCCCGCAAAATCGTTCTGTTCAATGGACCGCTCGAATGCCGGTTCTTCCGCTTTGATATGGTAGCCGGCAGTAATCGCCGCAAGACTGGGGAAACTTTGTCTCAAGCGCAGGACGGATAAATCCTCTGCCGGATTACAAAAACGCCGCAGCGACGGAGAAGCGCTGCGGCGTTTTTATGCTTTCGATCCTTCGCTCTGCGCCCCATCACCTTGGGGGCATCACAGAGAATAAAGTCGACAAAGTATTAGGACTGCTTGGCGACAAACTTGCGGCCAAGTTCATCCACCTTATAGATGCCGTTACGGAACTTATCCTTTGTCATTTCATACGGCACACAAGTCCACTCCTTCATAGTGGCCGCGCGATCGACAAGCGCATTGACTTGTTCAGGCGTCGTAATGTCAAGCTGAGCCAACGTCACCGGGAGCCCGACCGAGTGGTTGAACGTCATCAGACGCTCAAGCGCAACATCGTCCTCATCAACGGCATGGAGCACCAGCGTGCCAAAACTCACCACCTCGCCGTGGAGGTGCTTGTGAATGCTCGGAAGCACCATCGAGGCGTTGTAGAAGCAGTGGGCCAGTGAGGAGTTGTAGTAATAGCTGTCCTTCGTCGTCGTCAGATTGGACGTAATGCCAGTCGAAACGATAATGTCGAGCACTGTTTCAGTGAAGGCATGGCTGTCGCGTTTGGCACGGAAGTCTTCAATCGCCTGCTTGCCGTATTCGAGCAGAGGATCTTCACAGACCAGTCCCACCTGAACACCAAGCAGCGGCGTGTGCGTCAATTCTGCACCGCGGGAAGCAAGCTGACTTTCTGCCTGCTTAGAAAGCGCATCACCGATACCTGCCCAGAATAGCTCTTCAGGGCTGTCGAGAATGACCGTCGTATCAATGAAGCAGTGCTCAGGACAACGCTTCGGAAAGTGGTAATGATCCAGGGCGCCGTCGTCCTTATAGATCACTGCAATAGCTGAAACGGGAGCACAGTTGGACGAAACGGTCGGCACAGAGAAGAAGGGCTTGCCGAGAATATCGGCAGCAGTCTTCACCGTATCAATCGCACGACCGCCGCCAACACCGAAGAGCAGATCAGCTTCTTGAACTTTCGGATTGTTGACAATTTTCTCGACGTTTGCATTCGTCGAGTCTTTTCCGTAAACAGTCCATTCAGTCAGCTTAACGCCGGCCTTTTCAAAGCCAGCCTTCAGGGCAGGTCCCGCCTTGGCCAGCGCTGTTTCACCGCCGACGACGGCAGCTGTACGGCCATAAAAGCGAGTGACTTGGCCAAGCTCGTCGTAGCAAGAAGGACCGACGCTGTAATGAGGAAGCGTCACTGTATAGTTCTTAGGCATTGGCATTTCTCCGTTAAATGCACATAAATTTTTATAAACCTCAATGCACTAGTGCTATTTAAAACTTCTATTTGCAAAGGAGGTTCGGCAATTGTATGGGCAGCGGCACCAGATTTGGGCAGCAGTACGGAAAAACAAGCCGACCCTTGAGAGAGCTTTGAGGTATTGAGAGATTCCGCCTAAGGACTAAAGCGGAGACTGTATGTATCTAAAAAATCCATACCGCTTCAAAGGGTGCACCAAAATAAAACCCCCGGAGCCTACGGAGGCTTTCGGGGGTTTCGAGGCAGGTTTCCCAGCGTCGAGGATTAGGCTTCCTTGCGGACCAGACGTTCCTTGATGCGGGCGGCCTTGCCGGAACGTTCGCGCAGGTAGTAGAGCTTGGCGCGGCGGACGTCGCCGTGGCGCTTCACTTCAATACCGGCGATCATCGGGGAGTAAAGCTGGAACGTACGTTCCACGCCTTCGCCCGACGAGATCTTGCGAACCGTGAAAGAAGAATTGAGACCGCGATTACGACGAGCGATAACGACGCCTTCGAAGGCCTGAACGCGCTTGCGCGAACCTTCAACCACGTTGACGGACACGATAACCGTGTCGCCAGCGCGGAAAGCGGGGATCGTCTTGCCAGCCGTGAGGCGAGCCATTTCTTCTTTTTCGAGAATCTCGATAAGATTCATTTTTAACTCCGTAGCCATCGTCATGCGGCCTGATTGTTAGGGGTTTAGCCCGCCGCCGAGAGGATGGGTTTGTTGATGAAGAACCCCGTTGAGATTAAGAACGGCGCCCTTCGGAAATATTCTTGGCCCCCATTGTGCGAAGGAACTTAACGTCCTCGCGCGTCAGGAGACCAGAAGAATCCGCGATTCTAATGAGATCCGGACGCGTACGCAACGTAAGCGCCAAACTTTTTTCTCTCGACCACTGTCCGATGTTTTTGTGATGGCCTGACAAAAGCACATCCGGCACCGGCATACCCCGCCAAACCTCTGGACGCGTGTAGTGCGGCGCATCCAGCAGACCAGTGGCAAAGCTTTCATCCGAAGCCGAAAGGTCCTTGATTGCCCCTGGAAGCTGACGCACCACAGCATCAATCAATGCACAGGCAGGCAGCTCTCCTCCGGAAAGAACAAAATCTCCAAGGCTGACCACTTCGTCGACATAGGACTCGAGAAAGCGCTCATCAATGCCTTCATAACGTCCGCAGACAAGCACAATCGGTTCTTTGGCTGCAGCGATTTCACGTACACGCGCATCCGTCAGGCGCGCCCCATTCGGGGCAAAACTCAAAATTGGGCCGCGGTTGCCGGAGGCTCGGACAGCATCAATGGTCTGAGCCAGAGGCTCTGCCATCATGACCATGCCGGGACCGCCGCCAAAAGGACGGTCGTCAATCGTACGGTGAAGGTCCGTGGCGGTATCTCTAGGATTCCAGCAGTTCATTGACCACAGACCCCGCATGCGTGCCCGTGCGGTAATCCCGCAGTCACGCACAGCCGAAAAAATCTCGGGGAAAAGCGTTACGACGTCAAAGCGCATCGGTACCTCCTCAACGCCATGACGGGTCCCAATCAAAGACGACGCGTTTTTCTTCAGGCTTCATCTCCACCACGTAGACATCTTTCACGTTGGGGATGAAAAAACGCTTCACAATCCCTGCTGCATCAACGTACTCAATCTCAAAAAGATCCTGTGCGCCGTTGGTGCCGATGGAAAGAATGGTGCCGAGTTTGACGCCATCCTTATTTACTGCCGTACATCCAACCAGATCAATCGCCCACACCGCATTTTCGCCCGCCTGCGGGAAATTGCTGCGAAGGACGCCCACCTTCACGCGGAGCGCATCCGCGCTTTCTTTGGATTCACAGCCGTCCCACTTAGCAATCAATCCTGCGCCGTGCCGGCGCAGGCCCTTGACGCGCACTGGCGTACGGACGCCGGCTGTATCCACCAACTCCCAATTGCGAGTGTGCTCGAGCACCTCTCCGGAAGCGAGCGGCGCAATGCGCACCCAGCCCTTGAAGCCGTATGCCCCGGCCGTACGGCCAAGTTCCACCCATTCATCAGGTGCGTCGGTCGAATCGGCGGGCAATTCCGCATCGTGAATCAGTGTGCTGTCGGACGTCATGGCAAATTTTCCGAGTTGTAGAAATAGAGAAGCCCCGCAGACTTCAGGCGTAGATACCGGATTCAGAAGAACCGACGCCCTGGAGCTTTTGCTCCTGACGCTGCCGGATCCGATGTGCTTGGACACGAGAGGCACGACCGGCAGAGAGTTCGCTGAATCCGCACCAGAAGGGATGCGGGGCCTTTGCGCTGAGGTTTATCGCCTCAGTGCGGACTGCAGCAGAAATTATTCAGCAGCAGGGGCTTCAGCGGCGGGCTGAGCCTTGAATTCCTTCACGAGACGAGCAACCGTATCGGAGAGCTGAGCGCCGTTGGACTGCCAGAAGGCAAGGCGTTCCAGGTCAACCACCAGACGGGTAGCCTGACCGGCAGCAACCGGGTTGTAGTAGCCGAGACGTTCAATGAAACGACCATCACGACGGGTGCGGGAGTCGCAAACGTGGATGTTGAAGAACGGACGCTTCTTGGAGCCGCCGCGGGCGAGACGAACGATGACCATGAGTTACCTCTCAAATCATTGGTACAGTTAAATCCATCCGTACCCCCGTCCCGGGGAGAAACGAATGGGAAGAATGGGTTTGAATAAACCGCGGATCGCGGCTTCATTCAAGAAGCGCGATTCTACTTGAGGCGCCCAATACTCTGCAAGTCATTGCAGTGCTTTTTATCCTCTGCAGTTCTGCAGATTCAAAGGCGCCTCTCAGCAGAAAAACCGCTTGATCTTAAAGCTTTGCGGCAAGAGCCCTGCAGGTCTCAGCTGCGTCAGCGAGCAGACCATAATCGGCCGTTTCAAAAATCGGAGCCTCCGGATCATTGTTCACCGCAACGATCACCTTAGCGTCCTTGATGCCGGCTGTATGCTGAATAGCGCCGGAGATGCCGAAACCGATGTAAAGATCGGGGGCAATCATCTTGCCCGTCTGCCCTACCTGCCAATCATTGGGACAAAGTCCCATATCGACGGCTGTACGGGTTGCCCCAACGGCAGCGCCGATTTTATCGGCCAGCTTTTCAAGCGAAGCGAACCCAGCCTCATCAATAAGACCGCGCCCGCCGGCAACAACCACTTTGGCCGAGACGAGATCCGGACGGTCGCTTTCCGTTTCCGTAAAGCGCACAAACTGAGAGGCATCCCAATTAGCAGCCTCTTCAGGCACGGTTATGTTTTCAATCCGCACCGGCATGTCGGCTTCACCAGCCGGCTCAAAGGCCGTCGTGCGAACCGTTCCGACCACCACATCTTCGTCAACCTCAACAGTTGCGAGCAGTGCACCGGCATAGATGCCGCGTACAAAGGTCTTTGGACCTTTTACGGCAACAACATCGGAGACCGCAGAACGGTCAAGCTGAGCCGCCACGCGGGGCATGGCCGCTTTGCCAAGCGCCGTCGCGCAGAAAAAGATATGAGAGTAGCCCGGCGCTTCATGAGCCGCCGTATAGGCGAGCACCTCGGGCAGCTCCTGAGCCAGTTTGGCATTCTGGGCAAGAAGCACCGTACGGACGCCCGCGATTTTCGCCGCTTCCTCAGCTACAGCTTCGCAGCCGTTTCCGGCAACGAGCACGTCAACGGCTTCTGTCATCTGGAGCAGCGCCGTTACCGCGCTGGCGGTCGCCGGACGAAGCTTCACATTGTCATGATCAGCAATTAAAAGCGCAGTCATTTCATTATTCCCCTTCAGAGCAGATGCGCTTCATCGCGAAGCTTCTGAATCAATTCATCAACATTGGCAACCATTACCCCAGCCTTGCGTGCGGGCGGCGGTTCAACGCTAAGGAGCTTCTGGCGGGGAGCTGTATGAATGCCAAGGGATGCCAGCTCAATCGTTTCAACCGGTTTTTTGCGAGCCTTGGCCATGGACGGCAGCGTGACATAACGAGGTTCAGCAAGACGCAGGTCCGCTGTCACGACTGCGGGGAGCGTGACTGAAATGGTCTGCGTACCGCCGTCGGTTTCGCGCGTGACGATCAGGCGGCCGTCGGCAAGCTCAATCTCGCTTGCAAACGCAGCCAGCGGAAGATTCAGGAGTTCCGAAAGCATCGGCCCGGTCTGTGCCGCATCATCATCAATCGCCTGCTTGCCCATCAGGATGAGGTCAGGCTTTTCGCGTTCAGCAATCTTGGCAAGGATCTTTGCAGCAGCCAGCGGCTCCATCATTTCATCGGTTGAGACATGAATAGAACGATCCGCCCCAATCGCCATTGCCGTGCGAAGCACATCAACTGACTTAGCGCCGCCGATCGTAACCGCAACGACTTCTTGGACTTTTCCGGCTTCTTTGAGTTCAACCGCTTCCTCGATGGCAATCTCATCAAACGGATTGATCGCCATGCGGGCGAGCTTGGTGTCGGGACCCGAACGGTCCGGGAGCGGGCGCACTTTGACCTTGGCGTCAACGACCCGCTTCACAGCAACTAAGATCTTCATGTGAAATTCCAACGTGATTTGAATGCTGCGCTGCCGCCGACTCGAGGAAAAAACGAAGGCATACCCATGTTTCGTTTTACCGAATCACGCGCGTAAGCGCAGACCGCCGCAGAATGTTGAGCAATAAAATGCCTGACGACCTGCAGCAGCACTGTTGTGCAAATGGACGAATGATTATAACGGCGCATTTTTCTTGAAAATGGCCGTAAAAAAAGGATTTTCCTGACTAGCCCGCTAGCATTGTGAAGAGAGCCTCAAACCGCTTTTTGAGCAGTCAAGCGGCAAGCGGCAGCACCGCGCCGGCCACCACCGCATAGCGCAGCCCCTTGCCCAATGCAATTAAAAGGAAACAGGGCAACGCCTTGAGACGCAGCCATCCGGCAGCAATAGGCAGCGCATCGCCAAAGAGCGGCAGCCAGGTCATCAGCAGTGCCCAGTAGCCGTACTTATGAAGCCATGCCAATGCCTTCCCTTCTTTTTTCCGCTCCGGAATAAATCGCCCAATGCACCAACCGGTCATCCCGCCCAATGCATTGCCAAGCATGGCTATGAGCACAAACTCAACCACCCGAGAGGGGGTTCCGGCTACGGCGCCGGCGAGCACCGCTTCCGATCCCCCCGGCAGCACTGTAGCGGAAATGAAGGCTGCGGCAAAAAGCGCAAACTCAATGTGTTCGCTGCGGAAAAGCCCCATGAGCCAAGCAACCCACGCTTCCATTTAGAAAAGATTTCCTTGTCAATCTTCAGCGGAAAAGTGCCTTCATTTCAGCCGTGCGCTTGAGCGCCGCATTCACAGCCTCATCCATCATGCCGTCTATGTCACGGTTATTCATTACCTCAAGCGCTTTGGCAGTCGTACCGCCTTTGCTCGTAACGTTTTCACGAAGTTTGGAGAAAGCTTCTCCGGATTTGTCAGCCAATACCGCAGCGCCCAGAACGGTACCGAGCGCCAGCGCATGCGCAGACTCCGGAGGAAGCCCCCGTTTGATGCCGGCTTTTTCCAAAGCTTCCATAAAGCGGAACACATAGGCAGGACCGGAACCCGGAATAGCACCGACCAGATCAATATCGGCCTCTGTCTTCACCTCTACGACCTTGCCTGCAGCCGCCAGCACCTGCCGCGCTGCATTCGCTGCCGTTTCGGAGATCCCTGCTGGGATCCACAGACCGGAGACGCCCATACCCACCATTGCAGGCGTATTGGGCATTGCCCGCATCAGGGGATAGCCGTTAAGCCAATCCGCATATGCGGCGGCCTCAATACCGGCCGCAATCGTCAGTGCAGCGCCGTCAGGATTAAGGAACGGCATCAAAGATGCCAGCGCAGTCTTCATCCCCTGAGGCTTCACGGCGAAAACCATTAAGTCACAGGATGCTGCCCATTCGCCGACGCCCGAATGCGTCTGCGCACCCAATGCCGCCAACCGCGCGAGTTTGTCTTCGTGGAGGTCCGTCACATGAACCTTGAGGTCGGAACGAGGTCCGCCCGCAAGGAGTCCCCCAATCAAAGCACCGGCCATATTGCCGCCGCCGAGAAAGCCGATCGTAAGCATCTTGATGCTCCTTGTCCTAAAGCGTATGGGTATTTATGAAAAATCCAGACCCTCAACAGAGGATGGAATGTCAACGGTCAATGTTCGCACAATCAAAGACTGTACTCACGATTCCCAGCAATCGCCGCTCCAAAAGAGCTCCGCAGAAGAAAGCTCCGAAGCAAAGCCCATCACAAGCCCCTCCAGCATTCGTTACGACCGATGCGGCTTTCGGAGAGCTCTGACTCATCGCAAATGAGCCAAAGAAAAATAAACTTTGTTTATCAACATTCTATTTTCTTAAAAAATTCTCATTAGCAATTCGTTTCGACTTCGAACTAAGGTCCGAGCAGTTTCCCTGCGCGACTTGCCGTATCGTGCCTGCAATCTTTTATAGGTGTTATCCCGCACCTTCCATTATTCATCATTGCATCATGAACAGCCGCAACCAATTTTTCTTTCAGCGCCGCACACTGCTTTCTGCCGCTTTGGGTGCTGCAGCCTTTTCCGCCATCGGTACGCCGCTTACCGTCTTCGCCGCTGCGGAATCTGACCCTGCCCAACAGCTTGACCGTATCAAAAAAGCCGGCGTCATCCGCATCGGCACGGAAGGCGTATTTGTGCCTTACAGCTATCACGATGAACAAGGTCGCCTGACAGGTTATGACGTGGAGCTCGCCAGAGCCGTTGCCGCAAAAATCGGCGTCCAAGCTCAGTTCATTGAATCGTCATGGGACTCGCTGCTCGCAGGCGTTGACGCCGGCCGGTTCGACATCGTCGTCAATCAAGTCGAAGCCAGTGCAGCACGGCGAGCCAAATACGACTTTTCTGTCCCCTATACGTACGACCATACCGCAATTCTGGTGCGCAGCGACAACAATGACATCAAGGGATTCGATGATCTTCGGGGCAAACGCGCCGCAGAATCTGCGACAGCCAATTCCAGCCGCATTGCGGAAGCACACGGCGCGGTTATTGTGGGGGTCCAGGACTTCTCTCAGGCCGTCGAACTTGTCGTGAGCAAACGTGCGGATACCGCACTTAATTCCGAACTGTCCATCGCGGACTTCATGCGTAAGATGCCTGACGTCCCCGTTAAGGTGGTTGCCACTTCGACCGAAGCCGAGGAGATGTGCGTATTAATGCCTAAGGGCAGTCAGGCGCTGAAAGCGGCTATCGATGAGGCCATCGAGTCCCTTCGCGCTGACGGCACGCTTTCGAAACTTTCCAAGCAGTTTCTTGGCCGTGACGTGGCAGTGAAATAACGTTTTTTTGGAGAAGCTGATCACAACAAGTGATCAGCTTCTCTTGTCATTGCCTTTTTGATCAGACGGAATAGCTGCGCGGACCGAAGATGGCACTGCCGATGCGCACCATGGTGGAACCCGCTTCAACGGCCTCCGTCAGATCGGCGCTCATTCCCATAGACAGGGTGTCGGCTTGCGGATACTTTTCCTGAAAAGCCTTGAAAAGGGATGCCATTGCCAATAGCGGCTTCATCTTCCCTTCGTACGTTTCAGCAGGAGCTGGAATGGACATTAAGCCGCGCAGCCGGAGCCGAGGAAGCTTTGAAACAGCCGCCGCAAGTGCGGGCAGCTCTTCCGGGGAAATGCCAGACTTGCTCGCCTCCGCGTCAACATTCACCTCAATCAGAACGTTGAGGGGCGGCAGATTATCCGGGCGCTGTGCGGACAGACGTTCAGCAATGCGCAAACGATCCACCGTCTGCACCCAATCGAAGCGCTCGGCAACCATGCGGCTCTTATTGGCCTGCAGCGGTCCAATGAAATGCCACTCCAAATGAAGTTCAGGATGGTTTGTACGAAACCAATCAATTTTTGTACAGCCTTCCTGAGCATAATTTTCGCCAAAGGCAAGCGCGCCGGCACGTGCGCATTCCAGAAGAGCCTCTTGGTTAAAAGTTTTCCCAACGGCCAAAAGCTTGACGCATCCCTGCGGCCGTCCCGCCTTCTCTTCGGCTTCAGACAGCATCTGCTTTACGTGTGCAAGCCGCTTTTCCAAGCCTGGCTGAAGTTCGCTCATTGTTTTTCCTTTTCGTAAACAGCACCGCAATTCTCCAATACGGCGCGATAAGTCGAGAAAGTGTACCGCCAGTCAGGCCGCTTATCCCAATCTTTGAGCAATATCAAACAAATCTCATCTTATTTGTTTTCAGAAACCGTTCTGAACACCCTTTTGATCCTCATGTCTGAACAAAATATCCTAACAAAGGATCATTTTATGATGTCACCACATTTAAATTGACTGTCTAAGAGTTGAATTAGCAAATTCAAATTGGATCACATTGAGCTAAAAAAACGGCATCAGCACCTCCCAATTTTGTGATTACACAGTTAATACATTGATTTCTAAACAATAAAAATGTTTATGTGATAGTAGATCATTTTTATAGGATCAATATTTGATCTTCTAATATGTATTTGCCATAAACTTGTAGTGAAGAAAGATGGCTTTGTCTTGACGAGGAACTTCTCTTCAATCTGAGGAGGAGACCATTCCTTTCAAGACGAGGGGCCCAGACCGCGCCCCGCATTTTTCCCGTAATCCTTTTTCTGCTTCACTTTGTTCTCGAGCAGTCCGAGAACCTCCAAAGGAGGTTGACATGACGTTTCCCTTTGCAGCCCGAACCAACGCACCCAATACGCGCGCAGCTTCAATGGAGCCTTTGGAAGTTCTCCTCTCAACCCATAATCCCCAAGTCGACAAACTGCTCGGCGGTGGATTCCCCTGCAAGGGATTTGTTGAGCTGCTCACAACCGGTGAACGGCGCGGCGAAATCTCTCTGCTGATTCATGCGCTCGCCCATGTGAAGCGCGTGGTATGGATCCTCCCGCCGCAAGGCTTCACGCCATATGCCCCCGCTTTCGAGGCGGCTGGCATTGATCTTTCCCGACAGCTTTTCGTAGTGCCGGCATCACCCGAAGAAGCCTTTCGCTGCGCCGAAGCTGCAGTCACTTCTGGTGAAGCCGATGCTGTTGTTGCATGGCTTGCGCCGCTCGCTCGAGACGAAGACCGGCGCGCGGTGTCGCGCCTCGCACTTGCTTGTGCTTCTCGAAATGTTGTCTTATTCGGCATTCGCCCAGCTTCGCTTGCGTGCTTACCGCTGACGGCCGATCTCCGTGTTCAGTTTTCCCCCGTGCATAAGGGACGAGAAATCCTGTCTCGCATTCGGACACTGCGGCGCCGCACCTTTATCAACGCGTCCGCATCAGCCGAAATACCGCTTTTTGCGCCAGCTGCTGAACCTCCAAAGCCTTGTGACCGCCCATCAACGCCTCTGCAGCACAGCCTTTTCCCTGAACTTGTTCCTGCTTAGTTCATCTGCATCCGCTTCATCGACTGTCGTCCGCACCAACAGAACCCAAATTCACTATGGCTATTCCTGCTTCAGAACAATGGACTGCACTTTTTCTCCCTCAACTGCTCTTTGCGGCCGATCCGGAACGCCTGTACTCGGGAGGACCTGCACCGAGAGCTCTTCTTATCGAAGATCGTATTGCTGCGCGAAACCGCGAAGCGGTTCGGCTGGGTGTGCGTCGGTGCATGAATGCCAAAGAAGCCCTCTTACAAACGCCCGCCCTGCAGCTCGAACGCTCCGGACAGCTCGTTGGTCAGGAGCTTTCGAGCATCCTGCTTTCTATCGCCCAGTCATTTGGTGCGGCCCTGCTCCTGCAGGCACCTAATTCCGGCGCAGCCGCCATCATTGTGCATGCCGATCAGAGTGCTCTGCAGCAGCTGCTTGACACGGTTCTCCGTTTGAAGTTTGAAGCCTTTGGCGGCAGCGGCAGCTCCCCCCAGAATGCGTTGAGTGCCGCCGTCAAGGAAGCCCAATCCGTTCAGGCAGATTACGATGCCCAAGCGCTTTTAATGCATACCGTTCTTAAAGAGAACCTCATTGCGAAGCCTGCTCCGGAAACCTTCCGCCTGCGTATCGGCGTTCCTTCTTTTAACTTCAAACTCCAGCTCGAGCGTCTTGAAGCAGCGTTTGCTGCGTGGACAAAGACCGTCAAAACCAATGCCGTTTCCTGCACAATCCGCGCCTACGATCCGGTCGGCCGCATCCTGCACACCTCGTCTGTACTGGGCGGCAATCTTTTGATCCCAATAGGCAAGTCTGCGGCTGCAGGTCGAATCAGGCTGCACAAACTTTTGTACAAAGCGGTCCTTGAAGAACAAGCCGCCAATCTGGAGCTGGAAGTCGTCCCCTTTCGTCAGACAGCAGACGGCGAAGCCGCAACCTCCCCGCTGGTTCGCTCACTCACCCAAATCGTTGGCCGTTCACGCGTCTATCAATTAGCGCTGACTGGAGACCTGCGGCCAGAAGCTGCGCAGCAGCACGTACCCGCCCTTAATTTGTCCGGCTCGGCACATCAGCGCGAACCGCTGCCCGCATATGCCCATATCCTTCAGGCTTCGGCAGCCGATCTTCCGCCCATTGAAATTTTTCCTGAAATTCAGTCATTGCCGGCCTCAGGAGGGCTTCCAATATTCAATGGTCCGCTTGAATTGCTCGATGGTCCTAAACGACTATCATCGGCAGCAAAAGATCCTCGCAGGTATTATCGAGCCCGCAGTGCAACTGGAGAGCTGCTGTGGATTTTTCAAGATCTTCAAAACCGCCGCTGGTTCCTGCAAGGTCGATTTGCCTAACGACGATTCCACCGCTCTCGCCTATGAATAATGGTAGATTTGGCAGATTTTTCTGCAGCTGCAGTGTCATCACGATCAAGACGGCACAAACAAAGAGGATGTGCCGAAATCCTGAGTGTTGACAAAAAAAGCAAATGCCCTTCGTTCACGGCGGCGAATGTGCTAGTGCCACTGAAACAGGCGTGATATCAAGAGCCCTTTTCTTCCGACACGTTTTTGCAGCAGCCTACAAACGATCGATTTATTTTCAACAGTATTCAAACTCATGACGGAAGCTATTCACCCGGTCTTGCTGCACAGCTGCTGCGCCCCATGCTCAAGCGCCATTCTTGAATGGCTGACGCAGAACGGATACGCACCTACGGTTTTTTACTTCAACCCAAACATTTTCCCGGCACAAGAGTATCTGACTCGCAAAAACGAATGCCAGCAGTACTGCCGCAAACTCGGCATTCCTTTTGTGGACGGCGACTACGATCACGCGTTGTGGCGCGAAGCGGTCAAAGGGCTTGAGCATGAACCCGAAAGAGGTCTTCGCTGCCGCGCGTGCTTTGGCGTGCGCATGCTTGCAACCGCAAAATGCGCTCAGCGGCTGGGCATCGAATCGTTTACAACAACCCTGGCGGGCAGCCGCTGGAAGCGGCTTGATCAAATCCGAGAAGCTGCCGAGGAGGCGGCGCGTCTTACTCCCGGCACTCGCTATTGGGATATGAATTGGCGAAAGGGCGGTCTTCAGCAGCGCCGAGGCGAACTGCTGGCTCAGGAAGGCTTTTACAACCAACTCTGGTGCGGGTGCGAATTTTCCATGGGACACCTCACCATGCGTGCCCCGGAAGACCTTCCTTCATATGTACGGGATTTCGTAAAACAACTCGGCAGCGCAAAAAACAAAGAGGGGACTCAGCCAGCGTCGCCCTCGCCCGTACAGTCGCCGATTGTTCCGCCCAACCATCCGAACGTTTAGAAAAAACGACGCTCTGGAAGGAGAGAAGCCAGAGCGTCGTTCATAAGCGCCATCGGCCAAAAACGGCTTAAGACCCTTTTTTATGCAGAAGCATTCTAAATAAATGCTTCTGTATTACCCAATCTTATTTGGCATGATTGAAGGCTTTCTGTACGCGGAACGGCATAGCCTGATAGCCCATCGACCCATTAATGCGGATTTCAACTGCAGGCTCAGTTGAACCCCACTTGAATTCCTGCAGATAGGGAGATGGCGCTCCGACCGCCTTACCCTTCACAAGCACCATTTCCGGCGTGGCGGAATAAACCATGATCGAGTCCTTGTCGTCCTCATACTGCGTGAGCGATGTCACCGGGCTGTACCAGCTGTGACCGCGCTCTTTGCCGTATTCCCAAAGCTGTTCGACGGTGCGCTTTTCCTGATCAACCTTGAAAACGACGGCGCGCGAATATTTCATTTCAGGCAGCGCCGGCTGTTCGAGTCCGCGTCCATCGCCGTTGTCAAATGCAGTCACATAAACGAAACGCTTATCGGACTTCGAATCAATGCGGAATGCGGTGTGCTGCGTCCAGGTCCAGTCAAAGTTTGTCCCTTCACACTTGCCCTGCTGGCACTTGAGGGGCTTGCCGTCCTTATCGACCGGCGTCAGAACCTTATCGGACCACTTGGCCTGCCAGCCGTCCGGAGCGCCCAAAATCCACTTGACCTGCTTATCGCGGCCGATTTTGATAATCGCGGACTGATGACGCGAGGAAATGATGATGGAGTCGTCCGTCGGGTCATAGTCGACAGAGTTGACATGTGCCCAGTTGCGGCCGATGCCAACGCCCGTAATGTCGCCGAAGTGCTCTTCCTTATCCATTGCCGCAAGATCAGCGCTCGAGAGTGTCTTGCCGGCGCTGTCGGCATCAAGATTCAAGCAGACAGCCCCCTGGTCGAGCGATTTGATAACGACATCGCGGTACGGATCCAGAATTTCCCACAAGCGCCAATCGTCAACCACTCGGCCGGCAGGCGTAACTTCCACGATAACGTCGCGCACCGTGCGGACATTTCGGCCGTCAGGACGTTTCACATCGTTGGCCGCTACACGCAGCAAATAGTTGCCGTTCTGGGCCTGATCAAACGAATGTGAGAAGTCAGCGTAACCTGCAGGCAGGCGGCGATTGAAAATCTCGCGTCCCATAATGTCGTACTTGACATAACGCTGCCCGTAGCCCCATGTGAGTGCGCCGTCGGCACCCTGCTGGAAGCCCATCATCACACCGCCGTGATAAACATTTTCCATGTCATAGATGGAATCCACGTTCATGTACCAGCGTACGGCGCCGGTCGCGTCAATAATGGCGTTCTGCGGGTAGAAGCACCATTCGAGCGCACCGCCCGAAGGGTTGTTCCAAACAACGCGCGAACCTTTGGGCGGAGAAACGAGCAGATTGTTGACGAGGTAGAGGCGGTCCTTAAATTCACCGTCCATCTTGACGACCTTCGTGTCAAACATGGTGGATTTCTGTGAGACCGTACCATTGCCTTCTGTATAAACAGGAGGCGCATAGATCTGATAGCTTTCGCTGATCTTTTTCTGTTCGCCCTTGAGATCGGTGCGGGTGTAGGAGACCTCTACCGTATTCACATAGTCGGGATAAAGACCGAAAACCGGAATGCCGCCGTGGGTCAGGACTTCGCTGCGATCAACGTCGTACTTAATCTCCGAGCCATTAGGCTTAGGAACAATGCGTACTGAGACATCTGAGAGTGCATAGCCGCCTGAACGAATAATCGCTGTGAGCGGCGCAATCTTGTAGGGATTCGTGATGACTTCGCCGATTTGACCCTGTTTGGCATATTTCACTGCCGCGCCGGAAGCGCCGCCAGCCGCCATAGAAGTCGCGGGCACCATGGCCGCAGCGAAGAGAGAAAGGACGGAAACGGCAATCGCGGTTTTACTGATGCGCATTAATATCTCCTTTGGTCGAAAATAATTGAGCGTTGAAGTGTTTCCAATCAGAATTCCGAGATTCTGAACACTTCTAAAAACTTTCTTAAGCGTCAAAAAGATCTTATAGATCATTCATTTTTATGAATATTCACGCTTCTCATCGCTGAAATTGCGCCTTTAGCATCTTGGACTTTTGCAAAATGCAACTCGACCGAACACCGCCTTATTCTTCGCTGCTTTTATTGAAAACACTGTGTGAGAAGCGCAATCTCGCAGCGGCAGCCGAAGTTCTTGGTCTGTCGGCTTCGTCAGCGAGCCGCCACCTGAGCGAAATGCGGGAGCTTTTTGACGACAAGCTTTTCACACGATTCCCCGGCGGCTTAGTGCCTACCCGCCGAGCACTGGAAATTGCGGCGCAGTCCGAGCCGATTCTGGACGGCTATGCCGCGCTCATGCGTCCCGCGCGCTTTAATCCTGCGGAAATGACGCGGGAAGTGCGAATCGGCTGCGCCGACAATGCTCCTTTTTCGCTTTTCCCAAAATTCGCCGACTGCCTTCTTCAGCAAGCACCAAACATCACGATCTCATTTCTGCCGCTAGCCGAAGATCGATTTCTTCAGCTTTCAAGCGGCGAACTGGATTTTGTGGTTTCGCCAGTGATGGCGGTTCCGCCGGGTTTGCGCAGCATCGTGATTGGACGCAATGAATATGTGCTTGCAGCAGGATTTGGCAGTCCGCTGGCCGCTGAAAGCCGCACTTCGCCGCTCTCGACCGAGCGAGTGCTGCAGGAATCTTTTGCTGATGTCTGCTTTCGAACTCAGCCGGGAGCCCCTTATACGACGCTTCGAGAAATCGCTTTTCCCGATTGGCGTGAGGCGCGGTCATCACTGCGCACCACGAATTTTCTTTCCGCGGTGACGACATTAAGCTCGAGCCGTCTCATCATGGTGCTGCCGAAGAAAACCGCTGATACGCTCGCCAATGCCGGTCTAGTGGCGATTGTTGAAACCCAAGCCAAAAGCGTCGTTCAGACGCCGCATCTCATCTGGCACCATCGCACAGATCAGGACCTCGCCATGCAGTGGGTGCGCTCCGTCCTCCTTTCTTCGGCGCAAGAGACTTAAAAACAGCCTGCTGAATCTTCGATTAGATTCAGTCCGGTGAAAGCTGCGCCCTGTAGTCTTGTGAAAGCCTAAAATAACTAGTTTCACCCATCGAGCCGCCAGAAGCCGCCTGTGTGTCATAGTCTGCTGCTTCATGAGCCGACCGACAATACAACCCATCCTCTTCAAGAAGGACAACCATGAAGGAAATTCGCACCCGCATTGCGCCGAGCCCTACCGGCATGATGCACCTTGGAACCGCCCGAACGGCGATCTACTGCTGGGCAGTCGCCCGCCATTTCGGCGGCAAATTCCTGCTGCGCATTGAGGATACCGATCAAGTACGTTCCACAAAGGAAGCGGTGCAGGTCATTCTCGACGGCATGAAGTGGCTCAATCTCGATTATGACGAAGGTCCTGTCTATCAGATGGACCGCCTTGCTCGATATCAGGAAGTCGTCGACGAAATGCTCGCGGACGGCCGCGCCTACTATTGCTACGCCACTCCCGAAGAACTCGACGCTCTGCGCGAGCAGCAGCGTGCCGCCGGTCTCAAGCCTCGCTATGACGGCCGCTGGCGTCCGGAAAACTGTGTGGGACGCCCCATTCCCGAAGGCGTAAAGCCCGTCATCCGATTCCGCAATCCTGATGAAGGCTCCGTGACCTGGAACGATGCCGTCTACGGCCCCATCACCGTGTCGAACGCCGAGCTCGATGACCTCATCATCATGCGCAACGGCATCCCGACCTATAACTTCGCCGTGGTGGTAGACGACTGGGATATGAAGGTGAGTCATGTCATCCGCGGCGCGGACCACATCAACAATACGCCTCGGCAGATCAACATCTACAAAGCCTTGGGCGCGGAAATTCCGGTTTTTGCGCACCTCCCGCTCATCTGCGGACAAGACGGTCAGAAGCTTTCGAAGCGCCATGGCACGGTTTCTGTGCTTGAATACGAAAAACAGGGCTATCTGCCCGAAGCGATCTTCAATTACCTCGCGCGCCTCGGCTGGGGCCATGGGAATATGGAGAAATTCTCGCGTGAAGAGCTTGCCGAAGTGTTCGACCTCTCCGACTGCTCGAGAGCTTCCGCCCGCATTGACTGGAAGAAGCTCGAATGGCTTAACGGTCAGTACATGAAGGAAGCCGATGACGATCGCCTCGCCAAGCTGGTGGCTTCGCGCATCGAGGCCCGCGGAGGCATCATCGCCAACGGTCCGGATCTCGCGAGCGTCTGCGGGCTGCTCAAGTCCCGCAGCGCCACGCTCGAAAAACTCGCTGAAGCTGCGCTCTTCTTCTACGCCGAAAATGCCGTCAACGCTGAAGAAGCCGCTAAGGTTCTCGCCGACGGCGGACGCGAAGCGCTTGAACTCTTTGCCCAGAAACTCAAAGCGCTTGATGCGGAAACGCCTGAAAACGTTTATCACTGCATTCAGGAAGTGATGGCCGAACGCAGCATTCCGATGAAGATTCTTGCCAACCCGCTGCGCGTCCTCGTCTGCCGCGCTGACCGCACGCCGCAGATTGACCGCACGCTCTGTCTTATTGGCCGTGACAAGGTACTGGCCCGTATCGCTGAAGGGTTGGCTTAATTTTTAGCCGCCTCTTGCGGAGAAAGATGCTTTCACATATAATTCGCTTTCTCCGCAAAGACGTCCCCATCGTCTAGTGGTTAGGACGGCAGCCTCTCACGTTGTCAACATCGGTTCGAATCCGATTGGGGACGCCATTCAAAGATACCTGTCAGGCAGTTGCCTCGACAGGTTTTTTTTGTTTTCCAAGGCAGAAAACAAATTTGAGATTTTTGTTCACAAAGTGATTGCCTCGCAATCATTTCGGCAGACTATTCTTGCAAGTATTAAAAATATCCTTGCAAGGATTCAAGATGATTAAAAATCTCGAAAAAAGTACTGTCATCAAACTGAAGGATCAAGTTCCTTACCTCGCGGGGCAAGTTGTCAGCAAGACGCTTGCACAGAACGATTCTCTGAGCTTAACGGTCTTCTCTTTCGATAAAGGAGAAGAAATCAGCACGCATCAGTCCGGCGGCGACGCGATGGTGACAGTTCTTGAAGGTACCGGACGGTTCACGATTGACGGAGAGCCGCACCTCGTTAAAGAAGGCGAAACCATCGTCATGCCGGCCAAACATCCTCATGCGGTGTACGGTGAAGAGCGCTTCAAAATGCTTTTGACGGTGGTCTTCTAAAAGATCGAAGATCAGCCCATCTAGAGAGAGGCGGCATCGAGCTGCCTCTCCTTCAAAAAGGAGACGCGACTCCTCACTCTTCCTTATCCAAGCGATGTTTGCCGCCATGGCGCCCCGCTGTCACCACGCGCACATCGCCCTGACGTTCAGCACGGCGACGGCGCGCCTCTTTAGGGTCTACCAAGAGCGGCGCAGAAATTTCCAGCCGGTCCCCGTCATGAAGCACCGTCATCACGTCCGCCCGACGGCCGAAAACAGATAGTCCTTCTCCTGACGCCAACTTTCGACCGGCCTGAGCGAGCGCCTCCTCCGCAATGACGCCGTCCTCGAGATCGAGTTCACGCTCCTTGGCGTGCGTTGCGCCACCTTCAGCCCAAATTTCACACAACGTGATGCGCATGTCGGTCTCCAAAACAGAAAAACGATAGAATTTACAGCCTTGCGGCACGTAAAGCAATGCCGCCCAGCTTCGGAGCTGCCCATCCTGCCCAACTTGCAGGCGTGAGGTCAGCAGCCGAAATACTTTGAAAAAGGAGGCCGTCATGGCCGCCAACAGCAATAAAAAAACAACCAAAAACACCCAGCCGCGCATTCTGAATAAGCGCGCAACTTACGACTACGCCATTGAGGAGCGCTACGAAGCAGGGCTCGTCCTCCATGGCTGGGAAGTCAAAAGCGTTCGCGCAGGCCGCGCCCAAATTAACCTTGCCCACATCTACATTCGTGACGGCGAGTTGTTTCTCTGCAATGCACATATGAATCCGGCAGACCAAGCCTGCACGCACGAAACGCTTGAAACGAATCGTACGCGCAAGCTCCTGATGCATCGCCGTGAAATCATGAAGCTGATCGGCCGAGTGGAGCGTCAAAGCTACACCTTAGTGCCGCTCAACCTGCACTTCAAAAACGGCCGCGTCAAGGTTGATCTCGCACTTGCCCGCGGCAAGCGGGAATATGAAAAGCGCGATGACGAAAGCAAGAAGGAATGGAAGCGCGAGCAGGAACGCATCATGAAAAAGGATGCTCGCGGGCGTCACATTCTCAACGGTTAATGCGGCACTGAAACGCTCAATATCTGACTGGAGGCTTTTGTCATGCGCTTGAAGAACACTTTTGCCAAACTTTCAGGAGTTGCCAGCGGTCTTCTTCTGAGCGGGCTGCTCGCATTGAACGGGGTTGAGGCTCGGCTCGTTTCGGATGACAACGGCACCTCAGTTGATGTGCCTGAACACATCAGCCGCATCGTCGTTACGAATATTCTGCCGCTGGCCTCCGCCGTCACCATGTATTTGGGCGACGGCTCGCGCATTGTCGGCATGCATCCGGCCAGTATGTCAGCGGCGAAATCTGGACTTTTGGGTGAGCTTCACCCAGAGGTGCTTCAGGCTGATACGCACTTCATTCAGGGCGCAAACCTTAACCTGGAATCGCTCATGGCTTTAAAGCCTGATCTTGTGCTCATCAATGCCTCCGATCGCCGCATGCTTGATCGGGTGCGCGCTGCCGGCCTCACCGCTTTCGGCATCAGTGCGGTGAAGTGGCACTATGACGTAGAAGCCACCTACGAGGGCTGGATGCGATCCCTGAAGGCGCTTTTTCCGGATGTCAAAGCCAATTCTGCGGCGATGGCCGAAAAATTCCGGCACTACCGCACCCTCATCGCTGAACGGACGTCCAACCTTTCAGACGCTCAGCGCCGTACCGTTCTCTTCATTATCCGCACGGATGCTCGTCAGCTGGTGGTGTCAGGTGAAAAATTCTTCGGCGAATACTGGGCCAAAGCGGTCGGCGCTAAAAATGCCGCTCATGAGCTTAAAGCAGAAAACGCCAATGCCGTCGTCACGATGGAAAGCATTTATGCATGGAATCCAGACATTGTGCTTCTCACTAACTTCACGCCGCTCCAGCCCAATGATCTGATTGAAGGCCGCGATGCCGGCCGTGATTGGACGTCCGTCAAAGCCGTGAAGGACAGGCGCGTTTATAAAATGCCGCTCGGCCTTTACCGTTCCTTTACGCCGACAGCGGACACGCCGCTCACGCTTTTGTGGCTCGCAAAGACCATTTATCCGGAACGCTTTGCCGATATTGATCTTCAGGCCGAAACCGAGCATTTTTACCGCGATGTTTTCGGTTTGTCGCTCACAGAGGCGCAAATCAAAACCATCTATGCACCACAGGCCCGAGCCTCGGTCGGTCTGACAGGCTCAGTAAGAAGCTCGCGCTGATCCGATAACCTCGGGTGCAAACCATGCACGAATCCGTTGTTGACCCGCAGCCTGCGCCCAATTCCGCCGATCTTGCTGCTGAGAATCGGCGCCGTACCGCGCTCAAACTCCTCGGCATCGCTGCGGTTATAGCCGCTGCAGCCGTTTTTTCGCTCTGCGCCGGCCGCTACGGCCTCTCCATCGCCGACATTCTTGACGCACTTCTCCATCCCAATGCCGGCACAGCCGCATCCAATGTCGTCTGGCATGTTCGCCTGCCGCGCATCTTGCTTGCGCTCTTGGCGGGAGGCGGTCTAGCCCTATCCGGCGCAGCGTTTCAAGCGCTTTTTGCTAATCCGCTGGCCGCCCCGGATACCTTGGGGGTTGCGACTGGCGCCTCCTTTGGGGCCGTCCTGGCGATTTTCTTTGGCCTCCCTGCCGCCGGCATTCAGATGGGCGCCGTGCTCTCCGGCGCTGCCGCCATACTGCTGGTGATGCTCGTAAGCCGCACCCGGCCCGGAGAATCCGGCTCCATCTTGATGATTGTGCTTTCCGGCATGGTTGTCGGCGCACTCTTCACGGCTTTCGTCGGCATTGTGAAATTTGCCGCTGATCCGCAGGATGCACTGCCTTCAATCACCTTCTGGATCATGGGATCCCTCACGGGGGCGGGACTGCCGCAGATCCTTGCCAGCCTGCCGCTGCTTGTCATCGGCTCTGCCGTTCTGCTGCTGCTTCGCTGGCGGCTTAACATTCTGGCGCTTCCCGCTGATGAAGCGGCAAGCTTCGGCGTCAATACCCAAGCGCTTCGCTGGACGGTGATTCTGGCCGCTACTGTCGTGACGGCCTCCGTCGTTTCGATCTGCGGCCTGATCGGCTGGGTAGGCCTCCTGGTGCCGCATGCTGCACGCATGCTCTTTGGAAGCGCCAATGAACGCGTTCTGCCGGCTTGTCTGCTTTTAGGCGGACTGTTCCTTTTGCTCATCGATACGGCTGCCCGCTCTTTATCAGAAGCGGAGATCCCAGTCTCCATCCTCACGGCGATCGTCGGTGCGCCGGTATTCATCCTGCTGCTTCGCCGTACCGGCGGACGGTTCGGTTAAAGGGGGCCGCCCGATGCAAATCGAAGTTCGCAACGGTGCCTTTCACTACCCTAATGGGAAAAGCGTTCTGCAAAGCGTGAATTTCAGCTTCGACGGCCGCGGCGTCTTTGCCGTGCTCGGACCAAACGGAGCAGGAAAAACAACGCTCCTTAAGTGCCTTCTCGGCCTGCTGCCTTGGAGTTCCGGCGCCTCGTTCTTCAACGGACGAGATCGCCGAGAGTGGTCAACGCGTGAATTTTGGCGCCGCACAGCGTATGTGCCGCAGGCTCGAGCGTCTGCGTTCGCCCCGTTGACTCTGCGAGAACTGGTTGTGCTCGGCAGAAGCGCGAGAATCGGCGCCTTCTCGCAGCCGAGCCGCACCGACTGGACGGCTTGCGACCATGCCATGGAGCTTGTCGGTATCCGTGTGCTGGCTGAGCGCCTCACTACCGAGGTCTCTGGAGGACAGCTCCAGCTTGCCTACATCGCACGTGCTTTGGCTGCAGAACCTGAACTCCTCGTACTGGACGAACCTGAAAGCAGCCTTGACTTCAAAAATCAAGCCGCAGTGCTCAATGTCATTGATCAGCTGACGAGTTCAGGTCTGGGAGTCATCCTCAACACACACTTCCCCGCCCATGCTCTCGCTCGTGCAGCTTCCGGCATCCTCGTCCCGCAGGGGAAGCCGCCGATCTTTGGAACGGCCGCTGAGCTCTTTTCAGAGGCAAAGCTTTCAGCGCTGTTCGGTATCGACGTCCGCATCCGCACGCTTGATTTCGACGGTCGACAGACCCCGGTTGTCGCCGCCGTCTCCTGAGCCGCAATCCTTACTGCGGACAACTCGGACGGTGCACACTGCTTGTCGCCAGTTGCCGCAGCAGCACGCGCTCTGTTCGCAAAAAACTTTTTTCTGCAATCAGCGTTTTTGTGATTAACCAACTTTTCAAAAGAACGAATTGAGTAAAAACATCTAGTTCACACCTCAAATATTCATCCTTTCTTTGAACATTCCTTGACAATATCGAGGTTGAGGGGTATGTTTTTCGACATTCGGCAGAATGAGGAGTCTGCCCGAAACTACACAACCACCATCCTCAAAAGAAAGAACGAAGGAATTTCCAAAATGGCCGACAACCGAGTCATCATCTTCGATACGACGCTGCGCGACGGTGAACAGGCTCTGCCTCAGAGTCTCTCCATGCGTCAGAAACTGCAGATCGCGCTCGCGCTCGAAGAGCTCGGCGTGGACGTCATTGAAGCAGGCTTCCCTATTTCGAGTCAGGGCGACTTTGAGAGCGTTCAGACGATTGCTCAAACACTGAAGCGCTCCATCCCATGCGGTCTGTCGCGCGCGATACTCAAAGACGTTGAATGTGCCGGCGAAGCTTTGAAAGTTGCCGAGCACTTCCGCATCCATACCTTTATCGCCACTTCATCCATTCATGTGAAGGATAAGCTCCGCAAATCCTTTGACGATGTTCTGGCCATGGGCGTCGCTGCCGTCAAATGCGCCCGCCAATATACCGACGATGTGGAATTTTCATGCGAAGACGCGGGCCGTACGCCGATCGATCAGCTTTGCCGCATGGTTGAAGAAGCCATTGAAGCCGGCGCTACCACCATCAATATTCCTGACACCGTGGGCTACACGGTGCCGATGGAGTTCGGCGGCATCATTTCTCAAATTCTGAACCGCGTCCCCAATATTGATAAGGCTGTGCTCTCTGTACACTGCCACAATGATCTCGGCATGGCCACTGCCAATTCACTCACAGCCGTGCAGATGGGGGCGCGCCAGATCGAATGCTGCATGAACGGCTTGGGCGAACGGGCAGGCAACTGCTCTCTCGAAGAGGTCGCTACCGCTATCCGCCTGCGCGGCAAAGTTTTGGGCGGCGTTGAAACCGGCATCGTATCGAAAAATATTGCCCGCACCTCAATGCTCGTCTCTAAGATCTGCCACGAACCTGTCCCTGCCCACAAAGCTATTGTCGGTTCGAACGCCTTCTCTCACAGCTCCGGCATTCATCAGGACGGCGTCCTTAAGAACCGCGAAACCTACGAGATTCTCACGCCGGAATCCGTGGGCTTTGCGAGCAATACGATGTTGATGACGGCACGTTCCGGCCGCCACATGATTCAGGACTGCCTGCGCAAACTCGGCTACGCCGACGACGAATACGATTTGAACGATATTTACGCGCGCTTCCTAAAACTGGCAGACCGTAAAGGACAGGTTTTCGATTACGACTTGGAAGCGCTGCTCTTCTTCACGAAACTCGATGAAGAGGACGACCTCTATCATCTTGACCAAATGAACGTCATGTCGGGGTCAAACGGCTCCATCCCGACGGCGACGGTTCGCCTGCGCGTCGGCCGCCGTACGCGTACGGAGTCGAGCATTGGCAACGGTCCGGTGGATGCCGTTTTCAACTGCATCACTCATTTGACGGGGGTGAAGTTCACGCTGAAGAGCTATGAGATTTCTGCTAATGGCTCCGGCATGGACGCCTTGGGTCAGGTGGACGTCACGATTGAAAGCGAAGACGGCCGAATCTTCCACGGCATGGGACTCTCAACCGATGTAATTGAGTCGTCATGCCTGGCACTTCTGCGTGCCATCAATAACATCGAACGCGCCAAACGCATTCAGAGCGAGAAAAAGCGGCCGGGACATACGGCTAAGTTCTATAAGGCTGAAGCCGAAAGTCTCGGTGACGACGCAGACAAGCCGGCAAAACCTGTTCGCAAACCGCGCACCCGCGCTCCAAAAGCGTAAGCATCCTTTTAAAAAAACCTGCCACTGCCTGCGAAGCCGACTTCGCAGGCAGTTCAAATCACCTCAGCGACTCCACATCATTTCAATAAGCTCAGGACCCGCACGTTCCAGGCTTACGACTATAAAAACGCACGCCTATCGCCCGCTTCCCGAAGCTTCTGCCACTTTCATAAATACTGACTGCGGCTGCTGACCGGAATTGTCTTCCGAGGCAGTCGACCGCAGCCGTGCATAGGACCTGAAGAATATGACCCGCAACCATCGCATTGCAGTTTTGGCCGGCGACGGCATCGGCCCCGAAGTTATGCGCGAGGCACTCCGCGTACTCGATGCCGCCGCAAGCAAATTCGGCTTTACCGTTGAGCGTACGGAAGAACTCGTGGGCGGCGCCGCCATTGATGCCTGCGGCACGCCGCTTCCGGAAAAAACAATTGCAGCCTGTGACGCTGCTGAAGCCATTCTCTTTGGCAGCGTCGGCGGCCCGAAGTGGGATCATCTCCCGCACAAACAGCGTCCGGAAGCGGGGGCGCTGCTGCCGCTGCGCAAGCGCTACAAGCTCTTTTGCAACCTGCGTCCGGCACGCATCTTCCCGGGACTCGACAGTCTTTCTCCCTTGCGCGCAGACATCTCTGCTCGAGGCTTTGACATGGTCATCGTGCGCGAACTCACGGGCGGCATTTACTTCGGCACACCGAAAGGCCGTACTGGTGAGGGCGAGGACGAGAAGGCTTTTGACACCGAGGTTTATTCCCGCCGCGAAGTGCGCCGCATCGCCAAGGCCGCATTCGAAGCCGCCAAAGGACGCCGCAAACACGTCACGTCAGTTGACAAAGCCAATGTGCTCGCCACCTCAGTGCTTTGGCGCGAAACAGTGGATGAAGTGGCCCGCGACTACCCTGACGTCAAACTCGAACACGTCTACGTCGACAACGCCACGATGCAGCTGATCCGCGATCCCTCTCAGTTCGATGTGATGCTGTGCTCGAACATCTTCGGCGACATTCTCTCTGACGAGTGCGCCATGATCACGGGTTCGATGGGACTGCTCCCCTCAGCATCTATCGGCGAAGGCGGCTTCGGCCTCTATGAACCTGCCGGCGGTTCTGCACCCGATATCGCCGGCAAAGGGATTGCCAATCCCATTGCTCAGATCCTTTCAGTAGCGATGATGCTGCGCTATTCGCTCAACGAGCCGCAGGCAGCCGATGCCATTGAAGCCGCCGTTACGGATACGCTTGCCGCCCGAGAAGTCACTGCGGACCTTGCCCGCGCGGCTGGCACCAAGCCGCTCAACACGCGCGAAATGGGCGATGCGATCTGCCGCCGTCTGGCCTGACTGAGAGGTGAATACCATGGGAAAAACACTCTACGAAAAGGTTTATGACGCCCACGTGGTGATGCAAAAGCCCGGCGAACTGCCTCTGCTTTACATTGACCGTCACATCATTCATGAAGTCACGAGTCCTCAGGCTTTCGCTGGTCTGCGCGCAGCCGGCCGCAAGCTCCGTCGTCCCGACCTGATGCTCGCGACGATGGACCACGACATCTCTACCCGAAAGCCCACGCTTGACGCATGCATGCCGCTTGCCAAAAAGCAGGTGACGACGCTGATGGCCAACTGTCAAGACTTTGGCGTCACGCTCTACGGTCTGGGCAATCCTGGTCAAGGGATTGTGCATATCGTGGGACCGCAAAGCGGTTTCACGCTGCCCGGCACAACCTTGGTTTGCGGAGATTCGCATACGGCCACTCACGGCGCCTTCGGTGCTTTGGCCTTCGGCATTGGTACGTCCGAAGTCGAACACGTCATGGCGACGCAGACGCTCAAGCAGCAGCGCTTAAAGACCATGCGGATCCGCTGCGACGGCCGACTGCGTTCGGGCGTCTACGCCAAAGATTTGATTCTTGCCATTGCCGGCAAACTCACCACTGCCGGCGGAACGGGCTATGCCGTTGAATTCGCAGGAGAAGCCGTGAAGGCCCTCACGATGGAAGGGCGCATGACGCTTTGCAACATGGCGATTGAAATGGGTGCCAAAGTCGGCATGGTCGCACCGGATGAAGTCACCTTCGAATACGTGAAGGGACGCCTCTTCGCACCGAAGGGCGCAGAATGGGACGAGGCTGTTGCCTATTGGAAGACACTGGCCACAGACGAAGACGCTCAGTTTGACAAAGAAGTGGTGCTCGACGCTGCTGCGCTCGAACCGCAGGTGACCTGGGGCACGAACCCTGGTCAGGAAGGTGCCCTCACGGGCTGCGTCCCAACACTTGAAAGCTTCGACAATCCTGTCGCACGCCAGAGTGCAGAGGCCGCGCTCGCCTACATTGATCTGAAGCCGGGACAAAAGCTGATCGGCACGCCGATCGACACTGTTTTCATCGGCTCATGCACAAATGGCCGCATTGAAGACTTCCGTGAAGCTGCACGAGTCGCCAAGGGCCGCAAGGTTGCACCCGGCGTGCAAGCACTTGCTGTTCCGGGCTCTATGGCAGTTCGCGAAATGGCCGAAGCCGAAGGCATTGCCAAGATTCTCTCGGATGCCGGTTTTGAGTGGCGTCTGCCGGGGTGCTCGATGTGCCTCGCGATGAACGACGACCGCGCGGAAGAAGGCTCGCGCGTGGCGAGCACGTCCAACCGCAACTTCGTCGGCCGACAGGGCAAAGGCAGCCGTACGCATTTGATGAGCCCGGCCTCTGCTGCCGCAGCCGCAATAGCGGGTGCCATTGCCGATCCGCGCGATTATCTCTGAGAGAGCAGCCATGCAGAAATTCACTCGTTTCACTTCGAAGGCCGTTCCGCTCAACCGCGCGAACGTCGACACGGACCAAATCATCCCCAAGCAGTTCCTGCTTGCAGTGGATCGCAAGGGTTTTGGCCATCACCTCTTTCACGATCACCGCTGGCTGGATGCCGAAGAAACAAAGCCCAATCCCGACTTTGTACTTAACTTCCCCGTGTACAAGGGTGCAGGCATCCTCGTCGCTCAGGCCAATTTTGGCAATGGTTCGTCGCGCGAACACGCCCCCTGGGCACTTCTTGAATACGGCTTCCGCTGCGTTATTGCGCCGTCCTTTGCGGATATTTTCAAGAACAATGCGCTCGGCAACGGACTGCTGCCGGTTGAACTTAAACAAAGCGAAATCGACCAACTTTTCCAGGTGCTGGAAGCCAATCCCGGCATGGAGATCACAGTCGACCTCGAAAAGCAGACGGTCGATGCGGGCAGTCTTCACTTTACCTTTACCGTTGACCCCTTCCGCCGCTGGATGATGCTCGAAGGTCTGGATGCCATCGGCCTCACACTTCAGGATGAAGACAAGATCGCGGCCTACGAAGCCTCAATGCCTGCCTGGCGGGTCCACGCGCTGCACTAAATAATCTACGTTAGGAAAGGTCGGCATAAACTGCCGGCCTTTTTTTCAGCGAGGATCAAAGATCCTTAGTCCTTTGCGTGGCCAGACAAACAAATGGGAAGTCGTTGATGCAACTTCCCATTCTTGTTTCTTGTGGGGGCCGAGACAATTGGTCACCGGGCCCCCTCAATGCCTCGCCGGATTATTTGTCAGCGAGAATCTTGCGCACTGCCATACGGCCGGAGTTGATGGCAAATGCGGAAGCCGTGCCTTCACCCACCTTCAGGTCATAGGAGTCGCCGTACACGCCGCCGGCGTCATGACCGATGGCATAAAGCCCCTGGATGACATGGTCGTTCTTATCAAGCACCTGCAGGTCGGCATTCACCTTGACGCCGTTCAAGCTCGTGAGCGTATTAAGCTTGCCGCGAACCACATAGAACGGACCTTCGCTCACGGCGCGCAGATAGTACTTATCCTTGCCGAACTGGTCATCACGGCCCTGCTTGGCAAACTTCGTCATCATGTCAGCGGAAGCCTTCAGCGTGGCGGGATCCATGCCGGCCTTCTTAGCGACTTCTTCAATCGTATTGCCGATGAAGACGTTGCCCTTGGCTTCGTTAGCCTTCAGGAGTGCATCGAGCTGCGTAGCAGCCTGATGGCGCTGAATGAAGTTGCCGCAGGGATTGGGATAGCCTTTGCCTTCCGTGGAGAATTCGCGCTTGGTGGCTTCGTCAAAGACGATGTAGGTCCATTCACCCGTACGAGCGATGGCATTCGACGCCTGGGGCCAGTCAATCGTCAGCTCTTCATTGAAGAAACGGCTGCCGGTGCTGTCCACATAAAGGAGCCCCTGACGGAAGAGCGCGCGCACCTCTTTATTCGCACCGTTGCAGATGGCCTCGCCCTCGGCTGGCATGAATGCGCCGTTGATCATCATCGGCCCCATGTTGTCGCCGATGGCGCCGACATCCATGGCCATCTTGATGCCGTCACCCGTACGACCGGGCGCGCCGACCGGAATCATGTCGATGCCGGTGAGCTTCTTCACCATGTCCACATTGAAGTTGTAGCCGCCGGTGGCAAGAATCACGTTCTTGGCGTTAACGGTGATGGTGTCGCCCTTGGCATTTTTAGCCACCACGCCTTCAACCTTACCGTCCTTGTAGATAAGCTTCTCTGCCGGCGTGGAGAGCAGCAGCGTGCCGCCCTTGGCCTTAAAGGTTTCAACCATGGCCTTTGGGAGCGAACCGGCGCTCGGATAGATATGCCACGTCAGATCAGCCTTGTCACGCCAGGCGGTCTTCACTTCCTTCCAATGCACGCCGTGGTCGTAAACCCACTGGATCGTGTCGCCGGAGAGATCAACGAAGGCCTTCACCAACGGTGCATTGATGCGCCAGTGGTGATAAGCAGCCATTTCATTGAAGGCCTGAATCTTCGTGAGCTTGACGCCTTTTTCCTTCTGCATGAAGGATTCCGCGGCAAACGAACCTTCCATAAAGTTGCCGGCACCGCCCGCAAAGGCATTCTTCTCAAGCATCAGAGTTTTGAGGCCGCCCTCAACGGCGCTCACGGCCGCGACTGTGCCGCCCGCACCAGCACCGACCACAACGACGTCAACGTTATAGGTCTGGTCAGCTGCCCACGCCGGAGCAAAAGTCATGGCCACTGCAGCCGCGATCAGAACTTGCTTCATATATCTTTCTCCCTTTGATGAGTGAGGTGTGCTCGCGAGGTTATGAACCTCGTGCTTAAAGAGAAAGATAAAAAATCATTTCCTTAAGTAATTTTGCAGTCGTCAAGAGTCGGCATCAGCGGAACTGAGCGCCGCTTTAAGGCGCGGAATGAGGAGTGCGAACTGTTTAACAGAATGAACACCATACGCCTTATAAATCTGAGCACGGTAAACCTGCACAGTGCGTTCGCTCAAATTCAGACGTTCAGCAATCGCCGCGTCGTTCATCCCATCCATCATGAGGTCGAGCACACGGCGAGGGCGTTCCGTGAGCGACGCTGCTGAGGCCGCCAGATTTTCGGGCAGTACCGCGCCCGCCGCCAAAAGTTGGGAACGTTCAACCGTACGCGCAACAACCTCCAGAAGTTTTTCAGGGTCTACGGGCTTCAAAAGGAAATCATCGGCCCCGGCCTTGAGCGTAGCGATGGCTGCATGAATGTCGGAATAGCTGGTGATAAAGACAATGGGAACCCTTGAGCCCATCAGGTTGAGTTTCTCCTGAAGTTCCGGTCCGGAAAGATCGGGCATGCGAACATCTAAGAGAATGCAGCCCGGTCTGGAGCGATCAAAATCTTTGAGAAGATCAAAGCCGGACGCATAAGCGGAGACGAGCCAGCCCTCACACTCAAGCATGAACTTTAAGGAGTCGCGCACCTCTTCTTCATCATCAACGACGCGTATCAATGGTTCCTGCGGTTTCATTGACTTCATTTTTTTGGCTCCTCTTTATTGTCGAGCGTATTCGGCGCCAAACCGCTCGGCATCGACTTTTTCACATCACAAGTCTCTTGAATTTCACGGTCAGCAGTCTCTCCTTCGAATTTCAGCGGCAGTTCGAGCACCGCTTCTGCGCCCCCCGCCTCAAGCGCCCGCAGACTGAAACTGCCGCCGTGGGCTTCTGCAATCGACTGAATAATGACGATGCCAAGGCCAATGCCCTCCTTCTTTTCGCTGCTCATCGGCGCCATGTGCCGTTCGAGCTCGCCAGGCGCCAGACGTCGACCAGTGTTGACCACTTGAAGCCGCGCGCAGCGGCCGTTGGCAGAAAGATTGACGCGAACGGATGCACCGTCTTCCCCATTGATGCCGCCTGCAGCGGCTTCTGCCGCATTTTTAAGAATATTCAAAACCGCAAGTCCCAGCTCAAGTTCGTCTCCCGGGATCTCTACCTCCACGGTCTTGACGCGCGTCGGCACAGTCAGCCGACCTGAACGCCGCAAATCGGCAGCGGCTGTTTCCACCAGCAAATCCAAACGAACGGGGGCTTCGCGCGATGTTTCTCCCTTGGCATAAGCTCGAACCTTCTGCAGAATGCGGGCAGCCTTTGCACTCTGCGCATCTATGGTCTTTAAGCAGTCATTCATTAAATCCCGGCGCGGGGTCGGTGCGGCAAGCAGCGTCTTCAGTGCGCGGGCACGATAGCGAATAGCCGAGAGCGGCTGTCCCATTTCATGCGCAAATATCGAAGAAAGCTGACTCACAACCCCAAGACGCGAGAGCGCCGCAAGACGCTCTTCAGTCTTCAAAGCCTTGTCTTCAATTTCTCGCTGCCGAACATAAGCATCGTTCAATTCCCTGGCACGAGACTGCGCCAAACGTTCCACCGAGACGGAATGGAATACAAATCCCGCCAGCAAAGCAAGCGCAGCTGCAATGAGGGGCCAAAAATCTCGCCAAATACGGCTGAGCGTCCAGTCCCGCAGATAGGCGTAAGGCCCGATTCTGAGGACATGGAAGACATCATTGACTCTTGAAAATTCCGTCGCAACGCTCCAGCCCATACCGCTTGACGGATCAATCGGCATGGCAAGAATCGTTTCCACCATGCGTTTTGTCAGCTGAGGCGCCATGTTGTCGGTGGTGAGTGCCACTGTCCACCCGGGAAAGAGTTCCGTCGAGCGCAGGCACGACTGATTGCCCCCCGAAACGAGCGCCGTTGGCCGGAAGGACTGCTTGAGCTGCGGCCATTTGGCAATCAGCGTTTCATATTCACAGACACGAAAAACGCCGATGTCGGCTTTGCGCTCCAAAAGCAGCCGGAGAACTTCCTGCGGTTTGTCGTTGGTGAAATACTGCTTGAAAAAGAACCGATCTGGATTAAACCCAGCATTGGCAATAGCGGCAAGCGGCAGCTGATAGTTGATGAAGTTCGCTTGACTATTGAAGACGGCTCGAGCGCCCTTCATATCTGCGATCGTTTGAATTTCCGGATGATCTGCGGTGGTCACAAAGAGTGCCGCAGTAAAACGATTGGGATCCGGGAAGCGGGCGGTATAAACAGTCGCAAGCGCATAAGCGCCGTATGACCGCAGCTCCACATACTGCCCTGCACTCATGAGCGCATAGTCAACCTCATGCCTTTTAACCGCTTCAGAGAGAGCCGGCAGTTCGTACTCTATAAACTGGAAATGGACGTCAGGCATCATGCGGCGCAGATGCGCAACCAAAGGCCTGCGGATATCGGTTTCGCCCGGTTGGTAATTATTTTCGCCGTAAGCCAGCATCGGTTTTAAAAAACCGAAACGAACAAGCGGCCGGCCATTGGGCGGCACCGCCGACAAAGCGGCCTCATCGGGCGAGAGAATGGCTTCCTCTTGCCCGATTGAACGCCCATCCAAAGGAACTTTGATGTCAGCATTCCCGCCGGCAGAAACACTGAAAGGCGATAAAAGCAGCAATATTGCCAAAACCATCGATGCCCAGAGCCATTGAGGCAGGCGATGCCGCCGGCATTGAAAGATGGAATAAGAACGGTGCGAGAACATATGCCTGAGTATAGGTGAGCCGCAGATCCGAAGAAACAAGGCCCCCCGAGCTTAACGATGGGCTTGAACTCAAACACCTGCTGGCGACGATCTTTGATGAACTGCGCCTCAGCTGTGTCAGCAGCGAATCCAGTCCATACGCTTCCCAATCATTCACGGCAAACTAAGGTCTTTCGATGGATCAGCGTTTATCCACCTTGAGGATCTCTGCTCAACTTTCTATAGTTTTCTAGAATTTATGGATGGCGTATTGCTGTACACCTGTTGTCTGTTAAGTCACCCCCACAGTACCGTTCGCTTTCTCATGAACGACCTGCCGCTCTACTTCGCGCTTACCTTCCTCACGATTCTCTCGCCTGGCGCTGGTGTGCTCTTCACCGTGACGAGTGCGCTTCGAAGCGGCTTTCAAGATGCATGGCAGGCTCCGCTGGGTAATGTCCTCGCATCAGCCTGCGTCGCTGTAGCCTGCGCGGCCGGCATTGGCGCGATATTGACTGCCTCACCGCTCGTCTTCAGCATCGTGCAGGGACTCTCTGCTCTGGTACTCCTTTATCTGGCCTGGCGCAGCTGGCATGCACCGGCTAACGGCTTTGCTTCGCTCGCAGACCCTGCGGCTACCGTCCATCACCCGTCAGCACCCCCTGCCAAACGGCCGCACGGCGCCTCGCTTTTTACGTCAGCTTTTTTGCTGCAGCTAACGAACCCAATGCTGTACGTCTTTCAGGTTTCGTTTCTGCCTCAATTCATCACCCCGTCAGACCCTTATGTCCCGCAGACAGCACTCCTCATCGCCATTTTTGCCGGCAACGGCATTGTGATTCACTTTGCATACAGCTACGCTGCAGCCTGGGCGAGGAAATTTCTGGCAAGCCCGCGGGCAGCACAGCTCATCAATCGCATCAGTGCTCTGCTCTTTTGCTGCTTCGGCGTTAGTGTTCTTTTGAAAGCGCTGATCGGCAGCTGATTATCACTGCGGCAAGACGCCTACCTGTCAAAATCCATGACCGTGCGCGCCAAAATGCCGGCAGCATTCAGAAAATCGTCCATTGCCATGTATTCATTCGGATTGTGAGAGCCAAACCGATTGGCAACAAAGAGCATCGCAAAGGGAACGCCTGCCGCCGCAAAATTCATAGCATCGTGCCCGGCACCTGACGGCATCCGCTGCGTGCCGATTTTCAAAATATCTGCTGACGTTTCAAGCTTTTTCATCACGCCTTCGTCGGCCTCCACGGGGGCAATGCGCATCAGCGGATCTGTCTTAAAAATGACCCCCGTCTCTTCTGCAGTCTCCTGGAGAATGGCTTCAACCTTCTTTTCGAAGAGGTTCAGTTCGGCTGCCGAAAGTGAACGAGCGTCGAGCGACACAATGCACTCGCCCGCGATCTTATTCATCGACGCAGACGGGCTCGTGCGAATCACGCCTGTCGTTGCTACCAGATCACGTCCGAGCGAGAGCTCGTGCTGCCAGAAGTCATAGAGTCTGGAAGAAAACCTTGCACAGGCAAGCGCCGCGTCTTTGCGGTACGGAAAATCCACTGCCCCTGCGTGTGCGGTCTCACCGATCGCTTGAATCGTACGGTGACGAATCAATCCGCGAATGCCCGTCACAACGCCGACGCGATCAGTGACGGCATTATCCAAACGAGCGCTCTGCTCAATGTGAACTTCAATAAAAGCGGCTATTTTTGCAAAATCGACGCAATGTTTGCCGGAACTGACTGCTGCCGGATCCACACCGATACCCGTCAGCAATTCCCTCAGCGTTGGACCGGCTGAACCAGACCGCATACGGCGGCTGAGATCGTCTTCAGTGAGTTGTCCCAACATACCGAGTGAACCGAGGAGACCTTCCTCTTCTCCGCGCATGATGACAACGCGAAAGTCCCGCTTGGGTGAAAAACCCAGATACTGCATCCACCGTGCAGTGCAGAGCGCCGCCACAATCCCGGCCAAGCCGTCATAGTTTCCGCCGTCGGGTACGCTGTCACAATGACTGCCGGACACCACCGCAGGCAATTCCGGGTCTGAGCCGCGCAGGGTTCCCCAAACATTGCCGGCAGGATCTGTCTCAACTTGAAGCCCAAGTCCGCAGCACACATCGCTTAAATACTTGAGCACCCGTCCTTCTTCGGGCGAATAGGAGGTTCGCGTGACGCCTGTGAGTGGTGCCGGCGACTGTGAAAGCAAACGAACATCCGCAAAGATCTTTTCGGCAAAAGCTTGGGACTGCTCCGTAAAGTCCGTCTGCGCCCAGTTCAAATCGTGCATGGCCAGCTTCTCCTTAAGCACATCGTATTGGTTCGCCGCCCGCGGCAGCCTAGTCTTCAACGTCAAAATGGATTATGACGATTCAAGCGTTCTTCCATCGCTCGAGAGCTCGGCAATCTTCCCAAGCGAACACCATCTTTATCAGTCTTTGCATTGTCTAAGAGTGATTTTCTGCCTTAGAAAGTAAAGTGATCACTCACTTTTGCCTGCCGCTGATCTCATAAATGCCAGGCACCAGCTCCTCCAAAAAACTGCCGCTCTCCAGACCCATCTGAAGAGCGGCAGCAACAAGGTTTTATGGCGGCAGCTTTAAGTAGCAGCCAACAGCATCAATGCAGTTCAACGCCGAGGAAGTCCAGCGCGGTCTGAACATGAAGCGCTGCACCCTTGACCAGCACTGATTCGTCCACACGGTAACAGCCGTGATGCTGGGGCCAAACAGCGCCCAACGCTTCATTACGTACGCCAAGGAGCACCATAGCGCCTGGAATCTTTTCCTGATAATAGGAAAAGTCTTCACCGCCCATCATCTGAGGAGCTTCAAGCACACCGTCCTCGCCGAAAATCTTCTTGGCAGCCCCGGCCGCTACATCAATCATCTTCGGATCATTGATGGTGACCGGCACGAGGTATTCGTATTCCACTTCTGCAGTGCCGCGCATGGCTTCAGCCGTCGACTTGGCAATGCGTGTAATACGTTCAGCGAAACTGTTGCGCACCTCGGGATTAAAAGCACGCGTCGTGCCTTCAAGTTCTGCCGTGCCTGCAATGACATTGAAGCGCGTGCCGCCGGTGAATTTGCCCACCGTCACAACGGCTGTGTCGATCGGGTCGAGTTCACGGGAAACGAGGCTCTGGAGGTTCTGCACAATGGCCGCGCCCATCACTACGGCATCAACCGCACGCTGCGGCTGTGCGCCGTGGCCAGACTTGCCGATAACCTTGACCTTGAAGCGGTCGCCGGAAGCCATCATTGCTCCCTTGCGCATCGCAACCTTGCCGGCGGCTACATCTGACCAGACATGCATGCCGAAGCAAGCATCCACACCTTCGAGCGCACCCTCTGCAATCATTGACTGCGCACCGCGGCCAATTTCTTCTGCTGGCTGGAAAGCGAACACCACTGTGCCCTTGAGCTGATCCTGAATGTCATGAATCATGTGCACGGCAGTGAGCAGCATCGAGATGTGGCAGTCATGACCGCACGCATGCATCACACCAGGATTCGTGCTGGCATAAGGCAATCCGGTTTCCTCCTTCACCGACAAAGCGTCAATATCGCCTCGCAGGAGAATCGTGCGGCCCGGCTGCTTCCCGGAAATGCGTGCGAGCGTCCCTGTGCCCATACCGCAGGGGCGCCATTGCACACCCAGCTTGTCGAGTTCTGCGCGGATGCGCTCCGCCGTTTTGAATTCCTTGGCGCTTTCTTCCGGATGCTGATGGAAGTAGCGGCGCATTTCGACCTGATAGTCAGAGTATTTAGCAATAAGGTCCTGAAGTGTCATTTCAACGGTCCCGAAACGAAGGAAGGCGCTTTCCGCGGGGTCCCTGAACGCCCGGGGCTGCGCCTTCGCTCAAAAATAATGGATTCCACTATATGCCGCAGAGCGCACGGCAAAGATGGCAGATGGGTTAAAGCAGCTTCACAAAGAAACCGGCGAGCAGCACAGAGGTGATCGTCACCGTGATGAAACCGCCCACAATCATCGACGGGAAGAGCCGGCTCATCAGATAGTCCACTTCATCCTTGGTCGCCCCTTCATCGTTGCAGATCTTTTCAGTCATGATGGCATCGAACGGGAATCCGTAGAGAGCCGTCAGGCAGTTGGCAAAGCCAAGGTAGGGCGAGATGCGCAGAATGCGGCCGACAATTGCGGCCACGATGCCCATACCAATCAGACCTACGACGATCAGCGTAAGCATCGGTCCAATCAAGTCAAAGAGCATGGACGGCGTGCAGTCGGCCAAGCCGGAGTACACGAACATGATCAAAGCGAGGAAAAGGAAGTCCTTCGACCCCGTATGGGAGAGCACATCCGGTTCAAGAAAACCGAGGCGGCAGAAGACGACGCCCATCACCAATGCCCAGATGGCCCCGTTGACCGGCGTGAGCATGCCAAGCACGAAGGCGATCCAACCGACAATCGCGAGCTTCAAGAGGATGAAAAACGGCGTATTCCAGGAGGCTGGAGTAGCGAGCAAGCCTGCGCGTGTGCCGCCGTCGGGCAGCGCAATAGATTCAGCCACAATCTTAGTGGCGTCCTTGCTGGTCCCTTCAACTCGGCCTTCTCGATAGTCCTTCAGCAAGCGCTGAGCTTCGCGTTTGAGACAGACTGCCGTAAGCGGGTAGCCGGCAAAGCCCTGAATACAGTACATGGAAATGGCAAATACGGCTGCTGACGTGAGCCCAAGATCATTAGCCGCCTTTTGCATAATGGTCGTCGCAACGATGCCGCCGGCGAGCGGGGGCAAACCGGTGATCACCAGCGCTTTATCCATGAAGAGCGGACAAACCACCCAAGCAAGACCGCACATACCGGCCAAACCGGCCAGACAGATCACGACGGTTTTCCACTGCTCAAGCAAACGCTTGAGGCTAAAGAGCGTCCCCATATGGGCGATCAGCAAAAAGATGGCGACAGAACTGCCAACGGGCAGCAGCTTCGAGTCTGCAACGACGGTCTTCGGAAGAAACGTCCAGAAGCAGCACAGAATAATGACTGCCGAAATAAAGACTGAAGGAATCCAGCCCTTGGTCAGTTTTGCGAGCCATTCACCCAATAGGATGATGACCAAACAGGCCACGAAGGCCGACATGAAGTTGTACGCCATTGTCATTGCAATATTCTCCTCATCGAGCATCCGGCGCTTGTCGGCGGGAATGAGCGGGTCCCCGCTCACAAACAAGATGAGATGCTCTGCTTGTCTTGCATTTTGAAACTCAAATGTCGACAAAAAAAGAGGCGGGATAGCTGCATCACAGGAATATTCAAGAATGTTCTGATCCTAAATTTGACTTCTAACCCTTAATCCCTAAGCAATAGCGCCTAAATGCAGACGGCGCATTCTCGCGAGAGAAATGCGCCGTTTTTCATAGACCTTCAAACAGATCTTCATCTGTTATGCAGATTGCTGATCCCGTATCTCCTGAGATTTGCGCACAAGCGCTTCAAAGAGCGCCAAGGCCTCTGGACGATCTGCCGAAAGCATTTCCGGATGCCACTGCACTGCGAGGTAAAAAGGATGTTTAGGATCGTGGAAACTTTCAATAATGCCGTCGTCGCGGCTTCTGCCGTCCAGTACCATGCCGGGAGCGAGATCCTTCACGCACTGATGGTGGCGGCTGTTGACGCGAACCTCCTCACAGCCCATGACGTCAGCGGCGAGTGTCCCGGGGACCAAATCCACCCAATGAGTCGTAACGGCATAGTCTTCAGGCTGAGAATGAACATCCTTCGAAATATGATAGGTCGATGCAATATCTTGCACGAGCGTGCCGCCCGCAGCCACATTCATCACCTGACAGCCTCGGCAGATGCCTAATGCCGGCTTTCCAGCACTGCGCGACCATTTAGCCATCAGCATTTCCTGACGATCCCGAGCCGGGTCTAGCGCTCCGCATTCCGGCAGCGTTTCCTCACCGTAGAGCGCAGGATCGATATCTGCCCCGCCTGAAATCAAAACCCCGTCCATGCGCTCGAATGCATCACGAAGAATTTCTTCAGGTGCATCAAGAGGCAACAGCACAGGGATGCCGCCCGCACGAACAACGGACTGCATATAACCATTGCGGATATTGAGGAAGCCCTTTTCATTGAGACCGCCCGTCACTCCGATCAAAGGACGGCGGGGAATCGTCTGAGTTGCCTGAGGCATCATGATTGAAATGGAAGGAAGAAATAAAGATGTCCGCGGCATTTGCCATTGGACGAATGTGCTTGAGGGATTTTAAGAAGCTGTACCCAGTTCCCCAATGCAAAGCGCCTCAAGGACCACCCAGACCGCTTGAGGCGCATCAAGAAGGAGACTTTGCTGACTGCTACTTGCGGCCTTCTTCGAGCGCTCGATCGGCCAGTTTGGCATTTGCCGCCTCTACTGCAGCAGTCTTCGCCGCAGCAGCTTCCAGCTCCGTCTGCAGAAGCTTCACCATCATGTAGCGGTTAAGCACTTCACGGGCAAAAAGCAGATAGCCCAAATAAAGCTCGCTCTTACGAAGTGAGATCTGTTCCGTGCCGATTTGCACGAGGAAGCTCTGCTGAGCTTCGTCAAGCATACCCAGAATGCGTGTGCAGGCTTGCGGGGTAAAGTTGTCACGCACAAGCTGCAGATCCTTTGCCAAAAGAATGGTGTTCTCACGCATCTGCCCGCGGAAAGGAGAATGGCTGTTGGCAACATAATTTTCCGCCACGCCCAGCTGATCTCTTAATGCATGCCCCACTTCCTTCATGCTTGTAAAGGCGCGGTAATAGAAGTTTCGCGCGTCATAGTCGCGTTTAGCGCCGCCCCCCTGCAAAGCCATACTGTAATAATCGCCGCGCCGAAGCATGATTTCGTCGTAAAGCGTTACGGCTTGATTTTTCAGTTCACCCAAACGCTCATAGTCCTCCCGCAGGAAGGCTTCAAGACCTTCGGAATAAAGCGTGAGTGTCAGGTCCAGATTGTGGTTAACCGAAGTTGTCAGCAATTCACGTATCGAATTCTGATCGCCTTTATAGACATGCTTGGCTTCCTCCACTACCGCCTCAGGCTGCTTGCTCAATAAATTGGTGCGCACAATGATCGCAAAAGCAGTGATCATGCCGAGGATCATCATCGGGCTGCCGAGCCAGCACATCAAAGTAGCGACGAAACCGCAGGCCGTAGCCGCAGAGAAAGCCGTCATGAACCATCCGGAAATGACGGTCAGCACACCCGAAATACGGTAGACCGCACTTTCACGATCCCAAGCACGATCAGCCAAAGAAGATCCCATTGCGACCATAAACGTAACGTAAGTGGTCGAGAGCGGGAGCTTCATGCTCGTAGCTGTTGAAATCAGAATGGCGGCTAAAACAAGATTCACGCTCGCCCGCAGTTCATCAAATGGAGGTTCAACTTCTCCAGGCGGAAGTTTACGCTTCACAAAGCGTGAGTCTATAGCACTGAAAACAGACTTCGGCAGCATCTGATGAATAACTTCATTCATCTGAATGGCACTGCGAACGATCAAGCGCGCCGGGAGCGACGAACCAAACTGCTCCTTGCCGCCGCGAGTGGCTGACGAGAGATTCACCGCCGTCTGAATAACACGGTGAGCCTTCTTAGAGAACCAAAGCGTTAAGCACATAATGAGGCCGGAAGCACCGAGAATGACTGTAGGCGTGACTTTCACATCGCGCAGTCCGCCCATCATCATGCCGGGATCCATGCCGGGTTGGGCCTTCCAGAGCATCACGCTGTCCATGGCCGCTACCGGAACACCCACAAAATTCACCAAGTCGTTGCCGGCAAAAGCAAAGGCCAGTGCAAATGTTCCCGCGAGGATGATCACGGGAAAGATGTTCATTCGAAAGAAGAGAATCAGAGCCTGAAAAATAACCGTAAAAAACGCAAATGAAGAGATCAGAATGATGCTCGTGTGCGTTTCAATCCACTCAATCCATTCCGGATGCATGAAGCTTGCGCCGCGTGCGCCCTTCACCACCAGGAAGTAGAGAATGGAGGTAAGTGCAATGCCGCCCAACGTGCCGCCCAGCCACCGGTAAATTTTCTCGTAGCTGAAAGTAAACAGCAGTCGAAGGAAGTACTGCAGGATAAGCCCCGTAAAAAATGCAATGACTACGGATGCCAGAATGCCCATAATCATTGCCAGCGCCTTGCCCGAATTGACGTATAGGCCAAGGTCAGTGAGCGGATAACCGTTTGCCCAAATCTTCCAGCAGGCCACCGCAATGGTGCCGCCGAGGAGTTCAAAAACGATGGAAACGGTAGTAGAGGTGGGCAGCCCTAGAGAGTTGAAAGTATTGAGCAGCAGGACGTCCGTCACCATTACTGCACAAAAAATCACCATCACTTCCTTGAAGGACAGCATTTCCGGAACAAACACGCCCGTCTTGGCTATCTCCATCATCCCGGAGCTGAAGGTTGCCCCTAAAATCACGCCGACACTTGCCACGGCGAGAATGACCCAGAACGGAGCCGTTCTGGAACCAACGGCAGAATTAAGGAAATTCGAAGCGTCATTGGAAACGCCGACGAAAAGGTCACAGCAGGCAAGCGCCGCCAAGAGTCCTAAGAGGGTATAAACAAAGAGTTCCACAGCAGTTGCGTCTCATTCTTTGCCTCCTGCAGGCGCCGCATTTCAACGCTGCGCCCGCAAAAGGAGGGGCCGTCCATCAAATCCGTTTAAAGTTTTGATAAGGCAATCTTCTTATTAGCGAAAGCCGCAATTTTAAAAAAAGCTCTATGCAGCCGTAAAGAGCGTTTTTGCATCTCCCTCGTGAGAATCAAAGGACTTTTTTGTGCGCACAGCTCAAAGCGACTTCGCATTCCCAGCCGTGCTTGCCTCAACTTTCGGGCGTTTGAGATAGAGCCAGATCAGCATCGGCAAGAGCAAGATGCCCGAGAAGAAAATGACGAATTTGAGTCCGAGCCACATGCCGAGTGCACCGCCGGCAATCGGCCCTATGACGCTGCCGATTTGCTGGGCAGCATACGAAAGACCAAAAATTCGGCCGCGATCCTCGGGTTCCGTTGAATTTGTCAGCACTGCGTTGATAGCGGGGAAAATACCTGCAAAGGCCAGACCGCCGATGAAGCGCCAGAAGCCAAACTGCCAGAGATCATTCGGAATGGCCTGGATCACGCCGAATATCGTCGTGCCAAGGAGTGCGGAATAAAGCACCGGTCGGTACCCCCATTTTTGTCCCGCAATCCCCCAAACCGGAGACGCAAAGACGCCAGAGAGACCCACCGCCGAAAAAAGAATGCCGGTTACGAGCACGATGCGATCCATGCTCCCCTGGAGCTCAGCCACATAAAGCGGCATGATCGGCTGCTGAAAAAGAATCGTCATCTGTACTACGCCGGCAGTAATGAGCATTCGCTGCACAACCGGAATACGAAGAAGATTGGTCTTCTGCCGCGGTGAATTCGTCCCGCTTTGCGGCTGACGTCGTTTTTGGGGTTCCTTGATCTTAAAAATAATGAGTACGGTAATCGTCAGCAGCGCAGCCGCACCGAGGAAAAATGTCGCACGCATGCCGAATGCCTCGGCAAGAATGCCGCCGACCAATGGGCCGATCACACCGCCGGCCGTCAGACCGCCCTGCATGGTCCCCAACGCAAAGCCTAATTTTGTTTTAGGTACGCTCGAAGACAAAATCGCCAGACAAGCGGGCCAAAGCCCTGCGGCAAACCCCTGAAATGCACGCATGGCCAAAAGCTGCCACTCGTTTTGCACAATGCCGCCAAGCCCATAGCTGATAGCGAGCAGCGCTGCCGCACGAACAGCCATCATTTTCTTTGAACGCTTATCGGCAAGCGCCCCCCAGATTGGCGCCATCACCCCGGAAATCAGGAATGAAACCGAAAAAACCAGACCAGACCAAAGATTGACGTCTTCCTGCGCAACATGAAGTTCTTCGAGCAGGTACATCGGCAGAAACGGAATGAGCATCGTATAGCTCAAACTCATTAGAACCGATGCCGTGGTGAGAATGACGAGCGTCATCTTCCAGTTGGCGGAATTCTGTGCTTCTAATACCGCTTGCTCATCACTCGGTGCCGGCGACTTTGCTGAGCTCAGCCGAGTGTTTTGGGCTTTATCTGGCTGCTCCTCAGACAATACACTTTTCTGTTCCGCTGAAGCGCAATGAGCAGCGTTGTCCAACGCCCTTTCAGCTTCTGCAGCTTCCGTACGCACGCGTTCCCGCACACGAGCTTCAGCGAGTTCAGCTTCTTGCTCGATGCAGTGAATCTCGTGCGCGCCACACTTGGCCGGATCCATAGGCGCAGATCCTGCTGAGGCAGCTTGTGCCTCATCTGCAGAGGGGCTGAGGGGAGCGCGTTGTTCGCTGGGGTCGGGCGAAACGTTCACGCTTTCTTTCTTTTCTTCCATGAGAGCCTCGAATGAGGATGAGTTGCCAGTTCCATTGCCGTCTGGTCTGCATAGGCACTTTGCGCATCAGAAGCGCGCAAAAGAGAAAATGCCCACATACCGCCGTATAGCAAACTGCACATAGAACCGGATTGAGAGGCCTGAAACGTTTGAACAAGGTTTCCCTGAGAGGACTGTCCCAGCCAACCGTTTTTGAGCTGCTCAAGGCCTAAAGTACCTCATTATGAATACTAGCGCTGCAGTCCTATCAACTGCCATAGTGTTTATGTATTCAAGCACAAAGGTTTTCCTAATCGCCCTTCTGATTCTTGGAGAAGGGGCGTTCCAAAATTCAGATTTCACCGGTGCCTGGCCCAGCAATCCCAAATGAATCATCGAACCGCAGGGAACAGCTGATCGACGAGATCACGCAAAATCAATTCAAAGTCGCCAACAGCAGGGGTCACAAGCAGATTCTGCACATCCGTTCGGTAAGGCACTCCGTTTGAATCTGCAGAAGCTCGTCTCCAAGCTGTAGCAGCCCGATCGAGTTTCCAAACCGCACGCTGCGTCTCTCCCGTATAGAGGTCACGATAGTCAAGCGCCACCATGGACGGCGGATCTCCCGGCAGCATTGCGCCACGTCCCGAAACAGCAACTAAAAAGCGGCACTGTTTTGGCCGCGGACTTTCCTGAGCCGACAACATCACAGCTTTGTATCCACGATCGCGCAGCGCCTGACGCACTGCAATGTCAATCGTTGGTGAGTGATCTGAAGCAGCCGTCAGACATACGGCTTCACCGGCAGCAGGCAGACCTGAAATCAATCCTCGTGGATCATGCGAACGGGCCGACAAGTCAGCCGGCTGCTGAACATTAGTGGTGCAGCCGCCGAGCAGGAAGATACTGGCGCAAAAACCAACGGCAAAGGCGCGACGAATAATCGACATCTACTTCCTCTCGAATTTAGATCTTCTGAGATTAGCGCAAACACAGTGCAGCTGTCGTCTCAATAGGCCGTATGAAAAACTCTCGTTTTTCCTCACCATTGTCGTCCAATGCTGTTGGTCAAACGCTTTGGAAGCAGTCCCCCCAGCTTCTGTTTGTTCACTATTTGCTTCATCCGTCTGAGGGTGGGGAATCGATCGAGAGATACTCGTCGGCTAGAATCCTCCCGTCACAAAGCTGCACGCTGACTTGTTTGATGTGCGGCACACTTTCAATAGTTTTCACGTCATGTCTCCCTCCCGCCCGAAGCTATACAACCCCAAGCTTGTCTGCGCCTGCGCTCTGCTCTTCACTCCGATTTTTGGGGCACTTTTGCAAGCACGCAATTGGGAAGAGATGGGTATTCCTGAGAATGCCAGAGCAAGCCGCGTCTGGGTTCGCTCCACTGTTTGGCTCATTGTTGTCTATTTGGTTCTGCAGGCACTCTTTCGCAATGAAGAGATTGCCAATTGGCTTGGCCCTTATTTCCTAATCGTGCTCTGGGGCTCGTGGATGCTCACAAACGGTTGGCGCCAACTGGCCTTTGTCAACCAAACCTATGGGAAGAACTATGACAGTCTACCGATCGGACGCCCGATGATTCTCGGCGCCGCAGGGTGGCTCTTCTACGGTCTTATCAGCTTCACCATGGCCTTGGGGCTGTCTTTGGCCGGTATAGAACCCCTCAACCAATCGGCCCCCGAAAATGGTGTCGTCATCCGTATCCCAGAGGGTTCTGACAAACCTGTTATCGAACCGCTTCCGGCTCCGGACGACAAGAATGCAACAACAGCGCCGGAGCACCAAGACACAACGTCGCCTGCGGCAACCCATGCGCCGGCAGCGGATACGACGAACCAGTCTCACTCTTAACACCTGATGCCAAAGCAACCGGACGAACGGTTCCCCATCCCGCAGCCACAAGCTTTCACCGAACCGGTGCTGGATCTTCTTGGCGGCGTGGCTCGACCGCGGCCGCTTTCCGGCGAAGAAGCTATTCGACGCCTCAACGAGATGGAAGCGCGAGCACGCGCCGGAGATCCGGAAAGTCAGGCTGAATTGGCTCGCCGCCTGCTGACCGAAGCACCCAACGCCCGCAAGAATCGCCGCGCATTGATCCTTCTGCGTCATGCTGCGGCTGCGGGCTCGGCAACCGGACTGCATCTGCTGGCATTGCTTCACCTGCGCGGTCAAGGCCTGTCCCAAGACCTCACTAAAGGCGTAGAGCTCCTTGAATCCGCAGCTTATCGAGGCTCTAAAGCCGCTCAAGCCGATCTTGCACACGCTCTGCTCGACGGTATCGGAACCAGCGTTAATACAGCAAAAGCACTTTACTGGCTGCGTTTGGCTGCTGCTCAGGGCGATGAGCAAAGTGCTCTGGAAGCAGCGCGCATCCTGCGCGACGGTGAGAGCCCATCCGTCCATTCCGAAAACAAACAGACTCTCAACGAAAGCACTGCCCTATCCCCGCAGAATACGCACCAAGCAATATTCAATACGGACCATCGGCAAGCGGAAAAATATTTCACTGAGGCCGCCAAAGCAGGTATCCCGGAAGCGCAGTATGAGCTCGCTGAGCTGCTTCGGCGCCGAGAGGTGAGTGAACGCGATCCAGCAGCGGCCCGCAAATGGATGCGAGAAGCAGCTTTCTCCGGCATTGTGGATGCTCAGTTCCGCATTGGAGTAGCGAACTGGTCTGGTATCGGCGGCAAAGTCGATCAGCGCGAGGCTGTTCGTTGGCTCTGCCGCGCTGCAGAAGGCGGTTCCGCCAAAGCCGCGGCAATGCTGGCTGGTTTTCTCATGACGGGAAACGGTCTCGCCTACTCGCCGGCTCGCGCTTGGGCGCTGTTTATGCGTGCAGCCAAAATGGGCAACGAAAATGCTGCTGCCACAGCAAAAATTCTTGAAAGACAGCTGCCTCTTCAGGAGAAGCGAGTGCAGCGCTCGCTTTTGCGCATCAAGGATTCGAAGACTTTTCTCGAGAAGCTGATACCTCGCTCCGAACGCTAGAACTGCGCTCCCAAGGCTCTTCTCGGCAAAAAATTTAGACAAAAAAAAGAGTCATTGCCTCTTTCGACCGAGGTATCCGGCTGAAGGCTCACTCAGAGAAAAACTCAAGGGAGGCCTCCTTCAGCCGAATGCCCCGCAATGGGACGTCAGCATATGCGCTGTTGTCCGCTCGATGCAGATGCAATGACTCGAAATACCACCAAAGGAGATGTCTCGGTTACCCGAAACATTTGCCGCAATCACTTGCGACATGGATATTGTCGCACTCCGTATCAACCCTTAGAAGGGGATTCTTTGTTTTTCTTGTAAAAGAATTTTGTTTGCTTGTTACTAAACAAAATCGTTCGGACAGCCATCCTAAACATAAGGGTTTATCTCATACCAATTAGTGGGTATTATGTGTTTCCTGATGCACAAAAAAACATACTTTTGAACGTTCAACAGAGCACAATCACGGCCAAACAGCCGATCATATCGATCTCTGTCTGCAGCAGATGCGGTTGATTCCTCTTCTGAAAGTTCTCAAACGCCGCGCGCGAGTGATACAGTAGACATATGCGAAGCTCTGCCGGTCAGCGCGGAGCCCCAGAGGCGCCCCACCCGACATGTTTATAGCGTGTAGGGTTGACTCCTTCGCATACCACATTCTTCATGCTGCCTGAAGCCACCCCGAGACCTGTTAGGCGGAACAATACAAAAACATCGCTTTTACACAAGGATTCTTATGAACCGTCTTGAACTCGTAGACCGCGTCGCCGCCCGCAATACGGCCTCGAAAGCCGAGGTTGACCGCATTATCGTGAGCGCCCTCGAAGAAATCATTTCGGCCGTGCGCTGCGGTGAATCCGTAACGCTGATCGGCTTCGGCACCTTCAAGGCCGTCGACTGTGCGCCGCGCACCGGCCGCAATCCCTCCACGGGCGAATCGATCCGCATTCCCGGCACGAAGAAGCCGAAATTCGTACCTGGCACTTCCTTCAAGGAGCTCATCAACGAGACCAAGTAATCCAGCCTTTCATAAGCCGCCCACATCAGCGGCTTGAAGTTGGATGATCCGAGCGGCAGACTCAGATTTGAGTTCTGCCGTTTTTTTGCCGCTCAACGCGTCATGAGTCGTCTTGGCGCATTCACGTCAACGGCGTTCAATGAATGTTTTCACAGCCCCTTTAAGCGCTGAAACAACCAATTCATTCGGATAGTCACTTCCAACAGCTGGCAATGTTGCAAAGATCCCTCTTGGCCGACGATAGATCTGTAAGGCGAAAGTATCAACCCGTTCAGACTTAAGCCAGACAGCAAGCTCTAAAAGTTTCGTATTGGGAAGATAGTCAGGGTGAGCGGTGGTTCGACATTCAAATGGAATCCCGGCCTTTTGAAGCATTCGAAAAGCTTCAAGAAAGTGCAGAGCCGCATGAGTACGCCCCGTTACACGTTCGTAGAGCACAGCATCCGTGGGCGGGGCTTTAACATCAATACCTACCCAATCCAGCATTGGCAGTACACGTGCGAGACGCGCAGGGATAATGCCGCCGGTATGCAGTCCTACTTTAAAACCCATTGCTTTGACACGAGCAACAGCGTCCGGCAGCACCGGATCAACGGTCGGTTCCCCGCCCGAAAAAACCACTGCGTCCAAAAGTCCCCTGCGCCGCTTCAGCAGTTCTTCGAGCCTGTGCCATGACTCATGTGAAAGCGACGGATCAAAATCCTTGGGCTGCATCCAAGGATTCTGGCAATAAATACAGCGCCACGGGCAGCCTTGAACGAAAGCTACCGCTGACAACTTGCCAGGATAGTCAATCGTGGTAAAAGGCGTGATGGCTGCAATACGGAGCGCCTCGGCCGAGGTATGACCTGTATCGGAATCTTGCGGAAAAATCTCGACGACAGGCCTTGACTGAGGCGCTGAAGAATAAAGCTCCGCCATCACGGTTAATTCAATTGTGCCCTATTGATGTTTTTACTTGCCGCAGCAAGGACGATGAATTTCTCCGTGGTGAGTCGCCGCACCTTCCGTGAAACAGACGCGCTCTTCAAACTCCCCCTTTTTGCCAATATTGAAGCTTTGCACGGGGCGGTGGTAACCCATCACCCGCGTCCACACTTCGCAGGGCTGACGCTCGGAATCTTTGAGTTCGATCGTATTTTTAGCTTCAGTCATGAGCATTCCCTCACTTGTGATATCTGCTTAAAGCAGGAAAAAGAACTATAGCAAGATCCTCTTCCCGCAAGCATTCATTTTTTAAATAGCAACAATTAATAGTATTGAAGCAGCAACGATTACACCAGATGTTGTCAGCTGGCTACCGCCCGTTCTTTTTCTGCCTTTTGATATTCGCTGCGCTTCTTGGCAATCAATTCAGCATCACACTTCGGGCAGAAGTCATGTCGCCCAGAGAGGTAACCGTGCTTCGGACAAATCGAGAAGGTCGGCGTCACTGTAATGTAGGGCAGTCGGAAATTTGTGAGTGTGCGGCGCACAAGTTCACGGCAGGCTTGCGGACTCGACACCGCCTCATTCATATAAAGGTGGAGAACTGTACCGCCCGTATATTTACGCTGCAGATCGTCCTGACGTTCCAACGCCTCAAACGGATCGTCCGTGAAGTTCACGGGAAGCTGAGAACTGTTGGTGTAATAAGGATTCGAGGGCGTCCCTGCTTGAAGGATCTGCGGGAAGCGCTTCTTGTCTTCCTTGGCAAAACGGTACGTCGTGCCTTCGGCTGGCGTTGCCTCCAGGTTGTACATATGATCCGTTTCTTCCTGAAAACTCACAAGCTTGGCTCGCACATAGTCGAGAAACTCAAGCGCAAAAGCGTGTCCCGCTTCTGTCGTAATGTCTTCCTTATCGTCCGTGAAATTACGGATCATCTCATTGATACCGTTGACGCCAATGGTCGAGAAGTGATTGCGCAGCGTTCCCAGATAGCGCTTGGTGTATGGGAAAAGACCGCCGTCAATATGACGCTGAATTTCTTTTCGCTTAATCTCAAGACTTGTTTTGGCTAGCTCAAGCAGATAGCTGAGGCGCTCGTAGAGATGCTCTTTATCGTGCTTAAAGAGGTAGCCCAACCGTGCGCAGTTGATCGTTACCACACCCACAGACCCTGTCTGTTCCGCGGAACCAAAAAGACCATTGCCGCGCTTGAGCAGTTCACGAAGGTCTAACTGGAGCCGGCAGCACATCGACCGGATCATATTGGGCTTCAATTCCGAATTAATGAAATTCTGGAAATAAGGAAGCCCATATCGAGCCGTCATATCAAAGAGCTGAAGCGAGTTTTCGCTTTCCCAATCAAAATCCGGCGTGATGTTGTAAGTGGGGATTGGGAACGTAAAAACGCGCCCTTTGGCATCTCCCTTCATCATGACTTCAATGTAGGCACGGTTAATCATGTCCATTTCCGGCTGAAGCTCGCCGTATGTAAAGGGCATGGTCTCTCCGCCGATCACCGGGTGCTGTTGACGGAGATCTTCCGGGCAGGTCCAATCAAAGGTCAGATTTGTAAATGGGGTTTGCGTCCCCCACCGTGAAGGAACATTCAGGTTGTAGATCAGTTCCTGAATGCTCTGCAGAACTTCACGGTAGGGCAGATTGTCTTTGCGGATGTACGGCGCAAGGTAAGTGTCAAATGACGAGAATGCCTGTGCACCAGCCCATTCATTCTGCATGGTCCCCAAAAAATTGACGATCTGTCCCGTTGCAGAAGAGAGATGCTTCGGAGGATCAGCTTCAATCTTGCCCGCCACGCCGTTCAGACCTTCCTGAAGAAGCGTCCTAAGCGACCAACCGGCACAGTAGCCCGAGAGCATATCAAGATCGTGTACGTGAATATCGGCCTCTCGATGCGCACGTCCCACTTCCGGCGGATAGACAAAATTGAGCCAATAGTTGGCTACAACTTTGCCGGCAACATTCAGTATGAGACCGCCCAGTGAGTAGCCCTGATTGGCATTGGCATGAACGCGCCAATCCTGTCGATCCAAATATTCGTTGATTGAGCTTTCAACATTGACCCAGCTCTTCTTCGCATCACGAGCCTTCGCCCGTGATTCGCGATAGACGATATAAGCACGCAGCGTTGGAAAACACCCCGCTTCGTAGAGTCCGTGCTCAACAGCATCTTGTACCCATTCGATCGTGGGAGTACGTGCAGCATCGTGCTTCATGAGACGAGGCAACACATATGTCTGAACAATCTCACGCGCTCGTGCAGCATCGAATTCCTGCGTGGCCAGCCCCGCTTTGACTACTGCCTGCACAATTTTTTCCGCATCAAAGTCCCGCACGGCTCCATCACGCTTGATGAGATGCAGAGGGAGAGATTCAGTCATTACGCACATCCCCAAAACAATCTTATTCAACAATAAATACAATCTATAGTTATAAAGTTAAATTTTTACAACCATATGTTGTATTTGATTTTTTTAAATTGCCTTCAACTATAACAGGTCAGTTTGACCTCCGCCTCCACCTAAAGAGGTCTTGACAGGCGCGTCGTGCTCAAAAATCACCTCCTGAATCCTTCTAAACTCCTTGCACACCACGGCATTTGGATCTTTCTTTGCTACGGAATTCGATAATCAATCGTTAACCCGAATGTCTCTCTCTACTCCTCAGTGAATCCCGCCGAAAACAAGAAAACGCAAAATACCTTACCGATCGTCGTTTTCACTAAGCTCAATGAACAATTGAGCAGCTCCATACTTTGCACTGAATACGTTTTCAGCAGGGATTATCCTTATGGTGCACTAGTTGAAAGTGCCTAGAATTCTTATTGGATCAATTCCTCCTTCCGACTCACTTGAGTCGGCAAGGCGTGCGTCGACATCGGGCGCTTCCGAGGGGCTGTATTGGAATGTCCGTCCGCTTAGCGGGTCGTCATTACTAATGCAAGCATGCCGCGTCCGATTGTTGTTCCAGCCCGCGATGCCAAAGCACCGCGGGCTTTTTTTTCTGAAGTGTTTGAAGTGGTATGGATTTTTTGGACACATACAGAGTCCACACCATGCACATAACGCAAGAAATGAGACAGCAAGCCTGCGAGGGGCTTTTGCATTTCACCCCGAAGAAGGCACTGGCCAGAGAGCTGGGTGTTTCCGT
>NZ_QNRV01000008.1 GCF_003315195.1 Sutterella wadsworthensis | reverse complement strand
CTTGTGCCTCATATCCGATTCCTGTTTGTCAGGCTGGCGGTTTGCTATCGGCTTCCTTCATCGATTCGTTGCCTCCTCGACTCTGCCGAGTTGCTCGGTCCTTCCCGCGACCGGGCGGACAGTGGACTTTCACCACACAATCACACGTGCGCTGCCGGGCGCACCACCAAAAAATCCCCGGTCTGCCTTGGGGCAGCCGGGAATGAAATGGCCGCAGTCCTTCGATGGAGGAGGAACCGGACTGCGGCGCGGAGCGCAGGGATACGTACGCTTTAGGCTTCTTTAGTTTCCTTAAAGCCCGTGACGTATTTCCCTGCCATGAAGCCCGACGTATGGGCGAAGCCGCAGGCGTTGCCGCCGCAGGAGAGGTTGTTCCACGGGAACATGCGGATCATGTAGTAGGGGCCTGCGCCGATCTGCCACTCCTGATCCGTACGGCCGAATTGGTTGTCGACCTTGGTCTCAACGGCTTTGTTCCAGATTTCGATCTGCTTTTTCAAGCCTTCAAGGCTGACGCCGCTTTCCTTGGAGAGCTCTTCGAGCGTGTCGCACTTCCAGAGGTTTTCCTGCTTCTTGAATTCAGCGAGAACACGTTCTTCGGACCAGGAGGGAAGACCCACGAGCGCCGAGAGCTTGATCTTTTTAAGCGTACGCTCCCAGGTCGCCTGATCGGCGAGCACGTAGTGGCAGCCGTCGGGATTGCCGGCAAGCTTAGGCGTGACGTGACAGATGCCTTCGCGTTCCGTAATGAAGCGCGCACCGTTCTTGTTGATCAGGATGCCGCCCTGACCGGTGATGAACCACCAGCGGCAGTAGGGGCCGCTGCGGCCGTTGACGACAATGCCGCAGGGGTATGAAGCGATGTACTGCATGTGCGAGAGCGGCGTGCCCACATCACGAACGGCGACCATCATGGCCGAGCCGTCATTGCCTTCGCCGCCGATGGCAACGCCTTTGCCGGCCACCGAAGGCACCCAGCGGTCCAGGGATTCAGGCGTACCGGTAATGCCGCCGGTAGCCATCACGATGCCCATTTTGGCTCGGCAGTTGATGAAGTTGCCCTCACGGCCGCACTGAACGCCGACCACACGGTTGGCGGCTTCATCGAAGTACATTTTGACGACCGGCATGCGGTGATGCACTTCAATCTTGCGCGCTTTGATTTCTTTTTCGAGCACGTCAATGTAATCGCGTCCTTTGAAGGAATCCTGACGATGCGCGCGAACATTTGTATGGCCCGCATAAGGCTCAAGATGATGGGCAGCCAGGCCGTGGTCTTCGAGCCAGTCAAAGGCTTCGCCCGAATGCTTTGTGAAGCCGTAGACGGGTTCTTTCAGGGACATGTGTTCACCGTAGGCGATGATGTCGTCGGCAAAGGCTTTCCAGTCGTCCTTGATCTTCGGATCGGCTTTCTGCATGCGTGAGCCGCAGGCGGTAAAGAGTCCGCCGCAGAGGTTGGTGCCCGTATGGTAGGAGGAGCCGCCCTTATTGAAAACGACGACTTTGGCGCCGCGGTCATGGGCCTGACAGGCCGCCATCAGACCTGCGCCGCCGGCGCCGAGGACGACGACATCGGCCTCCATGTCCCACTGGGCAGGGATTTCTTGCTTAACGCTCGCCGCATGAGCAAGCGGTGCGGCGGCCGCCGCTGCCGCAGCAGCTGCGCCGAGGAAGGAGCGGCGGGAAAAATTCTGTGCGTTCATGACGGTTACCACTTGAAGTTCAGGTTGAAGGAATGGCAGTCGTTGCATTCCAGACGCGATTTGCCGTGAAGGCTGTGGCAGTTCGTGCACTCCTCTTCGCCGCGGTGACTGAAGTGAGGATTCGGCGTGAGCTTGGCGGTGCGTTCGGCGAGTTTGTCGTAAGAGCCGTGGCAGCTTAAACACGTTTCCTTAGGCGGCGCAGTCATTTCGTTTTTGTGGCACGTCGAGCAGGGAAGCTTTGCGTGCGGGCCATTGATTTTGGACGGCATGCCGGCCGCAGAGGCGGCGCCGGCGGCGAATGCCGCGAGCACGCCGGCTGCGAAAAGCGCGGTGAGCTTGTGGGTCAGGGCCATGATGAGTCTCTCTTTATAGGGGTTTTTAAACCGCGGATTCCATCCGTTTCGGTTGTCGGGAATGCTTATGAGATAAGCCCTGCGGCGAAAGCCGCTTGGAGCTCCCCTTAAACATTCCTTATTGAAGTCATCCTAGTAAGACCCTCACCCAATGAATACATCCCGCGGGAGGTAGTGGGATTAGGTAGTAAAAACCCATCCAAAGAAGTACTAAGGGTGAGTGAATAGATGCTCGGTATTCACAGCTGTCATCACAAAAACTATTGTTGTCAATGCCGATGAAGAGACTCGTCGATGAAAGAAGAGAGTGCTTTGCAAACGCTGTTCCAATAAATCATTCAAATAGCATGTTGCTGGGCAATGGTGCCGAGCATTTGCTATGACGCTCTCATCGAATGATGAAGTTGAATGAATAGCTTATGCATTCTTTGAATGGGATGAGTTATTGAAATGGAAAACGGCAATAGACTCCCAAGGTCTTAAGTCCTCATCGCTGAGCGGCTTAGAGGGTGAGAATATGCTGTTAGCTCAAGCAGTTAGGTTACAGAAATAAAATGATGCTAATGAGATGGGCAATGGGTATTGTTCGTCAATGCGGCATTTGGATTAGGGATGTCTGTTGGGTGCTCTGAACTTCAATCAAAACACCGGCATCTCTATTCAATAGAGGGGTTTTATAAAGACCTTTTTAAATAGATCATATCCGCCAACTGTTTGCCGTCTTCATAAATAGGGTGGTCATAATGGTCTCTAAAGAAATTCTTGACGGTATGCGATTTTTGAAACCCGCATTTTTCGTAGAAGAGGAGTGTCGCAGGGCTGTCTCCAGTGCCCACATAGAGCTCTTTGCCTAAGTGTTTGTAGTGATCCGCGATGAGTAAAATGAGACGCTGACCATATCCTTGGCGCTGATACTTTGGGACCGTCACGAAATTTTTAATTTCATACACGCCGGGGCCTTCTTCCGTCACAACGCAAAGCGCCTTCAGGTCGCCATCACACAAGGCAAACATCTCGCCGCGAGAGAGATATTTCTCAATCATGCGAACATCTTCATCCGCAATGAGGAGCAGATCCATATAGAGCGTTTTGCGGTCATCCTTGATCTTTACGAGTTCCATGCTGTGTTTTCCTTCTTTGGCACTCCTCTTTAGAGAGTTATTCCATTTTAATTAGGAAAAGCGCCTCCCTTGAAGACATCAATATGCCGCCTTGTATCGTGACGCATCTCCTCGACAGACGGTCCTCTTTCGTGCCGGAAAGCTGACCTTTCTTTCCTTTTGGAGGTCAGCGGCTATTGGCAATGGGTTTGAACGAATGCTGCGGCATTCGTTATGCGCAATATGAGCGGCATGGACTTACGGTTATCTCTTTGTTTTGATGTCATAACCAAAGTCCATCGCGGTTTCAGGATGTCATTCTGAAGACTTAATCTCAAAGCGCCAAGCTTTTCGTCAGGATTGAGTGCCTCTCAAATCCTATCAAATGAAAATACGGCGCCTCTCAGCATAAAAACTGAGTGACGCCGTTATTAGATTGAGTATTGACTAAGAGTCAATGCATTCAGAGAGAAGGCGCTTCTATTCCATGCAATGCGGCAAACTTAACGGAGGAGCTCGGGTGATGGTTCACGCCCAAACCACTTCTTGTAGATGGCAGTGAATTCACCGGACGCCTTCAGGCTCGCGAGTCCTTTATTGATCTTTTCGAGCAGGTCCTTGCGGCCTTTTTTGACGGCAATACCGAGATCTTCGGCTGCGAGTGAAATAGAGAGCGAGTCGACTTTGCCCGCGCCGGCAGTGACGGCATAGTAGTCGTTGGTCGGAATGTCATTGAGTACAGCATCGACGCCGTTGTTGATGAGCTCCAGGAAGCAGTCGCTCAGCGTATTGAAGACGCGTACCTGCGCATGCGGAATTCGTTTGGCGGCAATTTCGCCGGTCGATCCAATCGTTACCGCAAGCCGTTTGCCTTCGAGATCTTTTGCGCTTTGAATGCCCTGATAGCCTTTGGCGACGACAATGCCCATGCCGGCAATGTAATAGCGGTCCGAGAAGTCAACGCTCTTGGCGCGTTCCGCAGTAATCCCAATGTCATTAATGGCAATGTCAATCGTTCGGGTCTTGAGGGCCGGAATCAGACCGTCAAAGGGAATGTTCTCCACTTTAACGCTGAAGCCCGCCGTGCGGCCGATGGCACGGATGATGTCCACGTCAAAGCCCACGAATTCGCCTGTTTTGGAATCCTTGAAGCCGAAGGGCGGGTAGGCCGCATCCATGCCGGCCACCAGAAGCGGCAGATCTTCATCCGCCGCCTGACCGGCAGCTGCGGCAGCGAGCGGATGGATCGTCAAGCCGGCGAGACCGGCAAGTGCAAACTGGATAAGACGGCGTTTGTGCATGTGATTTCCTTTTTTTGAGCATTGATGCGCTTTAAGAAGGAAGCATACTGATTCAATGCAGTTGGAGCTGCAGGCCTTTTGCGGTATTGCGACCCTTGTCAAAGCGTCCCGCAGAGGCGGGACGACCGATAATCACGGACGGCTGACGCTATGGTCCGGGCAGTTGATGAGCGGGCAGCGGCTGGTGTTTGGTGGTTGTATATCAGCGGGGACGGAGGCTTTTGTGGCTTCGCAGCGCCGCTTCCTTCCCGGCGATTCGTCCGAAGACGAAACAATCCGTCAGGGCGCAGCCGCCCAGACGGGTGCGGCCGTGAACCCCGCCCGTTGTTTCCCCGGCAGCATAGAGACCGGGAATGGGGTGATCATCGCGGTCAAGTACCTGTGCTTTGGGGCTGATGGCAATGCCGCCCGAGGTGTAATGAATGGAAAAGCGTTCTTCGCCGTAATAAAAGGGCGGCGTGTCGATCGTCTGCGCCTGTGCGGGCATCGGGCGGTTAAAGTCTTGGTCCCAGCCGCTCTTGACGGACTGGTTCCAGCGGTCAATGGAAGCCCTGAGGGTCGTAAAGGGCACCTGCAGCGCTTTGGCAAGGGCTTCCAGCGATTCAGCGCTCGCTACCGTTCCGCTCATCAGCTTGACGGGGAGCGTCGCGCCCTTATTGCTCTTGACGTCAGAAACAACCCACAGCCGGCCTTCGGGCTGAGCCTCGACAGCGCTGCGGATAACATCAAAGGTTTCACCTTCGGAGACGAAGCGGCGGCCCTCTGCATTGAGCCAGACGTCTCCGCCCACGAAGTCAGTGAGGCGCCCACCGGTAAAGGGCACCACTTCGACGGCAGACATGTCAACGAGCTTGGCGCCCGCGGCCTGCGCCATCAGAATGCCGTCGCCCGTGGAACCGTCGAGTAGCTCGCCGCGGGGGTTCGCGGTGGTCGGCGTCTGCGGATCAATGTCCGGGCGGAATGCGGCAATCATGGCCCGGTTAGCCGTGAAGCCGCCGGCGGCAATGATGACTGCCGGCGTACGGATGAGGAGCATGGGGCCCGCTGGGCGTTCGGCAAAAATGCCCGCAACGGCTGAGCGCGCATGTCCGTCCAAAGATTCCGCCGCCGCAAAGAGGAGCGACGATGCGCTCGTACGGTAAAGAATGCGCCCGCCCAAGCGATGGTAGGCGCGGTTGAGGCACTGTACATAGTCGTAACCCGCCTGTGCAGAACCCGTGGAATAGCTCCAGGCGCCGGGCGAGCCCACGGCGCGATAGGGCGTTTTCATCCAATTGACGCCGTGTTCGGCTAGCCATTCAAATGCTGCGCCGGATTGGCGCGCCAGCGTTTCAACGAGCGCCGGATTGTTTTCGCCGGCCCCGGCAGTCAGCATGGCGTCAATCAGTTTGTCGACATCAGCGCCGAAGACGGCCGACACTGAGCCGGAAGCGAGCATCGTATGACCGCCCGCAATGGCCGCTTTCTCCAAAATTACAACCTTGCGCACGCCTGCTTCCAGTGCGGCGAGACCGGCTGAAAGGCCGGCGGCGCCGCTCCCGACAATCACCAGATCGGCCTCACACTCTTCGACGGGCGCAGACCGAGCATTGTTTCGGGCGGCTGCTTTACCCGGAGCGAAGCCAATGCCGCCCGCCGCACCCAAGAGGGCGGTTTGCAGGAGCGATGAGAGGAGCGTACGGCGAAGCATGGGAAAGATCGAAAAACCGTTTAGAATGCCTGCGCATCGGAACTTTCGGCTGCAGACGCCGCGGACGAAACGATGCCGGCCTCGTAGGCCATCTTGAGGAGTTCCCCGGGCGAATGCACGCCCAATTTTGCAAATGCGTTTGCGCGGTGCATCTTCACGGTGGAGAGTTCAATGCCGAGCGTCCGAGCAATGATTTTATTGGGGGCGTTTTTCAGTACGCCGTCGATTACTTCGCGCTCTCGCGGGGTAAGCCGATCAAAGCGCCGGCGAACTTCGTCGGCCGCTGCGTCGTCAGCCTTTGCTGAAAGCGATGCGGTGACGCACTGCGCTACGCGCTGCACGAGCGTCATCGGCTCAACGGGTTTTTCGAGAAAGTCGACTGCGCCGTGGCGCATGACATGCACAGCCATCTGAATGCTGCCGTGCGCGGAGAGAAAGAGAATGGGGAGGTTTGAACCTCGTCTTTCGAGTTCGGCCTGAACATCGAGCCCGGTGAGCCCCGGCATACGCACATCGAGCACCAGGCATCCCGGCCGCATCAGATCGGCCTCATCGAGAAAGGCGCCGCCCGAATGCCACACGGCAACATCCCAGCCCATGGCTTCGAGCAGCATGGCGCTCGAGGCAGTGAGCGCTTCGTCGTCGTCAACAATGCGAATGAGGGGTTTGGCGGTCATTTCCAATCATGCTCCTGATGGTGCGGGGGTCTGATGTCTGTCATTTTGCTGTTTTCGCCGCAGGTTCGTGAGAACTTTGGAACGCTTGGGCTGCCGATTTGTCCGCGGGATCGGTCTCAGGCGCGCTTTGGGCCTTTAACCCTTCAGCATCCAAGTCGAAGCAGAGCGTAACGCGCAGTCCGCGGCCGCTCAGATCCTCGCGTCGGGTGATGGCAATGCGGCCGCCGTTTTCTTCGACCAAACTGCGCACAATCCCGAGCCCCAGTCCCAGCCCTTCGTCCTTCACGCTCTGCGAAACGCGCGTAAGCCTCTCGAAGGCCTCGTCGGAAAGCCTCGGACCGTTGTCTTCGACCTCAACAATCACGGCTTCAGCGGACGGCGCGTCAGGGCTCGGCGACGGATTCTCCGCCCACGGGCTTGGGAGGGTCTCTCTGCGGAATTTAACGAGCACGGCGCCGTCGGGCAGCCCTTGGACGGCTTCCGCGGCATTTTTCATGACGTTAAGGAGCAGAAGCTCTATTTCAAGCGGGTCGCCGCGCATGATGAGGCGGCGCTTTGACGCATCGTCAGCGGTGAGCGAAAAAGGCGGACGAATAACGACAAAGGGGCGCAGTTCCGCTTTGAGCGATCTCAGAGCATTCTGGGCTTCGCGGACGATATCAACCGGCACCGGATCCGCATGTTGGCGCCGGGCATAACTTCGCACGCGGTCGACGATGGCGGCAATGCGGTGCGCCTCGCCCTCGGCACCCGCAAGCGCCCGGAGCAACAGGGGATCGACCGGCCGCTCGGAAGTATTGAGCGCGGTTTCGCCGGGAAGCCCCGGGACGGTCTGCAGACCGAGTTTAAGTTTGACCACCGCCACATAATTGATGACGGCCCCCACGGGCTGCTTTAACTCATGCGCAATCATGGCGCAGAGCTGACTGATGGCGCCCATGCGCTCGAGACTCGAAAGCCGGTCTCTCACAGCGCGCTCACGCTGAGCGAGCCGATCGCGTTCTTCCATGGAACGTTTCAGCTCTCCCGTGCGTTTGGCAACGAGCCGCCGCAGACGCCATTCGTTGAGGAGCAGGAGGCCGAGCCCCGCCAGCACGGCAAAGAGAGCAAATCGCCACCGCCGCCAGAGCGCTTCGGGCGTCATTTCCTGCAGATAAGCCCAGGGGCCGATCTGCAGCGTTTCTTCGAGGGCGCGGATGCGGTGAAAGTCGCTTGTGCCGTACCAGTTGAATTCTGCGTCCGCCGATTTGGAAGCAAGGAGCGCACTGGTTGTGAGGCGCGTGAGTTCCGGATCCGTCCAGGAAAAAGTGGCTGCTACCAAGTCAGGATAAAGCTCGGACGTATGAGCGCAGACGGTATCGTCGTCAGATTTCGGGCTGATCACCCGCAGCGCGCCCCGTTCAATCAAGTCCTCGGCTTCAATGCGCTCGAGCGTGCAGACGGGGACCACGCCTGCGTCAAAGTGACCGGAAAGCACGCTTTCAATCACGTTGGGCATGCTGTAGCCCAGATAACGGACGGAGCGGAAGAATTGGCGGCTGTCAAATCCCCGCTCAGCCAATTCCATGCGTACGGCAAGCATGCCGTCGACCGAGGTAGGCAGCGTCGCGGCGATATATTTGCCCCGCAGATCTGTGAGTTTTTGAATGTCCGTGCGTGAGGCGAGAGCGATGACTGCGCCGCCCGCAGATTTCGACGGGTGCTTGGCGTATTTGGTTTTGCGCGTGCCGATCGGATGTGCGCCGATGCTGTCGACGATCCGCAAAAAGTCCGCTGCCGGCGAGATGACCAGATCGGGTTTGAGCTGAGCGACAGCCACTTCAAATGTGGCCGAGGAGAGCCGAACGACGTCAATCTGTGTGCCCGGCGCGGCCGACTGCATGGCTTTGAGAACGGGACGGACGGTATTGTCGTCAAAGCTCGGCTCCGCCGTTTCCACCACGCCGAGCACCAGCGGCCGCGCCCGCACGGCGCTTGCCTCGGAGGGCTCGGTTTGCTCGGCAGCCAGAAGGGTGCCGGCGCAGAATCCGGCCATGCTCAGAAGCAGAGCGGCAGACGCGAAAGGACGAAGGGTAAAGGACATCAGCTGGGGCGGAGAGCGGACAAGTGAAAGGCAGTTTGGCGTTTAATCCTTTTGGCTAAGCTTAACCCCGCGGCACGGCCCTTTGCTTACCGCCCGAAGGAGGTGCCCTAGAAGTTCGCCATGACGCTGAAGGCGGTTGAGCGGCCCCCAAAACGAATGACGGGTGACAGGATTTTTGAGCAAGGCGGGAAAGCGTACGTCCTGATTATTCGGCAAAAACCAATGAAGTCCTGGGCGTATTCGGATAGAATGCGCGCACCCCAACTCTTTTATAAGGTTTATGACTTTCGTTTCAGTACCCACTTATTTGGAGAAAACTACACATTCAACCCCAGCGGATCCGCAGATTCGTTCAGCCAATGCACCGGATGCTCGTCACGGTGATGCGCTCGCCGACGCCGGCATTGTGGTAAGACCGCTTGCTGCCGCAGATTTTCAGGCTGTCATGGATGCCTATTACCAGCAATGGGGCATGGAGGATGACGGCGATCCGGTCGTGTCCGGCTGGTGGACGGCCGCCTTGTTTGAAAAAGCTTCGTTTGGATGCTTGGCATGGAAGGGCGATGAACTCTTCGGCGCTGCTGTCGGCCATGCCCGCAGCATGAAAAAGCTCGAGCTCGGGAGTTCCTGGAAGTCCTCGGTCGTTTGGGCGCAGGAAGCCGTGGATAAGCTCGGCGGTGAGGCAATGGCGCTTTTGGACGAAATTTCGATTTGCAACCGCCGGCTGGCCCAGCGCGCACAGGCTGACGGCCGCCGATTTGCGGCCGAACTCGATTTTCTGTGGGTGTCGCCCAAAGCCCGAGGAATGGGACTCAGCAAGCGCCTTCTCACGGAAGTGCACGCCGTCATGCGTGCTCACGGCGCTCAGGAATATGCGCTTTTCACCGATAACTACTGCGACTACAGCTTCTATCAGCGTAAGCCCTGGGAGAAGATCGGCGAAATGATCTGGCCTTCGCCGAAATGGGCTGGTTCTTCGCGCAGCTTCATGTTCGCGAGGCGCATCGCCTGACGGGCGGCGCTCTCTGCTCTTTAGTTTTCTCAGAGAATACGTCCGGCCGACCGCCCCCAATTTGACCCAAAGCGGTCGGCCGGACGCCTTCAAGAGCCTTAAATCACATAGTCGGGCGTGCCGATGGAAGCCAGATAGCGCGACAAAAACTGCCGCGTTCTCGGCTCCTTCGGATTCGTGAAGAACACTTCCGGTGCGCCTTCTTCGACGACGACGCCCTTGTCCATGAAGGTCACCTTGGTGGCGACATGACGGGCGAAATCGAGCTCATGGGTGACGATGACGAGCGTGCGGCCTTCTTCGGCCAATTTCTTGATGACGGCCAGCACTTCGCCCACCAGTTCCGGGTCGAGCGCGGAGGTTGGTTCATCAAAGAAAATGACGTCGGGATTGGCTGCGATGGCTCGGGCAATGCCGACGCGCTGCTGCTGACCGCCCGAGAGCTGACTCGGGTAATGATCCGCACGGTCGCCCATGCCGACTTTTTCAAGACATTCCCGCCCGATGCGTTCGGCCTCGGCAGCGGAAAGCTTGTGTACGACGCGCAGCCCCTCGGTGACGTTTTCGAGTGCGGTGAGGTTGCGAAAGAGGTTGTAGTTCTGAAAGACAAAACCCGTCTTGCGGCGGATGCGGGCCGCATCCCGGTGGCTCACCTTCGGGAGGTCGAGCACCTCGCCCTCAAAATTCATTTCGCCGCCGTCAGCGGTTTCCAGAAAGTTGGCAATTCTGAGGAGCGTTGTCTTCCCGGACCCCGAAGGACCGAGGATAGCGACCACATCGCCCTTGGCCACACTGAGGCCGACATTTTTGAGCACTTCGGTGCCGCCGAAAGACTTCTTAATATTCTTGAGTTCAAGCATCTTTGGGGAGCCCCTCATTAATAGTCGTAGTGCTGGAGTTTCTTTTCGCCCCAAACCTGAATGCGCGACAAGATCGTTGTGAAGGCGAGGTAGATAACGGCCGCTTCCAGGTAAAGCCAGAAAGGCTCATACGTGCGGGCGGCGATGCGCTGCGCGCTCATGAACATTTCATAAACCGTAATCGACGAGGCAAGTGAAGTGTTCTTTACGAGCGAAATGAACTCGTTGAAGAGCGGCGGGAAAGCTGTGCGGAAGGCCTGCGGCAGCACAATGCGGAACATCGTCTGCGTCCAGCTCATGCCGACGCAGAGCCCGGCCTCGAGCTGCCCCTTAGGCACTGCGCTGATGGCAGCGCGGAGCGCCTCAGAAGCATAGGCGCCCACATTGAGCGAAAAGGCGATCACGGCCGACGGAAAGGCGTCGATGACAATGCCGATGCTCGGGAGGCCAAAGAAGATGACAAAAAGCTGTACGAGCGCGGGCGTGCCGCGGAAGATCCAGACGTAGATTCGGGCGAGCGGCTCGAGAACGGGCGTCTTCGCCGTCCGAATGAGTGCAATGGCCACGGCGACAACGAGGCCAATGGCAAAAGAAATGAGGGTGAGCGGAATCGTCACGCAGATCCCGGGAATGAGAAGCTGAGTGAAGGAGTCCGACAATATTTGAATAATGCGCTGGTCCATGACGTGCTCGGTTTGGGGGCCGCTCACAACCGTGATTGCCCTCTGGGAGAGTACACGGCCGTTTTCAGCGGTTTGGGCGGGGAGCTTGCAGGAAGTGTCTAATGATAGGGAAGCGGCGCCGGACTTTGGGGGCTTTTCTGTCCTTTAAGGTCAAGAGTGCGGGCAGAAAAACTTTTCCTTGAGGTCCGACGCCGCCAAAGATTACTTCGTTGACACGTCAATGCCGAGGAACTTGATGGAAAGCGCCTTTAGAACGCCTTCGGCGCGCAGTTCATCGAGCGCCTGGTTGAGCGCCGCGAGAAGCTTCGGGTTGCCCTTGCGCACCGGAATAGCCACGTCAATGCCCTCTTTGGTCGTGGCGACCACCTTCACCGGCACGTTGGGCTGCGCCTTGCGGTAATCGACCCAGGCGAGTTCGGAATTCACCACCGCATCGGCGCGCCGCTGAGCAATCAGCTGAACCGACTGCGCGAAGTCCTGCACCCCGACGATTTCTGCGCCCGCATTAACCGCAATCTTTCCCCAGTTGGAGGTGATGGTCTGCGCCATGCGGACGCCTTTGAGGTCCTCAAATCCCTTGATCTTCTCGTTGTCGCTGCGCACAAGGAGCACGCCCTTGATTGACACATAAGGTTTCGTGAAATCGTACTTCGCGAGGCGCTCAGGCGAAAGACCAATCTGGTTGATGCCGATGTCATAGCGCTTGGCGTCAATGCCCGCAATGAGTGCATCCCACGGGGTTTCGACAAACTTCGCTTCAACGCCGAGCTTTTTGGCGATGGCGCGGCCAACTTCCACGTCGTAGCCCGTGAGGCGGCCTTTTTCGTCATGATAGGTATAGGGCGCATAAACCCCTTCCGTGCCGATTGTGAGGACGCCGCGGGCCTTGATGTCATCAAGATCTTCGGCGTGTGCGGCGTTCGCGGCGAAGCCAAACGCTGCTGTCAGTGCAAGCGCGGCGCCGAGCGTCCAGCGGCGAGAGACCGCGCGCAGTGAAAAAGAATGGGCAGAAGCGGAAATGGAGTGCGTCATGATGAAAATCCTTTGAACTTAGCGAATTCGATGCGTTTTGCTCAATAACGGTCCGCACCGGCGGGGCCTCCGATAGAGCCGCGGCGGGTGGTCGGAAAAAAAGTGTCGTGACCCTGCCGGAAGCCCCGCGGGTGCGGACCGTCGCTCTTGATGAGTGAGCTCTGTGAAAGTGGTTTAGCGGCCGGAGTGCTTCATCAGCGCTTCGCGGCGGCAAAGGCCTGCTCAAAGTCGGCGATGAGATCCTCGATGTCTTCAATGCCGACGGCGACGCGGATGAGATTGGGCGTAATGCCGAGTTTCTTCTGCAGTTCCGGCGCATAGGACTCATGCGTCATGGTGGCCGGAATGCTGATCAGACTTTCAACGCTTCCGAGACTCACGGCAAACTGGAAGAGCTTCAAGGCTTTCACAAACTTTTCAAGGTCATAGGCCTCTTCATTGAAGCGGAAAGAGAGCACGCCGCCCGCGCCTTTGGACTGGCGGCGGTTGACGGCATAACCTGGATCGGATTCAAGACCCGGATAAAAGACGGCTTCAACCCCGGGATGAGCGGAAAGGTAGCGCGCAATCGCATGGGTATTTTCTTCGTGGCGGGCCAGGCGCAGCGGCAGCGTTTTGATGCCGCGCTCGAGCAGGAAGCAGTCGAACGGATCGAGGACGCCGCCCAGGGCCTTCGAGTAGAGCTTGAGCTTTTCATAGAGCTTGTCGTCATTGAGGACGACGAGACCGGCGAGAAGGTCGGAATGACCGCCGTAATATTTAGTGGCTGAATAGATGACCACGTCGGCGCCGAGGTCGAGCGGACGCTGATTGACGCCCGTGAGGAACGTATTGTCGACGGCGAGCAGCCAGTTGCGGGCTTTGGCAGCTTTGGCCACATGAGCAATATCGGTGACTTCGAGGAGCGGATTAGAGGGCGTTTCGATGTAGACGAGCTTGACGTCAGCGGGCGCCGTTTCAAAGTCGTAGGTATTGAAGTCGTCGACCACCGTGAATTCGACGCCGCGCTTCTTAAAGAGCTCGGTCGCATAAAGCCAGGTGCCGCCGTAGACGTTGTTGGAGATCAGCACGCGGTCGCCGGCATTGAGCGTTTCAAAGACCAGCGAAACCGCGGCCATGCCGGTGGCAGTGGCGATGCCGTGCTTGGCGCCCTCAATGTCGGCAGCATGCTTTTCAACGTCCGAACGCGTCGGATTGGCTGTGCGGCTGTAGCCGTATTCGCGGAACTCCGTCGGCCCCTTTTGGATAAAGGTTGATGTGAGATAAACGGGGAATGCGGCAGCGTAGTGGGAAGTGTCGGTGAGACCGCCGTGAACGGCAATGGTAGAGATCTTCATGATGATGGCCCTGGACGTCAATGAATAAGTAAAGCTTTTAAAAAATGAGTTGATGATGTATTACCGAAGTCTTTTGGTGTTTTTAGGCGTAAAGGAAGCCCCGCTTTCTGTCAGTTATTTCTGTCGGAAAGTCAAATTACGAAACGGATTGAATTCGGAGTCTAAAAAAAGGCGCCGCTTCCGCGACGCCTTTTGGATCCCGCTGAGATAAACCTGACTCACCGGAATATGGCTGAATGTTCCGGAAGTTCAGGTCTCACGACATCGAAACCATGCGTCGCGGCCGGTCTGCGTGCAGCAGCACATCAGACACGCGCACATGGTGCAGCACATCAGCTTGTAGCGACGCTCGGTCATGGTTATAAAAGTTCCCAAAAAGTCGTGAGAAAACGAGAATTTCTAAAAAATGAAAAGTTCGCTTTCAATTTTGCGCACCCATCATTTTGGGTGCTGTTGGGGTAATCATGGAATGAATTAGTAAAACCGTCAATAAGACATTCATCTTAGTTTGGTAAAAAAGACACTCTTCATCGGTAATACCTCACATTGAAGCCCGTCCTCCGAACCAGAGAAAAGATCCGTTCATTCTTTTTCGCGGTTCTGCCAGCGTTCTGCGCCGGCAGCGAGCCGTGTGAGACCTTCAAGGAGCAGGGCTCTTTGCGTCGCAATATTGATGCGCACAAACCCTTCGCCGTCTCGGCCGTAATGCGAGCCTGCTGCAGCCCAGACTTTCTCGTGCGTTTTAAGCGACTCGCAAAAGGCGTCCGTGTCTAGGTCCGCACCCAGCATTGGCCGCATGTCTGCCCAGAGGAGGTAAGTGCCTTCGAGCTTGGAAAGCCGGCAGAGCGGCAGTCTTTCGGCAAAAAAGGCTTGAGCGGCAGCCAGATTGCCCTGCAGATAGGAGAGCAGGGCTTCGAGCCACTCCTCCCCTTGGTTCCAGGCGGCAATATCCGCAGCAACGCCGAATACATTGACGTCGCAGCACTCGTTGTCATTGACCGCGCGGTCAATCTTCGCTCGGACCTTGGGGTCGGCGGCAATAATGGCAGCAATGCCGGCCCCGGCCAGATTGAAGGTCTTGGTGGGGGAGGTCAAGATCACCGTGCGCAGGGGATCGACGCCCTCAACTTGAGCCGCAGGGAGATAACGGTTGCCGCCAAAGACAAACTCGCCGTGAATTTCGTCGCAAACGAAGAGCACGCCGGCCTGGTGTGCGATTTGAGCCGTCCGGCGAATTTCGTCGGCCGTCCAGACACGGCCCACCGGGTTGTGCGGGCTGCAAAAAAGGAGCACCTTCACTCTGGGGTCGGCGAGCGTCTTTTCGAGCGCCGCAAAATCAATTGTCCAGCCGGCATCGCCCATTAGAAGCGAAGTTTCTGCCGCAAAGCACCCGTTGTTGCGGATGCTCGAAAAGAAGCAGTTGTAGGCCGGCGTCATCAGCGCCACACCGTCGCCCGGCCGCGTAAAGGCTTTGATGACCGCGGAGACGGCGGGGACCACGCCGGTGGTACAGAGCACTTCTTCGCGGCGGATCTGCCAGCCGTGTCGCCGGGCAAACCATCCTTGGAGCGCTTCGTACCAGGCGTCGGGCACTTTTTCGTAGCCGAAGACGCCGTGCCGGACGCGGTCGCTGAGTGCTTCAATGATGCAGGGGGCCGTACGAAAATCCATATCCGCTACCCAAAGCGGAATGACATCCGCGTCGGCAGAATCCCACTTGTAGGAACCGGTGCCCCGACGCTCTGTCGGTTCGTCGAAGTTGAATGCCTTCATGCTGAATTTCCCCTTCTTCGGCAACGAAAGCGCCTATTGTGCCGTACCGGTTTCAATGATGCAGTCCGATCCGCTGCGGCGGTGTTCGTCGAGAATCAATTTGCCGAGCGATTCGCAGCGGATGAGTCCGTGAATCGGGTTCTTGATGCTCGTTACGGGGCTCCGGATATCCGCATTCACGGTGGAATACTCAAATCCGAGATCGCAGTCGGGATCCATCGTGCAGTTTTCAAGCACCAAATCCTCTGCATAGCAAAGCGGCTGAGTGCCCTTGATTCGGCAGTTGACGAGCTTCAGGCGCTTGGTGTGCCAGCCAAGGAATTCGCCGTCGATTTCCGAGTCGTACACCGTGACGTCCTCCGAATTCCAAAAGGCGTCTTTGGCGTGAATCTCGGCGTCGCGGATCACCACATTGCGGCAGTACTGGAAAGCATAGTTGCCGTGATGAACATAGTCGGCGATATCAATGTTGGCCGAATGCATGAAGAGATAATCGGCATGATCGGCCGACACGTGCCTGAGTTTGATATTGCGGCAGTTCCAAAGCGTTTCCATCGCGTCGGAGAGTTCTACCTGCTCGAGGTCGATATTTTCCATGTCGCGGAACATCTTCGGCGCGTCGATTCGGGTGTGCTTCATGCGCACATCGTCGGCGTACCAGATGGCGGCGCGGGCGCCGGGCGAAAAGCGGCCGCCCTCGAGCACCACATGTTTGGCGTGCCAGAAGGGGTATTTGCCTTCAAAGAGGCATTCTCGGGCAGTGATGTTTTCGACGTGCTTTAAGGCGGATTCGCCCGGGTGAATGACAACGTGGTCGAGCTCCGCGCTGCGGAGCGCAAAAAGCGGGCGCTCACCGCCGTATTCGACATTTTGGAGGATCTGCATTTTTTGTCCTGTTTGAATGGTGAGGCTCACCCGAAAAAAAGCGATGCCGGCATCTCTTTGGGGCATCGTCGGGCAGCGATGATGAATCGCTTCAAACTCTAAGACCGCAGGCTTTGGCCCGCCCTGCTGATCGCCGCAAAGAACTGTACGATTCTGCTCGAGCCTTCAAACCCCTAAAAAAACGGCTCGAACATGCGAAGTTCGAGCCGTATTGAGCGCCAATATGTCTCCCAGACTTTAGAAGAAGGTCTGCAGGAGTGCATTGAAGGCCACCGCGAAGACAATCGTGATCGCCAAATTGGTCTTCAGGGCCACAACGACCGTGGCCGCGAGCGTCACGAGCGTCACAATGTTTGTCGTCATAAAGGCCGGTGCGGCGATGGAAATCATTACGCAGCAGGGCGCGGCATCCAGAATGCGCTGCATGCGCGGCGACACGGGATGACGGCGAAGCACCAGCCAGCCGATCAGGCGTGTGGAGTAGGTGGCAAGCAGCATGCCGCAGATAACGATGAATTCCTGAAGCGAGGGCAGGGCGAAAATAGTGCGTAGCGTATCGGACATCTTCGTGTTCTCCTTATTCGCTCACCGCTGCCAGAACCAGACCGGTAATGGTGCCGAGGAGAATACTCCAGTGAAGCGGCACAAAGAGGCTCGACCCGGCCGCGACGAGCGCCGAGGCGGCCATCGGGCCGGATTTGGAAAGCGCCGGCCGCATCGCCGCCACGAGACCGATGAAGGTGGCCGGGAAAGCCATCAGGAACCCCCAGCGGGTCAGGTCGCCGAGCGACCCGCCGACAGCGGCGCCAATCGCAGCGACCATGAACCACGAGGTCCAAAGCGTTACGCCGACGCCCATGTGGTAGGAAAAGGAGAAGAGCTCAGCAGCAGGGCGCCCCGCCTTGCGGCGGCGATGCACTTCCTGCATGGACAGTGCCCACGTTTCATCGCACATGACGAAAAAGGCGAGGAGGCTCCTTGGCGTTGACACTTTCGCGCTCTGCATAAAAGGCGTGAGCGCAGCGCCCAGCACAATATGCCGGCAGTTGATCAGCCAAGTCGCGCAGACAATAACAATAAAGCTCGGTGCCGAGCTCCAGAGCGCCACAGCGGCAAATTCACTGCCGCCCGCAAAGTTGAAGGCACACATGATGGCCATGCCGATGGCCGAGAGCCCGTGCTGCGCGCCTTGCGTGCCGAGAATAAAGCCGAGCGGCAAAATACCGATCATGATCGGCAGGGTTGAGCGTGCGCCGGCCCAAAAGTCGGACCAGGCATCCTCATGGTCCGATTGGCTCACGGCTTTGGAAGAGGCGAGAGCTTCAGAACCGGCCGATTCTGCGTCCGTTTGAACGCGCTCGGAAGACGTACCGTCTTTGGCGGACAAGGCGCCTTCAGTAGGTTTTGTCATAGGGCAAAATGGGAGTTTGATTCGCTGGAAGATCGATTCTAGGACTTCTGCGCACCGAAAAAGTGCATGCGGCTCAGGCATTCCCATTAGTGCATCAGACAAATGAGGTAATAGCTGACCCAACACCATCTGGCCGTCTGCCGATCGAGCCGAGGGCATGCCGCTCAACATCTAATTACTTTGGCGGAGTTCTTTTGGTGAATAGGCATTGTTTGCACCGCGTTTTAGCATCCGAATGAGGTTATTCCTCATCGGAGGTTGCATGTCAGTCGTCTTGCTGTTTGAAGCTCAGGTTCAGCCCGGGCGCCTTGAAGCTTACGTCCATTATGCGCTTGAAGCTCAAAGGGATTTGGCTGCGGCTGACGGATGCCTTTCCACCGAACAGCTCATGGCTGTCGATGAGGCTCGCCGCATTATGGTGAAGTCCATCTGGCGCGACTCGGCCTCGGCTCAAGCGTGGAACCGTACCAACGGCGCACTGCTCGCTGAGCGGGCAGCTCGGCTCTCACTTTTTGAGGATTATTCCGTATCGCTCCTTTGTCCAGCCGAATTCACGCCTTCGGCTGCGCCGGCGCCCAAGATTCGCGAGGCTGCAGCGGCAGCGAGCTGAGACGCTCGCGGAGGCGATGAAGAAAGATTTCCTGCCGCCGCAGTCACCGCCTCTATGCAGATCTCCGCACCCGACTGCGGCGGTTTTTCCTCTCCGTCGACCGCAATATAAAAAGCTTCCCAATGCTCACGTGCGTCGGGAAGCTTTTTCTTTAGTTTCAGCCGCCCTCGGGCTGAGCGTCAGGGGGCGAGCATTACTTTTTATTACTTGGCCGTCTTCAGATAAGCGTCAGCGGACTGACCGGCGATGCGGCCGAACGTCACAATATCAGCCTGAGCGTTGCCGCCGAGGCGGTTGCCGCCATGGACGCCGCCCGTGACTTCACCGGCCGCAAAGAGACCCGGGATCGTGTGACCGGCAGGATTAAGCACCTCGGCCTTGGTATCGATCTTCACGCCGCCCATCGTGTGGTGAACGGCCGGCTGAACCTTGACGGCAAAGAACGGGGCGGTCTGCATAGCCTGCGGCATATCAGCACGGCCGAACGCATCCTTGCCCGCAGCTTTCCCGGCCGCATAAGCCTTGAGCGTGGCTTCTAGCTCTGCCGCCGGCACGTTCATCGCCTTGGCGATTTCGGCGACGGTATTGCCCTTGACGGCCAGACCCATCGAAATGTAGGAGTCCATGAGCTTGGCGGACTTGCGGGTAGCATCATCCCAGAAGACCCAGGCGAAGCGGCCGGGCTGCTTAAGTTCAGCGGCCGAAACCACATCGCGCGTGAGGAGCTCATTGGTGAAGCGCTTGCCTTCGGCGTTGATCAAAATGCCGCCGTCGCCGCGCACGCTTTCAGAAATCAGCGTGCCGTCCGGCGCAGCCGTCGGATGCGCCTGAATCTGCTTCATATCGACGAGCGCTGCGCCGGCATGTTCGGCCAGGATAATGCCGTCGCCCGTTGCGCCGGGCTGATTGGTCGTCGCATAACCCTTGAGTTTGGGCTGATACTTGACGAGCATATCCTGATTGGCGCCGAAGCCGCCGGTGGCGAGCACCACGGCCTTGGCATCAATCGTATAGACCTTGCCGTCCTTGGTCGTGGCTTTGACGCCCGCTACGCGGCCGTCCTTCATAATGATTTCGGTAGCTCGCGTCTGCGTGCGGACGTCCATCTTGCGGTCTTTGGCGGCCTTCCAGAGCACACGGATGACTTCCGGGCCGATGGCGGAGCCGTCTGTCGGACGGTGAGCGCGGGGATACTTGGCGCCGCCCGCGCGCCCAACGGTATTGAGGTCAGCACCCAGTGAAACGAGCCAAGCGACGGCGTCCTTCGCATGCGTCGTCAGCGTGCGCACCAGCGCAGGGTCATTGAGGTTGTGGCCGCCCTTCATCGTATCGGCATAGAACTGATCGATCGTGTCGGGGATGCCGGCCTTTTTCTGCTGCGGCGTTTCCGCGGCATTGATGCCGCCCTCGGCACGCACTGTATTGCCGCCGATCATCGGCATCTTTTCCAAAACCACCACTTCGCGCCCAAGGTCGTGGAGCGTAACGGCTGCGGAAAGTCCAGCTCCGCCGGCACCAATCACAACGGCATCGGGATTGGCAAAAGCTGCGCCGACGGAAAGTGCCAGGGCGGCGGCAATGAAAGTGCGCTTCATAAAGAATTTCTCCTTGAGGGTGTGCTCGGAATGTGGCCGAGCATTTTGTCGAAATGCTGCATCCGCGGCCGCACTCGGTCATAGGGCGGTGTTGGATGCATTGAATCTGCCCGACAGTATCCGCCTCGCGAGCGTCAGATGCGTTGAGAGATACTCAATGGCGCGTTGAGGTATTCTTTATGCCCTTATTGGTATACAAATGGTGACGCAATGATGCTTATCTTTTTTGAGTACGCAATGCGAATTCGACAAAATCAATTGCTGAAGGCAAAGCTGGGCGCGCTTTAGGCAATACGAAAGCAAGCGGGCGTGCCGCCCAGCTGTCCTCCAGCTCGCGCACTTCTACCGGTGCGTTTGGCGGAACAGCCGACGCAGGAACGACTGCTGCGAGCGGCCCTCGAGCCACCAGTTCAACCAGCAGACTAAAGGAAGGGGCCTCAATAATCGGTTCAAAGCGAAAGCCTGCGGCCAATGCACGCTCTTTCATGGCTGCGGTCATTGGACTCGCGTCAGTGAGTGCAGCAAATCGAAGATTGAGGAGCTCGGCAAATAGAATCGGCCGATTTTTAAACTGCTGAGCCGCGCTGGAGTCTCTCGGGAGAATCACCACATGGCGATCTTCGACAAATTGAACGAGTTCGAGCTTCGTCCGATAGGCCGGCGAAAGTTCCCGAATTCCGCCGATGAGTCCCAAATCGGCTTCACCGGTGAGCACTGCCTCAGGCGTCAATGAACTTCGCTGTTCAGTTAATACGGCGCGGAAACTTGAATTTTCGCGCAGATAATCGGCCGCGATTCGGCAGAGAAAATTCTGCAGCCCTGTGCTGTTTGAAAAGATGCGAAGCGGCTCCGGATCATGCTTTGAAAAGGGATTTAATCGTGCGTCGAGCGCCGCCGCTTCTGCAAGAATGGGCACTGCAGCTTCGGCCAATGCGGTTCCGGCTTCAGTCGGCACGAGTCCTTTCCCGGTCCGCGTGAAAAGCTGCGCGCCGATGCCGTCTTCGAGTTTCCGGAGGCGAAGACTGACGGCTGAAGTTGTCAAATGTGCCGCTTCTCCGCTCGCTGACAAACTGCGCGTACGCATGAGAATCAAAAGAAGGCGCAGATCAGAGAGTTCATAGTGAAGCGGCATGTTTTTCGATACCAATCGAGATGCATTGACGGCAAATACAACTTTCGTTTTATGAAATTGTATGCAATTGCGGCACGAAAAGTCTTGCTTTGAGAGCAAGTACTCCCGCTAAGTCTTGTTGTGCGGCAGTAACAACGTAAATATTCAGGGCAAAAGGAACTTTAAGTCAAACGCAGCGCGGCATAAGGCATTCATTCGGCCAAGTACTTCAGATTGAATCTTTCTGCAGCTCACAATAGTTCAATCGCTTGCGGTTCTCTGCGCCGTCTTCAGCTTTGATCTTAGTATTCTTGCTTACAAAACCTGCTCAATAAGAATTCTTCATCCCATTGCATCACAATATTCTCTTTCTCGATATGTCTAAACAGTCTGATCGAACACGAGTTTGAATAACTTTTTTCTCAAGTCAGATATTGCTTTTGAGATTAAATTTGGTATTATTCGTTCCAACAAGACTTTTTCCCATTTTTTCGGAGAATAATATGTCCGATGATAAATTCGTAAATGAACTGACCCAGATTGAAGAAGAACAGCGTGCTCTGGATGCTCGCCGCGCTGCGATTAAGAAGCAGGTTGTGGAACGCGTTAAGGTCATGATCCGCACGTACCATCTTACGACGGACGACATCACCGTCCCCGCTCCGGGCGAACAGGACGACGACGGCCGTATGGTCAAGTACCGCGATGCCGACGGCAATACCTGGACGGGCCGCGGCCGCAAGCCGAAGTGGCTCATCGCCGCCATCAACGCCGGCGCCAAGCTTGATGATTTCCGCACCTATGCGGATCGCTCTGCTGAAGAACTCTGATTTTCTGCAGCATGACCAAAAGCGGAACTTCCTTGGGTGAAGTTCCGCTTTTTTTATTCCTGTTCACGGCACGCTCAAACTGTCTCTCGATACGATTTGGCAACTGGTTTTGCCGAGGAATGAACCTCGGCACTCCTTCTCAGATTTACTAATGACTGAACCGCGACGGCGTTAGAGAAGGGGGATGTCGGTTTAAAGAAATAGGATGCGCCGCTTCATCGGCATAAGCATTTAGGCGAGGTTTCCGGCCTCATGGCAAGCCGTCCGCAAAGTCGAAACGGAAAGGATGAATGATCAGTTGTTCAATCAAAATCAACCTTTTATCAATAACGGATGATCGGCTGAGCGGCGAAGAGATGAATCATCGCATTCCAAGTTCTGATCGTAATAGGCAATACCTTGCTCGGAATTGAGCAGTCGTTCTGAAAGATTTGATCAAAAATCAGCATGAAGCGCATCCGATCATTCAGATCGCGGGATCACTTCTGCGGTTTGCAGCAAAGCAACTCTTTGCCCTGCAGATCTATTGCTAATTGCGAAAATCTTCTGGTTACGCCATGAACGAACAAAATATCAATCCGGGTATCTTTGGGCTCGGCAATCCCAATAATGCTTACAGTCAATATTTCTCCGGCCGCAGCTGGCTCAAAATGCTCACCGTCGAGCGTTTAGTGACGGCTAATGTCACTTTCGAGGCGGGCTGCCGCAACAACTGGCACGTGCATCATAAAGGCGGACAAATTCTGCTCGTTACGGCCGGCCGCGGCTGGTATCAGGCGTACGGCGAACCTCCCCGCTCACTGAAGCCGGGCGATGTTGTCAATATTCCGCCGGAAGTAAAGCACTGGCACGGTGCGGCAAAAGATTCGTCTTTCGCCCATATTGCCATTGAAGTTCCGGCCGAAGGCTCGTCAAACGAATGGCTCGAACCCGTTTCAGACGAAGACTATGCAAAGCTTTGACGAATGACGCAGAGACCGGCAGGGGTGTTTGCCCATAAGAACGAAACGCCGTCGTCAGCGGTTTGAACGTTTGGCTGACGACGGCATTTGGGGTTTCTCCGCGGACTGAAGTACCGCGCAGAGGTGTTTTCAGATGGAATGCTTTATCCCAGGGCGACCAAATCGCAGCCGGCCGGAGCAGAAAGCGTTGCAGTCATATAGAGAATGCGTCCGTCATGCGGGGCATGAATCTGCGCGAGCACCGCGCCATCGAAATCCTCGAGATGCCCAAGCAGGTCACCCTTGAGGACATCATCGCCCGCCTTGACGCGCGGGAACCAAAGACCAAACTCCGAATGCGACAGATAGGTCGCAAACGGTGCCTCACGCTGGGCAGTATTAACCGGCGCTTTGCCGTCAATAATGCCAAGGTGCGCGAAGAGCGCCTTGAGATCTTCAAAGTAGGCTTCTACTTCTTCGGGCTCCCAGAGCCCGCAGGCGCCGCGCTCGATGAGAATGGAAGGCGTGCCGCGAAGCGCAGCACTGTTGTAGGCGCCGGTGGATGCCTGTGACAAAACCCGGACCGGTACACTGAGCACCTGGGCTGCGGCACGAGCCGTTGTGGTCACCTCAGGCGCACAATTGCCGGGCACGTAAACATAGGGAGTGAGTTTTTCAAAGAGATCCCCGCCGTGCAGGTCAATGTAGAAGTCTGCTTCGTCTTGGAGCTGGGTGATCGCCCAAGCCGTCTTTTCCGACGCAGAACCTTCCGGGTTACCGGGGAACATGCGGTTAAGGTTCTTCCCGTCTTCGGGGAAGATCGCTTTGGCGCGTTCCTTTAAAGCAGTTGGATTGCAGAGCGGCAGGACCGTGACTGTCCCGGCAATATCGGCCTGCGACAGAAAGGCTCTGAGTTTTCTGGCGGCCAAAATGCCGGGATATTCACTGCCGTGTATGCCGGCCGTGATCAGCACATGGGGTCCCGGGCGGCTCCCCGATGTACGGTATCCGCGCAGCGTGACGCCGCCCTCGATTTCAAACAATTCAATCATTGTGGGTTTTTCCTCGCAATGGTCAATAAAGAACTTGTCCCTGAACGTGCATCACATCACCGTGCGGCGTGCCGATTTCTTCATCTCGCTCCATGCGGGCTTCGGCTTCCGGATCCGGAGCGCCGTGAATGCCGATGCCCATCACAGCTCGCAGCAGATCGCGGGCGTAAGCATTGCGGATGTCGCCGATTCTGCTCATATCATCAACGGCTTCTACAAAGCTGCCGTTGTGCAGGAACCGCACGCGGTCGCAAAAATAGGTAATGGCGGTCAAGTCGTGGGTAATGAAGACGTAGCTGAGATTCAGTTCATGCCGCAGATCCTTCAGAAGGTCCATTACTTGAATCTGCGTTGCCGCATCGAGAGAACTAATTGCTTCATCGAGCAGAATGAAGCGGGGCTTCAGAGCGACGGCGCGGGCAATGCACACGCGCTGGAGCTGGCCGCCCGAAAGCTCATGCGGATAGCGGGTGAGAAAGCTTTCGTCGAGACCGACGCGTTCAAGGAGTTCAATGGTTTCCTTGCGCTGAGTTTCTCGGCTGATGTTTGCACCCTTCAGGCGCAGGGCGCGGAAGGATTCCCCAATAATGCCCTGTACGCGAAAGCGCGGATTGGCCGAAGTGGTGTAATCCTGAAAAACAATGGAAATGCTCGACTGAATGCGCGCTTTGTCGACACGCGGCAGGCGGCCGTAGAGATCGAGCCCGTCGAGACGAACCGTGCCGGAGTCGGGCGCAAGCAGTCCGCAGAGGACACGTCCGAAAGTTGATTTGCCCGAACCCGATTCGCCGATGATGCCAAGGCATTCACCTTCCTTGAGGTCGATCGAAAGGCCGTGGAGCACTTCCTGACGTTCACGGCCGAAGAGCCGCGTCTGATTTTCCTTGCGGAATGAAACGCGGATGTCTTTTGCTTCAAGCAGCATGAACTTTTTCTCCTCGAATAGCCCGGCTGAAGGTCGACATGACTGAGAGATGCCGATCGATGAGTTCGCGCGTATAGGGGTCCTTCGCATGCTCAAAGATTTCTTCGGGCAGACCGCGCTCAACGGCAAGGCCGCGATGCATGACGACGAGCTTGTCCGAAATGAGCGAGAGCACGCCGAGATCATGCGAGATGAAGATCATCGCAGCACTGCGGGACGTTTTAATGCGCAGAAACTCCTGCATGATGGCGTACTGACTGATGGAATCGATGGCCGTTGTCGGCTCGTCGCAGATGATGAGGGACGGCTTCAGAGCAAGCGCGAGACCGATCATCACGCGCTGGAGCATGCCGCCCGACATCTGATGCGGATATTTGCGCAGCACATCCTCCGGGTCACGGATCTTCATGAGTTTAAGCACTTCGATCGATTTGGTCCGAATTTCGGCGCTGCTCCAGTCCGTATGTTCCTGAAAGGTTTCTGCCATCTGAGCGCCGATGCGGTAGAGCGGATCAAAGCAGCTCATGGGGTTCTGGAGCACCATGCAGATCCGTGAGCCGCGAAGACGGCGCAGTGCATCGGCATCTTTCTCCAGAAGGCTTTCTCCCTGAAAGAACACCTTGCCGCGAACTTCAAACGAACGATCGAGAAGTCCCAGCATGGCCTTGGCGGTCATGGATTTGCCTGAGCCCGATTCACCGAGAATGCCGAGACACTCCCCGGGCGCTACGGAAAAACTGACGCCTTTGACGAGTTCGGCGGACTTCTTATCCTGATGGAAGGTGACGTACAGATCCTGTACGTCAAGTACAGACTGCTGAGACATCAGAGACGTACCTCCTTGGGATCAAGGGCGTCGCGAAGGCTGTCGCCCAAGAGGTTGAAGGCGCCGATGAGCACGACGACGGCAATGCCCGGAACGAGCATCTGTTCGGGATTGGAGATCATGACGTTCTTGGCTTCGTTGAGCATCGCGCCCCATTCCGGCATCGGTGCCTGAACGCCGAGACCGAGGAAGGAGAGCGTGGAGATGTTCAGAATGGCCCAGCCCGTGTCGAGACTCGCGAGAACGGCAAGTTCGGCAGCAATGCAGGGCAGCATGTGATGCGTGAGAATGAAGTAATTCCCAGAACCGATGGACTTGGAGTACAGAATAAAGTTCGATTCGGTGTACTTCACGACGGCCGTTCGGATCATTCGGGCGTACCAAGCCCATTTGATGAAGATATTGGCGATGATGACGTTCTCAATGTTCACGCCCATGAGCGCCACCACGGCGAGAATCATGATTTGCGACGGGAAGGAGAGCATCACGTCGACCACGCGCATGATGAATTCATCAATCGGTCCGCGGAAGTAGCCTGCCAAAACCCCCATCAGCAGTCCCAGCCCAATCGTGCCGGCCATGGTGAGGAGCGACAGGAAAAAGGTTGGACGAATACCGTAAAGCATGCGTGAGAAAACGCAGCGGCCGAGCTGATCGGTGCCGAGCGGATATTCCCATGAAGGTGAAGCGAACTTCATCAGAATATTGTTTTCATACGGGTCATGCGGCGCAAGCAATGGCGCGAAGACGCCCGCAAAGACCGTAAGCAGAATCACGACCAGGCAGAACTGCGTGACCGGATTGCGCAGAAAAACTCTAAGCATTTCAGGCCGTCTCCTGTTTGCGCAGACGCGGATCGACCGCGCACTGGATGATGTCGAAGAGGAGGTTGAAGATCACGAAGAGCACGCCCATCATGAGCACATAGGCTTGAATGACCGGGTAGTCGCGATTGAAGATCGACGTGATGCAGAGTTTGCCGAGACCGGGCCAGGCAAATACGTTTTCCACAACGATCGTGCCGGCAATCAGCTGCGGAATCGACATGCCGATGGCGGTCACGCACGACTGGAGCGAATTCTTGAGCACGTGTTTGACGAGAATCGAACCTTCCTTGAGTCCGCGGACGCGTGCGTAAAGCACATAGTCTTCACGCATGTTTTCGAGCATGTTGTTGCGGATCAGGCGGATATAGGTCGAAATGTAGGTTAGCGCCACCGTAAAGGCAGGCAGGATCAAATGGGCAAAAGTGCCCGAGCCGCTCGTCGGCAGCAAATCGAGCTTGATGGAGACGAACCAGATGAGGAGCAGACCCACCCAGTAAGCGGGCATGGCCGTTGTCGCAAAGACGATGCCGCGCATGATGCGGTCAAACCAGCTGTCTTTATAGACGGCAGAAAGAAAGCCGATGGGGAGGCTCAGCACGATCACATAGACCAAGGAAAGGCCCGCAAGTGACAGAGTGGCCGGCAGACAGCGGCCGAGTTCGCCCAGCACTGTGCGGGACGGATTGGTGTAGCTCACGCCGAAATCGCCCTGAAGGCAATTCCAAACCCAGTCGACATAACGCGCGAAAAACGGCCGGTCCAGGCCCAATTCCGCACGGACCTGCGCGATGGCTTCGGGCGTAATGACGGGCGTCTGTCTTACGCGGAGCGCAACTTCCGCCGGATCTGACGGGATGAGATTGATAAAGATGAAGCAGAAAAACGAGATGACGAAGAGCAGCGGAATCGTTGCCAACAGTCGTCGGATGATGTATTGGCGCATAGAAAGACAAATCCCCGGCGCCAAACTTCCATAAATGGAACGGCGCAGTCGAATAGGGGCTCGACCCTGCATGCATGCGTTCGAGCCCCTGCGGCATCAGAAGCGGTTACTTCCAATACATGTCGGCGAAAGGAATCTCGTATTGGTTCGAGAGGAAGCCGACGCCGCCCAGTTCAGCATTGAAAAGCGCTTTGTTGGTTTCGAATGAAATCGGCAGATAGACCGCGTCCTCGTGCAAATGCGTGAGCACGTAGCGATAGAGTTCGCGGCGCTCTTTTTCATCCGTACTCGTCAGGATCTTGGTGATGGCTGCGTCGATTTCATGCTTGTCAGGGAGACCGAGCTGAGCCTCATAGTCGCCGTAGACACGCTGACGCATTGCAGCGAGCGAAGACTGCGGATCATAGGGCGTTCCCCAGCAGATATTGAAGACCATGTCGAACTTGCCGTTCTTCATGTTGTCGCGATAGGACTGTTCTTCTTCGCCGCGGATTGAGATCTGCATGCCGAGCTTGCCGAATTCGCTCTGGAGGTATTCAGCAATCGTCTTTTCAGAAACCGAATTGGAGTTGTAAAGCAGCCCAAGCGCCAAGGGCTTCCCGTCTTTGACGGCAGGCGCGCGCTTGCCGTCACGCTTGTAGCCGGCTTCTTCAATCAGTTTGGCCGCTTCCTTCATGTCGTACTTATAGGGCTTCAGATCGATATCGCAGTACGGAATCGAAGTCGAATAGAGCGTGTCAGCGCCCGGCTCAAAGCCGTGGAAGACGCCCTGTGAGATCACCGACTTGTTCGTCGCATGCTGAATGGCCGTGCGGATCTTCTTGTCCTTGAGGATATCGTTGGTGGTATTGAGAACGATCTGACGGGTTGAAGTGGGCGAAGAAACGGCAATCGAGAACTTCTTGCTGTCGCGGTACTTGTTGAGCGCGTCAGCATCGATCATGTTCTTGCCCCAGATGAGGTCGATTTCGCCTTTTTCCAGCGCCAGAATACGCGTCTGATTGTCTGGAATGACCTTCACGACGATGCGCTTAATGGCGGGTTTTTTGCCCCAGTAGTCCGGATTGGCTTCAAAGACGGAGTATTCGTCAACCACATGCTCCTTCAGCACATAGGGACCGGAACCGATAAAGGCGGTAAGACCGTTCTTGGTCTTGCCGTCCTTCATGACGTTGGGCGAAACAAAAGCAAAGGGGCGTGTAACCGCAAGCTCCGTGAGCATCGGGTAGTAGGCTTCCTTCATCTTAATAACGAACGTGTTGGCATCCGGCGCTTCTACGCCTTCAAGAAGACGCATCATTTCAAGCCAGGAGTGACGCGTTTTGTTGTCAATCAGCGCATCAAAGTTCGCCTTGATAGCATAGGCGTCAAGCACGTGGCCGTCGGTGAACTTCAGATTCGGGCGAATTTTGAAGGTGTACACGCGGCCGTCGGGCGAGATGTCCCAGCTTTCGGCTACTGCTCCGTGATACTTGCCGTCATTGCCAAGGGTGACGAGCCCTTCAAACACCATTTCCTGAGCGAACATTTCGCCGGCATAGAGGTGCGGATTCAGATCTCGAAGATCACGGTAATTGACGAATACCAGAGTGTCTTTACCCTGAGCTGCTGCGTGAACAGGCGTCGGCGAAGTAAAAAGAACAGTACCAGCGAGGAGCGTCATGCAGACAGCGCTGCCAAGCGCACGGCGGGTAAGGCGGAAGGGCTTCATTAGCAAGGTCCTTTCGTTGAGAATTAGAACGAGAATTGTTATCGATTATACGGAAAGAACTTTGTATGTTTAGATTCGTAAATTAGTTAACGTTTACTTACCTGCGCACCTTTGTTAAAAATCAAGCGTTGTACATCTTTAATCGGTAAACCAATAAATTAACGTGACTCTTTATCGTGTTGAATGGAGTAAACGATTGATGTGTTATGCGCCATTTCATGGCGCTTTCATTTTGGCATCGCCTAATCAGGGTTTGTGCTTAGCGCATTAATGCAGGATTGTTGGCTAATCAAAATCCGGTCTTAAGCCCCTTCGACAGCCCGATCGGGCGGCACGGGGTTGAGACTGCCGCTTGGATGCCTGCAATTTCTGATGAATTGAAGGTTTGATGAGAAGCGGTTCTATGGCAGGCCGCAGCTCCTCAAGCTTCTGCAGAATTGGACGGAACGCAGAACGAATGAGTCTGCGTTCCGTCAAAGTATGTGAACACTCAAGCCCTAAGAGGTTCCTTTGATTTTTGCTGATTCTCATCGATTCAAAAGATGGCCGCACAGCCTTCGACCTGAATCATCGGCTCCGCTCTTTGGATTCGGCAGCCGCAGCATGCTCAAAGATGCGGTCTACCCAGATGCCGTCGGCTTCGATGCGTTTGGGCTGCAGGTGATCGCCATCCCGATACCAAGCCTGCAGATTGCATTTCTGACCTGGGCAGACAATAGGGGTGGGGTCTATATATTCAGCAGCGTCACCAAGAATTCTTTGGATTTCTTCATTGCCGCGCTTCCAGTCATCGGCTGCTGGGAATGGCTGCACCATACCGACGGCGTCGCCCGTAATACGGTTGACGTGCTTCAAAGGATCGTAGATGCCTTGCTGGCCGCCGACATTTGGCGTCCAAGGGTAATCCAGCATTACATAGACCTTCAGGTCTTTCCGGGTCTCGAGCAGCGGACGGACCGTTGCGGCCACCTGGTAAAACTCTTCCTCTTTAATTTTTCCGCCCCACATGCTGCCGATGACGAGCGTGTGTACACGCTTGTCTGCAACAATCGCCTTCACTGCACGGGCATAGTCCCCCATGCGTTGGTCATTGAAAAGGAACCATCCGGCTTTGGCAATCATGCCGAAGTTGACATGCTCGCGTTCACTAAGCCGCTGAGCGCGCAGATAGTATTGCGCCATATGAGAGTCGCCAATGAAAATCAATGACGGGAATGCATTGGGGTTGGGGGTGGCAATATCCACGCCCTCATATTTGAATCTGGGGGCCTTTTCAAAGCCATCCCATTCATTCTCTGCACGAACAGAGATCACCTTGTCCTCAAATTTAAGCGGGCGCTGAGGGAATCCGTCAGTTTGGCGAATAGTCTCTCCGAGTGCCAGCATTAAGACTAAGCCAGCCAATAGAAGAAGAACGGCTTTGCCGGAATTGCGGCATCGGCGAATAGGATTTTCGACATAAAAATATACGAGCGCGGCAATGACAAAACTCAGCGCCAATGCGGCAATCAATACGGAGGGCGTTGCATCCGGCACGGCGATAAAGAGATAAGCCAAGAGCGGCCAGTGCCAGAGATAAAGTGAATAGCTGATCAGCCCGACAAAGGTCATCGGACGCCAGCAAAGAAGCGTACGGTTGAAAAAGGCATCGGGTTCAGCCGCGATGATCAGAACAGCACCGAGAACCGGAATCAGCGTGATAAGTCCGGGATGCGCTGCGCTCTCAGTAACGAACGCCATCGGAAGGACGATCATCAGGATGCCGGCGATGGACAGCCCATTGCGGACATTTTGGGAAAAACGCGACGTACTGAACCCAATGAAGGTTTCAGAATAAGACAAAAGAATGCCGGCACCTAATTCCCAAAAGCGAGTCAATGGGAAGTAGAAGGCAAAATTGCGATCCGAAGAGGAGAGGCAGGCTGCGAGTGAACCCAATGCAATGAGAGCAGCAGCGATGCCAATCATCTTCACAGAACGGCTTAAGCGCCAGATCAGCGTACAGATGAGCGGAAAAACAATGTAGAACTGTTCTTCAATGGCCAGGCTCCAAAGGTGGAGCAGGGGTTTGCGAAGTGCATCTTCCGTGAAATAGCCAATTTCACTGAGAAGCTGGAAATTTTAAATGAAGAGCGTGCTTGCATCAATGTGCATCCCCAAATTGGCATATTCATCTGGGAGAAGAATGAACCAGCCCGCTGCAGCCACAAAAGTGAGCAGCAAAATGAGGTTGGGAATAATGCGCTTGATGCGCTTCTCATAGAACTCAAGGTAGCTAAATGAGCTGCTCGCTATGCCGCGGAAAATGATTCCGGAAATCAGATAGCCGGAGATGACAAAAAAGACATCCACACCAAAGAAGCCCCCGGGTATCAGAGACGGAAAAGCGTGGAAGATCAGTACAGGCAGAACCGCCAGCGCGCGCAGTCCTGTAATGTCGTTTCTCCATAATTTGGGGCGGCTGGCGGCGGTCATCGGGGTCATGGTCTTCAGCGGCCGCTTAAGGGCATAGGCTCGCGGCGCAATGTTTGTTTTGATCATTGGAACAGCTGTTCGGCTGGCGCAGAATCATATCTGCTGATGAGCTAAGGCGTAGTGCCTAAGTTCATGAGAAATGCAACGACTTAATGCACAGAATGGCTCTATGCCCGCATGCCGCAAATGTGCCCAGCTCTTTCACCATCCGCTATGCGCTCCCGGCATCACAAACTAAAGAGCTCGTCTGCCGCAAAGCAAACGAGCTCTGAGAAGCTGTTAAGGAACAAGCTGCATGCTTCATCAGCAGCGCGGGTCCCAATCTCTTTATGAGAAGAGCGGAATCAAGCCGTAAATGAAGATCGCAAGAATGACCACCGGAATCACAAAGCGGACAAACTGGTACCAAATATTGTAAACGGAACCATGGAGCTTCCCGCCGTTGGTAATTTCATCGAGCGCCCGATTCTTCATGACCCAGCCGACATAAACCGCAGCGCCGAGTGCTGTCACGACAAAACAGATGTTGCCGGAAATGAAGTCATAGGCATCGAAGACGGAGCGATTCAGTATTCGAACATCGGCGAGCGGTCCGTCGCTCAGAATGCAGGGAAGGTTGCCGAAGATGAAAGTGAAGATCAATGCAGTGTTGATGGCATTGACGTAGAGGAAGCCGAACTTTTCATGCAGCACCGAGATGATGACCTGATAGATGGTAATGGAGGTAGTCAGGGCGGCAACGACGAGCAGCAGGAAGAACACAATAGCGAAGAAATTCCCAAAAGCCATGTGCGAGAAGGCAATGGGAAGCGTCTTAAAGACGAGCGAAGGACCGGAATCCGGGCTCAGGCCGGCGCTGAAAAGCGACGGGAAAATCATGAAGCCAGCCAGAATGGCGATCAGCGTGTTGATGATGCCGGTAATGACGGCGGTCTTCACCATGCTTTCATCTTTCTTGAGATGACTCGAAAGGGTGATCATGACGCCGAAACCAAGGGAGAGTGCAAAGAACACCTGCCCGAGCACGTCAAGGAGGAGCTTGCCCGAAAGCTTGCTGAAGTCGGGCATCAGATAAAAGCGAACGCCTTCCCAAGCGCCGTCAAGCGTTAGATTGCGGGCAACCATCACGATGAGGCAGAGAAAAAGCAGCGGCATTAAGAATTTCACCGATCTTTCAATGCCCGCGATAATGCCCTTGCGGAGAATCACCCAGTTGATCAGCACAAAGACGGCTGTGCAGATGGTGATCATGAGAGGGGATTGCTCAATATTGGCGTGGTAGAAGGTGCTCGTCAGCTCTTTTGTGACCGGGGAGGAAAGGTCAAGACCGCCCTCTATGCCAAAAAGTCCAAGAATCAGGTGGTAGATATAGGTTATGACCCAGCCGCCTAACGGCATGTAGTAGGACAAGATGCCGAATGCACCCAGAATGCCTGTGTAGCCGAAGAACTTCCAGAGCGGAGAGTATTTAGAGCCATCAGGCAGAAAGGCGTCGATACTGTTGGCCTGCCCGCGGCGGCCAATGACATTTTCGACGAGGATGATGGGAATGCCCACAAAAAGCATCACCAAAATGAACATCAGGACGTAGGCACCGCCGCCGTTCTGACCAACGAGATAGGGGAAGCGCCAAGTTGCGCCGAATCCGATCGTAGCGCCCGCTACGGTCAGAATATAGGTCAGCCGACTGCTCCAGGTTTGTCGTTGTTCCATGCCGTATCCTTTTAGTTGTTTGTGCAGGATGGATGTCGAGGGAATCCGCATCCCGCATATGCCTGCCGTCATTCCATAAGGACGCCGGCAGGTGTTTGAAGCAGCGGAGTCGGGTTGAAACCCAACGATGAAGCACCTCAGTTCTGCGCTATAAGCCGCGCAAAACTGATCCAAACTGCAAAAAACGTAAGTTTATACGATGCGCATGGCGCGCCGCCGTTTGCGGGGCAAGCGGACTCGTCATACCTGAGGTTTTCGACAGGCGTTCAATACCGGTGATTTGCTCCAAATATTATTCAACATAATAGTCGTTATGTTGAATAATGAAGATTTCATCCGATTTTCTCATCCGTATGAAGATTTATACTGTCGTCCTTACGGTGCTCATACAGCTTCATTTTTTTCAAATAAAACGGAGAGCTTCGATGCGTCAGTGTATGGATGCAGAAAATCTGCATCGCCGCCTGAAAAAAATTCTGGGTCAAGTCCAGGCCATTGACCGCATGATTGATGAAGATGTCCCCTGCGAAGATGTCCTCGCCCAAATCAATGCTGCCAAGTCAGCACTGCACGGCTGCGGCCGCGTTGTTCTTGAGGGACATATCAAACACTGTGTGCGTGACGGCATTGAACATGGTGATGCCGACAGAACCATTGACAGTTTTACCAAGGCGGTCGAACGCTTCGCCAACATGACTTAACGGCATGTTGGTTTGACGGACGAACCTCCCGATGAAATGAGCGGCAATTTGCCGCTCTTTTTTTTGGCAGCTGTCGGATTTGCAGATAGGAACCGCTCGATTTCACTTGCGTACCGTTACCCCTATAGGTATCATGCGTACGAAACAAATACCCGTGGGGGTATATCGAAACGGGTTTTCGGTCAGCCTAAACGAGGTCGAAAACACGGCAAACCACATCCGTCTGCAGTCATGAAATACTTCGTCAGCAAACTCGTCGATGGCCTTGAATATCTTCTCGGGCTCGGCGGCATGAAACGCGACATCGCCTTTCTCATTATTTCGGGCGTTGCCCTCTTATTAAGTCTTTTTGACGCTCCGCTTCCCTTCTCCGCTGCCTGGGTAGCCATCATCCTCTGCGGCGTGCCGATTGTCACCGAAGCCTTCATCGGCATCATTACGAAATTCGATATCAAAGCGGACCTTTTGGTATCCCTTGCCCTAATCGCCTCGGTCATCATTGGAGAAGATTTCGCTGCAGGCGAAGTGGCGTTCATTATGCAGCTCGGGAGCCTCCTCGAAGAACTCACAGTTGCCAAAGCTCGTGCCGGCATTGAAAAGCTCGTGCATCTCACACCTCAGAAAGCTCGGTTAATCACCCCTGAGAACGAGCAGATCGTGCCGGCCGAAGCCGTTAAAGTGGGGGATCTCCTCCGTGTTCTGCCCGGGGAGACGATTCCGGTTGACGGCGTGATCATCTCCGGTCATACATCCGTAAACCAAGCCGTTATGACCGGAGAATCGCTTCCTGTTGACAAAGAGCCCGGCGACGAAGTCTCGAGCGGTACAGTCAATCAATTCGGTGCTTTTGACATGCGTGCTGCCAAAGTGGGCGAAGACAGCTCCATTCAGCGCATGATTCGTTTGGTTCAGTCGGCTGATGCCGGCAAAGCCAAGATTGTCGGTATTGCGGATCGCTGGGCCACTTGGATCGTCGTCATCGCCCTAACCTCTGCCGCTTTGACTTGGTTTTTCACCGGCGAAATTATCCGAGCGGTGACGATTCTCGTCGTTTTTTGTCCTTGCGCATTGGTTCTGGCGACGCCGACGGCCATCATGGCTGCCATTGGGAACGCAACGAAACACGGTTTTCTCGTCCGTGAAGGCGACGCGCTTGAACGCCTGGCTGCAGTTACCAAGATTACTTTCGATAAAACAGGGACGCTCACTTACGGAGCGCCCAAAGTGGTGCATGTTGAATCGATTTCTGCAGATTTCACTGCGGATGACCTTTATGCCGTCTGTGCTGCTGCAGAACAATTCTCCGAACACCCGCTCGGCAAAGCGGTAGTGCGGTGCTTTAAGAGCGATGTCAGAGCCGCCATTGATCCGTGTGAAGCTTTTGAAATGCTGCCGGGCCGAGGCGTCAGTGCTTCAGTTAATGGTCATGCCGTATTGGCCGGCAGCCGGGAGCTCCTTACTGAACACGGCGGTGCAGTGCCCGAAGAAGCTGAAGCTGCTGTTCAAACACATCTCAGTCAAGGCCACACGATTGTTTATATTGCCGTCGATCAGAAAATGGTCGGCTACGCAGCGCTCGCCGATACCGTTCGAAATGAAGCGGCTCAAATGATTAGAGCTCTTGAAGGGCTCCACGTTTCGCCCGTGCTCTTGACCGGCGATCATCACAGCGCCGCACAAGCCATTGCCGGGGAACTCGGCATTCGCGACGTACACGCCAACTGCCGTCCTGCAGACAAATTGAACTGGATCAGCACCTATCAAAAGCGTCTGGAAAACGTCTGCATGATCGGCGACGGCATCAATGATGCCCCTGCTCTGAAGAAAGCCAATGTCGGCGTTGCCATGGGCGGTATTGGGAGCGACATTGCCGTGGATGCTGCTGACATTGTGCTCGTCGATGACGATGTCAAAGAGCTGCCGCACCTCATAGCGCTCTCTAAGCGCATGCTGACAACCATCAAGGTGAACATGAGTTTCTCGATGATTTTGAATTTCATCGCGATCATTCTGGCGATGCTGGGCATTCTTAATCCGGTCGTTGGCGCACTGGTGCACAATGCCGGCTCGGTGCTTGTCATTATCAACTCGGCCTTCCTGCTCAAATGGAAGCGCCGGTCAGCTTAAAGCAGACTGCTGAAAAAAATTGGGCTGAAGCATCGCTGCGGTGCACCAGCCCAGTTCGTGAAAGATAACGGCGTTGGCGGCTCAAAGATCATGCCCGGAAATGATGAGATGCTCTGAAATCTCATCAGTCCCCTTAAACCGTCAACGCCCTTTTATGAGCAGCCTTCCCTCCCAAGGTTTCTAAGGCGAAAGAGCCAAACACCGCAAAAGCGCCTTGGCTCTCTCCCGCAAAAAAGAATTAGAAGCGGTGCTGCAGACCGACCGTTCCGAAGATCTGATTGAAGCGGTCAACCGTATCGAGCAGCTTGTCGCCGTCAGAATATGAGACGCCCGAATAAAGCTGCGTGCGCTTGGAAAGGTTGTAGTAGTACATGAGCGAAGCCTGATAAGCCGTGCCCTTCGTTTCCTTCATGTTGGTTGAAATGCCCTTCCAATCGGCGTTAATGATGCCCAGACCCGCGCTGAAGAAATGCGCTCCCATGGGATAGCCCACGCTCACGAAACCGACAGTCAGGTCCATGCCGTCTTCGGAATTTTCGTAATTCGTCAATCCGCCGACGCCTTTAATCATATTGGCCATGTCCGGTGCACCGCCGATTCGCCAATCATTGCTGCCTTTATAGAAAATGGCTGAAACAGCCGGGCCGCCAAAATCGTAGCTCCCGAGGATATGAATGCCGGCCGTTTCGTTTTTGCGAGGCTTCGTGCCGTCAGTATGGCTGGGACGCTCCCAGTTGAGCACCGTACCGATACGAAGTGACTGACCCGTCCACCCGAAGGCGGCTTGAATCACATGATTGTTGTTGGACCAGCCGTATTCAGTTTCTTCGCTGCTCGAACCATTGGAATAAAAGCCCTGAACGAAGAATCCGTCGTCGCCGTTCGTACGGAAGGCGATGGCATTGTCCATTTCACCCACGTTGAAGACCATGGTGGCCGGTGCCATGCCGGGCAGTCCGGACGCCGTCATATTCGCGCGGAGCTTGCGGAAGACCGAATACGGATCGGAAGCACACGTGAAGGTTGAAATTCGGCCCATTGAAACTTCAATCTGACTGTTGCCCGCATAAAGACGAGCTACGCGATTGAAGAGACGGTCGTTTTCCCACATGGCGCCCGAATCCGTGCTGTAGCCGTTTTCGAGCTGAAACCCCACATAAAGACCGTTGCCCAAATCTTCGCGGCCGGTAATGCCGAAGTGCGAATCGGTCGGCGTCTGCTTGTATTGCGCCATACCGACATTGCCGTTGTCGGCTCCTTCAGTCTTTTGGTAGTAAAGACCGGTGGCAACCAGGCCGTACACATTGACGTCGGCTGCTTGAGCGGCAAACGGCATGATGCCGGCTGCGGCAGCGGCGGCCAGAATGGCCTTGCTGATAGGCTTGAGTTTCATTTGTGAGCTCCTTTATTTCCTGCGGAATTGGTCTTGTCCGCAGGCTGCAAAAAAATGAGGCTGTTCATCTGAAGCCGAGTGATGCTGGTGAATTCATCAGCTTGCGGCTTCAGAGGAAGTTGTGAGAAGACGCGTCGACCCTCTTGCGATTTCTTGGGAACGAAATATGTTGAGGATCGAGCGTCTCAGCGTGACGACGGATTAGTGCGTGAAGGCTTGTTCAACGCTGATCGGAAATGCCTGATAGCCCATGACCGAGTTGATTTTCAGTTCAACAGCCGGCTTCGTTTCACCCCAGCGGTATTCCGTGAGATACGGATGAGCCGGTTCTTCCTTAACGTTGGGACCAGCGGACGGGCCGAGAAGACCAGCGGTGGAATAGAACACTACGACGGAGTTTTTGTCGGCCATGTACTTCGTGATGCCGGTCACCGGGCTGAAATATTCGTGGCCAAGGTCCTTGCCCACTTCCCAGAGCTGCTGCACGGTCATCTTCTTCTGATCGATCTTGTAGATCACCCCGCGGGTGTATTTCTCTTCGGCGAGTGCGGGCTGCTCCAGACCACGGCCGTCGCCGTTGTCGAAGACCGACAGAATCAGGGTATCCGCATCAGACATTTCGTCGATGCGGTAGGCCGTGTGCTGCGTCCATGTCCAGTCAAAGTTGCCTTCGCACTTACCGTTCTCGCACTTGATAGGTTTGCCGTCTTTATCAACAGGCTGCAGAACTTTTTCTGCCCAGCCCTTCTTCCAGCCGTCCGGGGCGCCGAGAATCCACTTCACTTTCTTATCGCGGCCAATCTTGATGGCGGCGGACTGGTGGCGGGACGAAATGATGATTGAGTCATCCGTCGGATCGTAGTCGACGGAATTGACGTGGGCCCAGTTGCGGCCTGCGCCGACACCTACAACGTCACCAAAGTTGTCGCTTTTGTCCATTTCGGCGAGTTCAGCGGCGCTGATGGTCTGACCGGCCTTGGAGGCATCAATATTGAGACACACTGCGCCCTGATCAAGCGTCTTGATGACGTTGTCGCGGTACGGATCGAGAATTTCCATCAGGCGGAAATCGTCAACGACGCGGCCGTCCTGATCAATTTCAACGATAACGTCGCGAACGGTATGAACGCGTCGGCCGTCGGCACGGCGGTAGTCTGCAGAACCGACGCGCAGGAAGGAATGTCCGTTCTGTGCGTTGTCAAAAGAGTGCGAGAAATCCGAATAACCCGACGGCAGACGACGGTCATATACCTTGCGGCCGATGAGATCGTACTTGCAGTAGTTCTGGCCGTAGCCCCAGGTGAGCGCGCCATCCTTGGTCTGCTGGAACCCCATGAAGTATCCCGATTTCCAGGGATTCTCATTGTCGCCGATCTCCTGATCCAGGAGCCACCAGCGGACTTCGCCCTTCGTGTCGATGATGCCGATATTGGAATTAAAGGCCCATTCCACCGCGCCGCCGGACGGGTTGTTCCAAACGAAGCGGCTGCCAACAGGCATGGTGCTCATGAGCTGCGAATTGATGAGGTAGAGGCGATCGGAAAAATCCGGATCAACATGGACGGGCTTGACTTCAAATGGCTTTACCTGATTGGGCATGCCCGTTGAAACCGTGTACACACTCGGCACATAAAACCGATAGGTATCTTTGAACTTTTCAGACTTGCCCTGGAACGTGCGCGTGTAGCTCACTTCGACGGTGTTCTGCCAATCCGGATAGAGACCGAAAACCGGAATGCCGGCATGTGTCTTCAATTCTGTGCGGGAAACTTTATAAGTAATCTCCTGACCGTTCGTCTTCGGCACGATGCGGACGGTGACATCCGAAAGATCGTATCCAGCGTCACGGATGACTGCAGTGAGCGGTGCCACTTTGTACGGATTGACAATCACTTCGCCAATGTTGCCCTGCACCGGATACGTAACGTGAGGACCCGATGGGCCGCCCATAGCCATGGCGGGGGTTGAAATGGACAGCATCATGGCAGCCGCTGCGACGGCTGCACAGATTGGGACAATCTTCTTCATTTGTTTCTCTTTAATTGATCCGATAACGCTGCCGGAAACAATGTTCCGGAATGAATCAAAGTTTAGAAAACCAAACGAAGTGTAAAAATTGTCGAATTTCCGCTATCGACACGCACGGCTTGCAACATCGGCTTTCATGTTTAGAAAGACGCTGCTGATCGGCGAACGGCGGTGCTGTCCCTTTATGAACCGCGTATTTTTTAGAATGGCGTCTTCACCCTACTCGCTGCACACCGAGCAGATTGAAGCGGCTTCAAGCGACGCCATGGCTTCGCGCCACCCCGCTTCATCGTCAGAGCAATACCGGCTCCATCGCCGTCCGGCGCAGCTAATCAGGAAAGAACGCACCCACTGCCGGAGTGGATCCGCATCGGTGCGCACGCTCCAATAGAGGTGCGGCACCCACGGCGGAATCACAATATCTTTTGGCTTCAATGCAGCGAGGGGCAGCCGTTCCGTCAAAATTTCTGCGAGCGGAATGGGATGAATGGTGTAGCCGTCAGAATCTAAAAGCGACCATGCGTTGGCCAAAAAGAACGGCGATTGGAGAAAACGCTGTGAAGAAATTTCGTGAAACGGCATGATCATGGCGTTGAGGCCCGACGGCTGACTAACTGTAGGAATCACCATCGGATATCGAGCTAGCTCCTCTGGACCGACGATGCCGTCAGGCACCTCGCAAAGCGGGTGATCTTTGCGAACCAGAACACAGTGAGGAGCAGCAAGCAGCAGACGCTGACGCAGCGAGGGATCTGCAGGCAGATGCGGATCGCAGGCATACATGAAGTCAACCGCACCGGATCCCAATCCGGCAGCGGACTGACTGCCCAACGGCACGATTTCGATGCCGAGCTTCGGCGCGCGCTGATGAAGTTCCTTGAGGAACGGCATGATAAAGACCATGGCCGTGTTGTCGACGGCAGCAATGCGGATGACTTCACTGCTTTCAAGAATATTGAGTGTGGATGCACCGCCTAGAAGTGAATCCAGCGCTTTGAAAACATTTTGCAGGCGCGGCAGCAGCTCCAGAAGCTGAGGAGACGGCACCATCTGCGGGCCATGCCGGCTGAAAATTTCGGTTCCGAAAATAGCCCTCGCATCAGCAAGCAGTCGGGAGGCCTGCGAAACGGAGAGTTTCATCGCTGCTGCAGTCTTCGTGAGGGACTGTGTATTGCTCAGAATGAGGACTAAACGCAGTATGCGCAGATCGATCCGGTCAAGATCGAGATGTGCAGTGTTGGTGGTAGGCATGGTGAATTCTGTGTTTTCTATTTGGGATCATCTAAGTCAGGTTCTGATGTACGCCTGTCGACCCGAATGACTTCTCGCAGATTGCTTTATTTGTTTACTTTAATAATATCAAATCTTCTATTTATTTTGATGTACTTTATGAACCTATTTTATAAACATTAAGATTACACAATGTAAATGAATACCGGCAATTAAAGGTATACTCGTTGCAAGTTAAATACAGTTCAATATTTACTTTTGTTTTGGTTTTGATAAACGGGCATTTCTTTTTTTTGCACGTTGACGGGGGGGGGGGATAGATATAAATTGCAATGCACTTAAAGCATCCTATTGGAGGTTTACGATGCAGGTGCTTCAATTTAAAACAGTACATCTTGCCGTTATCGGAGCTATAGCCAGTGTTTTTGGCATGGCTGCTGAAAACATTAATGCAGAACCATTGTTAACCTACGAGCAAAATAAAGTTGTTGACAATGTACTTTCCAATGCCGATGCTGGAACACAAGGCTTTTTATATCTGAATAAAAAAGGAGAAACTTACTCAGGCCAGAACGCTTCATCCGATACTCTGTCCTTCGTCAATAAAACAACAGGAACGAATTCGCTGGTTTACCTTACAGGCACAGGTGGATCGTTAACGGTCAGCAAACTCAGCGAACTCAATTTTTCAACAGAAGAAAGGCTTATCGGGAAGGCGGGCAACGGTGCTGATAACGTTGCTATTTTAGTAAACTACAATGGCAGTCTTTCTGTGACTGACGTTCAACAAGTCAATTTTGGCACCCAGAACAAGCGGTTCCAGGGAGATCAGGCCATTAACTCCTGGGGCGGCGGCAAACTCGACTTCAGCGGGATCAAAACACTTGCGTTTTATACGGATGGCGGTCAAGCCATTAATATGCAGTCCACGTCAAGTCTGAGCATCAAGGATGTTGACACGCTGATACTGGACAACTATCAATCTCAAGAAAAGGCTGCGAATTCTCTCTATTCTGCCATTCAATTAATGGTCATGGCAGGTGATAATGGAGCTTCCGCCGATCAACAAACGGTGGACGTTAATGTCGGCAATCTTGTGATTAAAGCTGACTCAAAGTACACTCAATCAGCCGGCATTTCGGTTACTGATTACACGAAAGATTACCAAGGAACGTCATCTATTAAGGGATCGTTTGCTGCTAAGAATATTTCGATCGACGGCGGTACTTACGGCATTCGATCTAATCGTTCTACTGAGAACTCCCGCGATTCTGTTTTAGACGTTACGGCCGAAAATTCACTTGTGGTCAACGGCGGCAAGAATGCTGTATGGCTCCATAATGCTGCAGGTAAGGGAATTACTTTCAACGCTGAAGCTGCGAATGCCACATTTACGGGCGGCGAAGAAGGTGTTCTCAGTGAAAACGGCACGGCATCCATTAAGGCTGACACTCTGACCGTTTCGGGTGATAAAAGTGCACTCAATTTTGATAAAGGCAGCTCTCTGACGCTGGCAAACAAAACTGACTCACAGACCGCCAACACTACCTTGAACGGCAATGTCACCATTGCCGGAAGTGCAACCTTTACGAATCAGGATATCCATCAGTCTGCCGGCACTTTCCATGTCGGTACTCTCAATGCCTCTAATTCAAAGCTCACCTTCAATACAACAGAAGAAAACGGCGTTACGGTTGAAACGCTGACGGGCGATCTCAAGCTCGAAGCCGGCGCTTCTGTCACCGAAAAGCTGGGTTCAGCGGAGAAAGTCGCAGGTGCGCTTGATTCAATCATCGGGGGCGGCGCAGCTTCAACTCTCAAAGATAACTTTGTCGGCGGCGAAGCCAGCGACATGACGGGTGCCTGGAAATACGATGCCGCCACGGGTGACGTTTCCTATGAGGGTTCACGTCTGTCGCCGACTTTGACCGCAGTGACCCATGCCAACGCAGCGAATCTTGCTCAGTGGCGCTATGAAGTCAATCACTTGAGCGAACGCCTGGGCGACGTGCGAAGCCAAAACGGTGCATTGGGTGCTTGGGCTCGTGTCTACGGTACGGACGCTAAGGTTTCTGACGCCGTTTCCACGAAGCTCACCAACAATACGATTCAGGTGGGCGGTGATGCCAAGGTGGGTGACACGTGGATTGTCGGCGCCGCATTTGGCTACACCGACAATTCAACGGACTTTTCGAACGGCAGCGCTGACAGTGACGGCTACACCCTTTCCGTCTACGGCACGGCAGTTCTTCCCACCGGCAGCTATCTCGATTTAATCGGCCGTGTTGGTCGGATCAGCACCGATATTGATGTATCAACCGTCACGCCGTTTAAGGCTTCCTATGACAACACGACGGTTGGCTTGTCCGCGGAGGTTGGTCACCGCTTTGATCTTTCGCAGATCTTCTATGTCACGCCGCAGGCTGAGCTCGCCTACGGCCGTGTATTCGGCGACGACTACACTGGCAGCAACGGCATGAAGGTTTCTCAGGACGATTTCGATACGTTGATTGCCCGCATTGGCTTCCAGGCCGGCGCGAACTTCGCTGATAACCGCGGATCGATCTATCTGACGGCTTCGGTCAACCATGACTTCTTGGGCGACACAGAAGCCACCGCTTCGAAAGCAGGTGCACAGGATCAGAAGCTCAAGGAAGACCTGGGCGGCACTTGGTTCTCGTACGGGGTCGGCGCGCAGTTCAGCACGACGAACAACCTCTCCTTCTATGGGTCGCTCACGCGTGCCAACGGGTCTGATTATCAGGAGGACTATCACTACTCCGTCGGCGCACGTTACGTGTTCTGATGAAGCGGCCTGTCAGGCTTGTGATTTTTGAAATCTTTTAGATTTCAGTTTAAGCGCCTTCAGTCGATGCGGCTGAAGGCGCTTTTGCTGTCAGTCTGAACGCTGCGGCTAATCCGTAAAGGGCAATGCTTCTGGGGAGGTTGCCCGTGAATGCGCATGCTTAGCCGTCAGCATCTTTTGATGGCGGAAATAGAGCCATGTGAGTGCTGCAGTCGTCACGGCCCAGCTGATGGGATAAACGATCATGAGCGTATCAAACGTCGGATCAGCGGCGAAAACCGTATAGACCCAGACGATGCGGATCGAGCAGATGCAAAAGAGCGTCACCATCGCGGGCGGCATGGAATAGCCGTAGCCGCGCATCGCATCCGAAACGGTTTCCATCACCACGCTGATGGGTTCAGCCAGCACGACGAGGAGAATTCGTGTAATGGCAATTTCCATCACGGCTTCGCTGTGCGTAAAGAGGCTGAGGATGCTTCGTTCGAAAATGAGCACAACCGCGATCATCATCACGGAAGCACAGAAATTGAGCCCCATTGACACCCAGGTAGCCCGTCTGCAGCGCGCCAGATTGCCCGCGCCGTAGTTCTGACTCACGAAGGTGGTGGCCGCCAGACCGAACGCGTTGATAAAGCAGTACACATTGATCTCAATCGTGAATGCGGCTACTGACCCCGCCATCACGTCCGCTCCCAGGCTGTTGATAGCCGCCTGAATGATGAGGTTGGAGAACGAAAAGACCGCCCCCTGAACGCCCGCGGGCCAGCCGATGCGGATGATCGAACGCAGCGACACGGCGTCTGGCTTCAGAAGCCGGCGAAGTTCAAGTCTGAGCGGTCCCGTCATGCGGCATTCGCGCCAGAAAAGAATCCCCGCGGCAAGCGCATTGGCGAGAACGGTGGCAAAGGCCACGCCCCCAGTGCCCATGTCGCAGACCAACACAAAAAAGAGATTGCCGGCGATATTGAAAATCGTGGCAAAGCAGAGTGCCCAAAGCGGCGTTTGGGTATCCCCTTGACTGCGATAAACAGCGGCCAAAAAGTTGTAGACCGCAATGAAGGGCATGCCCAGCAGGTAGACCCGCAGGTAAAGTTCAGAATCGGCCTGCACCGATTCGGGCACTTCAAGGCAGGCGATGATCCAGTCCGCCCCGATTTCGCCCGCGATCGCCATGACCACGCCGAAGACAACCGCCACATAAAAAGCCGTGTGAACGCCCCTGCTCGCCCGCTCTTCATCGCGCATGCCTAAGGCTTGAGCGACCACCACATTTGCGCCGAGCGCGAGTCCCATACAGAGACTCACGATTAATCCGATGATCGGGACGTTGTTGCCTACGGCCGCCATGGCCTCGTCTGATACAAAGTGCCCGAGTACGGCGACGTCGGCGGCGTTGTAGAGCTGCTGGAGCACGCCGGTAAAGGCGAGCGGCAGCGCAAAGAGGATCATCTTGTCCCAGATGGATCCGCTGAGCATGTCTAATTTGCGAGTTCTGCTCATAAGCGAAAGATAAGAGCGCAAAAGAAAGCAAGCGCCCTGCTGACGGCGGATTCAGCAGGGCGGCTGCGAAAGGACTTATTTTAAAGGGAGCTCGGTATCTTTCGGTATCCGCAAAAGATCTCAGCTCCCCTATTCCAGTGCTCTGTCGGACGATTGAGTTGGACCTGAAGTTCTTCCGGATCTTGGCCAAAATTCGTGAAGGCCCTTGTGCATTCATTAAAAATCGCAATGACGCGATTGAGGGGTGCAGTCTCGGACGGGGCAAATCGGCTTGATGGATTGCAGTCCTTCGGGGCAGCCGAGCTTCGCGGAAAAGTTTGCACGAAGCTCGGATTCCTTAAAGTTTCACGCGTAGCGAATGAGCGAGAGGAGAAGGACAGCGGCGAACCCCGAAAGGAGCGGCACGCAGGTGCGCTTGACCACCATGAGCGGGTTCACCTTCACCACGGCAGCAACGATGATCACCACGGCAGCCACGGGCGAAGCCGCGCGGATGACGTTGGAGGTGAGCTGCATGGGGAGTGCAACCATAATCGGGTCGATACCCGCTTTGTCGGCGATTTGCGGAATGAGTTCAATGAAGGAATAGAAAACCGCGTTGCCCGAGCCGCTCACGAATGTGATGAGTGCGGTGATGCCGGAAAAAACGAGCATCAGACCGGCGCCGGCATTTTCTACGCCCGTGACCAGACCAGAGATGGCATCGATGAGTCCCATGGCCTTCAAGCCGGCCACCATCGTCGAGGCTGCAACGATGAGCACCACCACTTTCGAGAAGCCGTCGCCCATGCCGTTGAAAAAGGTCGACACGTCTTTCATGGCGGCTTTGACGTCGCGGCGGCGGATGGTTTCCGCAATGAAGGCGAGCGCAAAGGAAAAGAGCGTGATTTCAACGAGCCCGACCTTCGCGTGCTTGAAGCAGGCCCAGAAGAAGATCGTGAGTCCGAGCGGCAGCACGGGGAAAACGGCGTACCACGCGGGCGCGTCGGCATTGACTTGGCGGAGTTCCGACTCATCTACCGCAGCATTGATTTCGCCTTCGGTGCGGTCGAGGTGCTTCTGCCAGAAATAATGCACGATGCCCATCACGATGATCGCCGGAATGGAGATCACGGCGTGATGGTAAAAGACATAGTCGACCACATGATCAAAGCCGAGCACCCGGGCTGCGACTACATTGTCTCCGCCCAAAGGCGTCGGCACAATGGTTGCCGTTGTGGCAATGACGCCGGCAGCGGTGAGCGGCGTCATCTTGGCGGCTTTAAGCACCGGATAGAGCGTTGCCATCAGAATCACGGCAAGCGACGCAGCGCTCGGAATGATGATGGAGAGGAGCGTCCCCAGCCAGAACACCAAGGGCACCAGGATGTAGGGAGACTTCACGGCCGCGAGCGGGCGGCTCAGAAGTTCGATCACCTTGTCGTTGGCGCCGATTTTGGACATGTAGGCAGCAAAGCCGAAAAGCGTCAGGATGATGAGACCCGCGTTGGCGTACTGCTTGATGAAAAGATCCTTGACGGCCTTGAAGGGATCCGCCCAGGCGAGTCCGGAGGCATCTTTGCCCGTCAAAACGTCACTCCCCATGATGAGCGCGGCGTACATCAAGAGGAAGCCGGCCGCAAAGAGCACGACTTTGGCATCGTAGTTTTTGGCAATCGCCCAGCCGGCGAGCACGAGGATGAGAATGGCGAAAATAGTGGCGAACATGACGGCGTTCGGGCAGTACGTTGGAGGAATCGTGCCGGGCGGGGTCAAGAGCGCTCCGCGCACGACGAAAAAAGGAAAGCGGCGATTCTCTCGCAAATTGACTTGAGTCTCAAGTGCGGAGAAATCATGAAGCGCGTAATCGTTTACCCGAGGCCTTGACCAAACGGAAACGTTCGTCTATAGATTGTGCCTCCCAACACTTAAAAGAATGACCCTTATGCGCAGCACCAACCCCGGCTTTGTCCCAGACTCCCCCTTCACCCGTGAACTCACCGCCAAGCAGCTCGCCTTTTTTTCCGCTTTTCCAAAGGCTGAACTTCACTGTCATCTTCTCGGCACGACGAGCCGGGAAACCTTCATTGACCTTGTCCGCGATTCCGACGCTCCGATTTCCATGGCTGAAATCGAAGGCTTTTACACCCGCGGTGAAAAGCCCGTGGGGGTGCTGCGCATCTTCCGCGCACTGGAATCGTCGATCCTGAAGAAACCCGAATATTTAAAGCGCATTACGCTCGAGCACCTTGAACGCACGGCTGCTCAGGGCGTGCGCTACATCGAACTCTTCTGGAACTGGACCGGCCTCAAGCACTTCATGACCTATGCCGAAGGTCAGGACGCTATTGTGGCCGGCCTGATCGAAGGCGAAGAAAAATACGGCATTGTCGGCCGCCTCGTGCCGTCGATTGACCGCGAAGCGCTCCCGGAAGATGCGGTTGAACTGGTGCGTGAAATGACCGCTCACCGCTCTCCCTGGGTCATCGGTCTGGGGATCGACTACCGCGAAACGCTCCACGAACCCGAAAATTTCTGGAAAGCCTATCGACTGGCACGCGATGCCGGCTTTAAATTGACCGCGCATGCGGGCGAATTCGGCGAACACTGGCGCAATGTGGAAACCGCCATGGATCTCCTCGAGTGTGAGCGAATCGACCACGGCTACACGATTACAGACAATCCGGAGCTCGCTGAGCGCGCCGCGGATCGGGGCATCCCTTTTGCCGTGGTGCCGACCAATTCCTACTATCTGCGCACTTTCACGGATGAAGAATGGGCGGTCAAGCACCCGATCCGCCGCATGGTTGAGCTCGGTCTCAAGGTCTTTCCCAACAGTGATGACCCGACGATGCACCATATCTCCATTTCTGAGAGCTGGCTTTTGATGATGAATTGGCTGGGATTTTCGCTTGCCGATCTGCGGGGATTCTTAGCCAACAGCATTGATGCTGCATGGGTTGACGATGAGACGAAGATCGTCTGGCGTCAATTGTGGCTCCCTGAATTTGACCGTTTGGCCCGCGAAGCGTTTGGTGCTGACTGCCTGCCGGCAGCTTGAAACGGATGTGCTCCCGATGGCGTTTGGCATGATTGATCAAGCTTGAAACACCGTCGGCACACTGCTTTTCAATGTATCTTCGAGCTGCTGCGGAAGTTAAAGCACTCGCAGCAGCTTTTTTTCTGCCAGACCTTCTTCATCGGCTTTTAAACGTTTGCCTGAACAGAGCGCCGTCGCGGCCTTTCTGCTGTGTCCAGCGGCAGACACCGCAAAGGGATATTGCGCAGATCGCAAAACTGCCAATGCCAAAGCATCCTAAGGGCAAATCGCCCGGCCTCGATCTTTGACAGCCCTCCCCGTCAGTCAGTGCTCCGCTTCAGCCGCCGCGGCTTCAGCCTGAGCCGCCGGACTTTCGTCAATACGTCCTTGATAGAGCGGAATAATCCGCTGGTTGGAGCTCCCGCGCCAGGCGCCCTGCTTCTCGAGGTGAAGCTTTTGCACATAAGCGCCGTCAACGAGCCGATCAATGTAGGGCAAAAGCCTGCTCTTTTCCACGTGCTTAAAGGTCCTTCCGGTCCACGCCCAGACGGTTTTATCTGGGAACCGTTCCTTAATGCGCTCGAGGAGCCCGGCCAAAACCGCTTCGTGCTCCGGCTCAAACGGGTCGCCGCCCAGCAGCGAAAAACCAGCAATCCACTTCGAATCCAGCGCCTTCATGATCTGCGCTTCTGTTTCCGCTGTGAATGGGCGTCCAGCCGTAAAAGACCAGCTTTCTTTATTGAAACACCCTTTGCAGCGAAGCGTGCAGCCGGAAACAAACAGCGAAACGCGCACGCCGGGGCCATTGGCGGTGTCGTAGGCGGATAGACCGATGTAGTTCATGACGAAAGAAATAAATAAATCGGGGGAGCTCAGCCGGAACTCCCCCGAGGAACCTTAAAGACCGCTGCTGCGGTCTTTAAAGGTTTTACATGCTCTTGCGGTTGTGGATCTCAGCCATTTTCCCTTCATTCATGCGGGAAACGCCGTTCACATTGCTGTAGCCGAGGTAGCCGCAGACGCGCGAGATCACGGAGAGGTTTGAGCTCCCGCACTTGGGGCAGCGCATGAGCACATTGGTGCTGTGTGTGCCGCAGTCGCCGCAGTAAGCACTGTCAAAATTCACGCCTTGGTAGAAGCCGAGCTCCATGCCGCGTTGGATGACGGCCTTCACCGCATCCGTGTTCTCAGGATTGTCGAGACGCACGTACTGAATGTGGCCGCCTTCGCACAGGTGAAAGTCCTTGAACTCGTGGTCCTGCTTCTCAAAGGGCGTGATTTCTTCGGTCACGTTCACATGGAAGGAGTTCGTGAAGTATTCAGGACTGTAGTGCGGCGTATGGCGGAAGACATTGTCAATGCCTTGCTTGGCGCAGAAGGCGTCGTACTGCTTGGCCTGCGTCGCGCAGAGGCTTTCGGCGGGCGTGCCGTAGATCGCATAGAGCCACCCGTCTTCCTTCTTGAAGACGTTGATGCGCGCCTGCAGATGGCGGAGCACTTCTTCGGAGAAAGCGCCGCCCTCTTCAAGCAGACGCTTGCCCGTCCAGAGGAAGGTGGCTTCATCGAGCGCCGTGATGCCGAAGGACGCCGTCATGTAGCGGACCAGATCGCCCACTTCATCGTCGGGATCCTTCGTGCCCTCATAGAAGCCCCCCTGCGTGAAGGCGAGCGGGTTTGAAGAGCACTTCTGGCGGCGGATGATGTCGTAGCGCTTCTTGAAGAATTCGCGGATTACTTCCAGACGCTCGTCGAGTTCCGTCCAGAAAGCGGTGCGCCAATTGTCAGGATGTTCGAGCTGCACCAGGCGGATGATGAGCGGAATATTGAGGCTCACAGCGCCGATGTTGCAGCGGCCGATTGCCACATAGCGGCCCTTTTCGTCATGCCAGGGCGAGAGATACGCGCGGCAGCCCATCGGGCTCGTAATGACGCCGTGTTCGCGGAAGAGCTTCGAAACCGTGCCGTAGTCCGATGAGAGCGACAGGTAATCCGGATACATGCATTCGGTCGAGGTCTTCACGGCCTCATCGAAGAGTGCGGACGAATACTGGTCGGCTGCAATCTGCGGCGCATCGTACAGATAGACGAGCTTCGGGAAGACCACGGGCTTATGGTGCGGACCGTGGCCGTTGCGGCGAACCTGCAGCATGACCGTGTTGATCTTCGAGAGCCACTTGCGCTCAAAGGGCGCGTAGTCCTTTAAGTTCCACTGACCAAAGGAAATCGTCGTAAAAGCGAAGTCACCGCGCGAGCACGGGACGGTATTGAGCTTAAGCTCAAGCGACTGGAAGCCCTGCTCAAGCTCGCGGGTGACATCCTTGTCGCTTTGTTCTGCGGCCCGTTCTTCCGAAAGGCCGAGCTCAATGTATTTGTCGTGCGCCGTCTTCCAGCTCTTCAGAACGTAAGGCAGCAGGGCCTTGTCCAATTCCGCGAGCGTAAAGCCGCCGAACTGCTGAGCCGTCGCGACGAGCGTGATGTCGCCCACCACCTGCAGTGCCGACAGAACGGTTTTGGGTTCGGTGTAGCGCACATTGCTCATCTCGAAGCCGCCGCGCAGGATAGAACCGATGTCAAAGAGGCAGCAGTTGATGCATCCGAGGATCATGTCGCGCATGTCGTGGATGTAGATGTCGCCGCGGTCAGTGAATTCTTTTTCGCGCCCAGAGAGATAGAACTGACGATAGAGGCTCTTCGTGAGGAACCCCTTGATGAGCGAACCCTTCGTCGAAACGAGGGACGAATCGAAGTTGGCATTCTCACGGTCGCCGAGACGCAGAACATCATCAGCATCCTGACGCAGCTGCTCGAAGGTCTTCGCGTAGTTGTTCTTGTAGTAGCGGTATTCGGCATAAGACGTCGCAACATCCTTGAAGCCAAAGGTTGCGAGCGTACCGATCACGAGCTCGTGAAGTTCGGCCACGGGCACCTTTTTGCGCGACTGCAGACGTTCAGAAATCGAGTTCGCCATGGCGAACATGGTTTCGTCAGGGATCTGCTTGTCGCAGCGGAAGGCTGCCTTCATGATGGCCTCGACGATCTTCTGCGGCTTGAAGTCTTCAAGCGTATTGTCTTTCTTGAGTACCTTGAACATCGCGGATTCCATTCTTTTTATCTCGAGCGCTCGGCCGTCTGATGCGGTCTCTCGAGCGAATTGATCTTTGAGAGAAAAAATGCCGCGACGCGCTGTTTCGACAGCTGTGCCGACCACCGCTTCTGCCCGCAGCAATCTTTCCCAGAAGTTGGACGGGAAGTGTACAGGTAAAAAGACGCTCAGCTGACGCTTCAATCGATAGGGTTTTTCTATTGAATTGAGAGATGAAATTCGAACTGCTTGAGTCTGCTGAAAGATTGCTGCAAATTACCTCTATATAGGTAGTGCTTCAGAAGTAACGCGCATCCCGTGGAAGTATCATTTCTTAAGAAACACTATATGTAGTGCCATCACTTGGCTATCTCCTACATACTGTCATTGGTACTTTTACCAGATCCGCGGAGTGCGTCCGTCTGCCGAACGTTGATTAGCGGCGGATTTCTGTTGGGATGCGGCTGTCTGCGTCGTCTGCGGCTGCCTAATAAATGGGCACTTGCCGAAAACCAACATCGGTGATGCAAACCCGGCGCCCCCTATTCGTCATGCATAAAAGTGCAGTCTCAAACGCTGTCATTTTTTTGAGTGCTTTTGTGATCGGCTGTCTAAAAAACGAGAGCTACTCTCGTGAACACCACCCCCATACCGCATTCAAGGTATTGTTTTCTAAGTAAATTAGTTTACTGACGGGTTAATTGAACAAGGCGGCCCAGAAGTCTTGGACACATTGCGATAATGAGAATTATTTTCATCTTTTTGGATGCAGCCGAGCTCAACAAGTTCCTGCAGCGTATTTTATGTCCAAGCACAAATCACTATCACCGGCGATGACGCAGCAGCTGCAGCTTCCGCTTGCTGCCGCCCTGCTTTCCGCACTGTCGGGCAGTCTCTGGGCGGAATCGGCCGCATATCTGGAATTGGATCCGGTTGTAGTCACCGCAACGCGTACCGCACAGCCGCTTTCGCAGGCGGCCTCTTCCATTTCGGTCGTTAAGGCGAAGGATATTGAGGAAACCGTGCCTCAGACCTTTACGGATACACTCCTCGACATTCCGAACGTCGATGTGGAATCGTCCTCCAGCGTTATGTTCAGCCGCATCCGTATTCGCGGTTCCGAGCCCAATCAGATCACCTATCTGGTGGACGGCCTTCGGCAGGACGACACCACAGCCGCCGGCAATCAATTTATCGGCATCTTTATCGATCCGGAACTGCTTAAGCAGGTGGAAGTAAAGCGCGGCGGCGGCAGTTCCCTCTACGGCAACGGCGGCATCGGGGGAACCCTTTCTGTGACGACTAAGTCGGCTGCAGATTTTCTGGCCGGTACGGACAAAAACTACGGCGTGAAGGTAAAGACCGGCTACGCCTCTGACACCAAGGAATGGCAGAAAAGCGCATATGTCTTCGGCCGTCATGATATTTGGGACGTACTCGTGGGCGTCAATCGCCGGGATTCGGGCAATGTGAAGAACTCGAGCGGCCGGCGAATCGACAATAATTCGGATGCCGAATACACCTCCGTCATCGCCAAAGTTTCCGCGCTGCCGACGGATGAAATGGCCTTCTCACTCGCCTACAACTTTGATGAAGCCCAAGACGAATGGGGGCGTCAAGACCGCTGGTTCTATAAAAACAAACAGAACCGCATTACCGGCAAATGGGATTTCAACAGCGGACCGCTGCTCAATCTGAGCGCTGCCGTGCAGTATGTCGATTCAACCTTCAGCTTTGACAGCGGCATTAAGAAGGCGCAGAACAATTTTGATTCAATCGGCGGCAATCTGCAGAACACGTTCGAATTTTCGGCTGCCGGGCAGCATGCGCTCACCGTGGGCGGCGACATCTATAAAAAATCTCAAAGCGGTGTTGAAGCGGACAGCAGCGGACATTGGGTCAATGCGCCCAGTCGGCCGGATTCAGATGCTGTCGATGCGGGGCTGTTTATCCAGGATCAGTACGCGATTACCGATTACCTTGCGCTCACGCCCGTGCTTCGCTGGAACTACTATAAGCGCGAATCCAATACCGGATTCGCCTCTGTTTCGGATTCAAAGTTCACGCCGGGTCTGACGCTTACAGTGAAGCCGGCGAAGCCGGTGAGCCTTTGGGCTTCAGTCAATACCGGCTACCGCCCGCCGATCCTCGATGAACTCTATTTTTCGATGGTTTGGCCCGGAACCCATACCGTTGTCGTGCCCAATCCGGATTTAAAGCCCGAGAAGTCGCTCAACTATGAGGCGGGTTCCAGCTTCAAGGCTGACGGCGTCTTCGGCAGCGATGACCATCTTTTCGCCAAAGCGGTCTTTTTCTATGACGACGTCAAGGATTTCATTGCGCCCAAGGGTTGGTTTGAGCCTACAACACCGCCCACCGTCTATTACTCGTCGCAAAACGTCGGCCATGTTGTCCGCAAAGGCATTGAGCTCTCGGGCACCTATGCGGCAGGTCAGTTTTCAACCTCTGTGAGCTACGGTCTTCTCCATGCTGTCGACAAAGAGACCAACGAGCGCATGAACGGCATTACGCCGCAGTCCGCCAATCTGAAGCTCGCTTATGCGTTCCCCGCTCAGGCGATCAATGTTTGGTATCGAGCTCACTGGAGCAAAGGCGGCGAAAGCAGTGTGGAGGACCGTGCGACCGGAAAAAATCTGCATTTCTCAAGCTTCCTCACACACTCGCTCGGTGCGGAATGGTCCCCAAAGGTCGCCGACCTGGCTAACCTGCAGGCCGGCATCGCCGTGGTAAACCTTTTTGACAAGGAATACCGGATGCTGAACGGCTCCTACGGCAGCGGCCGCGGCGTCCGCCTGTGGCTCTCGGCGCAGTTCTAAGCACTTTCCAATGCGCGATCGACTCCTCGGATGAGCAAAGCCATGCTCCGCTTCCTCCGATGCCTCCGATGAGCCGATCGCCTTTTGACGGTTCCTGCCGCATGCCTCACATCGGTGTCGACTTTGCGGCAGACCTGTTCGGCATTAACCTCTATTAATTCGCTGACATGCGGACACCCATAGCGCCCAATGGCCTGCGCCGCCTGATCGCTGCCCGTCTTTTCAGCCGTACTCAATGGCGAATCTGGGCGCTGGCTGCTCTTGTGCTTGCCGCCTATGCAGTCAACATTAAGCTGGCTGTTCTCTACAACGATTGGAACGGCCGGTTCTTCAATGCGCTCCAGGCGGTGAATAAAGCAGCGATCTTTCGCGAACTCTTTTATTTCATCGGTCTGGCTGCGGCCATCATCATCCTTTTAGTCTGGGCGGGCTACATCAAAGATCGGCTGATGCTTGCGCTGCGCCGCGACCTGACCGAAGTTTTCTTCAAACGCTGGCTTTCACCGCAAAGCGCTCATTACCTGCTTCGCGAGAGCGGTGAAGAACCTGATAACCCCGACCAACGCATCGCTGAAGACGTCCGTCTTGTCGTCAGCTTATCCGTCAGCCTTGCCGTCAGTCTCTACGATTCGCTGCTGACGGTCGGAAGCTTTTCCGTCATCCTCTGGCAGCTCTCGGGCTCGGCCGAAGTGTGGGGCTTCACGATCCCGGGCTACATGTTCTGGGTCTGCGTTCTCTATACGTTTGTCGCTTCCGGACTGACGCATCTCATCGGCCGAAAGCTCAAACCGCTCAACATCAATGCTCAGCATATGGAAGCCAACCTGCGCGCTGCGCTTATGGAGAAGCGCCGTCATGCCGATGCCATCGCCGGCGCACATGCAGAGTCTGTCGAAGAGGCCAGTCTTTCCGAGCGCTTCCATCAGCTTTTGCGTGTCTTGATTGCTTTGGTTAAGCGCAAAAGAGATCTCAATCTCTTTACCGTCGGCATCGGCCAATTCACGCATCTCGCTCCGATCTTCTTTGCGCTGCCGAGTTTTTTGGCCGGAGTAATCCAGCTCGGCGGCTTAATGCAAATACGCGGAGCCTTTAATGATGTTGCAAGGTCACTTTCATGGATCATCATGTCCTACGAAGAGCTGGCAGCACTCGCCGCTGCTTATGAGCGTCTGGAGCGTTTGGAGTCCGGACTGACGCAGGCAGATCACACTCGCCGGCAAATTCAAGCGCACAACAGCGCAGACAGCAAGCGTTCTGATGGCCTTTCTGCGGATATCCTCCTCAAAATTCCGCGCGGGAAGGCTGCCGCCCTGAATGCTGAGATTCCTGTTTCCTTCAGCCTGAAGCCGGGGTCCCTCGCCATTATTGCCGGCCCCTCTGGCATCGGCAAAACCACGCTGCTGCGCGTGCTTGCGGGCTTTTCAGAGAGCTTCACGGGCTGTATCCGCTGCGGCGGCAGCGTGCTTTGGATGCCTCAAACCCCCTATCTCCCCAAAGGCGAACTGTTTGATGCGCTGGCCTATCCTAAAGCCCCCGATGAACTCACCGACGAAAGGGCCGCAGCGCTCCTTTCCAAAGCCCGCCTCACGCATCTGACGGATAAGCTCCGCGAAAGCGCGGACTGGTCAACCGTACTCTCGGGCGGTGAGGTTCAGCGGCTTTCGCTGCTGCGCGCGCTGATTGCGAAGCCCGATGTTCTGCTCCTCGATGAGATGACCAGCGGGCTGGATCCGGTCAACGCACGTGAAATGATTGAACTGCTTGGCAAAGAGCTTCCTCATACCGTCATCGTGCTCGTCACGCATCAGGCATTTCTGTATCCGCTGGCTGATCAAATCATTCAGCTCAAAGGAGAATAATGTTATGGGGAATCCATTCATCCCATTGCCCCGAATTGAAAATGCTCTCATCATCGGCGATAGAGCGGCGGAGTGCCTGCAATTGAACTTTTGCATTCGGCGGAGAAGCATTTGGAATGCGCTGCTTGTTCTTAATAAGCCCGCGTAAGTGCTGATGCCGTCTTATAAGGCGGATGCATGCTCGTATTGGAGCTCAATGATTAAAGGGGATTCAATCCGGATGCGGCAAAAGAACGGCTTGATGCCGAAGGCATAACCGTTAAGCGCTTTGATGTGCGAGGCTCTGCTCAAACAGTATTATTCCGGGCAGGCTCATTCTTTGGCGATGAAAAACAGGCTGAACGAGTCATTCGAGAACGATCGGGCCGTCTCGCGGCGTTTGAGAAGACCAAAGCCAATATTAGAGAGGGACAGCTGGCAGTCATACCGTCGGCCATTCGAAGTTCTATTCGGCATGAGCATTATGTCTTTATTGTGTCTAAACGCTGTTCTCTCTCAAAGCTTTTGAACAATTCCTCCGGTTTAATGAACAATACTTCTATGAGCGGCAGTGAAAAGATGCCGGGCGGTAACGACCAGCGCATTGCAGCGGCTCTCTGCCATTGCCCTCTCTTCGAAATCCGCGCCGCGAATTGTTCGAGTCATGTGCTGACATGCTGCTGCGACGAAGCGCCAATTGCATAATGACATCGATGCACGATCAGGATTGACGGCATCCGGTAAGCCGCTCCGCTTTGAACGACCTGTCGATGATTTGCGTTTTTTTCGACAGATTGCCGGTCATCTGTCGATGGCATCGACAGATGACCGCGGATATGTTCATGGATGCTCCAATTTTCGACATATAAAAGGCCTCTTGTCGAAGGTCTGATCCTTTTTAAACATCAAACTGCCATGTGGAAACCTGCCAGCCCCTATAACAATCTTCCGGAGCTTCCGCCTCCATTTAGGGAGACGGCAAAGATCTTCCGCCAGACAACCCAATCCCGCGTGGCTCTAGAGCGCCTTCATCAGACGGTGAGGCTTCTCCCAGAGAAGGAGATCTTTGTCCAAATTATTCCTGTTCTGGAAGCCCAAGCTTCAAGCGTAATTGAAAATATCGCTGCGGCGACGGACAACCTGTTCAAGTATCTAGATGCAGACTCGCAGGCAGATGATGCCGCCAAAGAGGTGCTGCGGTATCGGCAGGCACTTTGGAAAGGAATGGACAGTCTGAAGCGTTGTCCGCTTTCTTTGCGGACGATGACTGCCGTCTCAAGAACGCTGCGCGGCTCAAAGGTGTCCGTAAGAAAACTTAACGGAACCTGCATTGCGTCAGCTTCTTCCGGTCAGGTAATTTATACGCCGCCCGCTGGAGAAGCGCTTATTTTGGAAAAATTGCACAACCTTGTCGAATTCCTGCATTCACCAAGCGAAATGGATCCGCTGGTCAAAATGGCGATTGCGCACTATCAGTTCGAAGCCATTCATCCTTTTTCGGACGGGAACGGCCGTACGGGGCGGATCCTGAATATTCTCTATTTAGCTGAGAGCGGGCTTCTCAGCCAGCCTGTTCTGTATTTGTCAAGATATATCATCCGGCATAAACTCAAATACTATGCCGCTCTTCTCAACGTCACAAAAGAAGGGGCTTGGGAGGACTGGATTCTTTTCATGCTTCAGGCTGTTGAAGAGACCGCTCTTTGGACCTGCCTAAAAGCTGAAGCTATTACCAGGTTAAAGCGCGAGACAACCTGTTTTATAGAAGCGAGTCCTTTGCTCAAAGGCGTTTATTCGCCTGAGTTAGTGCAAATCATTTTTATGCGTCCCTGCTGTCGAATTGCCGCATTGACTGAGGCAGGTATTGCAAAACGGCAGACCGCAATGAAATACCTCAATTTACTCACTCAAGCCGGCATTCTGCACTCCGCTGCGGCAGGCCGAGAAAAACTTTTCATTAACAGCCGATTGATGGCGCTCTTAAAGAGTGACCTGCACGAATACCCGCCTTTGGAGACGGTGTGAGGATTGCTGCGTTTTAATGCACTCATTACTAATGAGCGGCTTTCACTGCAGGGAATGCTTTAAATGACGCATTTCATTTCGCCGATCGACTTTGCGTCAGGCGATGCTTTCGGCTCCACTGGAATTCGAAATACTCCGTAGCCTTCGCCGCCCGCTTTGCGGTTTGCCGTCATAAAGATATTCATGAAGCAGTCGCCCGTGATACGGAGATTGAGCGATTGAAGCACTTCAAAGAGCGGATGAGTGCCGTTGGCAAGGCGTTCGAGAACCTTAAGCCGGCCAAGACCGCCGAAGTGATAGACGAACACCTTCTCGGGCGGTATGAATTGAACAGCACCGTTGATCGGTATGCCGCAGCGCTCTGCTTTTGACGCCTCAACGGAAAGCCCCCATTGATATGAAAAACCGTTGCCAGCCTGATCGGGCGCATTGAACTTAAGCGAAGACTTTACAACCGAGAGCCAGTCGAGCCACTGCGGCAGAATTTCATAGATCCGCTCATCCTCGAGAAACTGGGATCCGTTGGCGTGCGGCAGATAGTAACGCCCTTCAGCTGAAGTGACCTCCCAATCTTCGGGCTGGCTCTGCCGGATATCGAACCATTCCTCAAGGCGCTCGATTTCTGCCGCAATCGCCTGCGTGTGTTTGATGCGCTTTTCGAGTGCTTCCCTCGCCTCATGCAGGGATTGGCGCACTTCCACGCCCGACAAATCACGAAGCATGCCGCCCATTTCACGGACGGTATAGCCGCAGTTGCGCAGCCGCATGCATTCCAAAATGAGACTCGACTGTTCAAAGCCAAAGTGACGGTAGCCGTTGTCGTGGTGATCCGCACTGAGGAGACCGCATTTTTCATAATGCTTCAAAAAGTCGCGCCCTACCCCCATGTAGTGGGCGTAGTCCCCAATGCGATACCGTCTGACTGAAATAGGCTTTGATTTCTTTGGGATTTCAGACATGTTGCATAGTCTCCATCGGGAAAGCTGAACATTTAGCGGCCAAAAGCGCTCCGGCGTGCGAAGTCTACAGATCGAGCGCCCTATTGAGCAGCATATCGCCGCATGTTCGTCAATATTTTAAGTAAATTCAAGAGATTCCTTGTTGTCCTCCGTCCGTCTTTGGACTGACGTGCACCGTCATCTACGTTCGATTGTATCGAACGACTCGATGATCTCGTTTGGTATTTTACCGCTTGACCTGTGTACAACTCGCAGTCCCATCATGCGTGCATCCAGCCGCTTTGGGCCGTGGAAGACCCGACGCGGTCCTGCGCCGAGCGCGCATTCCCTGCGAACACCTCCGATGGCCTTTCGAGGTCACGAATATTTGAAGCATCAAGGAAGATACATGTCGAATCTCTCTCGTCGTTCGTTCCTGAGAACGGGTCTTGCCGGCGGCGCGACGCTGGCCGTCTCGACCGTCTCCACAGCCGCCCTGGCCGCCAAACCTGCCAAGGGGCTTTATATCCCGGGCACTTATTCGGCCAAGGCAGCCGGCATCGGCGACATCGTCGTTACGATGACCTTTGACGAAAACCGCATCACGGATGTCGTTCTCAATGTTGCCCACGAGACCCCGTCCATCGGTCAGGCGGCTGCCGAACGACTCAAGACTTCGCTCATGGCGGCCCAATCCGCTCAGATTGATGTCGTTTCGGGCGCTTCCATCACGTCGAATGCCGTCATGAAGGCCGCCGGCAAGTGCATTGCGCAGGCCAAGGGTGAAATCCCCGTTGAAGTCGTCTCCAACGGCGCCGATGCCGATGCGGATTCGGGCGATTGGCTCGGCAAGGCGCCTGAGATTGCTGAAAAGAGCATCACCGCGACCTATACCACCGATGTGCTCGTTGTCGGCTGCGGCACGGGCGGTCTCTTTGCGGTCTGCGCGGCTGCCGAAGAAGGCGCCAAGGTGATCGGCATCGATCGTTTCTCGACGGGCACCGGCGTGCGCGGCGACGTGGGCGGTCTCGACTCCCGCTATCAAAAGGCCTGGGGCACGAAGATCGATAAGTTTGATTTCGTGACGATGATGACCCAGTACGCGGCCGGCCACATCAATCAGGACCTCGTCAAGGTCTTCTGCGAGCAGTCGGGCGCCGTCGTTGACTGGTACGGCGACCGTCTCGCCGAACGCGGCGTCGAGCTCTGGCATGAATCAGGCGACAAGGACGACCATACCCGCTACGAACACTTTGCCATCGGCCACTCTCCTCGCTGGGCCGGCAAGACGACCGAAGACGGCAAGAAGCTTAACGGCAACATCGTGCTGGTTGATTACGCCAAGAAACTCGGCGCCCGCTTTGACTACAACACCTGCATGGTGAAGCTTGAAAAGCAGGCGGGCCGCGTGACGGGCTGCATCGCCGAAACGGGCGACGGCAAGTTTGTGCGCTACATCGCCAAGAAGGGCGTGGTCGTCGCCACCGGCGGCTACGCGCAGAACTACCAGATGCTCGAAGCCCTTCAGCCCTGGAATCTGCGCGTCATCGGCCGCAACGGCGGTCTGCCGGGCGCACGCGGTGACGGCATTCGTGCCTGCCTTTGGGCGGGTGCGGCGATGGATGAAACCCATTCGACGATGCTCTTTGACCGCTGCGCGCTGCGTATTGATCAGCCGACCGGCGCCGAAACCGCCAAGAAGGGCGATTCGGGGTTCTTCTGGATCGGCTCTCAGCCTTGGCTCAAGGTTAACGCTGACGGCAAGCGCTTCTTCAACGAATCGGGCACCTACGAAAACATTCTTCACGCTGACGAATATCAGAAGGGGCACTGCCACTACACGCTCTTTGACACCAATTGGCCCGAACAGACCAAGCAGTTCAAGATGCACGGGTGCTCGCGCGTGCACCCCTTTGAAAACGGCGCTGATCCCAACATTCTCTGGAGCGTCTTCGCAGAAAAGATGCTCCCGGGTCTGATTGAAAAAGGCTTTGTAGTGAAGGCCGACACGATTGAAGAGCTCGCCCGCAAGCTCGGTCTCCCCGAAAAGACGCTCAAAGCCACGGTCGAGCGCTACAACACGCTCGCCCAAAACGGCAAGGACGAAGACTACGGCAAAGAACCGCACCGTCTGGCTGCGCTTACGAAGGCACCCTTCTACGGCGCCAAAAACACGGGCTACATCCTCTGCACGATGGACGGCATCCGCATTGACACGACGATGAACGCGATCGACACCGACGGCAATCCCATTCCGGGTCTCTACGTTATCGGCAACGATTCGGGCGGCTTCTTCGCCAACACCTACCCGAACCTTGCTACCGGCGTGGCCTGCGGCCGCACGGTCACCTTCGGCCGTCTCGTCGGGAAGCACCTCGCCAAGGCTTAACGCATGCCGCATTGAGGCCTAAGCCTGCATAAGCCTCGGCTCCCAGCACTCGTTCGAGCGTGACTTCGCGCCGTTCGAACGGGTGTTTTTTTGTGTTTTTTCCTCATCTTTTCAACAACAAACCGCAGCCCCCCGAAAGCTTCATGGCGACATGCGGCCGGGGGTCTCCAGAAAAAAAGGAATAGGCTCATGAAGAAGCAAACCCTCCTCGCCGCCGCGCTCCTTTGCGCAGCCGTCTCTGCCGCCGCTTCAGACATTGAGGTTTACGGCGTTCTTGACTACGGCTTGACCTGGCAGGACCGCACCAACGCGGACGGCTCGGATTCTGCAGCGCTGCAGATGACTTCCGGACAGTACATCGGTTCGCGCTTTGGCATCAAAGGCACCGAAACCCTCGCCAATGGTCTTAAGGTCGGCTTTGTGCTTGAAAATGGTTTTGGCACCGACACGGGCTCTTTGGGGCAGAACGGCCGGCTCTTCGGCCGAGATGCCCGGCTCTTTCTCGACGGGACCTTCGGCTACCTGTCCTTTGGCCGTATGGGCTCCATGGTGGGCGGCAACGGCCCCTACGCCCGCTTTGGGCACGTCGTGAGTCCCTTCTCCTGCGGCTGGGGCGATATCGGCGGCCATCTGCAGGTCGTTTCGCTCGGCTACGAATTTATTGACAATGCCGTCGCCTACACGACCCCGAAATGGGCGGGCTTTGACGCCACGGTGCAGTACTCCTTCGGTTCCGACACGAAAAGCTACGGCGATAAAGGCGTCGAAGGGAAGTCGAGCGTTGAGCGCATGCTGAGCGCTGCCGTGCGTTATCAAAATGAAGCGCTGATGGTCGCTGCCGGCATTGAAAGCATCAACCATGCCCAGCCCGCAGCCGATGAAGCTCAGCTTGACGACGCGTTCTCCTATAACCTCGGCGCGAACTACAACGCCGGCTGGGCAAAATTCTTTGTCTACGGACAGATTTTCGAAAACTACGCGAATGCCGCGAAGACGACGACCTTCCATCAGGATTCGGGCGTTGACGGTTTCGGCGTCAACATCGGCGCAGATGTGCCGCTCTTTGGCGGTACGTTCAAGGCCTCTTTCGGGTACGGCGATTTCGAAGCGAGCCGCGACAGCGCAATCTCGATGAAAACCTGCCAGACTGCCGTCGGCTATACGTATTCGCTCAGCCGCCGCACGACGCTTTATACGGCCGCCGGCTGGATCCATTCGAACAATTCGAGCGCCTATGAGGCCCAGAAGCCCGCTGCTGCCGAAGATATTTATCAGTTCACCGCGGGCATCGTGCACAAGTTCTGATGGATAAGCCTTCAAGGCTTCATTTTTGAGAGCATTAATCTCTTGGAAGCGGTCTGCCCTTGCGGTTGAGACCGCTTTTTTTCGAACGGCGTTTTTCTGAAGCGCTGCCTTCTTTTCCATGCGCCCTGACCGAACAGCGCAGCATCTCTATGCCGCAGGACTTGAAAATCAAGAAGCCGTCCCCATATAGCCCCTATTGATCGGGCTTTTCGGCGCTCTGCGTGAGGACGTGAATACATGAGAAGCCCGCCCAAAAGCATTTTTCGGAGATACAAGAAGAAAATGGCTGCAGAAGTTCATGCTTTTCAAACCAAGGTGAGCAAGCTCCTTAAGCTCCTCGCCAACTCGCTCTACTCCAACAAAGAGGTGTTTCTGCGCGAGCTTGTCTCGAACGCGTCTGACGCCATCGATAAGCTGCGGTTTGAATCCATTTCGCACCCTGAACTCCTTCAGGGCGATCCTGCTTTTGCCGTCCGAATCCGTGCTGACAAAGAGGCCGGCACGCTCACCATTTCCGACAACGGCATCGGCATGACGCTCGAACAGGCCAACCAGCATCTCGGCACGATTGCGCAGTCCGGCACGGAAGACTTTCTCGAGCACCTTTCCGCTGATCAGGCCAAGGATGCGCAGCAGATCGGACAGTTCGGCGTGGGCTTTTACTCGGCCTTTATCGTGGCCGACAAAGTAACGGTCGTATCTCGTGCTGCCGGCGCGGCCGAAAACGAAGCGGTGAAGTGGGAATCCGACGGTTCGGGCACCTTCACGAGCGAACTCACAACCCGTGCTGAACGCGGCACCGACGTCATTCTTCACATGAAGAAGGACGAAGAGACATTCCTCATGCCTTGGACGCTTCGCGAAACGATCACGAAGTACTCTGACCATATTTCGGTCCCCGTCTACCTCTTTGAAACGAAGCCCGCTGAAAAAGAAGGCGAACCCGAGACGACGGAATGGGTTCAAGTGAATGACGCCAAGGCGCTTTGGACGCTTCCGCCCAAAGATGTGACCGATGATCAATACAAAGAATTCTATAAGCACCTGACGCACGACTGGCAGGATCCGCTCTGCTGGGCACACAACCGCGTGGAAGGCGACCTTGAATACACGTCGCTCCTCTTCTGCCCGTCGACGGCGCCCTATGATCTTTATAACCGCGATGTGCAAAAGGGGCTGAAGCTCTTCGTAGAACGCGTGTTCATCATGGACCGTGCTGAAGCGTTCCTTCCCAATTACCTCCGTTTCGTCAAGGGCCTCGTTGATACGAACGATCTGCCGCTCAACGTTTCACGCGAACTGCTGCAGGAAAGCCGCACGGCTGCCAAACTGAAGAAAGCACTGACCAAGCGCTGCCTCTCGATGTTTGAAAAACTCGAGGGAGAGAAAGAGATCACGTTCTGGACGCAGTTCGGACGCGTGTTGAAGGAAGGCGTTGTTGAAGATCCGGACAACCGCGAAGCTGTGCTTAAGCTTCTGCGCTTCGCGTCAACTGCGTCGGAGGGCAGCGAAAACGTCACGCTCAAACAGTACCTTGAGCGCATGCCCGAAGGTCAGAAAGCGATCTACTACCTGATCGCGGGCAGCCGCGAAGCGGCGATGGGCTCGCCCTATCTTGAGGGGCTCAAGAAAAAGAACGTTGAGGTGCTCCTCCTTTGGGACCGCATCGATGAGTGGATGATGGGTTCACTCACCGAATTCGAAGGAAAGAAATTCATCTCCGCGACGGCAGCTGACCTCGAGCTCGGCGACATCAAAACGAAGGACGGCGAAGCTGAACAGGCCGTTGAAACTTCGAAAGCGGATGAAGACGCTGCGGTAGCGCGCTTTAAGGCCGCGCTCGGCGACCGTGTTGCCGACGTGAAGGCCTCTGCTCGTCTGGTGGACTCCGCCACATGCGTGGTCGGCGCTCACGATCAGATGCTCACGCAGCAGATGCGCCGCATGCTCGAAGCCGCCGGTCAGACGGTGCCGGAAGAAAAGTACACGCTGGAAGTCAACGTGGAAAATCCGCTGGTGCAGAAGGCCCTCAAGGAAACGGATCCGGCGAAATTCAGCGAATGGGCTGCAGTGCTCCTCGATCAGGCGCTCCTCGCTGAAGAAGGGTCGCTTAAAGACCCGTCAGGGTTCCTCAAGCGGCTGAACGCTTTGCTGCTGAGCTGACCGCCGGCACGGTTCGAGCAGTGAATCGGCACGGATAAGGTTTAACACTCATTCGTGCTCGTTCAAAGAGACCTCCGCAGACTCCTTTCTGCGGAGGTTTTTGCGCTTTGGGACGTGAGCCGTTTGTTTTGCAAGCGTTCTAGCGGCGGCTTCAGTATTCCGGCCGATGCTGCTGTGTGACCAGCGTCAATCGGACCTCCTCCGGCGGAATGAGGCAAAAGAGCGCAGAAACGCCGATAATGATGCGCTTAAGTTTGAGATGCTGAAAGCGTGGGGCACGGTGCTTGACCCAAGCCGCTTCAGTGTTTGTTGTCACTCACCGCTAGTTTCTTCGAAGCGCCTGCGCGCGCTCACTGTCGTCATCATGGATCCGAGTTTTTATAAGGTCGTTGCCTTTATCTCCTTCATTACGCTCGGTTGGTGTCTGCGAAAATTCAACGTCTTAAAGCCCGAGGCTTTTCAGGCAATCAGCGGCTTGGTGATGTTTGTGACGCTGCCCTGCACAACCATTACGGGACTTAACGGCACAACCATCGGCGGCGAAATGGCCTTGATTGCGCTCCTTGGCTTTCTCGCCAACATCGCCTTTCTCATTGTGGCCTTTCTTTGGACGATACGTGCTGCGGATAAAGATGAACGGGATTTTCGCCGGCTCAATACCTGCGGCCTCTCGATCGGACCTTTTGCCGTGCCCTATGTTCAGGCGTTTCTCCCGACGAGCGGACTGGTGACGACCTTAATGGCCGACGTCGGCAACGCGGTGATGGCCGCGGGCGGCACCTACGCAATCATTGAAAGCATGCGTTCGAAAACGTCCTGGCTTTCAATGGCTAAGCGCATTTGCTACAACCTCCTCCACTCCGGACCGATCGTCGCTTTCCTCTTTATGGTGGTGCTTTGCCTCTTGGAGATCAAACTGCCCGAAGTGGTTACCACCGTTACAGGGTTCGGCGCTGCCGCCAACACGTTCCTCTGCATGATCATGATCGGCGAATCGATCAATTTGTCGGTGACATTCAAGGATCTTCTTTACATTCTGAAGATCCTCGCCGTGCGTCTGGTGATTCAGGTGGGGCTCGCACTCTTTTTCTGGTACTGCCTGCCTTGGGATTACGACGTTCGCCGAGCCATGGTGCTGGTTGCCTTTGCGCCGGTTCCGGCCATGAACCTGATTTACACCGCAGCCCTTGAGGGAGATCTTGGCAAAGCGGCTAATTTGAATTCGCTCTCCGTTGCGATGGCAATCATCTGCATGTCGACCGCGATTTACCTGATGTGATCTGATCAGAAGCTTCCTGATTCCAAAAAAACTGGGGCGGCTCGAAGGCATCCTTCGGGGCGCCCCAATTTCATTTCGCGTCCCTGCAGTTGTTTCATTTAACCGGCAGCACCCGCTGCAGGATGAAGTTCAAACGTTCGAGCGCCTAATTGATCGACCTCATTCTGATGCGCAATGACAAAAAAGTGCGTATCCGGGAGTTCACTCTGAAGCACCCGCAAAAGTGCCTCTGCTGAGCGTGAGTCGAGCTGACCAGTCGGTTCGTCGAGAAAAACCATTTTGGGCCGGCACAAAAGCACCCGCGCTGCGGACACTCTTTGTGTTTCGCCGCCGGAAAGCCGTTTGCCCCAATCCATGGGCTTGTCGAGTTCGTTCTCGAGCTGAGGGAGACCAACCAGCCTTAATACGCGCTTGAGCTCAGCGCCGTTCTTCACCTTAGGGTTCGGGTAACTCAGAACGGATCTCAGCGTGCCTTTAGGCAGGTAGGGTTTCTGGGGAACAAAAAAGGCGCCGCGCGAGAGCGTGATTTTCCCGGTACGCCAAGGCCACAGGCCGGCGATGCTTCGCAAAAGCGTCGTTTTGCCGGTGCCGCTCGGCCCGCTGATCCGCACCCAGCCGGGGCGGCGGAATTCGCCTTGAATGCCGGCGGCGAGGACGCCCGCATTCGGTCTCATGAGCGTGACATTTTCAAGCTTCAGCACGGCGTCATCAACACGTTCGCTTTCGGGCGCCTCCGGCAATTTATCCATAGCGCTTTGGAACCCGGACAGACGATCCACAACAGCGGCCAGCAGAATCAGATTGCGGTAGGAGTTGATGAACCAATCGAATCCGTCGACCACATTTGAAAATGCCGTCTGAGCCTGCATCATGCCGCCGAGCGTGATGCTTTTCTGCAGGTAGAGCGGCAGGGTTGCAGCGATGGGAATGAACCACGTCAGCCGCATTTGCAGCGCCGTAAAAGTTTCGACCTTCACTTCCCGCTTAATCAGCGCGCGCCAATTCTTTCGAATATGCCGGAACGCGTCCCGCAGCCTCATGCGGTCCGTCTCTTCTCCGTTCATAAAGGCGATCTCGGCAGCATTTTCTCGAATGAGCAGCAATGCAGAACGGTAGTCCGCTTCCGTATGCTGACGCGTCACATTAAGCGCCCGCAAGGGATTGCCGACCCAGTGCATCAGCAAAGTAGAGACGACGGAAAAACCGAGAGCGCACCAGACGAGATAACCGGAAATTTCTATTTCCACTCCGCCGATGACGGCTTTCTGTACGCCTGAGGCAGCCCACAGCAGTCCGATAAACGAAATGAGACGCGCCATGGTCTGACAGAAACTTTTGACGAGATTGAGCGTCAGTTCCGAGAGCAGCCACAAGTCCTCGGCAATTCGCTGATCGGGATTGTCCGGTTCTCCAGAGAGCTGCAGACGATACTGACGATGTTCAGAAAGCCAGCGGCGTTCGAACGCAACGGTCATGTGCTCACGCCAGGCAAACTTGAGCCGCTTGAGAATCCAGTTGCCAATGACAATGAGCGCCGTCATTGCCGCGAGGTAAAGGAGATATTCAAGGAGCAGCTGAGGGATTTCCTTGGCGCCGAAATTGGACAAGGCATCGAAAAAGGCCTTCTGCCATCGCGCCACCAGGACGACGACCTGAACAAATAAGAGCGAGCATGCAATCGCAGATCCCAAAGCCAGCCAGGCTTTCCAGCTTTGACGCGTGAGCCAGAACGGAGCGGCGAGTCGGTAAAAGTTGCGCAGCAGATTCATAAACGAAGGGCGGGTGACGGTTGCTGGGAACACGCTGAGCCCGCAATCCTTATTGGATAACGGGCTCTGGTCCCCTAGGCGGGAGGGTTCATCAGTATTCGGCCGAGATGCGCAGCAGGAAATTGCGCGGATCACCGTAATAGCTGTTCATGCTGAGGGCGCGGTTGTTCACGTTGAGAAAATACCGACGGTCAAAGATATTGTTGACGATGAAGCTTGCTTTGATCTTGTCGGTGATTTTGTAGTGGACCGAAGCGTCGTAAACAACAAAGCCGCCCTGCTCCAGCGTGTAGGGGTATTTGTTAATCGTGTTTTTGGTTCGGCTTTGAACCTGCGCGCCGGCCCCGACCGTCCAGCGGTAGGCCGGTCCGGGGAGCTCAAAGGTCGTATAAGCCCTCAGAATGTGTTTGGCTGTATAGGGACTGTAGGTGTCGCCTTCTTTAGAAGGATCATGTTCGTATGATGAAGTGTTGAAGGTGTATCCGGCAAAAACATTCCAGCCGGGCAGAATTTCCCCGCTGGCTTCAAGCTCTACGCCGCGGCTCACGACTTCGCCGAGCGCAATGGCAATGTCGCTCTTCGGATCGGGGTAATACGCGCGGTTTTTCTGCGACAAATGAAAGATCGCAATCGAGGTGTTGAGCTTGCGGTCAAACCACTCGGACTTCAGCCCGAGTTCATAGTTTTCGCCGACCAAAGGATCGAGAAAGTTTCCGGAAGCATCACGATCCGACTGAGGCTTGAAGATTTCGGTGTAGCTGAAATACAGACTCGAGGATTTGGCGAAATCCCATGTGACGCCGCCGTACGGCGTCAGGTGGGTTGTGGTTTGTTCGGAAGTTGTTGTACCGTCGGGATCCGGCTTGCCATTCCAAATCTGCCAGTATGTGTGCCCGCGCGACTTGAATTTGGCATAACGGGCGCCGGCAATAATGTGCCACTCGTCCGTCAGGTTGTAGCGGGTGCCGAGCAGCAGACCCAGATCGGTTCGATCCGCGTCGTAGCTTGTACGATTCTTGAGAATTGAATCGTTGCCCCAATCGGGTTCCGCAATTTCGCTGCCGGTGAAATCCGTGATGTCAAAAGGAGTGTCGTCCCAAACTCGCCGCCAGGTTGAATCACTGTGTTCTCGATTCAGGTTGGCAGTAAGAAACACATCATGTTTGCGCCCGAAAAGCGGATAGACGCCGTTCACATTGAGGACCCCGGCTGCCTGCCATCCGGAATTGTCATAATTTTGATGATTATTCATTTGGCCCAACGGATGCTCGGGATCACAGCCTGCAGCGGGACCGACAAGCGCCCCGAGAACGGTGTCAGAGTCGTAGCGCAGATAATTTGCTTTGGCGACAATGCGCCACTCGTCATTGAAGTAGTGCTCCAATTCGGCGAAAAGATTGGTTTTGTTGTAGTGGCTCTTTGTCCAGTCCAGCCCCAGATACGTTTCCTTCGGAAGGTTGAGTGAATTCCCGTTAACGTCGAGCGGAAGTCCGAAAAAATCGGGGGTTTCGGATTTCTTCTGATAAATGGCGCCGAAGGTCACCAAGGTGTTTTCATCAATGTCGGCTTCAAGAATGCCGTACACCGTGCCGGACTGCTCGCCCACATCATCTTTGAAGGAGCCTTTTTTGCTGAGGATGCCGACAAAGCGGCCGCGAAGCGTCTGAGCCTCATTGAGACTTCCGGAGATGTCGCCCACGGTACGATAGGTATCCCAGCTCCCGACTTCGGCGCTCGCCGAAGCCTGAAAATCTGCTGTCGGACGTTTGCGGACTGCATTGATAGTGCCGCCGGGTTCTCCGTTTGACTGCGTCAGTCCCGTCGGTCCGCGGACCACTTCAATGTGGTCATAAATCGCCAGATCGGTGAGCGATTGGGCGTCGCGGTATGGGTTCCCGCTGGCGCCGCCGCTCACTGTGGACGAAACGCCGTCTTCCTGAATCTGGTCGACATAAAAACCGCGCGAGAGAAAGCGAGTCGTACCGGAATTCTGAATAACGGTGATGCCGGTGGTTTTGCGCATGGCTTCACTCATGTCCGTAATCCCCTCATCCTCGATTCGGGTCATCGTGACGTTGGAAACCGACTGCGGTGTTTCCCGAGGCGACAGCGCCAGCCCGGTAGTCGTACTCATGGCAGATGACTTATAGGTCGAATTGCGTTCGGTTCGGGTACTGATGTCAGTGGCAGTGATCGTGACGGCGCCGAGGTCGACCGGATCTTCCTCAGCCCATGCGGGAAAAGAAACACAGGCAGCTGCAACTGCTGCGGCGAGAGCAGATTTTGAGAGTGTCTGATAACGGACAGGCATGATGTTGTAGTTTGCTGATAGTTCGAGGGATTTCATTCGGGACTGCGAATGCATACAATCCCGAATACAAACGTAACTGAATGTTATTATCACAAATACGAATCATTCCCAGCCGCATTTATTAATATTTGTTACATTGTGTAATCCCCTCTTGCAGTCCATCCATTATTAGTAGAAACCGATTTGCGGCTTCTTGCGGCCCTCCTCCTTCATCTCAACTTCGCCCTCGAGCCGAGTCACGAAATCGGCCGTGTTCTTTAATGGATTAAACCGCCCGCCGCGGCGAACCGCGGCAAAATCGCCCGGGGTCAGTCCGTCGAGCCGCTCGAGCCGGGCAAGATCCGCGGCACTGATTTCACCAAGAGCAAGCTTTCCCGCGCAGCATTTCGCAAATTCAACCGTCTGCTTCGTCGTCATGGGACGAAATTCGGCCTTCAGATCAAAGCGGCGCAGCGAAGCACGGTCGATCTCTTTGAAGAGATTCGTCGTGGCGCAGAAGATGCCGGGGAAACTTTCCATTTGGGTGAGGAGCTCATTGACCTGAGACACTTCCCAGGAAGCCCGAGCGTTCGCTCGGTCCTGAAGGAACGAGTCGGCTTCGTCAATGAGGAGCACCGCCCCCTGCTGGCGAGCACTGTGAAACGCGGCGGCAATGAGCTTTTCCGTCATGCCGACATAGGGCGACAAGAGGTCGCTCGCGCGTTTAATCACGAGCGGCATATCCAGACGGGCTGCCAGCCACCGGACATACTCGGACTTGCCTGTCCCGGGCGCCCCGTAGAGGCAAAGCCGCCCCGAACGGGTGCGTTTAAGTCCCTCTGCGATGGCGTCAAGATCAGCGTCGGTATTGACAAACGCAGTGCTGTACATGTCTGACACATTGTTTAAGGCTGCGGGGAGCTCCTTGCCGAACTGCGCCATGAGGGTAGCGTTAATGAGTTTTTCAGCTGTTTCATCCGCATCCACCTCGCCCGACAAAGTCTTCACTACGCCGGCCGTTCTGGCGGCAACGCCGGGTGACAGTTCTTCGCAGGCCGCGCAGCGGTCAATGAAGTGTTCTGACACGGCGCCGTCAAACGCCTTGCGGCAGATGCGCCGGCGCACGCTTTCGGGCGGAATCGGAATTTCGAGCACCACATCGAATCGGCGCATCAGAGCGGGATCCATGGACTCGGTGGAATTGCACGCCCAAATCGTAGGCACCGGTGCAGTCTCGAGCGTCTTATTGAGCTCAGCTTTATTGGTGCGGGCGGTCGTTGCCATGCCGAAGACGGAAATGAGTCCTGCATTGCAAACGTCATCAGCCTCATCGAGCAGAAGCATCGTATGAGACGTGTTGGCAAAGAGTCGTTCCCCGCAGTGCCACCGCGTCAGGCGATTGTTTTTGTCGCTGCGATAACCGTTGTCCGGCCCGCTTTTGGGACTCACTTCAAAGAGCGCCGACCCCGTTTCTTTGGCCAGCAGGCGAGCGAGCTCCGTTTTGCCCGTTCCCGGGGGACCGTAAAGGAGCACGTTGACGCCCTGCCGATGCTCTGCCAAAGCTTTTTTAAGGTAGGGCAGCAGGTAGGATTCAATTTCCGGCTGATGGCTGAAGTCCTTGAGCGTCAAGATGGACTGCGGCGCCGCGGTGACGGCATGCGCAAACATCTCCTCGAGCGTCTGCGGAATCGTAAAGATGGTGTCGAGCAAATCCCCGTCATCGAGAAAGCTAATCTGATCTTCAAAATCCGGGGTCCTGCTGTTAATGCCGCTGATCAGTCCGGTATTCCACAATGTTTTCGATTTTGAAAAAACAGTTTTGCTGACTTTGCGGCCGAATGCGGCCGAAAGCACTTCAACCACCAAGTCAAGTCCGCGGCGCTCATAGTCATAGGCATTGCAAATAGAGCGCAGTCCGGCAAAATGTTTGACGACCGCCAGAAAGGCCAGCGTTTCAAGCTCATCACGGGTCAGATCAAAAGCTTCGGCAATGAGACGGATGTTCCGGCCGAAAGTGGAAGGCAGCCCGGCAACCATGTCCTCCGCAGACGCCTCCGCTGTTGAGATATCGCCATTGCCGAAGACCAATTTTCGGCAGAATTCGAGCGCCCGCGGTGCCGTGCGTTTAAAGCCCAGCTGCTTCAAGCGCTGCGGGATATCTTTTCCGAGCGAACCAAAATCTTCATCCTCCCAGACGCATGTCACCGCTTCCCCGGCGACTTCAAAATCGGCAAAGCGCTTATCGAGATCCTTTTCAGCAGCGACGATGGCCCGGGCCGTGAGCGGACGCAGCTTGAGTTTGTCGTCGCCGTCATCGTCGTCGTCATCGTCATCTACGCTGAAAGCTTCACTTTCGATGGTTCGGGCCTTGGTGAGTTCCGCCAGCCATTGGAGTTCGATATTGAGAAGCCCCTCGATACGCGTGCCGTGAATCGTCCGCATTCCATCGGCATCTAACCGCATCCATGCTTTGGTGCAGGCCATGAGGCGCACAACCCAACGCTCAATGGTGACCGAATCAGCCAATTTGACATTGCCGTCGGTAACGTACTCAAAGCGCTTGTCATTGCTGCCCAGATAAATAGTGGTACACGTTCTTCTGCGTTTGCGCATTGCTTTTTTCCTTCCGGATGTCGGGTGAGACGACTGCTCAGAGCGTCTCTCCTCACTCCGTGTTTTGATTTATTTCCTTCTGACAAGATCATTATCTGCACGCCTGCGTCGATCTTAGACGCATAAAGACAATCAAAGCATGAAGGCCAATGCGCCCGACTCAAAGCGCTGAGCGGCCCCAAGAGGAAGCGCCTGGTTTAAAATTGCACTCTTTGCTTCAGATTCAGCAGCCGGGCAGTGCGTTGAAACGCCGATTGCGCCTGAGCAAAAATGTAAATACAAAACCAAGGCATAGGACGACGCGCATGGCGACCTTCACGAGCGGCATCAGTTGGGAAACGGATGAGTGGTTCCGCACGTTTTCGGAATCCTTTCCCCAATACACCCAGCCGGGCATCTGGATAGCAGCTGAGGAGCGCCTTGCCTCGCTTCGGGGAGCTAAGCTCGAATGGGATGCCACTACCCGAACAGTGCGCCTGAAGCTTAAAAATTCACGCGGACAGCCTTATACGCTTGCCATGCATTTCTATCCGGGTGCCGTGCATGCTGCCGCCCCGATCGTTGAAGCTGCAGCCAAGATTCCGGGCCTTCTGGAATGCCTTCGGGCGGGCGACCTGCCTGCGCCGCTCCTTGAAGCCATTAATGCTTCTGGGCTCGACATTTTCATGCGCCGTCCCGGCTCGATTCAATTTGATCCCGGCATGATGTCGAGCGAATGCGCGCTCCTCATTGCCGCTTTCATGCATGATTTGGAGCTCGATCCGGGGCGCTGGTTCAAATTTATCGGCATCGACTTTCAAAAGAGCGCCGATGAAGCGCTTTCAGCCGAGGGCGTTAACCATGCTGCTCCTCAGTCTCCAGATGGTCCCGCTGCGGAAACGCTCTCCGAAGCCCAAACGAACGCGGCGTCGGCCGCCCATGCTCAAGAGCCGCTTTTTGCTGCGGGCGAAGCGCTCACAGGCACCTTCCCCTTCGCCGATCTTGAGGACGATGCGCTTCGGCTGAGCGCAGACATTGCGCCAGCCGATATTCCGGACTTAGGCGCAGAGGCCAATCTCACGCGTCTGCGGCTTTGGCAGGTTCCGGGCGTACCGATGCTCTCGCCCACGATTGTTTCCGCACTGCCGTCCTCTGGGCTCTCTGCTGTTCAGGCTAAGCGTTCCTGGTGCGCTTTCGGCGACATTGAGGCGCGAACCTTCATGCAGAACCTCCTCTCGGCAGCATCGCTCACCGCGGACGAAGCCCTGAAGATGCTCGCCCGCCGCGAGGCTCGACAGGAGCGGCTCGGTACCGCTTCTCCCAACAGCAAATGGACTCGGTTTCTGCTCACCACCATTGAGAAGGAGCCGTCCGCGGAACTCCCCTCCTTGAAGCTCCTCTCAGGGCACCACCCCTGGGACCGCATAGTGTTTGCCCTGCAGACGGAAGACCAGTCGGTCCATTGGGCTGAGGAAAGCGGCGACATGATCATGGCGCTTCTGATCCCGACCCGCCGGGATCTGGCGGGGGCGGATGCCTCGTTTGTCGTCTGGCGCGCACTCGCTGAAGCGGCTGCGCAGATTTTGGCGGCCCGCGCTGTGCTGCCGCTCCCTGCCCCGGCGCATTACGAATCCGACGCTGCGGATCAGTCCGCCGACGGCATGTGTGTCTATTGGCATCCCGCACTGAATGCGCCGGGCGTAAAGAACCTCCTCGCGCAGGTGAGTGCTTTAATCGGACCGCTCCTCCCCCTGCAGCCGCTCGCACCGCAGTGCCGAGCCTTTGCCGGCCTCAGCGATCACCCCGACGCGCCCTATGCGGGCGTTTATCTTGCGCTCACGCTCCTCATTACTTCGCTCATGCGGCATACGTCCAAGCGAAACCGGGAGATAGCGCGTCACCTCGTCGGGCGCCGCGTGCGCAGTACGCTTACCGGCGAGGGTTTTGCTCCCAATGCCGCATCGCTGCCGGACCTGAAAAACGTTTTGGCGGGCTTTTTCGCACTCCCCATCGCCGGCGCGGCGCTTCCGGCCAAGCTCCTCTTGACGGGCGTACTCGAAAACGGCGCACTGAAGCTCACGCTCAGTCTTCCCCCGCGGCAAGGTCCGCGCAAGGGTGAACCGCTCACGCTCGCTGACTGGGATGGCACTGAAGGGAGTGCGGCTGGCGCAGGCCCCAACAGCATTGTTCGTGAGGCCCTGAAGCTTCTGGCGGCGGATTACCCGCTTTTTGCTGAATTCGGTCCGAACTTCGATCAGCCGAGCCGGATTGAGCGCAGCCGCTGGGAATACTTTCTCTTTACCGAGCTCCCGGAGCTTTCTGCCTGCGGTGTCGACGCGGTGCTGCCTGAGAGCATGCGGCGGATCGAAAAACCCGAAATCGTCCTCACGGCGGCGGCGCCCGGCAATGCCAGAATGCAAAAGCGCTTGGCCACTCAGGGCATGCTCAATGCCGCAGCGCTTGCAGACTTCCGCTGGGAAATCGCGGTGGGCGACGAACGCATGACGCTCGCTGAGCTTCGCGCACGCATCAATCAAGAGGGAGAACTCCTCACCTCCGGGAGCGCGCTCTTTCACCTCACTAAGGAAGATCTGGACCGCTTGGTGGCCGAATGGGCGGAAGCTCAGAAGAAGGAACTTTCCAACTGGGACAAGCTCCGCGCCCTGCTTTCAGGGTCCTCCAACGGCCGACGGGTAGAAGCCGCCGAGGCGCTCCTTGAGCGCATTCGCGAATCGGCTGCCGTCAAGGAACTGCCGCCCCCAGTGGAACTCAATGCGGTTCTTCGCCCCTATCAGATCCGCGGCTTCTCGTGGCTCGTTCAGAATGCCATGCTTGGGCTCGGATCCCTTTTGGCTGACGACATGGGTCTAGGCAAAACAGTGCAGGTCATTGCCTGCGTTGCAGAACTTAAAGCCCGTGGAGAACTTGACCGCGGCAAAGTTCTGATCGCCGCGCCCGCGTCTCTCCTCGTCAACTGGGAGCGCGAGATTGAGCGCTTTGCGCCCGGCCTCACTGCGCAGATCTATCACGGCAAGGACCGCACGATCTTTGCGCTCGACCATAGCCGCCCGGACGTCATCATCACGTCTTACGGCATTTTGAAGCGCGAACTCCCGCAGCTCTCGCAGATGCAGTTCCGTCTCTTGGTGCTCGACGAAGCCCAGGCGGTAAAGAACGCCAAAACCGGCCAGGCGAAGGCCGCACAGGAATTTCCTGCTGATTCCGTCATCGCGCTCACGGGCACGCCGGTTGAAAACCGGCTCGCAGAGTACTGGTCCATCTTTTCTATTGTGGAGCCCGGTCTCTTGGGGTCGCCCGCGCAGTTCCGACGTGATTTTGTCATGCCGATTGAAGAACATCGCGACCGAGCAGCGATTGACCGGTTCCGCCGCATTACGTCGCCCTTTCTCCTCCGCCGCGTGAAGACGGACCCGGGCATTCTCGATGAACTCCCTGAAAAGAATGTGGTCGACTACTTCACGACGCTCACGCCCAAGCAGGTGGCGCTCTATGAAGAATGCCTCAAGGCCAATCTGGAGTCGCTCGAAACCCTTGACCGCGAATCCCGCGAGCAGGAAGCCGCGGGCGACAGGCTCCATGCGGCGCAGGCGCGGCTCTCACGCCGCGGACAGATTCTGCGCATGATTCTTAACCTTAAGCAGATCTCCAATTCGCCCTCGCAGTTCCAAAAAGAATTTGTCGATAAACCCGACTCCGGCAAAGCTGAAGCGCTCCTCGAGCTCCTTCGCCGCTGCCGCCAGTCTGGGCGCAAGGCGCTCGTCTTTACGCAGTTCCGCGAAATGGGCGAACGACTGGTTCGATGGATTGAAGATGCCACGGGCCGCAAGCCCGAATTTCTCCATGGCGGCGTGCCCGCGGCCAAGCGCATGGAAATGGTAGATGCCTTCCAGAACAACCCGGAGTCGGAAGTCTTCATTTTGTCGCTCAAAGCGGGCGGCACGGGTCTGAACCTCACAGCCGCCTCCGCCGTCATTCACTATGACCTTTGGTGGAATCCGGCTGTAGAAGATCAGGCCTCGGACCGAGCATGGCGAATCGGTCAGCGACGGGATGTGGTGGTCTATCGCTTCATCACAGCCGGCACCTTTGAAGAAAAGGTGAACGAAATGCTTAAGAAAAAGCGTGAGTTGGCCGACCTTGCCGTCGGTGTCGGCGAATCCTGGATCGGTGACCTGACAGACGACGAAATTAAGTCTATCTTTTCGCTTTCTTCGTCCGGCATTTAACGCTCGAACCTGAAGGACCCCGAGAGCCATGGACAAGAGCATCGCGCTATATCTCTTCGTTTCTTTCGTTGCCTGCATCACGCCGGGATCCGGCGTGCTCTACACGATTGCAAGCGGATTCCGCGGCGGCATGAAGTGCGTTTTGGCGTCTCCGCTCGGCACGTGTTTGGGGTGTTCATTAATGTCAGCGCTTTCCGCTACGGGACTAGGCGCCCTGATAGCCAATTCCCCGGCGGCTTACAGCGTGCTTCAGGTGGTCTCCGCATTGGTATTGGTGTGGTTCGGCCTTCAGAGCTGGCGCTCGGGCGCGCTTGACCTTTCCGCTGCCGGTGATTCAGCCGCGCGTGAGGGACTGCGCTCCGGCCAGGAGCGCTTCACATTCCGGAAGATTTTTTGGGGAGCCGTGGTTCTGCAGGCCTCCAACATCATGCTGATTGTGTTCCTGCTCTCACTGATGCCGCCCTTTATCCGCACGGATCAGCCGTACCTCCCGCAGGCGGTCATGCTTTCGGCGCTTTTTGTGCTCGTCTGCTTCGTCGTGCATTTGGGCTACAGCTGGATCGCCGCTGCCGGCGCCAAGCGGCTCGCCGGCCCAAAGTTCTCTTTCTGGCTCAACCGCATCAGCGCCGTTCTTTTCTGGCTGCTTGCCGTGAGTGTTATTTGGAACGCCTTTTTCAAGAGCTGAAAATTCGCGTTGGCATCGTGCGGTCTGCCGCAGATCCATGCCTTGGAGCATTAGTGTCCGCCTCACTGACGGCGCGATTGGGCTGGTTATCTCCCGCATCCGTTTATGGTGTTCGCTCAATCAGAAAAGTACTGACTTCCTGAAACGCCGGCAGAGAGCGACATCGGAATACGAAAATTCCTGCGTTTTGATCACCAAAATAACTAGGCTGAAATATCTATTTTCGCCTTTTTTTGCATTTACATAAAAGAAACAAGATCTAATGTCATTGACTTTAAACGGCGGACTCTTTTAGGCTTTGTAAACCATCTGTTCGCCCCCCAAGCGGCAGCAGGCACATCGAAGTCCGATCTTTAAGAGGATCCTTTCCCATTGCTTTGATGTCTGCTCTGCCGTCCAAAAGACCCCATAAAAATGCTGCTTTCTTTGCGGCTCAGCCGGAGTATTTAATGAAGCGAAACCGAGTCGGCATTGCCCTTTCCGCTGTAGGCATTCATGCGTCCATCGGCAGCGTCTATGCCTGGAGCGTACTGACGAAGCCTGTGATGGCAGAGATGGGCATCTCGCTCTCGAGCACGACCTGGGCGTTTTCCATCGCCATTTTGTTTCTCGGGCTGTCTGCGGCGTTCCTCGGCAAGTTCGTTGAACGCATCGGCCCTCGTGCTTCGGGCCTCCTTTCCATGCTCTTTTTCTGTTCCGGTCTGACCGGCACGGCGCTCGCCGTTTCGATGAAGAGCGTCGCGCTCCTCTATTTCTTTTACGGTACTATCGGCGGCATTGGGCTCGGCATCGGCTATATCACGCCGGTTTCAACTTTAGTCAAATGGTTCCCCGCTCGCCGCGGATTTGCAACCGGCCTGGCCATTATGGGGTTCGGCTTTGCTTCGCTCATCGGCGGGCCGCTGATGCAAAAGCTCACGGCCCTCTATGGCCTATCAGCGAACTTTCTCATCATGGGAGGGGCTTACGCAGTTGTCATGACGCTCTCCTCGCTTTATTTGATGCCTCCGAAAGCCGGTGAAACGGTTGATCTCACGAAGCTTTCCGACGATGCATCAGACAAACTCAAAAAAGCCGCTGCCGCCCAAACCGGCAGACAGTACACGCGCCGTGAAGCCGTCCAGACCTGGGAATTTTGGTCGCTTTGGTGGCTTTTCTTCACCAACATCACCTGCGGTATCGGACTCCTCGCCGTGGCATCTCCGATGGCCCAGGAAGCCGTCGGCATGAATGCTGCCGGAGCTGCCGCCCTTGTGGGCGCCATCGGCATCGTCAATGGTCTTGGCCGACTCGCCTGGTCCACGCTTTCCGATTGGATGGGACGTGCCGCGACCTATGTGTTTTTCTTTGTGATTGAAACGGCAGCCTTCTTTGCGCTCGCCCAAACCCCGTCGGAAGCCGTTTTTTATATCCTCGTTCTCACGATCATCAGCTGCTACGGCGGCGGGTTTTCCTGCATGCCGGCCTTCCTGTCGGATTTGTTCGGTGTTCGCCAGCTCTCCTCCATTCACGGCATCATGCTGACGGCTTGGGCTTTGGCCGGCATTGCCGGGCCGATGCTCTTATCCGTCATTAAGGAAACGACCGGGAGCTACCACCAAACGATGCTGGTTTTTGCCGGTTTGATGGCGGCAGCCCTTCTTCTGTCCGTCATCTTGAAAGTGAAGAGCTCCAAACACTGAGGAACGGGCTATTGGCCAAACGCGCTCTTTTTATTCGAAGGGGCGTTTTGATGCAGAAATAATCTTGAGCAGAAATGCATTCTGCACTCAAAATGAAGCCGTCAATCCCAGCTTGATTCAAATAGTGATGAGCTGAATAGACGGCTCCAGCGGTACCGCAGATGTTTGCCTCGTCAGGCATGGACGGGAATGATTTCAGCCATCGGTAGACTATCCGATATCGGCTCAGATCGGCCGTCCGCATGGGGCGTAAGAAGAGTACTTCAGAGGCTCACCGAAAGGCTGAGAAAAGCCGGCTCGTCGTCTTTGGGGCCGTCTATGACTGCTTGATGCATCAATGCGCTTTTGAAGAGGCCGTTCGGGCGCTTAAAAGCGCCGGCATTCTTACGGCTTTCCGCCCAACCGCAAATCGTTTTGTCCGCGCAATGGCCCGCTTCGCCCGAAGCTGCGGCTTATTGTTTAATGCCGCCGTCCTCCTGCACTCTGGAACTAAACACCGATCCTTGCAGACCTTTTTTGGCGACATAGGCTTCTACCCACCGCTTCACGCTTGTCTGTGATGCCCCGGTCATTTCAGACACTTCTTTGAGGGTATGGCCGGTCAGCCGCAAACGGACAGCCTTCTCTTTGATGTAGCGGTTATAGCGAAAGAGCGACGGCGAAATTTCCGTTTTGAAAGTGCCCTTTTTCCAAGCGTTTGACCAGTCTTTCACCGTATTGGCCGGAATATTGAGCATCCTTGCAGCCCGCACGTAACCGAATCCGGCTTCAAAGAGCTTAACGGCGCTTCCGCGAAGCTGGGCTGGGTTGCAGTACTTCGGACGCAGCCGGTTGCGCACGGACGTTTCGGGCGGAGATGAAGGAGCTGAGAACGGCATTTGAACCTCGCAATCCGAATTCAAGATAAAAAAAGCCCGTCCCCCGCACAGGCGGCAGACGGGCGCGAGATATGAGGCGGGATCGAACTGCCATACAGTCCGTCTCGCTTCAGTTCATTGGTTGTTCACCCGCCTCCGCCGACCCTTGGAGTACGGCCGACGGAGGCTTGGAGCTCACGACTGAGGAATAAGTTCCTCAATTCGATGCGCGTTTTTAGAACGAGTAACGGAGGTTGGCGTTGAAGGCATTGTTCATGCGATCGTCGCCGCCGGCCGTCAGACCGTAGTTGAGACCAAACGTCCAGGCGCCGTTCTGAGCGGAGACGCCCAGCGTGGCCTGAATCGGATTGGTATCCACAACGCGGGG